>NZ_JAIVFQ010000027.1 GCF_020829495.1 Nostoc favosum CHAB5714 | reverse complement strand
AGATTTGAATGCGGCGATCAACATAAAGAATCGTGGGGCGCACGATCTAAAAGCTCAAATTATGTCCTCAATGAGGAGTCTTTGAGAAGCCTACACTTACTCGTTAGAGAAGTGTAGGTACGTCACAAGAGCGTTTATGTGGTGCGTATCGTTTTCTAGGGAAGAAAACTGTTGTATCTCACAAATTATTACATCAAGAAGAGAGATTCGACGAGAAGTTTCTTTGCCAGTACGATCAGGTAGGTAATGCTGTAGCACCTATTCTTGCTAAAGCGATCGCACTTCATCTTTAAGAGAAATTAGAGCTATGCCCAAAAGCGATAGGAACCCTTTAGTTCACGGCTCTAATCTTGAACAAGTCGATATATCCAGAAAGCAACTACAATTCATCAATTGTTACTAAACCGCCCTCGGTAAACTGTATGACAAGTTCATGCTCATCAAGTAAAGCAGTGCCTAGTAAAGGTCGCTTTCCTGTCGCAAGTACATTAACTAATCTTTCTTCGCCATTCCAAACAATAACAGCTTGATGTACTGGTATATCTACCCAACTATTATTAGCTAGATTTGCAGGTAGTTCATATAGTAAGGGTAAACCCAACAAAACAACTGCTTCCGGTGGTAAACAAAGGTAATCTGTAAAACCTGTGTCTATAACAAATTCAATAGTAAAATCTGGTATATTTTGCAGTCGAAATTCTACATTAATAGTTGCGTGTGCATCCTTGACAATACCGGAAATCACTATAAATCACGCTCCAGAAAACCACAGAAGGAAACAGCAACTTTATAACCAATACGAATACCATATAGTCGAGCAAATGGATGATTTTTACGTAATAGATGTGCCGATTCTAAGCCAGTTTTGTCAACTGCGTATTCACCTGTTTCTATATTAATAATCACCATTTTACCGATGTTTTCTTCTCGTTCCACTTGTTGACGAATGCTGTTTTCATATAGTTCTTTCGCACGTCGTGCAACTTCTTCGCGGCTTAAAAGTATGCTTTGCATGATTTTGTTCTTTTGTTACTACTGTGTACTAATTATACTATCAAGCTATAATGCAATGGGTTTTAGTTAGCAATATTTCAGAAATTTAACAGATATTAAACTATAAGCTAGGGTAGCACAGCTTACCCTTTCGACAATTTTTCCTTTGACTAGTTCAACTTTGCGATCTACCCAATCCATGCATCAATGTATTACCAATATCGACAATTGAAGTAGCTGAACGGTAATTGGTAAATATATCGAGTTTTTGCGAAGGCTGGAAAAATTGCGCGAAATTTTGATATTTATATTTAACTTCTTCTTTAAGGCGACTGACTTCTTTTTTATGCAGTAATCTCCAAAGGTTATTGTTATCGCCAATTGCTTTGACAAAGCTTTGAACGTTGTCAATCTGTAAACTGTTATCCATTTTCTGCCTGACTCTTACTCAACTGCTTGCAGCGACTTAAACGCTGCACTAAATCGTGTAACGGCTCTTGATTGCGCTAGAAATTGGTGTAGCACGGGCGAGGTGTTTGCACTTCGCCAAACAACTGCCAACTTGACATAGAGCGTTTGGTCTTCGAGCGGTTTGTAGACGACCCCTGCTCGTTGCAAATTCTGGAGTGAAGCTGGGACAAGCGCAACTCCTAATTCTGCTGCCACTAAGCTGACAATGGTTTGCATCTGAATTGCTTCCTGAGTTACTTGGGGAATAAATCCTGCTTGTTGACACAAACGGATAATCTGGTCGTAAAAGCCGCTTCCTAGATGACGTGGAGATAAAATGAAGGACTCCTCGGCGAGTGATGCTAATGACAGTTGTGTTTGAGTCGCAAGCGGGTGTGCTTCTGGCAATACAGCGACGAACGATTCTTGTAAAACCGTTTCCACGCTGAGTTCGTCATCGTTGATGGGCGGACAAATAAAGCCAAGCTGAATGCGATCGTCATGCAGTGCTTCAATTTGCTCGCTCGTGGTCATTTCATGCAGCATCAAACGAACATCAGGAAACTGACGGCGAAATGACCGCACGGCAGCAGGCAGCAGGCTACACGTGGCAGATCCAACAAATCCAATCGCTAAACAACCCACTTCACCTCGACTTGCACGTTGAGCGACCTCAATCGCTTGCTCAGATTGCACGAGAATTTGTCGTGCCTGCTGTAAGAAGGCAAGTCCAGCTTCAGTAAGTCGGACTGTTCGCTTTGTCCGATACAGCAACTCGACACCGAGTTCTTGTTCGAGTTGACGGATTTGTTGACTGAGTGGCGGTTGAGCGATTTGTAGTCGTTGCGCGGCGCGACCAAAATGAAGTTCCTCAGCTACAGTCACGAAGTAACGCAAGTGTCGAAGTTCCATTGCCAATTAATACGTTTTAAGTCTTAGTCTAAGACAAAAATCATATTGGACATATTTATTCAGGCTGCTTAATGTGGAAAGTAAGTTACAGAATTGCAGTTGCGCCGATCCTCGCATCTCATCGTTTTTGTATTGGAGAAAACAAATGAACTCAGACAAAAATCGTGTCGCTCCTAAAGTTTGGTTGATTACAGGATGTTCAACAGGGTTCGGACGGGCCCTAGCAGAAGCTGTGTTGAAGAAGGGCGACTCCCTGCTTGCTACTGCTCGCCAACCAGAGCAACTTCGCGCTTTGATTGAACACTATCCAGAAACCGCAAAGGCTGTACGTTTGGATGTAACACTGCCCCAACACATACAAGCAGCAGTTGATACCGCGATCGCCACCTTTGGTCGAATTGATGTACTGGTCAACAATGCGGGTCATGGACTCATTGCCGCACTCGAAGAAGTCAGTGATGTTGATATTCACCAATTTTTTGAAACCAACTTCTTTGGGGCACTCCGTCTGATGCGAACGGTCTTGCCTGTGATGCGTCAGCAAGGCAGCGGTCACATTGTGAATATGTCATCCACAGCAGGATTAGTGGGATTTGGTGGAAGCAGCCTCTACTGTGGCGCTAAATTTGCCCTGGAAGGTACGTCTGAAGCCCTGGCTAAGGAGGTTGAATCCTTTGGAGTTAAAGTTACTTTAATTGAACCTGGGGCATTTCGCACAGATTTTAACGGACGCTCTCTGGCAGCAGCAGAACTTTCCATTGATGCCTATGCGACCGTGAGCGGTGCTTCATTGCAGTGGTTCAAACAGATGGATGGTAAGCAACCTGGTAATCCACGATCAGCGGCGCAAGCCATCATTCAAGCTGTGGAAAGTCCTCATCCACCGATGCGACTGGCATTAGGCACCGATGCCATAAGCCTGATTCAGGAAAAACTGTCAGGGGTCAAAACGGATTTGGATGCTTGGCAGCAGGTTACTGTAAGTACGGATTATCCAGATAAGGAACAGTAAGGTAATAGTTGTGCCGCTTCGTTTTGGTTGGTCAAAGCGTAGTTTTGAGTCTACTGATGAGATGAAATTGGAGTAGCTGACCTAGACGTGGATTAAAGCTTCTCCTTTACATCTGTACAATAAATATGTATAATGCATACATTATTTTTGAACTAGTCTCTAACATTTCTAGGAGGACACATGAATATTGAATGGCAAAACCGCATTCAGGAGTATTGCGAGGCGTGGACGACTGATAGCGGTCATCCCAACTTCGAGCGTCTTGCAACGTTCTACGCAATGGATTCAGATGTTGTCATCTACGATTCTCTGCCCCCGCTTGAGGGGTTTGCCGGGTTTGCAGAAATGCGATCCATTTACCCAGGACTATCGCAGCTCAGCGTGTCTCCAAATCAGGACTTACAGATCAAGTTGCTGGCGGAAGGTCGGGTTGCTGTCACTGCCTTTACATCTCGGATGGCGTACACTTTTGAGGATGGCAATGAATTTGAGGTGAATGCCAGACATACAGATGTTTGGGAAAAGCGGAACAATCAGTGGCTCATTGTTCACGAGCATCCGTCAACGGTAATTAATCCAAGCAGAGTTGAGTGATTATATTGCTATGACTGAAGAACGAACTCTGAATCTTCTGGGTGCGCTGGCTTTAAGTGTGGTTGATGGGTTAAATGCTGTTGTCGAAGCGAGTGTTGGACATGGCGGTGAGACTCCTGCTGCTCTTGTCACGCTGGGCGCAGAACCCGGACTTTCCATTAATACACTACGCCAAGTTTTGAATCTCTCTCACCCTGGAACAGTTCGTCTGATCGACCGTTTAGAGACACAAGGATTGGTTGAGCGCAGAGCAGGTTCAGATGGGAGAACGCTGGCATTGTTTCTCACTGATGCAGGTCACGAACGACGACAGACAATTTTAACTGAGCGGCGACAGCAGTTACAGTTTGCAGTAACTTCTCTGACACCCGATGAATATGAGCAATTAACTCAGCTTTTGGAGAAGATGCTTACTGCAATGACAACTAATGAGTTACGGGCGTTTGCAATTTGTCGTTTGTGCGAGGAGGAAGTGTGCCCCAGCGAGTGCTGCCCAGTTGATCAGCAATACTGTCGGATGGTAAAAAAATAACATAGCACTCATAGTTCTGGTTCAACCATACATTATAGAGCAATACGGTTCAGTTAAGCAAATTTATCTGTTAAGGCAGGCAGGGGGAGCAGGGGAGGCAGAGGAAGCAGGGGGAGAAAAAAAGCTTAACTGAACTGTATTGCATTATAGAGTGCGCTGATTCCTAATTCTGGCGTGTCATCGTTGCCAGCCGCACAACAACCCGCTTGCACCCGACCGTTTGGGTAATCGGTTAAGTCCGAGAAGTTATCTGCGGCGGGTGAACGGGAACGTTGGGTAGCTAAGTTCTGAGCTAGTCATTAGACGGTGCATACGCCCACTAAAGTTCAGAATTTAAGTCAGGAGAAAGTTAAGTGATTCGACTTGACGATCAAGTAGCCCCTGGAGTGTTATATCTCGCTTCTCCAGAATGCCGAGAGTCTGGATTTATATTAAGGGCAAGCAACGGGCAATTCACAGCCCTGCGCTGCGTCGAGCGAAACAACGTAGATTATCCATTAAACCTCGCCGCTGTTGAGATTTCTACTGCGGAGGATTTGGCTACTCGCTGGAAGCAAATTGCTTCGGATATTGCGTTTTAAGGACTGGGCTTGTACTTCGAGATGATCTGTAAGGAAATAATCGAGGTTTTTGGTGGCAGAGCAGTTGAAAGGAGGTGTTGCATAATAGATTATCCGATCAATCTAACATGCGTCGTCCAACTTCTTCGCGGCTTAAAAGTATGGCTTGCACGTTCTTGCTCCTTGGTTCATGGCGCGTAAAATGATTCTACTACCAAGCTATACTGCAATCCAGTTGAGCTAAGGATAAAAACAAAGAACATTTTCATAATGTCGCTAGACTCAGCACCAGAAGTTTCGGCTATCTGTTAAAAGTAAGTATTAGTTTCACTGCTAACTTAACATTTCCTCAACAGTCAAACCAATGTCAGTTGCAATTTGTCGTAGCAATTTAGGTGAGATATCACGTCCCTTATGAAAAGGTACGGTTGTTCCTCGACCATCTTCGTGGCGAAACTGCTTATGCGAACCTTTCTGACGCACCTCTACAAACCCAAGGTTTTCTAGTATCCGAATAACCTCTTGTGGTTTCAAAATCGGGATCTTGCTCATAATTTACTGGATTACAATTTGTTGTGTACCAACAAACTCTGTATCGAATGCTAAATTTTCATCCTCCAGAAGCATCTCAATTACTTCACGCAGATTCTCTTGTAATTCATCCAATGTTTCTGCCTGGGAGTGTGCTCCAGGAAATCCGGGAACATAGCCAACATAAAGCTTTGTATCAGAATCTCGCTCAACAATTGCAGTGAAAGTTTTCATAGTTTTAGCATTTAAGCTATGTCAAATATTCACAGCATAGCACTTGCATTTGGGTAGAGTCACAACCCCGTCAGAATACATTTTTATATTTAATTTTTCACATTCCTTTAATAGAAAAATCAAGAATGTTAACTCTAGATATTTTTACAAAAAAAAACGGTAGAGCAATAAACACTCTACCCTTTTTTAATTTTCTATTTGAGACTTAAAATCCCAAACCCTAAATCTTACTCAACACCTTGGGGTAACAATTCCCGGCGCTGTTGAGAACTAACTTGCACAACGCCATTTTCATCCACATCAACAAGGGCTGTATCGCCATCCTTAATGCGACCAGACAGAATTTCTTCTGCTAGGCTATCTTCTAACAGGCGCATAATTGCCCGACGTAATGGCCTTGCGCCGTAGCTGGGACTGTAACCTTCAGTGATCAACCGATCCTTGAAGCGGTCTGTGACCTCTAAGGTAATACCCTTTTCAGTTAGACGACCAAATACTTCCTTGAGCATAATTTCGGCGATTTGGGTCACTTCAGGCTTGCTCAACTGACGGAAGACGATAATTTCATCGAGTCGGTTGAGGAACTCTGGACGGAAGTACTGCTTGAGTTCTTCGTTCACCAAAGAGCGAATCCGGTTGTAAGTTGACTCGCTGGCATCTTCGGAGAATTCAAAGCCGATACCGCTACCGCCTTTTTCAATTACCTTAGAACCAATATTGGAAGTTAAAATCAGCAAGGTGTTCTTGAAGTCCACCGTGCGACCTTTGGCATCAGTTAACCGTCCGTCTTCCAAAATTTGCAGCAACATGTTGAATACATCGGGGTGTGCTTTTTCGATTTCGTCGAACAACACCACGGTGTAAGGACGCCGCCGCACGGCTTCGGTCAGCTGACCACCTTCGTTATAACCAACATAACCTGGAGGGGAACCAATCAGTTTGCTGACGGTGTGCCGCTCCATGTATTCGGACATATCTAAGCGGATCATCGCTTCTTCGGAACCGAAGAAGTAAGCAGCCAAGGACTTTGCCAACTCGGTTTTACCTACACCAGTAGGCCCAGAGAAGACAAAGCTAGCTATGGGTCGATTGGGATTTTTCAAACCGACACGAGCGCGACGAATTGCTCGTGAAACTGCTCTCACAGCTTCGTCTTGACCAATTAAACGCTGATGCAAGGTGTCTTCCATGTGCAGCAGCTTTTCAGATTCAGATTCGGTGAGTTTGTTCACCGGTACCCCAGTCCAGGAAGCGACAATGTGGGCAATGTCTTCTTCTGTAACTACAGGTTCTTCACCTTCTGTGCCAGTTGCATTGGTCTTGCTTTGAGCGATCGCCCGAATTTCGGCTTTGATTTCCATCTCGCGATCGCGCAATTCTCCAGCTTTGTCAAAGTCTTGAGAGCGCACCGCGTCATCTTTTTCTTTTAATATCTGACGCAGTTCTTTGTCTAACTCTTTGGCTGCGGGTGGCAGTTGGGAGTTAATCAGGCGCACCCTAGAACCAGCTTCATCAACTAAGTCGATGGCTTTATCTGGGAGATAGCGATCGCTAATGTAACGGTCTGACAATTTCGCCGCCGCTACCAATGCTTCGTCGGAGATTTTCAGTTTGTGGTGTTGCTCGTAGCGTTCGCGCAGACCATATAAAATTTCAATTGTTTCATCAACTGTCGGTTCGCCAACCATCACTGGTTGGAAACGCCGCTCTAGCGCTGCATCTCGCTCGATGTGCTTCCGGTATTCATCTAGGGTTGTAGCACCGATGCACTGCAACTCACCCCTGGCCAAAGCTGGCTTGAGGATATTCGCTGCGTCAATAGCACCTTCTGCTGCACCCGCACCAATTAAGGTGTGTACCTCATCAATCACGAGAATGACATTACCCGCAGAGCGGATTTCATCCATGATTTTTTTCAAGCGTTCTTCAAATTCACCCCGGTACTTGGTTCCTGCTACGAGCAAACCAATATCCAGCGTGACGACGCGTTTATCTTCGAGGATGTCAGGGACATCTTTGGTGGCAATGCGTGAAGCTAAACCTTCAGCGATCGCAGTTTTACCAACCCCTGGTTCCCCAATCAGCACTGGGTTATTTTTAGTTCGGCGACCCAAAATCTGAATCACCCGCTCAATTTCTTTAGCGCGTCCCACCACTGGATCGAGCTTATTATCCATTGCCATCTGGGTCAGGTTTGAGCCAAATTCATCCAGAGTCGGGGTTTTTGTGCGCCCGGATGAACCGCCTGGTGAAACTTCGGCAGTTTCTCCCAACATGCGGATGACTTGGGTTCTTACCTTGGATAGATCCACACCGAGGTTTTCTAGCACCCTGGCTGCGACGCCTTCCCCTTCGCGGATTAGGCCCAACAGCAGATGCTCGGTGCCAATGTAGTTATGCCCCAGTTGGCGTGCTTCTTCCAAGGAGAGTTCTAAAACTCGCTTTGCCCGTGGCGTAAACGGAATTTCCACGGCAACAAAGCCTGATCCCCGTCCGATAATTTTTTCAACTTCAATTCGGGCATCTTTGAGATTGACGCCCATTGATTTCAGCACCTTGGCAGCCACTCCAGTGCCTTCGCCAATCAGACCCAGGAGGATCTGCTCGGTTCCGACAAAGTTGTGACCTAAACGGCGGGCCTCTTCTTGGGCCAGCATGATTACCTTAATGGCTTTTTCTGTGAAGCGCTCAAACATGGCTTTATCCCATCATCTGCGGTCGTGCCGGTATGCTGATTTTAGCACAGGCAAAGCTTTTGGATGCCTGTATAACAGATTATAGACATCCTGAAGCTATGACTTTAGTTGATGGGCTAATTGTTAACTATTGACTACTCTTATCTGGCTAGTGTACTGAGGAGCTTTAGTTCACCAGCCTTTTTGGGATTTATTACAAACAGTTCACTGCTTAGATTAAGGGTTTCTTGATTCAATCCCAAACATTTATATTTAACATATATATTTTTTAATATCAAGCAAAAATAATTAATATGCAATTTGCTTATATAATTTAGTTTTTAGATAAAATATTTGAATAAAAATAGGTGTGGCAAAGTTACATTTTTTTGCTGAAGCCGATCGCAAGCGCCAATAATTCAAAATTAATAATGCCCAACTAAGTAGGTAGGCACAAATAAACCTAACTATGTAAAAAAATGTAAAACGTTCAAAACCCTTGCGATTGCTTCACTTTGCTTTGCTCCGTTCGCAATGACATAGTTATAAATTTTCTCCCCTACCTACTTACTTAAAAAGCAAGTGCCAAGAGGATTTTTCGAGGCGATCGCTGACAATGGAATACCACTGGTCTAAAGTTGCTTTAAATTTGCGGTGTTGTAAATCTGGCAGCCAAAGGATTAAAGCATCCTCATCGTTATCTTGGTAGTAACGCCGCCGCCGCCCAGCTGTTTGAAAGCCAAATTTTTGATATAAAGATATTGCCGCCAAGTTGGAAGCTCGGACTTCGAGGGTAGCTCGCTCCATTTTGCGATCGCAAGCTGTCTTAATGAGTGAATATAGTAAAGCCGCACCCATTCCTTGACGGTGATATTGGGGATGAACCGCCAAAATTGTAATGTGGGCTTCATCTAAAATTGACCAAAAGCAACCCATTCCTAGCAAACTTGTGCTGGAGGAGGGAGAAAATAAACCGAGTATATCGCTGTTGGGACTATCCAATTCTCGTTTGTAGCCATCCATTGTCCAAAGTCCGCCAAAACAGGCTTGATCGAGTTCCAGAATAGCACTGAGATTTTCTAATGTCAGTAATTTAATTTCTAAGTCTAATGAGATCACATTTATTGAATAACGTTACAAACCCTTTGTACACTGGGAATCGGGAGACAAACTCAAAGCCCGTAATTTAAACAAGGAAAATTTTTATAGTTATGGTATCGACTCACCCCACTGGGGTTCAACATTCTGGAAGTCAATATTTACCTCAAAGGCACGACACCAAGGCAAATCCATCGCCTAATCAAGAACTTTTACCCTTGACTGCCAGAGTTCATAATCATGACTCCCTGCAAATTGGTGGGTGTGATGTCACAACCCTAGTTGAGCAGTTTGGTTCACCTTTATATATTTTAGATGAAGAAACCCTGCGTTCGGCTTGTCAGCAATACCGAGATAATTTCAAGCAATACTACAAGGGCGAATCTCAAGTATTGTACGCCTCAAAAGCTTGGAATTGTTTAGCAGTTTGTGCGATCGCGGCTTCTGTTGGTTTAGGAATCGATGTCGCATCAGGCGGTGAACTCTACACTGCGCTGCAAGCAGGCGTCAATCCTGAGAAAATCTATCTTCATAGCAACAATAAATCTCGTGAAGAACTGATTTTTGCTACAGAAGTCGGCTGCACTATTGTCGTGGATAACTGGCACGAGTTACGCACTTTAGTAGAAATTGTCAAAACGGCAAATTCCCCCTCCGTACAGCCTCGATTCTTGTTGCGCTTGACTCCGGGTATTGAATGTCACACACATGAATATATTCGCACGGGGCAACTAGATAGTAAATTTGGCTTTGATCCGAATGAGTTAGGGGAATTATTTACTTTTGTCAGTAAACAATCTGTCATTAACTGCGTAGGGTTACATGCTCATATCGGCTCCCAAATTTTTGAGCGCCAACCGCATCGAGATTTAGCGGCTCTGATGGTACAGTGGTTACGTGATGCGGCGAAGTATGGTTTACATTTGACAGAGTTAAATGTCGGTGGTGGTTTAGGGATTAAGTATATAGAATCAGACGATCCCCCCAGCATTGAAGAGTGGGTGAAGCCGATTTGTGAAGTAATCCAAGAAGCTTGTGCAGCCGAAAATCTGCCTTTGCCAAAATTACTGTGTGAACCAGGGCGATCGCTAATTGCCACAGCTTGCGTCACTGCTTATACTATTGGTTCATCCAAAGTTATCCCAGAAATTCGTACCTACGTAGCGATCGATGGGGGAATGTCTGATAATCCCCGCCCGATTACTTACCAATCAGTTTATCGGGCAGTAGTTGCCAATAAAATGTCTTCACCTTTAACCCAAACAGTCACAATTGCTGGTAAACATTGTGAATCAGGAGATATTCTGATTAAGAATGCACTACTTCCAAAGACTGAACCAGGAGATATTCTCGTAGTTATGGGAACTGGTGCGTACAATTACAGTATGGCATCTAACTACAACCGCTTGCCCCGATCGGCAGCAGTTGTGGTGGCGAATGGCGAAGCAAATTTAATTTTGCAACGTGAAACTTATCAAGACTTAATTCGACAAGATCGCCTACCAGAAAGGCTGAAAAGACAAGAGTTAGGAGTTAAAAGTTAGAAGTTAGGAGTTGTGAATTTTAAGTTATGAGTTAGGAGTTGTCAATTAAAGTTTTTTTCATAACTCCTAACTCCTAAATGTAATTAGAGGCAAAAGTGTAATCCAGATGTCATGAGAGATTGGTGGACGCAATGGCTGATAAACCTGGGATGGTCACAGTCCTTGCTACTTGGGACTCTGGATATTGTGTTAGTGTTGGCGCTGACGTACATGATACTAGTTATTATTAGTGAGCGCCGGACACTGTGGATGGTGAGGGGATTCATTATCTTAATGCTAGCCTCAGCACTAAGTGGCAGATTAGGACTACCTCTGCTAAGTTTTGTATTGGAAAAGTTGGTAATTGGTTGTGCTGTAGCGATGGCAGTTGCTTTACAGTCAGAGTTTCGGCGGTTTTTGGAGCAATTAGGGCGTGGCGAATTCCGCCAGCTGTTTCAACCCGACCGGCTGGCAATCCCCAAATCTGATAGTGTAATTGATGAAATTGTTGAGGCTGTTAAAGAATTGTCAAAAAACCGTATTGGAGCTTTACTAATTGTGGAAACCACAGGGCCAATTGATGAGCGAGATTTTTCTGTGCCAGGAGTAAAGCTAAATGCGGAGGTTTCTAAAGAACTGATCCAAACAATTTTTCAGCCAAAAACTTTGTTACACGATGGGGCAACATTAATTCGCGGATCGCGGATCATCTCATCGGGTATAATTTTACCACTATCGGGACGCACAGCCTCGCGCCAGTTAGGAACACGCCACCGGGCGGCAATGGGAATTACTGAGCGGGTCGAAAATTGCATTTGTGTCGTTGTATCTGAAGAAACGGGTTCCATTTCCTTAGCGGAACGGGGAACCCTAAATAGACCCCTGACGATTAGGAAGCTGAAAGAGTCATTAGAGGCTCTTTTGTCCCCAATCGTGGATAGGGAAGCTGTAGCTCCTGGTCTGTTGAGTTTTGTTCGTCAGATAGGTGGGAAGACACGAGCACTGGTTTCACGTTTACTCAGATTACCATCGACCGCTTCTCGAGATAAAAAATGACAGCACAACAAACTAAACTGCAAGATTTGCCTACTGACTTAAAACGAGAACTATTGCCGCAGCACGTTGCGGTGATTATGGATGGCAATGGTCGATGGGCTAAACGTCAGGGTTTACCTCGGATTATGGGCCATAAGCGAGGAGTAGATGCTCTCAAGGATTTACTTCGCTGTTGTCAGGATTGGGGAATTCAGGCGCTGACGGCTTATGCTTTTTCAACGGAGAACTGGAAAAGACCACAGGAAGAGGTGGATTTTTTGATGACTCTGTTTCAAAGAGTTTTGCGCCAAGAACTGCGGGAAATGGTCGAAGAGAATGTGCAAATTAAGTTTGTGGGAAATTTGCAGGCCCTGCCACAATCGCTCCAACAAGAAATATACCGTTCAATGGAAGCAACAAAAGATAATGGTGGTATCCGGTTTTCAGTAGCAACTAATTATGGCGGACGGCAAGAGATTTTACAAGCTTGTCAGGCGATCGCAAAACAAGTCCAGCAAGGTCTGCTACAACCCGATGAAATTAATGAACAGGTATTTGAGAGCCACTTATACACAGCCGGAATTACTGACCCAGATTTGTTAATTCGCACAAGTGGAGAAATGCGCCTCTCAAATTTCCTTCTCTGGCAAATGGCTTATGGAGAAATTTACATCACTGATGCTCTCTGGCCCGATTTTGACCGGGCTGAATTTCACCGCGCCTTGTGTGCCTACCAGCAACGGGAGCGGCGATTTGGGAAAGTCTAAAATAATACAATTTTAAGTATGTAGGATGCGTTAACGAAGCGACAAGATTGGCGATCGCACTACAATTTAATAAACTCAATGATGGCTATTGATATGGTATCGATTCCTATCACCCTGGAACAACTCATTACGGCTGTGCAACAGTTGCAACCAGAGGAACGGGCAGAGGTTGCCAGAGCCTTGATTTTAGTGGATTTACGTTCAGATTTGAGGGCTTTAATTCAAGAACTTTATGCTCAACCCCCGGTTGATGACATTACAGACGATAATATCATGGCTGAAATTAAGGCTGTGCGCCAGCAATCTCACCAAACATGACGTTTCGAGTGGTCATCGACACTAACATTTGGATTCGTATTTTGCTCAAAGGGCGAGTTACATTGCCCATATTGGAAGCATTTAATGAGGACAAATTTTAGTTGGTGATGAGTCAACCTTTAATCGAAGAACTCCATCTAGTTTGGAATCGCCCCCGGTTAAGAGAACGGATTAACCCAAGTATTGCTAATCAACTTGAACAGCAGTTCCAATACCGAGCAATATGGATTGAGTTAGAAACGGTTCCACCTAATTGTCGAGATCCCAAAGATTTAGCTGTGCTTGCTACGGCTATTGATGGCCAAGCGGAGATTATTGTGTCTGGGGATGATGATTTACGTGCTGATGATGAGTTGAGGGCGGTAATGGAAACTTATGGCATCCGATTGCTGGGTGTTAATTCTTTTTTGAACGTGATTGCAGTTTGATTTCCGTACCCTTTTTACGTGAACTGTACTCAGCACTTCATCTATGGCCCAGAAAACACGGCTTGTTCTACATCATCCCGACTGAGAGAATACTTGAATGAACGTTGAATATCTTGCCCATTTTCCCCAGATTGGACATATCGCACTACGATTTGCTCAACATCGAGCCATAGTTCAGCTTTCCAACTAGGGCGCTGTACATGCCAGCAATGCCTCTGTGTGTCGTCTTGTTGACAGCCTTGGTCTTTTAACCACTGTTCAATTTGTGGTAGAGGATGATTATATAGAGGGGTATCAGAGGGAAGAAGAGGCATAGGAATTTTGGATTTTTGATTAGGAAATTTTTTAGTTTTTAATTACTATAAGGGTAATTAGTTGAGACAGATGGGTAATTTGCTGTTGTACAGATGGAGTTCGCTGTAGCAAAGGCGTTTGGAAAGCAGCCTCACCACGAGTTAAGCCAATAGCAACTGCTAGTAGCAGACAACCTACAAATGTTAACACCAGCATAAATAAAGCAAAGATTTCGCCAGATGATAGGGGGCGATCGCTCGCATCGAGGTAAGCTGATTTTGACCAGTCATGAGAACGCGATCCGGGACGGTTCAAGTCAGGAGGTGGTTGAATCACCGCAAAGCGAGAATAGCCAATTTTTGAATCGTAGCTTAGTCGCCGTTCTGGATGGCTAAGGGTGGCGTAGGCTTCGTTGATTTGCTGAAATTTGAGAGTGGCGATCGCAGTAGGCAAGTCTGTAGTATCAGGATGATAGCGTTTGCTCAGTTGCCGATAAGCGCGACGAATGTCAATTACCGATGCCGAGGGATGCAGTCCTAGCAGGGAGTAATAAGTTGGTTTACTGCTTTGTGGCATTGCCCCGTTGTGATTCACGGCTGTTTGAGTCACCTTGCAATCAAGTTTTTTCTAATATTGTAAACCTCTGCCCATTCCACAGAGGAAAAAATGGCTGATGAGATTCTGGCATCATGCCCAAGCCTTTTATAGGTGAGGACTTGAATGGTTGTATTTATATACTGTACAATAGTATTCAGAGGGGCGAACGTCGGCTTCATGCCGTGTGTCCGAGTAGAAATTCTACTTAGACCTAGCCCCTTTTAGCTTTTCAAGAGTTAATATATTGCGATCGCCATACCACTCTCCATAAGGTTTGTTGCGATTATCGTCCAAGTCCATAATCAGTCTATATTTCTTGGCAAGGGGCAGAAAAAACTGGTCATCGTCGCGTTCATAGCATCGCTGTACAGCCCACAGGTAATAGTCGATGACTTGTAAACCAGCAACCTCAGATGGATAAGTAGGCTCAATAATAATCGAACTATTTGAACTAATTTTCCATTGAGACTCAAAGTTTTTCTGAGCTTGGTTGATGGCTTGTTCTAGTGCTTCTTCGCGTACTGCCTTACCGCGTCTAGCAATAGCAATATGGATAACATCTGCTTTATGCAACAGATTTTTGAACACCCGTGTTATAAGATCGTCATAAATTGCGTTTTGCTGAAGCTTTGTACCTAAGCTCTTAAAGTTTGCTTTTGCTGATTCTGCCATATCAGCTTTACTCCGAATTGCAATGAGAACTTTGATATCGAAAGACTGCATCAGTTCAAAAACCTTTTCACGAATTTCGGGATGGTCGTCCTTAGCGTGAAAGGTAATCGCAGTCTTTTTCGCTTCAGGTTGCATCGAGGGAATATTTTTGAAGCGAGGATGAGTCATCAAGCTTGCGCGGAGTGCATTCAGTTCCCAGGTAACTTGTTCTGGATCAGAAATTTGAGCAACACCAACCATGAAAAATTTAGATGCTCCAGGTTGACCTACGATGATACGTCCCTTTTTATCGAAGAATGTAAGATCACCTGCTTCGTCAACAAAGTAATGACGAAATTTAATTTCTGCTGACATGCACTGGAAGATAAGGTAGATTTGACCTATTTTACGTCAACCTGAGATAATAGCCTTGAAGGTACTATCAAAGTTGTTGCAGCTAATAAAATCCAAGTACCGAAAATAGGCACTCTCAAGACTTATGAACGATTGCCACAATTCAATCCAAAATCAGTATCAATCTCTCGAATTGCAAATAAGTGGTTTATTAGCTTTAGATTTGAGGTTGAGCCGCAAGAATCCAAGTCAACAACTATTATCGGTGTTGACTTGGGAGTTAAAACGCTAGCTACACTTTCTAGTGGTGAAGTATTTATTGGTGCGAAGTCGTACAATCGGTATGAAGCAAAACTTTCTAGAATCCAATGGTTGAATCGTCACAAATTTATTGGTTCCGCCAATTGGAAAAAAGCACAAGAACATATTGCTAAACTCCACAGAAAGATAGCTAATATCCGCTCATACTCCTTGCATAAACTCACAACTTATCTGAGCAAGAACCACGCACAGATAGTAATTGAGTACCTAAGTGTGTCCGGGATGATGGCTAATCATAAATTGGCCAAGGCTATCGCTGATATGGGATTTTATGAGTTTCGCCGCCAGTTGACTTATAAATGCGATCTGTACGGTTCTAAGCTTATAGTCGCTGATAGATGGTTCCCAAGTAGTAAAACTTGCTCAAACTGTGGAACCAAAAAATATTCACTTTCCTTAAGTGAGAGAGTGTTTAACTGCGATCATTGCGGTTTCGTGATTGATCGTGATCTCAATGCCGCAGTGAATTGTGTCTTGAGTCGCCAGTTAGGTGATGTTAGCCTATGGACTGGTGAGTGCCGACACTGCCAGGTTGAAGTAGGAAGTAAACACCAAAGCTATCTATAATCTTCTCATAAGAGATTGGTTTAGAGAACTTTGGATAAGTTTTATATAATAACGGATAAGTACCTTAATTACCTATGTGAGTTATGGGTTGATACACCACTTCATCCCTAACTCAGTAAATCAGCACGGGGTTTAAAGGTTTCAATTTCTCGTAACTTTTCGTACAGTTCCCGTTCTTCTTGACTAATATTTTTCGGGGTAACTATTTGAATTTCCACTAATTGATCGCCACGTTTGCCATCATCGCTGGGGTAGCCTTTATTCCCTAGCCGGAATTTTTGACCAGACCTAACTCCTTGAGGGATGGTCATTTTTACAGGGCCATCGAGAGTTGGTGCTTCTACCTGTCCTCCTAAAACTGCCTCAGTGGGAGTAACTGGTACTTGGCAGAGGATATTTAAACCATCTAACTTAAATAATGGATGAGGATTAACGGTAATTTTTAAGTATAAGTCGCCACCACCAACGCCTTGGTTCCGCAAACGGATGGTTTGACCTGTTACCATACCTGGAGGCATACTAACTTCTAGCGATCGCCCATCTTCCAAACGAATGCGTTCATTACCACCTTGATAAGCTTTTTCTAGTGGGAGCGTTAATCTGGCTTCTATATCTCGACGGGTAGTGCGAGGTGGGGTGGTAACTGTGTAGGCAACTTTTGTTCTGGGGGAACGAAACGGATCGCTAGTATTGCCATTATTGGACTTACTTGCCGTATTTTTATTTTTGACGCCGATAACTTGATTAATAAAGCTTTCAAAATCAGAGAATTGGCTTGGGTCTACGTCCTGATTGCCGTTGCGATCGCTAGCACCAGTCTGCCAGGTTTTAGCCTTTGGTGTTTGTTTGTTGCCCGCAAAGCCTTTTTGCTTCCAGTAGCGGCTAAACTGGTCGTACTGCGATCGCTTGGCTGAGTCTGAAAGGACTTCATAAGCCTCGCCAATATCCTTGAATTTTTCCTCAGATTCTTTGTTACCCGGATTGAGATCGGGGTGATATTGCCTTGCTAAACGCCGATAAACCTTTTTAATTTCCTCACCAGAGGCGTCTTTAGATACTCCTAAAATCTCGTAGTAATCGCGGAAATTCGGCAAATTTTGCATAGTTCAGTTATTTAAATTTTAGATTTTAGATTTTGAATTAATTAGGAGACGCGATTAATCGCGTACAAGAGTGAGGAGTAAAGAAGCGATTAATCGCGTCTGTACAAGAGTGAGGAGTAGAGACGCGATTAATCGCGTCTGTACAGGAGTTGAAAGATTTAATTTTTAACTCCTAACTCCTAACTCCTCACTTCTCACTTTTATTAGGAGTATTACAACCAATCATTGTCTTCTTCATCATCCCAGTTATCTTGGTAGCTGGGACGGGATTTGCGTGGCGGACGGCTTTGGCTTTCATAAGAGGAAGAACGACTATCTCGACTATAGTCTCTGCCATAGTCTTTACCGTAATCTCTGCCATAGTCCTTACTGTATGAGTCGCGTTCCCGATATGTATCTCTGGGAAAGTCGCGTTCTTTATCTTTATCACCAGTAAAGATGTCACGGATTGTACCAAACAAGTCGTCATCTTCATCTTCAGCATAAGTTTCCCTGACTTCCCGGTTTAGCTCATAGAGAGCATCTTGCAAATCGGCGTAGGCTTGGTCAATACCGCGATCGCTATTTTCCTTAAGACTCTCTTTTAAGTCTCGGCAAATATTATCAATTCTTTGGCGGCGGTTTCGGGCAAACTGCATACCAAATTCGAGTGCGACTTCTCTAAGCTGTCGTTCTGCTTGAAAAATCAACGCCTCAGAACGAGTCCGCTTTTCTACTCTTTCTTTACGTTCGCGATCGACATCGGCGTATTTCTGAGCGTCTTGAATCATTCGATTCACTTCCGACTCGTTCAAGGTGGAAGCGCCTTGAACAGTGATACTCTGCTCTCGCCCAGTGGTTCTATCTAGGGCTGTTACCTGTAAAATCCCGTTAGCATCAATATCAAATGATACTTGAACTTGGGGAATTCCTCGTGGTGCTGGTGGAATGCCATACAGCTTGAAACGTCCTAAAGACTTATTGTTTGCTGCCATATCCCGTTCGCCCTGGACTACGTGAATTTCCACAGTATTCTGGTTATTTTCGGACGTGGAAAAAATGTCAGAACGACGGACTGGGATGGTGGTATTGCGGGGAATGAGTTTTTTCATTACGCCGCCGATGGTTTCCAATCCCAAAGATAACGGTGTGACATCTAAAAGCAGCACATCTTTGAGTTCGCCTGCGAGAATTCCTGCTTGAATTGCTGCACCCACTCCCACTACTTCATCGGGGTTGACGTTTTCGTTGGGTTCTGTGCCAATCAAATCCCGCACTAGCTGCTTCACCATTGGCATCCGTGTAGAACCGCCAACTAGCACCACTTCTTCAATGTCTCTAGGTGAGAGTCCGGCATCTTTAAGGGCGCGTTTCACTGGTGTCCGCAATCGCCCTACCAAATCACCACACAAACCTTCAAACTGAGAACGTGTTAGACGAGTTTCCAGATGTTTGGGGCCTTCCTGATCGGCAGCAATAAAAGGTAAGTTAATTTCGGTGATGCTGACAGCAGAAAGTTCAATTTTTGCCTTTTCCGCAGCTTCCATCAGGCGTTGTAAAGATTGTCTCTCGCGTCTTAAATCTACCCCTTCGGCTTCCAGAAATTGCTCTGCTAGCCAATCTACTATTACTTTGTCAAAGTCGTTACCACCAAGTTGCGTATCTCCACTGGTAGCTTTAACTTCAAATATTCCATCGCCTACTTCTAAAATCGACACGTCAAAAGTGCCGCCACCCAAGTCAAATACTAAGATAGTTTCCGTGTCACCCCGATCTAATCCATAAGCCAAAGATGCAGCAGTCGGTTCATTAAGAATCCGCAGCACCTCCAAACCGGCAATTCTGCCAGCATCGCGGGTTGCTTGCCGTTGAGAATCATTAAAATAAGCGGGTACTGTAATCACTGCCCCTGTTACCGATTCACCCAAATAGCGACTAGCATCGTCTGCCAATTTCTTCAGCACCATTGCCGAAATTTCTTCTGGGGCGAAATCCTTATTGAGACGGGGACAAGCAACTTTAATATTACCTACTTCGTCCTTGCGGATGGTGTAGGGTACACGCTTGGAATCTGGACTAAGTTCGGCATATTTGCGCCCAATGAAGCGTTTAACTGCGAAAAAGGTATTTTGTGGATTGAGGACGGTTTGTCGCCGTGCCATTTGCCCAACCACCCTTTCGCCTTCTTTGCTGAAGCCAACTACGGAGGGGGTTGTTCGCATTCCTTCTGCATTGGCAATCACCACCGGCTTGCCACCCTCCATAACGGCGACTACTGAGTTGGTTGTACCCAAGTCGATGCCGACTACCTTGCCCATGCGTTACTCTTCTCCTAAAGTGTCTTATATATTTATTATGATTGGGCGGAACTACCTCTAGCTTTGTGCTATTGGATGAAAACACCTCAATGGTATAATAGTCATCATTAAGGCAGTAAGCTAAGAAGTGCAGCTAGAGCAGATAGTTGCAAGACTAGGATAGCATTGACGATGATTGGTGTGTCCAAGCAGCCTCAATTCTTGTTATCCTGCTACTTCTATGTACTGTATCTGCAAGTTTCTAAATGCACCTTAACACTTCGTGGAAGTCTCCATCTTCTCTACGAGACGCTGTTCGCGTTCAAGGTACTCCTTAGATGGGGATTGTGAGCGGGGGATGACGAATCCCCAATTTTTCGGGTATTATACTGGCTGTCTTGACCACCAATGCCGTAAGCGAAAACCAAGCTGTATAGGTAAGTGTCGCAAGAGAAAGATTTGGGTCTTGGGAACCAGGACTCCTGCCCTTGGAGGGAATGTAAGACCAAAAAAACTACGGAGTGAGGCTATTCCCGATGAATTGGGAAGCTTAGACTTCAGCCGTAGGCAAGTCTGAGTAGTTCACCAGAGCGATTACAAACTTCCCTAGCTGAGATTGCGCGAGAACGCGATCCTTACATGGCAACGGCTGGACATTTTTTTGTTCAAGAATACATCCGCCAGCAATTCTCCCAATGGGGGAGTGTGGAAATCCACACCTTTGAAGTCAGGGGTAAAGCTTGTAATAACTTGATATTAAATTTACCCTCCCAAGGGAGACGACAAAAAAAGGATTTGCCACCGATTTTAATTGGCGCTCATTATGATGGCGTTCCGGGAACACCTGCGGCTGATGATAATGCCACCGGTGTGGCGGTGTTGCTGGAATTAGCCATGCTCCACTTCAGATAAGAAATCTAGCCCCAAGCCAGCCTTTTGCCTCTGGTAGTAGGCGACTGAATTATCTAGCTCTGCTCTAGCTTCACTGTGAATAATGATTTGCTTCACGAGTACTTTTGTCGCAGTTCAGTGAATACCTTGTCTGACAGTTCACCATAAGCTGTCCCACTACTAATCTCTTCCATCCTTCTCGTTAACTCAACATCCCAAGCAAATTCTGCGTTATCGTCAACATCTTGATCTAAGGAGTGGATCAAAAAGTAAGCAAGCTCTGCACGTTCCTGCATAGATAGCTGAGATAGTTCAAGCCTAAGTTTCTGTACTGTCTTGGTCATAGTCTGCAATCCTCTTGCGATTAATCAGCATAGAGTTAGTGTTGAATGTGGCAGATTAAGGTAAGCGGTTTGCCATGAATCGAAGCGCCACATAATCTTCAATATAAAGGTTTATAGTTCAATACGCTTGGTGTTAGCGCCTGTCTCCCCAGCACCCAATGCCCCATTCCCCAATGCACTTGTTACCAATCACCACTTCGTGACTATGAGGATTGTACGAATTGACACGAAACAATGAGGCTAATGAATGCCAAGATCAAAAAAAGGATGCCCCAAGGATATTAAAAGTACTATGCCAGAATTACACCAATCAATTGCCCAGCATTACCACGAACGGACTAAATACAACCCTGAGACTCTCGCTTCTAAAAGTCAGCAGTTAGACTGGGCTAAACAGCCAGTGCCTTTCAAGGAGTACAAAATTGGCTCTACTTTTGATCTCAAACCCTATATCCAAGAAAAAACAGAGGGATTTGCTAATAACCCAGATGCTCAATGGTGGCAAAGACTTTCACGGCTGCTGTTTCGCAGCTATGGATTGACGGCGAGAATGCCTTCTATGGGTAGCGCGGTGTATTTACGTGCTGCTCCCAGTGCAGGCGGATTATACCCTGCCGAGGTGTATGTGGTTTCTCGTGGTACGGCGTTATTGCCACCAGGTCTGTATAATTACCAGTGTCGAACTCATTCTCTGATGCATTATTGGGAAAGTGATGTTTGGCAAAATCTCCAAGCAGCTTGTTTCTGGCATCCTTCCCTAGAAAATACCCAACTAGCAATTATTGTGACTGCGGTTTTCTATCGCTCTGCGTGGCGCTATGAAGATCGGGCTTATCGGCGGATTTTTCTAGATACGGGACACCTGTTGGGCAATATCGAGTTAGCTGGTGCGATTACTGACTTTCGCCCCCACTTAATCGGCGGTTTTGTGGATGAATCGGTAAACGATCTGCTTTATATCGATCCGCAACAAGAAGGTGCGATCGCTGTCTTACCTCTGGCAGACTTGTTAGATATCAATCAAAATTTGCCAGTGGGATGTACTGCTTTACCTTCCACCACCGAAACCAGTTATCCCAAAATCCCCGATGGTGAATTGCTGACATATTTCCATCGACACACTCAGATCCAATCAGGTGTAACGGGCAATCTTAATCTACCAACTATTAAACAAGAAAAATCTTTGGAGGATAAATATAACTTTCCTTTCTGTTTGAAAATTCCCACCAACACTGCGCCTATAGATTGGGGACAAAAGCTGTCAGAACTGGAAATTACTATGTATAAGCGACGCTCTACCCGCGCTTATAATGGTGATGATTTAACTTTCGATGAATTAAAAGGTTTACTCGATTTCACTTACCAACCACAAAATTACATCGACCAAAGTTTAGATATTTCTCCAGACTACTTTGATTTGAATTTAATAGAAACATTTATTGCTGTTTGCGGAGTCAAAGGATTGGAGGCAGGTTGTTATTATTACGCACCCAAAGCCCAAGAATTACGCCAAATTCGCTTTAAAAACTTTCGGCGAGAGTTACATTTTCTCTGTTTGGGGCAAGAATTAGGGCGGGATGCAGCTGCGGTGTTGTTTCATACAGCCGATTTGAAAGCTGCGATCGCACAATATGGCGATCGCGTTTACCGTTACTTACATCTGGATGCCGGCCATTTAGGACAACGCTTGAATTTAGCAGCCATACACCTGAATGTAGGCGTTAGTGGTATCGGTGGTTTCTTTGATGACCAAGTAAATGAAGTTTTGGGTATCCCTGCTGATGAAGCTGTTCTATATATCACTACATTGGGACGCCCAAGATAAAAATAATCCTAGAGACGCACAGAATGCAGAGAGTTTCTTTCTGTATTCTTTGCGTCTATGTACAAGTTATCTTTGCTTAGTGTAAACTATCAAACATACTTTACACTGCTAGATTCCTATGAAGATTGAACCAACATATACCTCTGTGGGAAGTCTTTTTGAGTAAAGACCCTTATTTTTCATTCTTAAGTATTAAAGAGCGTAGATGTTGCTCTTAAGGTTTTTTATCGATAAATTATCAGATATTATATCATGTTCGCTTGATTACTTATTAAACCCGAAGAACCCCACCCACCGCAAAACATACTGCCCTTCTTAGGCAGGGGAATTCAACCCGCAAACTTTGTTAAATTCCGAATTATCCTTGAGTGAAGAATCATGAATGATGGCATTTAAAACTCGCTTTTGTGATTAACTTACATCCCGATTTTTGGAATTAAGAACTTGGGTTTGGTAGTGCCGCCATTTTTGCTGCTGACGCGCTCTTTTCTCGTCGGTGAGGCTATCAAAACAATAGGGACAGGAGATACCTTGTTCATACTTTGGAGACACCTTATCTGACTCAGTAATCGCATATCCACAACAGAAGCATCGCTCGCAACTTCCTTCCTCCAACCCATGACTGACAGCTACGCGCTCGTCAAAGACAAAACATTCCCCTTGCCATAAACTTTCCTGGGCTGGAACTTCCTCTAAATACTTGAGAATGCCGCCCTTTAGATGATAAACTTCTGCAAAGCCTTGGGCAAGCATGAAGGATGAGGCTTTTTCACAGCGAATGCCGCCTGTACAAAACAGAGCAACCTTTTTGTGTTTAGTTGGGTCGAGGTGGCGTAGCACATAATCGGGGAATTCCCGGAATGAGCCAGTTTGCGGATTTTCTGCTCCTTGAAAAGTACCGATATTCACCTCATAATCATTGCGGGTGTCAATCACGGTTACTTCTGGATCGCAAATCAAATCATTCCATTCTTGGGGACTGACATAAGTGCCAACTTGTTCATTTGGGTCAATTTCAGGCAATCCCAAAGTAACAATTTCTGGCTTCAACCGCACCTTCATCCGCTCAAAGGGGGGGGTTTCGGTATAGGACTCTTTGTATTCTAGGTCTGCTAGACGAGGGTCAGTACGCAGAAACCAGAGAACAGAATCAATCGCCTGACGCGAACCGGCAATTGTACCGTTAATGCCTTCTTGTGCCAGCAAAATTGTTCCCTTCACACCTTGCGTTTGGCAGTAAGACAGCAGAGGCTCTTGTTTCTCGGCAAAATCTGGGAGCTTGACAAATTTATACAGTGCTGCAACAACTTGGATATTTTCTGGCTTCATCCCTTTGGTAATGGAACAATATAAGTTACAATTAACTTCGACAATCAAACTTACCTACTATTTTAACTTTATGGGGGTTTAGCTCAGTTGGTAGAGCGCCTGCTTTGCAAGCAGGATGTCAGCGGTTCGAGTCCGCTAACCTCCATTGGATATTACTTATTCCGAAATTTTCCTAAACATCCAAACTAACTTTTATTCGATACTTAGGGTCTATGGATGGAGAAGTAAAACTGAACGATGTTTAACAACAACAGGCTGCGGGTTGACGCAAAACCAAGACTCCACGTTGTACAATCGCTAAAAATACAATCTGGAGAGCGACTTGCCTAGATCGATTCAGTCTACTCAACCACCACTAAAATTTATTCCTCAACGGTTGAACCTGCTGGTACTCCAGATTGTTCGGTGGTTACTGCCGATCGCACTACGGTTCCGCACTCGTCCTTGGCTAACGGCTGGTATTGTCCGTGTTGAAGCCAAGAATGTTGAGGTATTAGCTGAACTTTATCAACAATTCCAGGCTGGAAAAATTCGCTTTTTGCTGGCATTTCGCCACCCAGAGGTGGAAGATCCCCTGTGTATGCTGTATTTGCTTTCCCGCATTGTGCCACAGGTTGCTCGTCAGAAAGGTATTACACTGCAATCCCTTGTTCACAGCTATTTTCTCTATGACCGGGGTATGACGGTTTGGGCTGGAAAGTGGCTAGGTTGGTTGTTTTCACGGATAGGGGGTGTGCCGATTCATCGCGGTAGACGACTAGATCGGCAAGCTATTCAAACAGCACGGGAGTTGTTTGCTAATGGTGAACTACCGATCGCAGTGGCACCGGAAGGCGGTACTAATGGTCATAGTGGTATTGTTAGCCCCTTGGAACCTGGTGTTGCTCAAATGGGGTTCTGGTGTGTAGAAGACTTGCAAAAAGCTAATCGGACTGAGACTGTAATTATTGTACCGATCGCTATCCAGTATCGCTACGTTGAGCCACCTTGGTCTAAACTGGATTGGCTGCTGAGTAAGTTGGAAGCTGATAGTGGCTTGCCTGCAATGGAAATTGAGCAGGGTGAGGGCGAAGAGATTTACTATCAACGCCTGTGTAGGTTGGCTGAATATCTGATTACCGAGATGGAAGAATTTTATCGTCGCTTCTATCATCAAGACATCCCAAAAACCATCTCAACTGATGAATCTGCTAGTTCTAATCAGGTGTTGATTGCTCGACTTCATCGCTTACTGGATAAGGCTTTACAAGTTGCCGAGCAATATTTTGGAGTTCAAGCACAGGGAAATTCCATTGATCGCTGTCGCCGCTTGGAAGAGGCTGGCTGGAATTACATATATCGGGAAGATTTGCCAGATATCAATGCTTTACCACCCTTTAAACGCGGTTTGGCAGACTGGATTGCTCAAGAAGCAGACTTGCGGATGCGGCACATGCGGATAGTGGAAAGTTTTGTTGCAGTCACAGCTACTTATATTCAGGAACAACCGACGGCGGAACGGTTTGCGGAAACAGCTTTGCTTGTATTCGATATGCTTTCTAGAATTCAGGATACAACACTTCCAGGGCGACCTCGGCTAGGTTTGCGAGAGACACAAATCACCGTAGGGGAGCCAATTTCAGTAACCGAACGCTGGAAAAATTGTCAGGGCGATCGTTTGACGGCTAGACAAGGTGTGAGCGATTTGACGAAAGATTTGCAGGTTGCTTTAGAGAAGATGATTGCTTGATTGCCTGACGCAGAGGTGATAAGTATCCAAGTAAATAGACCAAGCAAGTAGGGGCACAGCAATGCTCATTGGTGTCAACTTAAGCTAAAACGCTTATCCCACAGGCAAAGTGGATTTTTGACCAGCGTCTCGTTGTGCATCTGCAATGCCTTGCCAACGAGCTAACCAAAATATCACAATTAATACCCAGGATACTATGACTATCTCATTGACTAGCGATCGCAGAAAATCAACTGAGCGCAGTTGCCCAGAACTAAATTCAGCCAGAGATTTAAGCTGTTTCGCTGTCCATGAGCTTTTGCGTTGAGTAGCAGAGATGATGCGACTCAGTAGTAATTGGCTTACAGAGACTACCGTATCACTGATGATTTTAATTAACCATAATGTAGCCTGAATTGCGTAGCTTGCCGCCGTAGGCATCGCAGCTATAAAAAAAGCGATCGCTGTTTTAAATATTGCCCAGCCATCTCCGAGAAATATTTGCAGGGGAACTATTAAAAAAGACTGTGCAGGTAAATCGAGGGTATTGACTTCTAGCTGAAAAAAGTAGAAATATGACCAACGGTAAATCCAGCCTGCAAAGAAAAGCGCCGCACCCAGCAAGCCAAGTACACTTGTGAATTTACCTAAAATATTGGTTTCCTGATTAGGATTTGGGGCTTGGGTCATACGGGAGATGGGGGAGATGAGGTAAACAATGTAGGGTGTGTTACCGCCGAGAGTACGGCACCGAGATTATTGTTGGGTTGAGCAACGCGAAACCCAACCTACACATTTTTATTTTTTGGGCTTAACCCAAGCGTATTGGAGACCGTCCCACAGGTAAGGCTGTAACTTGGAGTGGTATACCCATAAATAATTTTACTGTAAAAAATTCTACTCAAGGTCAAGCGGTGGTGAAACTGAAACCACCTGTAGTTTCCACAGCACAGTTGCAGGGTATTCAGTCAGTGGCTAGAAATCGGCAATATGTGGTAGATGAAATCCAGTTCAATTCGCAACAACGAACGGTCACTATTCTGGCAAAACCTTATTGAGCGTGAATTCTTTCATCTCTAGGGGCGTACATCTATACCCCTAACCATTTTGACGTTCTTAACGACAGACACTTCTGGTTAATAACAAACATCGCAATATTAATAAGGAACATTGCGATGTTAATAACAAATATCACGATGTTCATCACAAACATCACGATATTAATAAGAAACATTGCAATGTTCATCACAAACATCACAATATTAATAAGAAACATTGCAATGTTCATCACAAACATTACGATATTAATAACAAATATCACGATGTTCATCACAAATATCACGATGTTGGTAACGACAGCTTCTAGACCCAATTGAAAACAGCTACCTCTGCGCTATTCTATGAAAAAAATTCTCACCAGTCTTTTGGCTGTGGGCGTTTATCTAACGCCTATAACAGTGATGCTGATGGCTCAACCCACTTGGGGACAAACTCAAAATTCGCAAGCGCAAGAAGCAGAAAGACTGCTTGAGCAAGGGATAAAACTGACACAGCAACAGGAACACCAACAGGCAATACAAATATTACAGCCAGTTCCAACTATGGCACAGGAACTCAAAGACCAAAAACTAGAAGGAACTGCACTGGTTTGGCTTGGGTCTAACTACGACCGTTTAGGAGAAAAGCAAAAAGCACTCGATTTTTACAACCAAGCTTTGCCCCTTTCGCGGGCTGTGGGCGACAAGGCAGGTGTTGCGACTACACTCAATAACATCGGTGGAGTCTACGACGATTTAGGAGAAAAGCAAAAAGCACTCGATTTTTTCAACCAAGCTTTGCCCCTTTCGCGGGCTGTGGGCGATCGCTCTGGTGTTGCGACTACACTCAATAACATCGGTCGAGTCTACTCCGATTTAGGAGAAAAGCAAAAAGCACTCGAATTTTACAACCAAGCTCTGCCCCTTTCGCGGGCTGTGGGCGATCGCTCTGGTGTTGCGACTACACTCAATGACATCGGTGGAGTCTACTCCGATTTAGGAGAAAAGCAAAAAGCACTCGATTTTTTCAACCAAACTCTGCCCCTTTGGCGGGCTATGGGCGATCGCTCTGGTGTTGCGACTACACTCAATAACATCGGTAAAGTCTACTTTGATTTAGGAGAAAAGCAAAAAGCACTCGATTTTTTCAACCAAGCTCTGCCCCTTAGGCGGGCTGTGGGCGATCGCACAGGTGTTGCTCGCACACTCAATAACATCGGTGCAGTCTACTCCGATTTAGGAGAAAAGCAAAAAGCACTCGATTTTTACAACCAAGCTCTGCCCCTTAGGCGGGCTGTGGGCGATCGCTCAGGTGAAGCGGCTACACTCAATAACATCGGTGGAGTCTACTTTGATTTAGGAGAAAAGCAAAAAGCACTCGATTTTTACAACCAAGCTCTGCCCCTAAAACGTGCTGTGGGCGATCGCACAGGTGTTGCGACTACACTCAATAACATCGGTTCAGTCTACTCCGCTTTAGGACAAAAGCAAAAAGCACTCGATTTTTACAACCAAGCTCTGCCCCTAAAACGTGCTGTGGGCGATCGCTCTGGTGTTGCGACTACACTCAATGAGATCGGTCTAGTCTACTCCTATTTAGGACAAAAGCAAAAAGCACTCGATTTTTACAACCAAGCTCTGCCCCTTTCGCGTGCTGTGGGCGATCGCTCAGGTGAAGCGGCTACACTCAATAACATTGGTCGAGTCTACGACGATTTAGGACAAAAGCAAAAAGCACTCAATTTTTACAACCAAGCTCTGCCCCTTTGGCGTGCTGTGGGCGATCGCTCAGGTGAAGCGACTACACTCAATAACATCGGTCGAGTCTACGACGATTTAAGAGAAAAGCAAAAAGCACTCAATTTTTACAACCAAGCTCTGCCCCTTTGGCGTGCTGTGGGCGATCGCTCTGTTGAAGCTCTCACCTTGGGTAATATTGGTGGACTCTTCCAAAGTACAAATCGACCAACTGAAGCCATTATTAATTTAGAGCAATCTATATTCGTAATATCAAGTCCGGGTAATTAGTTAGAACTAGCCCTTTCAAGGTGACTCCTAAAATCTGTTTTTTTCTCTCTGTGTTCTCTGTGGCTCTGCGGTTTAAAAGTAATTTATTTAACCACAGAGTCGCAGAGAACACAGAGTAAAGAGATTAAAGAGAAATTTTCTGACCAAAATTTTTACCCACCTTGAAAGGGCTATTAGTTAGAACTTACGCATTGACAAGAAATACCAAATATGAAACAAGGTTAAAAACCAATAAGCCTGGGTTAAGGCTAAAAACTAAAACTGGCGTAGGTTGGGTTGAGGAAAGAAACCCAACATTATCAAGGCTTTGTTGGGTAACGCTTAGGCTCAACCCAAGCGTATTGGATTAAAAATCCCTAATTAGCGGGAGCATCCCAAATGTGTAAAAACATATTTTGTCATTGCGTTCGCCCTTGGCGTTCCCGCAGGGTACGTAATGAAATGAAGCGTTCGCGGTAGCGTCTCTAAGAGTTGCAATCGCAGCATCTAGACTTTGCGATTGCTTCATTCCGCAACTCTTAGAGACGCACTCGCGTTCGCTCCATTCGCAATGACTACCTGCTAACTTGATAAATTTGCTTGCATTGGGATGCTCCCTAATTAGCAATGCTGATGATTGCGGTTATTGGGATCTAGCTGCAAACTTGCAGACATGTTTAGATTCTGTGTGATTACCCAACGATCTCAAAGTTCGTAGCTGCCAATACTGGCGCTGCTGTGAATGGATCGTTATCGTTATCAATGTTGGCAAACAGCCCACCTGTCCCAAAGCCTGGTGATCTCAAGTTTGGGTTGAAGAACAAATTGCCAGTTCCAAGACTGTAAGTAATGAGTCTAAAGCTAGTTGCAGCTGCTGCATCATTAGCTACTATCTGAATATCGGACAGATTGTTGAGTCCGAGGAAAGTTGTCTGATCCAGGACAATTCTGTCAGAAGCGCGGCTGAAGTCAGTAATTTGATCTACGCCAAGAGCTGCATCATTATACTGAGCGCCTGAGTTGAACACGAAGCGATCGCTACCACTACCGCCTGTCAGAAGATCATTACCATCGCCACCTCTTAAGAAGTCATTACCAGCATCACCATAGAGGCTGTCATTGCCAGCGCCACCATAGAGGCTGTCACTACCGTTACCACCAAAGCCGCTTAACGGTGTAGCTGTGCCACTACCATCAAGCAAGTCATTCCCAGCACCGCCTGTAAAGCTGACTGCACTGAGGCTAGTTTCCCCCAAGTCATTAACATCGAAGATGTCATCGCCTCCGCCACCATTGACTTCAAAACTCTCTGCGGTGTCTACAGTCAGGGTGAAGGGAACTAGGTTAAGCCGATCAAAGATTGCTCTTCCTTGGGCGTCTTGTTCCAGGCGGAAGGTGTCTCCTGCAGCTCCTGCGCCGTTGACCTCAACCACGTCATCGCCAGCATTACCGCTAATTCTGTCGCTACCGTCACCGTTGTTCCAGATGAGTCGGTCGTCGCCGCCTCCGCCAGTGAAGATATCGTTGCCGCGATCGCCTATTATGGTATCGCTCCCGCCCCCACCGGCTAGCAAGTCGATACCATCGCCACCTTGTAGCAAGTCATTTCCAGCGCCACCAATTAGGGTGTCATTTCCAGTTCCACCAATTAGGGTGTCATTTCCACTATCACCAGAGCCAGTTAACGGTGTAGATGTGCCACTACCATCAAGCGAGTCATTTCCAGCACCGCCTGTAAAGCTGACTGCACTGAGGCTAGTTTCCCCCAAGTCATTAACATCGAAGATGTCATCGCCTCCGCCACCATTGACTTCAAAACTCTCTGCGGTGTCTACAGTCAGGGTGAAGGGAACTAGGTTAAGCCGATCAAAGATTGCTCTTCCTTGGGCGTCTTGTTCCAGGCGGAAGGTGTCTCCTGCAGCTCCGGCGCCGTTGACCTCAACCACGTCATCGCCAGCGTTACCGCTAATTCTGTCGCTACCGTCACCGTTGTTCCAGATGAGTCGGTCGTCGCCGCCTCCGCCAGTGAAGATATCGTTGCCGCGATCGCCTATTATGGTATCGCTCCCGCCCCCACCGGCTAGCAAGTCGATACCATCGCCACCTTGTAGCAAGTCACGACCAGCGCCACCAATTAGGGTGTCATTTCCAGCGCCACCAATTAGGGTGTCATTTCCACCAAAACCACTGAAGTTATCAGAAGCGGCATCACTAATACCTGTATCTGCTCTATTGGTTGGTTCTGGGCCTGGAATCCAAATTACTGCCATGATTAATCCTCCTGATTCTTAATTTCTAAGTGAAAAATGAGCTACTAGCAGTTCATTTTTAAGAAAAGTATGAAAGTACTAGTTTCTGTCTCCGAGCTACAAAACTGATAGTTTTTAGCTGCTAAGTATTACTCAGAGATCCGTTCTTATTTTATGCAAAATATTTGTTTTTATAAAACTGATTCACTATGAAATTTGCAACTTTTAGACCATCTGGAAAATCAAAAATTTTTCCTAAATGCCTTTCCTGTAGAGGCTTACAGACGATTAGATAATTTTAAATAAAGTTAAAATCATAACTGATAATTAAATATTAATCCGTGCTTATCTTGTGGCTTTGGTGACAACACTCAATTTTTCTAGCAGGATTAACAAGGGAGTATTTACCTATAAAATATAGTGAGGTTTTATCTAAAGTATCTAAAAGTGTCACCGACCTAGAAGCAGCTATGAATAATCGATACATGCTGTTAATAACCAAGAGTTTTTACTGAAGGTTGAAGCATGGATTTTTGCATTTACTCTTAAATAAGTATTTATCTGATGAGTAAAATGTAATACTTTAATCTGATTGAATATTTGCCTTCTAAAGTTAATTTCAGTGAAGGTGGAGCGTAGGGTCACTGAACGCACGACTTTATCGTTGCAAAGCACCTAGTACCCAAGGCGGAAGTCAAAAGTCAAAAGTCAAAAGTATTATGGAATAAGCTCTTTAGGGATTTTAAATAGTTGCTCTATTTCCGTCGTGGCGTATTATAAGTTAATAAATTAATATGGTTCAGTTAAGAAAAATTGTAGGTTTGGTTAAGCAACAAAGCCCGGAAATGTTGGGTTGAGGAACGAATGCTGTTAGCGAATTATTTCTTAACATTGGAATCTTCGATAAATCCGTCGTTCTCAAAGATGTTGGCTTTCCTTGCCTCATATCATGTCCCAATACTGTTCAGTTAAGCATTTCTTCCTTCTCTCTGTGTTCTCTGCGCCTCTGCGGTTCGTTAAAAAAAAAATTGACTTTCACAAAGAGTTTTAGCCTTAACTGAACCGTATTGTATCATGTCCGCCAAATTACCCATAATAAAAGAACCCCACCCCCAACCCCTCCCCGTTCACCTACCGTGTATACACCTCTTCCATCACTCTTGGACAAAGCAATCGCTGCAAGGCTTACGAGACTTCACTTTCCAGGTTTGGGCTACATTTTTGAATTTATATTAGAAAATAAAGCCTCAAACCTTGATTTAGTCATAGTTTCAGTTTTCTGCTTCGATTATTGTTTTCTGAGAGTGATAGAAGAGGGTTAATATGTAAGTTTTTACTTTAGTGTGCGTTATTTATTTCAAATTAGGCACATTTAGAAGCTTTTTGTTTACGCTTTATCCATGCTCCCAAAGCACTGACAAGAGCAATACCGCTAGCAGAGGTGGGTTCAGGAACAGAGGTAGGTATAGATGGTAAAGCGTCCAACTCAACCAGACTAGCACCCTCGAAAGGCTGTATATTAGTTCCTTGCGTAACTTCAAGCCGCCAAGACTGTGCGGTTATATTGCCAACAAGAGATGGGATTATCAGATCGAGGTCTTCTGGGAGTGCTGCATTGTTACCAGTCTGTAGCGCATAATTGGGATTAATATTTCGGTTAGCTACAACAGTCTCAAAAACGTTGTCAGAATTTGTGTCAGCCAAGAGTGAAAAATTGCTCATCGCACGACGAAAATCGAAAAATTCGCCATCATTGTGGGCAAATAACCTTACACCACCGATTGTAACCGGGGAAGCAGTGGCAAACTCAATGAAGCTGATTGAGCCAAGACCACCATTACGCATAAGTGTATGACCGTCCTCAAACCCTCCACTTGTACGAAAAGCGTTAGAGGATGTTTTAAAAGCCCCAGAAGGTATAATTTTGCTGTTCTCACTTGGGTTAACTTCGACGATAAATCAAGGTTTTAGCCATGTACTGAGATACTTGACTGTACTAACTAGGAGAACAAAAGACCCTTTTAAAACATCCTCTTAATAGGATCAATGATTGTGTCGTCATTCGTGATCACTGTGCCTTGTGTAGAATCGAACGCATCGGTAGAAAGCGTGCCTGGTACAATATCTGCTTTTGCTACTTCTATAGTTGCAAGAGAAAGAACAACGCCAGAGATAGCAAATCCTAATTTTATTAAACTTTTGATCTTTGATTCCTTATGCATAAGGCAAATAGCATCATAGTCTTGATTAATAATGAGTATATGGGTTGCAACATCATGTTTCAATAAAAACCGAAAAAACCGATAGTTTTGTATGAAGATTTGATTTAAAACCAGTAAATAACCGTAATTTTTATCTCGTTTGAGTAAAAGACCTTGACAGGTTTACTGCCAAGGTCTTTTATTACTTACTTATTAAACATTACTCGTACTGCTAACAAGTTTCTCCCCTTTCAACATCCGCGCCGCAGCTTCAAGTAGAGCTTCTTCGAGATAAGGCTTGGTAAAGTAGCCACTAGCACCGAGTTGAGCTGCAATTTGTCTGTGCTTGTCTGCACCCCGCGAGGTGAGCATAGCGATCGGTAAGTGGTTGAGGTTAGAGTCTTTCTGAATGCGGGAGAGTAACTCCAGACCATCGCAACGGGGCATTTCGATGTCGCAAAATACGATATCGCAAGGCAGACCGGAGCGGAGTTTATCCCAAGCTTCCTGGCCGTCACGCGCCTGTTCTACACGATAACCTGCCTTATTAAACGTTAGGGAGAGCAACTCTCGGACTGTAATCGAGTCATCGACGATCAGCACTGTCGGGTCAATCTTCGCAGGAGAGGTGTCTACGGGAATCCCTTTCTGTTGCCAAGAATTGCCACCAATTTGTGTAGAAATCCGTCCTTGGAAGATGTCAATTATTTCTAGTACATCAGCAATGGGCATAATCCGACCATCACCCAGGACTGTAGCACCAGCTACACCAATGGGTTTAGGCGCTGGCCCTTCAAATTGCTTAATTACAATTTCTTGTTCGCTTAACACTAGGTCAATCTGTAGAGCAATTAGGGTATTTGCCGATCGCACCACGACCACAGAAACCATATCATCATCTCTAGTGCCACCATAGACATTGCCGCGACTGATCTGGCGATTGAAGGTTAAAAGTTCCTTAAGGGGTCGGAATGGCAGCACCGTATCGCGCCAGGAAATAAATGATTCCCCATTGGCATCGTGCTGGATATTTTTGACTGGTATATCCAGCGTATCTTCTACACCGTCCATCGGGAAAGCAATCCTGGCTCGATCAGAGACGCAGCAGAGAGCTTTACAAATACTCAGAGTCAGTGGCAGACGGATGGTGAAGGTGGTTCCCTTTCCGATCGCAGAATCGGTGTTCACTGTCCCCCGAATTTCGCTAATCTCGGAGCGCACTACGTCCATACCCACACCACGACCAGAAATTTCATCTGCTTGGTCTTTGATTGTAAAACCAGACTGGAACAGCAGATCGTAGACTTCCAGGCGAGACATGGCTTTTGCCTGCGCTTGTGTAATCATGCCAATCTTCACCGCCTTAGCCTTAACCTTTGCTGAATCGATACCTGCGCCATCATCGCCTACAGAAATGATCGTTTGGTTGCCTTGGTGGAAGGCACGGATAGTAATGATTCCTATGGCTGGTTTACCAGCAGCTTGCCTTTCTTCTGCCGTTTCAATACCGTGAGCGATCGCATTATTCAGCATGTGAGTTAACGGATCGGTCAGATGATCCAAAATCATCTTGTCAATTAAGGTATCGCCACCTTCGATCACCAACTCCACTTGTTTGCCACACTTGATGGCGTTGTCGCGCACTCCTCGCCGCCAGCGATCGATAGTTTGGGCAAAAGGCACCATTCGCGCTCTTGTTAATCCCTCTTGTAGCTGGGTAGTTACTTGGCGGAACTGCCTTGCTACTCGCTCGGTTTCTTCGGTAACAAAATCAATGTCACTTGCCGACTCACGCACTCGCACAATGCGTTCAATCATCTGCTGGGACAGGGTATGGAAGGGAGTAAAACGATCCATTTCTAACTCGCTAAAACCCCTATCGGCATTGGAATCAGCTGCTTGTAAGCCGGAGTCTTTGTTTTTGCGTCCAGCTAATAGAGAAGCTTCTAGTAGCGATCGCTCGTACAACTCCTGCATTCTTGCGCCTACATCCGAGAGTTGTTGTACCTGAATTAGCAAGTTATCTAATGACTGCCGCAGGCGTTCATGATCCTGCTCTAAGGTATTGCGATTTACCACCAACTCCCCAACTAAATTACTCATATCGTCCAGTTGCTTAACTGGAACCTTCATCGTTTCTTCAAATCTCGCAGCTCGACGAGTAGAGGGACGGGGAATTTTGTTGGTGTTAGATTTTACTGATGGTGAATGGGATATTGTTTGATCCGCTTCTGCCAGCAACTTCTCCAAATCACCAAATTCATCTGTAGCTGGTGATGGAATGGCATTTTTCGCCAAGACTGGTTGATTGTTGAAGGGCTGGCGTTGGCGTAGCCCGTCGTAGACATCGCTGTTGTTATCTGTACCTAGCAATTCTTCCAGAGCTGCAAAATCTACTTCTGGTATCTCCTTAGCTTTGGGGTTAAGTGCTACTTCCTCTCCTAGTAATGCTTCCAAGTCTGCAAAGTCATCTTCTGGAGCAACTACTTCAACGTTTTTTGTCGTTACCAATTCTTCAATTGAGGTAACAATAGCGTTTTCGCCCTCTGAACCTGTACCAGTGTCAGATGTCTCTGCTAGATCCCACAAATCGGTTTCTACACCTTCCTGAATAACCGTTTGTGAATCAATTGTTGTCGCACTTTCTCCTAATTCTTCCTGGTTTATTGCTTCTGATATAGCAGTTTCTGTAAACAATAAATCATTTGCAAAACCAAGCTCTGTATCTTCAATATCTCTGTTTTCTGGGAACTCAAAGGCAGTTTCTAAGTTATTCTTCGGCTCAGTACCTAAAACTTCTGGGCAAGTCTTGGCTAAATCTGAAGTTTCCCCAAAATTAATATTTTCTATAGCCGATAGTTCATCCACAGTATTATTATCTGTGGTTTCCATCTGAATATAGGTGGATGTAGCGACATCTTCAAACAGCAGTTGCGGATTTTCATCGAAAGAGTCGAATGAATCATCTGGCTGTGCTTGAAATGATGCTAAATCTGAAGTTTCCCCAAAATTAATATCAAGAGAAGTTTCTATAGCCGATAGTTCATCCACAGTATTATTATCTGTGGTTTCCATCTGAATATAGGTGGATGTAGCGACATCCTCAAACAGCAGTTGCGGATTTTCATCGAAAGAGTCGAATGAATCATCTGGCTGTGGTTGAAGTGATCCTAAATCTGAAGTTTCCCCAAAGTTGATATTTTCTGTAGCTGATAGTTCATCCACAGTATTATCTGTGGTTTCCATCTGAATATAAGTGGATGTAGCTACATCCTCAAACAGCAGTTGCGGATTTTCATCGAAAGGGTTGAATGAATCAAGTTCCAGATCAACAGCAGATATCTCTGAGGGCTGATTAGTAAATTCTGGAACAAAATCTAAAGCTTCTGGTTGTTGCGATCGCTTGATAATTTCTTCCCCTAGATGCTGCGCCAACAAAGGCGTTTCAGGCGCAAAGGGCTGTATGCGATCGCTGATTGCAGGGGAAATACTTGGGTTACTCGGTGTTAACTCATCAAATAAATCATCTCCAGAATCTGATGAGAATATCAAATCTAGCTGCTCTTGGTGCTGGAAATTGAGATCAAAATCTTCTTCTATGTCAAAACTGGCTATAGGAGAAGGTATTGGCTGCTGACTGTCGGCAAAAATGTCATTAGTTGCAGCAAACAAACTCTCTTCTAACGCCCTTTCCACATTTTGCTCAATTAAGGAATTGAATTCGTCCTGTTCCTCTGTGGTTTCCTGGTTCCAGAAGTTGCTCAGATCATTTTCTGATTCAGAAAACTCAGGTGCTGTTGTTGGAGATGTATCAAATAAATCACCAAGTTCTGGTTCACTTGTAGGCAGTAGTGTCTGTTCTTCCATTTCAGCAAATAGGCTGTCTAAAGACAAGCCTGTTTCCTGGGGTAATTCTACGTAGTCACTAGGGGTAATTTCTTCTACCCAATTTGCATTTCTAGTTTCTAAGAATAAGTTATCAAAACTGTTTTGTTGGTTGGTAGATAGTTTCACAGAGGCGTTCACCTCTGTTTCTGGTTGAGTTACTTCGCCTGTAGGTAATAGTTCTATATCATCATCTAGCGTCAGTGTCAATAAATCTTCAACCACATCGTTTTTGTTGACATCAGGAAGCAGGTTTGTATCACTATAAATATCAATAAATTTTTGTAAATCTTGGGAAGAAGAGTCTAAATTTATATCAAGTACGTTAATATCGCTTAACTCTAAAGTCGTAGGAGATGTTTGTTGATTTTGCGATTCTGAATTCTCTTTTTCTAGGAAATTGTCGCCAAATAACAAAGATAAATCTTCTGTAGTGGCTGTGGTTGTTGGGTGCTGCTCGTTGCTTGTATCTTCATCAAAAGAGAGGAAATCGGATAAATCGCTATTAGCATCCTCAGCGTCTGTGCTGCTGAAATCAATTCCAAAATCATCCGTGGCAACAATATCTAAGGTTTCTTGTTGATGCCAGCTTTCATCTAGTTCGGGAGTATCACCGTCAAATAAATCGGCAAGGGTATTTAACTCAGCTATTCCTACCTCTGGGCCATTGGGGTCAAGATTGCTACTGATTGGATGTACTTCTTCATGTGTGGTGAAAGTAAGACTAGTGTGAGTAGCAGCGTTTAGTGGTGTCCCTTGTTGAATATAGGGGCGATCGCCCTTGACGTTGGCGTAGCCAGACGCTCGCGGACTTGCTAACGTTGCGTGATCGCTAGTATCCTCGTCTAGATTAAGTTCTTCAGTTGTCTGGGCTAGGTTAGTTATGACTAACGGCTCGCTGTTAGCAGATCGAATTGGCTCTGAGGCAATTGATAATTCTGTCAAAGCCGCAGACTGTTCGTCAAACAAATTAGGGGTAACTTCTAATAACTCAATTTCTGCAAAGTTCAAAAGCGCTTCTAGTTGCTGACTAATTGCAATTTCGGCTTCCCTACCTTGCAAGACTAATTCTTGAGCTTGCTTGATTTCGGTAATGACAATTTTAGCTAAAGTGAGATAGGTATTTTCAGGATTGCCGATCGCACTGGCTGCTGCTTGACACAAACCACACCACTTGGACAAATTCCAAGTTTCACCAAGTCTAACTAACTGGTAACAGCATTCCTGAAGGTTTTGTCGAGTTGAGGGTGTTGTTGTTTGCTTAAACAGTTGCAACATTTCCCGCAGTCTTTGCAGCACCTGGGCTTGAAATTCGCCCCAATTATTTTCTTTGGCGGTGAGAGGCGATCGCGCAGCATTGTCTCGCACCTCTTGGGGTGTTACTGAGAGTGATATTTCTGGAGATTCCTGATGGGTGTCTTCTGGCAAACTGGGAATATCTCGCCGCAGGAAAAGTTCTGTAAGTGTGGAGACATTCTCTACAGAGGTTGTGTGTCGTTCTGTTGTGCTAGCTACTCCATTTTTTCCTTGTTCTACAAGTAGTTCCAGATGCTGATACAGCCATTGAAAGACTGGCTCAGTTTCTGACATCAAAGTATTAGCTGCATCTTCAGAAAGACCATAAGGCCCGCTCAAATGCTCTAACAGCGCTTTCAGGGTATCAGATACACCAAGAAATAAAGACTCTAACTTTTGGTCAATCTGAACCGGATTATCTTTGAGAACTTTAAAACAATCTTCCAGACGGTGAGAGGTATGCTGGATGCTAGTCAATCCAAGCATCGCCGCTCCTCCTTTGATGGAGTGAGCCGCCCGGAAGACTTCACTGATCATTTCCGGGTCGTTCAGTGTACCCTCTAAATTCAGCAAGCCCTGCTCAATGGTATTCAGGTGATCCCTGGCTTCTTCGATAAAGTAACCCAAAATCCGCTGTTGTTGTTCCGGCAGCATAGCAAAAGTTATGAGTTATGAGTTATGAGTTATGAATTATGAGTTATGAGTTATGAGATGTGAGTTGTGATTTTTATTTCTAACTCCTCACTCCCAACTCCTAACTTTGTTACCTGGTTTCCGTAGTTTCCACTCGGAAACGTTCAACGGAGGCGATCAAGTCACGGGATACACCAACTAAGTGTTGTAGCGCACCTGAAACTCGCTGTGCTTCCTGGGAAGTTTCTTGCGCGGTGAGTTCTACTGATTGCATTACGTGAGCGACGGCGCGGGAAGTTTCAGTTTGTTCCACAGTGTCGCTGGTAATTGAGCGTACAAGAATATCGATGCGATTCGCCACTTGAATAATGTTTTCGAGCGATCGCTTCGCTTCTTCTGCCAATTTTGTACCTTTAATTACTTGTTGTGTGCCTTCTTCCATCGCGGTCATTACAGAGCCTGTTTCGCTTTGGATTTGCATCACAATTTGTTCAATTTCCTTCAGAGATTTAGCAGATTTGTCTGCTAACTGGCGCACTTCGTCTGCTACGATCGCAAACCCGCGTCCAGCTTCTCCCGCCCTTGCCGCCTCAATACTAGCATTGAGTGCCAGTAAGTTTGTTCTCGAAGCAATTTGGGAAATCAACGCCACAATTTTAGAAATTTCTTGGGAAGATTCCGCTAACCGCTTCACTTTTCGAGTGGTTTCGGCAACGGTTTCTCGAATTTCCAAAATCCCCGCCACAGTATTTTCTACTGCTTCGCCACCTTTGAGAGCGATCGTACTAGCATCACGCGCAACCGTTTCGGCTTCCCGCGCCGCCTCTGCTACCCGCTGAATCGAGTCAGTCATTACTTGTACAGAATTGAGCGTCACTGCCAACTCTTCTGCTTGGCGCAAAGCATCACTAGATAAGGCTCTCGCAAAAGTTTCAGAGTTGGTTGCACCTTTTGTTACATCCTTCGCCGCCACTTTTACCTGTTGCACAATATCCCGCAGGTTTTGAATTGTCAGGTTAAAGGCGTCAGCTACCGCTCCCAATACGTCGGCTGTCACTTCCGCTTGGACTGTTAAATCACCTCTAGCAGCTCCTTCCACATCATCCAAAAGGCGAATCACTTGGCGTTGCAGGTTTTCTTTGGCTTCCTCTTGTTCATCGGCTTTCCGTTGGGCTTCATTTGTAGTCGTGAAAATTACCCGTGCCATTTCATTAAAGCCAGTAGCTAAATGGCCCAATTCATCTTCGGAAAATACTGTGGCTTGAGCATTCAAATTTCCTTGACGCACAGCCTCAAACTGAGCTTGGAGATCATCAGTTGTGCGCCGAATTTGTTTGAGTGCAAGATTTCCCATGACACCTGCGGTGGTAAAACCTGCAATCCCAGCTGCTAATGACATTGCCCAACCTGTGTTCCGCACTGATTCTCGTTGTTGGGCTGGCGAAAATGTGGTAGCGACAAAGCTAACTGTGGCTACAACCAGTGCCGAGACAATGCCCACACTTCCAGCAATTAACCATTGTTTCCTTTCTATGGAGGCATTTTCTAATGGTGCTAACCATCCTTGCTCAACGCTGACGTTGGGTTCTAGTTTTGAGACATCTGTTTGGCTAAAGACTGGAACTTCTTCATGGGAACCAGTCATTGTGAATAATTCCTCTTCGCGATCGCTAGCTGCACTACTTGCAGAAGCTTCCACGACTTGAGAACGTCCACTGCCACTAGTTTCTGATGAAGCAGAATGCATTGCTAGATCAGCGAAGTTAGAATCTCCTTCGAGCAGGTCAAACCCTGGAATGTTACCTAAATCATCAAATTCCTCAAAGTCATCTAAAAATTCTATATTGCTTTTAGAATTTTCTCCATTCAGTATATTGTTTGAGTCTTCATAAGGGCTTAACCCTTCTGAGCCAAAGGCAGACTCAAATGCTTCCATATCAAAATTATCATCGTCATCAAAGCTATTTTTACCGATAACTTCGCCTGATTTAAACTGCTTTTCTTTTACAGAAAAATTGTTGCTAAAAGACGAAGCATCATCAGATAAATTCGGCGCAAAAGCTTCTTCATCTGCAAAAGTTTTTGATTTCAACCAATCGGGTGCTTCGGTTTCAGGCAAATCATATTGACTGTTGCTATTTGTTGATGAACTATTTTTAAGTTCTTCTTGAACAATAAATAAAGTTTCGTCTCCCAAACTAGATTTTGTATATTCCAAGTCTTCATTACTAAGCTCTGGGGACTTTGGCTCACTCAATAAATCAGGGAAATTATTCTCGTTATTCCCAGTTTTGGAATTAGAAGATGAAGAGTTATTATTGTCAATAGCTGAATTCCCGCGATCGGAATTTTTCCCATTATCTGAAAAATGACTATTTACTAATGATTCTTCGTAGTTCTCTTCTGATATATCTTCCTGCCAGAAAGCAGGCAACTCTAATTCTGCTTTCTCCTCCCATTTGCTGTTATTTAACTCTTGTTCCTGTAGTTCTTCATTGAAAGCAAAAGGATCGTCACCATAAGCTGTAGAAGAATCTGATATTTGTCTCGTTCCAATACTATCTTCTGTTGGTATATCAAATGGACTTTTTGAAGATAGTTCCTCAACGCCATTTACAGGTTCTTGATGCTCTCCAAAAAAGTTCAAATCAAGGTTATTGCTGTCAAAATCCTTACTAGCGCCCAAATCTTCTAATTCTTGTTCGCTATATACCAGTGCATCAGACATCTCTGGGGAATTAATTTGCTCTTGACTATCTGATGTATCAATTTCCCCACCGAATGATTGTAAATATTGATTGATATTCTCAATTCCATTATTGGCAAAACCAATAATTTCTTGATCGTCAGTCAAGCGTAATACCTGTTGATATTCTTCTTTTGCTACATCGTACTGCTGTAAAACATAGTAAATGTGACCCCTTAGCAAATGGGAGTTGGGGTCATTTGGTAAATTTTGCACCACTTGGTCAACTAAAGTGGCGGCAACCTCATAATTCCTTTGAACATAGGCGGTCATCGCCTGTTGATATGTTGGCTCGTAATTATCAATACTTGCTGCCATTTCCTCCTCCAATTTCATCCTGCCCACCTAGCACTCCGTAAAATTGCCATTTGATCGAGCAGTCGTAGACACTGATTGTTTTTAGCATCTAATAACCACTCTCCACGTAAAAAGGGAGCCATAGTATCTGGAACACTAGTTGGTGGCATGAGATTCTGGACATCCAACCAGTCCATGCCACCAATTTCCTCTACTGCTAAACCCACTATTGTGTCTTGCTCTTCAATGGCAATCACCGAAATTTCAGCTCTATCCGTGTTTAATGCACTTGCTTCCCCAAGAAATTGACCCAAATCAGCTACCCAAATAACTCGACCTCGTAAATTTAGAGTACCCAAAAGTAAAGGAGAAGCATTAGGAATCGGAGTGATTCTATCAGGACTTAGTTCAATTACCTCCCGAATGCCAGTTGCTTGTAGTGCAAACTCCTGATGCGAGGGAATGTAAAACCTCAAATGTAACTCACCTTCAGGACTTTCTACTTGTAATTCTGGTCGGAAATGGTCTTGACCACTGCCACTTAAAAAGTCCGGTTTGCTGACCATATTGCTTTTGTCCTTATCCTCGCAGCAGTTGTTTGACTGTTCCCACCAACTCGGTTGGTTGAAAAGGTTTGGCTATGTAAGCGTCTGCACCCTGCTTCATGCCCCAATAGCGATCAAATTCTTCGCCTTTGGAAGAACACATAACCACAGGGACATTTTGGGTTTTTGGATCGGATTTTAAGCGCCGACAAACTTCGTAGCCGTTCATTCGGGGCATGACAATATCCAATACCACTAAATCGGGAGGTGCTATTTGAATTGCCTCCAATGCTTCTAATCCATCACTGGCATGGGTTACTGTTAGGCCAGTTGCTTTCAGGAGGTCTGTAATCATCTCCCTTTGCGCGATACTGTCTTCCACAATCAGAACTGTACTCATAAGTGTCTATTTACCCCCTGATGTAAACGTTCCTATTTGGAACATTCTTTGATTCCCCCGCAAGTATTAACTGTATAAATTAATTGTATGTTCTCACTATTTTCCTGGATATTGACGTTTCACTAAGTTGGCTGACTCTGTGATAACATCTTTTAACTCATCTTTTAGTAGATCAACAAATCTTGGATCACTTTATATGCTCCATAGATGAGGGAGATGAGGGAGATAAGGGAGATGAGGGAGATGAGGGAGATATGATCAATGCCCAATGCCCCATGCCCAATCCCCAGTCCCCAATCCCCAATTTTCATTGGTTGTTGATATATTTCTCTACGAGCATAAGTAACTCAGTGTCTGTAAATGGTTTTGTTAAATAATCTGTTGCCCCGACCATACTAGCTTTGACTCGATCAATAAATCCATCTTTACCAGTGAGCATGATAATTGGTGTGAGCCGAAATGCTGTTGAATGTCGCAGCATGGCGCAAACCTCGTACCCCTCCAATTCCGACATGGCAATGTCGCATAAAATTAAATCCGGTTTTAGTTGAAAAACCAGACTCAGTGCCTCTAAAGGATTGGTGAGAGCGATCGCTTCATAACCTTGTGCTTGTAAGATGGAATTTATAGTTTCACCGATGGCGATCGCATCGTCAATACATACTATTCGCCCCCTGTGTTTTCCCTTCAATTCCCCGTTATCAGTGTGGGGATCTGGTTCAGTCGTAACTGAATATACTAGCTGTAACCAACTCTGTTGCACGTATGGATATATTGCCTTAGCGACTGTCAAAATGTCTCGGTTGAGATAGCGAGCTAGTTGACGCAAGGATGTTTTACCATCAGCCCAATGTTGTAATTTCTCCACAGTTGCTTCTGGTAGGGAGGATTGTAGCTGAACTTTGTCAGATAGTACTGGCAATTGTTCTGGAGACTGAATGTGTGGATACAGTTGCTTCCACTCTTGCACCTGCTTCGTAATTTTTGTAACAAATGGAGCAATCTCGAAAGTGTTTAATTGCGGGGCAAGTGCCGCACCCTGATGGAAAATGAAGTTCCCTTGGTGTAAACTCAGCAGGTCAAAGAGGGTTTCATGTACCAAGCCGTGAATGATACTACCAGCTATCTTGGGGTTGATAATATTTCGCTCCAAGAGTGCCCACAGATAAGCATACTCTGGCGCGTCGGTTGATGATAAAGAGGCAATTTGTTTGTCGGTAAGTCGCATCTCGACTCGATAATGACGTAAATAATCGTTAATTCTGGATAAACTACTCTCACCTTCTTGGCAATAGATAATTTGACCATTGAGGAAAAAGACGAACCAAGACTGTTGTTTGAGGCGATAAATGCTTGCTCCCTCTCCACTCAGTTTGTTGTTATGGTGAGAGCTAGTAGCTCTCACCCATAGCTGCCCAGTTCGTTGTCCCAACTCAATCAATTGCAAGATACTGCAAATATCAATTTCATTTAAATTTCCCTGCATTTAGCTAAAAAATACTCCTTCTAATGCGGTTAATATTATTTTTAAATGGGTTTGGGCTTAAGTTGACACATACAAGCAATGTTCCCTACGATCTGTTGCATCCAAAGGAGAATTGCTATAGATTCAGCTATAAAGTTTAATCTTTCGTAATACACTTTGACAAAGCTAGTGTTAACACGGAAGTCATCATCACTGTCATCAGTACAAAATATAAAGGCGCGACCAACTCGCTTTTATAAATATCAAGACGTAATATCTGGCGTCTATAGTTTTGTCTGTCTTGTTCTCCTAAACTTCGGTTCAGTGAGAGAAGTTAACAGAATTATTTAAGGTATATCCCAAAACATAAACTTTAAGTGCATCAATAAGGACTAACGGTGTGCTGTATTTAGCAGAAGTACAAAAACAGAAAGGTGGTTTACTCAGTGGCGGTGGCAAAACTGAACTGAAACTACTAGCTTGCCAGCGAACTGACCAGAATTGGAGTCCTGTGTCGGAAGAAGTGATTGCCGCTGAAGACGCAAGCAAATTAAATGATGGTGCTTTGGTACTGGTTGAACTGAATCCAAATCGTCAAGTGCAGCGGATTCAAGAAGCAGGGCGGCCACTAGTCAACATTTTGCAGAATTTTTCCCGCCAATTGGAGAAATTTAAGCTCAAGGAAGATGAAATTGATCAGTGGAAGCAATCGCTGACGTTTCAGGCGCAAGAGTTGAATCGCCGTGAAATGGACATGGAAGTACGCTCAGAACAGTTGCAACTATTGGAGGAAGAGTTGCAACAACTAGAGGAGCAAAAACAGGAAGTTGACACATCCCGCCAGGAAATTGAACGGTTACAAACAGAAGTTGAGCGCAATCGCCTAGAATTGGAAGGCGCTTGGGAGCATTTGCGGGGTGAGCAGCGCCGTCTGGAGGAACGTCTTGCGGATTTCCCACAGGGGACGGTTTTAGATGAGGAGCAAAGTCGGGTAATGAGTGAGTTACTCGATCGCTTGTCTAGTCGTGTTGCTCCCACGGAAACAGTAAGAGAACACCTCCATCTGGCCTTTGAATTGGTCGAAAAGCAGCAAGCTATTCTTACCCCGCACTGGCAAAAACTGGAGGAGCAAAAAACTGCGATCGCACAACAGCAAGAAGAAGTCGAGCTATTGTCACAAACCTTTAGCGATCGCCAAAATGCACTGCAACAAGCACAAAATTCTCTAGTCCAGCAAACAGCCCAATTGCAGATAAACACAGCAGACCTTACCAGCAAGCAAGAGTATGCTCGGATAATCAAAGAGCAGTTACGCAACGCCGAAGAGTTATATCAACAAATTCACTCTTTGTCCGCAACGTCTGGTGGTGTAGTTCTCGGCCAGCAAGCTGATGTGGAAGCTTTAGAGAAAATGCCTTTAGAAGAACTGCAAAAGATAGTTCAAGACTTGCAGTATAAGTTAGAAATAGACGCTAGCTTTGTTCACGATCAAGAACAAGAACTGAAATATAAACAAGAAGCTATAGAAGAACTGCAAAATAAATTAAATCACGCATCTGACCATGACCATATCAATTTGGAACTGGAACTAACGGATGAAAAAGACCTCTATCAGATGCTAAACTCCAGTTTGGTGGGACAACGCCGCAATATGTTACAGCATCAAAAGTTTCTCAAGCAACACCAAGCTGTATTGCTACGGCGACAAGGACATACTGTTGTTGATGAAGAAGAGGGTAATAAAGTTAATTTAGAACCGATTCTGTTACAAATTGAAACCCAGCGACAACAATATTCACAGGAAATCCAAAAGCTGGAACGTGAGATTGATCAGATTCGTTCTGGTATTGAGCTAAATCAGGGAATGATTGACAATCAAACTCACGATCTAGATGAAAAGCACCAAGAACTGAAAGCGATCGAGGAAAACTTACTATCCCTAAGAAGAACAACTGCTGAATGCTGTGGTCGAGTGAATCTTTATCAAGAAGCACTACAACCAATTCAGGATTCTTTAGATGGATTACGGCAAAAGCTGCAAGGAATTGGAGAATCTTTAGAGCAATTCCAGGAAACTGGTTATTATCAAATCCAAGCGATCGCTCAAATGCGTCATACTCTCCAGAGTTTAATGTCTCAGCCACAATTACTAGCGTCTTAGCAAGTACTTGGGCTTTAGCCAAGCTAAAGCCCAAGTAGGAACTACGAACTTAGTTATTATTTCATAAATAAACTAGATTCTATATGAAAAAACTCTCCCAGCTTACGCGCTTGTTCTGTATTTATTTTCTGTTGTCCATTTAAAATATTATCAACCAAATCTTCTGTCCCTAAAACCGCTACTAAATCATCTCTACTTCTCTCAGATTCATCTAAAATAAATAACAACATAGATACAGGATTATTCTGCTGGCTTGGCTGATAATATTCTTGTTCAAACTTTTCAATTAAAGTAATTAATAAATGATAAAGTTCGTCTTCTTCTGGGGTACGTTCCCGGTGCATTAAATCTTCTACTATCTTTAAAGCTTGTTCATTTTCAACTTCACTTTTTATCAGCTTGGGAAGATAAGCTGTTAATAATTCTTTGTATTTATCTGGATTAAAAGTAAGGGTCATCTTTCCAGTTATCCTTATCATATTCCGCATGGGTGAGGATATACTTAATATAAATTAACTGCCCTTCATAATCTATACTAACAATCAAGCGATATTTATTTCCTTTAATATTGAAAACTGTAAAATTACCAACAGCTTCAGTTTTAGGAAAAACCTGCTGTACTTCAACTAAATTTAACCATTTCGCTTTAGTAACAACTTTATACCAATTACTTAGTGCTTCCTGACAGTCTGCATGGTTTTCTCCATATTCTCTTAAAATTATAAAACTAATAATGTGCATCGTCCCTGATAACAAAAAGACTTTAAATAACTATTTCAAGCAGATCCAGTCGCCTTCTACTTGAGCGATCGCACCACCAGGAAATGGATCAGTTTGCGATCGGTTGGGCGCTATAATTAGAGCCGTTAATTTTTCGATGTGTTCAAAACTAGGGGCATCAGTCAGTATTTGCTGCAACACCTGACGCATCACTCGACGTTGCAGTGCCAATGGTGCTTTCTGCAATACCCGACGATTGAATCTCAAGGGAGGAAGAGAATCTTCTTTATGTCCCATGTTCATCGCCTCTTCCCGCAACTCCTGGGCAGATTTTTCTAAATATTCCACTTCCGCTTGGAGAAGTTCTGCTGTTTGGGCTAAGGCTGATTCTACCTGGGGATTGAAATTTTCCCGCAAATATGGTATTAACTCTTGGCGAATGCGGTTGCGGGCATATTGCAAATCTTGATTGGTGGAATCTTCCCAAATTGGTAATTTAAACTCTTGACAAAATTGCTCTGTTTGTGTGCGAGTAATTTCTAAAAGTGGACGCACTAGCATAATGCCTGTAGTTAGCGGGCGTTGCCAAGTTAGGGCTTGCAAACCATCAGCACCAGTACCGCGAATTAAATTGTAGAGGAGAGTTTCGGCGCGATCGCTTGCGGTGTGTCCTGTAACTATATATTGATAATTATTTGCTTTGGCGATCGCACTTAAAGCTTGATAGCGCCAATCGCGTGCAGCAGCTTCACTATTTATAGGTTCGTTCGCTGTTTCTAAATAAAAGGCTATACCCCAAGTTTTAGCTAAATTTTCAACGTGATGAGCATTAGCTTCGGAGTCAGAACGCCAACGATGATCGCAGTGGGCAATACCTAAATCCCATCCCCATTTGGATTGTAAATCTAAAAGTAATTTTATTAAACACAGAGAATCCTGTCCGCCGGAGACAGCGATTAATAGACGCTGGTTGCGCTCAAATAAGTGGCGCGATCGGATGGTGCGATGGATTTTTGCGTGTAGAGGAGTCCATACCATTTTGGTTTTTTACCGCAGACGGACACAGATAATTTTCTATTGTATCGGCGTGCATCTGCTTGTATCACGAATCGCTAATATGCTGTGACTATGCCGACATAACAGCATTTTGAGGAGATCCAAACTGAAGTTAAAAACCGCATCATCTGACAAATAGTAACATCAGGGAGAAAATAATACCATTTTGGATTTTGGATTTTAGATTTTGGATTGGAAACCGCTTAGTGTATCAGGGTTTTCTCTGTCCATCTGTCACAATCATTTTTAAAATTGGTATAACTTGACTTAGACCGCACTCTAAGAGCTACCTTGGTTTTTGTGATGACAAAAGACCTTACTATTGAGCAAGTCGCAGCACTCACCAATCTTAGTGTGCATACGCTGCGTTACTACGAACGCATTGGTGATGTCCAAAGCAAAGCAATGACTCTGTGGTGGTTAGGACATTTGACAGAACAACAGGGTGAATACCCTTCTTCTGTCACTCTCCGAAAAATTTTTCCATTTCTGAATTCTAGAGCTTTTGTATAGGAAGCGATGGCTCCGCCCGCCCAGAAATAAATTTCTGGGCTAATAGCCAAAGTCCACTGAAGTGGACTGTGATTTTTTACCTGTAAACTAGTAGAAAAAGACTAAGGTTTTCAGACTTTAGTACCCTTGCTCATTGGGTATTAGTTTTCTACTTGTTTGAGCTTTTGAAAAATTTCATCAAGTGGTGATTCTGATTCATCAGGACAAAATTCTAAAGCAAGTCTCACTTTTCCTTTTTTCCATCCTTGAGTACTGAATTGCAAAACCTCACAATTTAATCCTTGGGTATACAAATTTACCTCATCTGTTTCTTCTGCTCCAATATATTCCTTAATTGCTGTAATCAAATCACGGACTTTAAAAGTTTTAGCAATATCTAATTTATTAAAGGTGTCTGGTTCTATAGACACAACTTCATCGTGATTTAGTCTCTCGAATCCATCTTCCATAAAAATCTCCTGTCACTAAATCTATACTTTCCACAGATTTAGCAGTTCATCCGAAATAATTCCCAAGAGTTGAAGAAGAATTCAGAAATCAGAATTCAGGAGTCAGCAATCTTGACGCTCGTTCCGACGCTACGCTATCGCTATCGCTACGCTATCAGTCGGGGATTCAGACCCGCCACTTTCTTGTTAAGCACCAAATTTTCTTGTTTTGTGGGGGTGCAAAAACGCCGATTATTCAGACGCGACGCTCGAATACTCGCTCATAGCGTTGCCATGCCGAAGGCGTTGCCTCTCGTAGAGAAGGCTTTACGCTGCGCTATCGCCGACTCGCTCATAGCGTTGCCATGCCGAAGGCGTTGCCTCTCGTAGAGAAGGCTTTACGCTGCGCTATCCGCCAGTCGTAGAGAAGTCATTTTGAATTCTGACTCCTGACTCCTGAATTCTGTTGGATAAATAATAGTAAATTTAAATTTGCTCCTTTGTCCCTCTTTGCCAGAGGTTATGGTGTACACACAAGTCTTTGATGCAATTTAAGATTTTTGCCCAGCCCCTAAGATACCTCACCTGGTTTTGCTACGCCAAACCTGTCCCTCTCCTTATTAAGGAGAGGGATTAAAGATAGGACAGGGTGAGGTTTTTCTTTTATTTTGGGTAATTCGATCACTGGTGTATAGACGGTAGCCACCAGAGGAGAGGGGTTACGGATGAGGTTACTAAAAGAACCAACCGTAAGAATGCAAACCTTTACCCAAAAGATTCACACCGAGATAGCAAACCCAAACCACAACAAAGCCGGTGGCGGCTAAAATTGCGGGACGACGCCCTTGCCAACCGCGAGTGATTCGGGCGTGAAGATAGGCGGCGAAAACTAACCAGGTAATTAATGCCCAAGTTTCTTTGGGGTCCCAACTCCAGTAGGAACCCCAAGCTTCGTTTGCCCAAACGCCACCGGCAATAATACCAATTGTCAGCAGGGGAAATCCTAGCCCGATGATGCGATAGCTGATGTTGTCGAGGGTTTCGGCAAGGCTAAGGCGCTGGGGTGAAAGAGGTTCGGCAGATGCTATTTGAGGCTCAGAGGTAGTTACTAAACCCAAAACTGCGGTGTTACCGTTACCGTTGCCGTTGCTACTAGTTTCAAAACGAGCAAAGCCGTTATTTTCGGCAGAAGGGGCTGATGGTTGAGAAATTAGCTCAGATGCTTTGTTTAAGCGGTAGCCGTTGCTGCGATAGCCACCAGTACCTACAGAACTACCTTGTAGTTGGATGTTTTGACCGCGAGTCACAACTAAAAAAGCGATCGCTAATAACGAACCCACCATCAAAGCAGAATAACTCAACATCATAACGCTGACATGCATCATCAGCCAATTTGACTTCAAGGCAGGTACTAGCGGTTCTGACGCTTGCATCTGGGATGGTAATGTGATGGTAGCAAAAGCAGCGATCAACATTGCCACAGGAGCTGTAACAACTCCTACTAAGCGGCTACGGCTACCACTTTCAGCAATTAGATGGACGGTGGTAATTCCCCAAGTTAAGAAAAACAGGGATTCATAGAGATTACTTAAGGGAAAGTAACCAGCTTCTATCCATCGTGCCCCTAGTAGAGTCGCCATGCACAAATTAGCGATCGCCATCCCAGCTGTCCCCAAAGCGGCTAGATAAGGCAGATTCGGAAAAGCCGCTCCTCCCCAATACACGAGCATTGTTAGGAATAATATGGCAAAAGAGGCATTGTCCAGCCAGTTCTGGAGTACAACCAAATTCATAAAGTCTTCTCTCCGTGGATGATTTAAAATATGGATTCTGACTGTTCTGATCCTATATGCTTAGAGGGTCATGGGACAGGGGAAAGTTAGGAGTTAGGAGTTATGAGTTATGAGTTATAAATTAATAATTTTTAATAGCATTTCCTTTTAAGGTTGCTACAGATGATATCGCTCTGAAGTAAAGACACACCAGACGCGAAGATTGTTGTATGGCAAGATTTTTGAGAATTAGTACAACTCCTCACTCCTGTACAGACGCGATTAATCGCGTCTACTCACTCCTGTACAGACGCGATTAATCGCGTCTCTACTACTCATATCATGTCCGCTTGATTGCTTATTAAACCCGAAGAACCCCACCCCGCCAAAGCGTAGCTTTGTCTCCCCTCCTGCTTGCGGGGAGGGGCTGGGGGTGGGGTGTAATGGCTATGGTTAGCATAACTATTTATGCGGACATGATATCACTCCTAACTTTTCATATTGCTGTTATGGAGAAGTCGTAGGTGGTGTAACAGAACTGCTCTTATTACTTTCTGGACTAGGCAAGGGAGTTGTGTTCCTAACTTTTTTGAGTGCTAGAAAAATGTCGTAGATGTTACTGCGACTGTCGCTGACGGCGGATGTCATCCCAATTGAGCGCGTTGCAGCTAGCAAAGTTTGTTGATTGGGAATTAGAGTTGGTAAAGGGAAATTTTTCACAGTTCGTTCGACATCCAGAAAAAATTGACCATTTGTTGGATTTGGTTCTGTAGGAACTGTTTGTTGGAATGGAAGAGTGCTAGCTAGTGTGTTGTTAGGTTTGGGAAGAATTTTATCAGTAACGGGAGCGCCCACTACTAGAAAGGCGACATCTCCATCTAACCAGCCGTGGGTGGCAGTTAAAGTACCATAGGGTGAAACCCAGTTAACAACGGGTTGACCTGCGACTTTTGCCGGTTGGACTTGGAACTGGTATTGATTTCTCATCACTTCATCGAGCTGTTTTATGGATGCTTCAGCTGATTGGCGATTGCTTGTCTGTACCATAAACAGTAAACCGACACGAAAATCATCTGGTGAGCCTTGTTTTGGAGTAGTAGGAATTAGTGATAAGGAAAACTCGCCTTTCATCCAACTGAGCAAATCCTTATCTAAATCGAGATCGGTAAGCGATTTTATACCACCTCTGATCTGTTCTGGTGCGATCGGCGAGAGGGGATTTCTCTGAGATGTTAAAATGTAATCTCCCCACAACCTCTGTAAGTTACCACCAGATAGCATCATTAAGGTTTCTGCTGGTACGCGGCTTTGCATTTTCCCAGCTTTGTTTTCTACCGCCAGCACCCGTTGACTATTAGGGTTTAACCAAGAAACGCCCTTGAAGCGGATTCCTTCTGCCTCTAAGGTCATTGTCCCCGCTAAACCTTGGTTATTTTGCAGTTGAGCCAAAACTTGAGCAGGTAAAGGGCGGTTTGGAGAAGCTGCGGCTATTTTAGCTGCTGTTGGCACATTGATATAAAACTGTCCAAAGGGTTGGTAGTCGGCAATTTTTGGAAAGTTCTCAGCAAAGCCCCCTGTTGTGGCTAGGGATGTTTGATTTTTGTAAGCATCAATTGCTCGTTCTGTGGCTTTAGGACTATCAGTTATAACTAAAAAACGCCCATCTAGTAATGCTGCTGAGAAGTTTTCTCCTGCTTGTCCCTCACTCTGTTTAATGGCGATCCCTTGATAAATACGGTCAATCCATTTGCGTTGTTTAAGGGTTTTAGGTTGTGCCAAAATGTTTTTGGCGATTTCTGGGTTTTTCACTGGTAATACCATTACCATCGACTGCTGATCGCTAGCAGTATCTTCATTGGTGGTAACTGGTTTGGGTGCAGCTTTACTCGCTATTGCTGGGGCAAGAATTGCGATCGTAACGTCATTGCCTACCCAAGGAGCGATATCTTTCTGGAAGTCGTAACCATTGTTAGTTAGAAAGCGATCGCGCAATTCAACTAAATTTTTGTCCAGTTCTGCTTGGGTTTCTTTTGTCCCAAACTCCCGCAATTTCTGCCACTGCTGGGGATCTGTTGTCAGAGAAACCGCAAACAGGGCATCACCAGGAATAATATTTGCACCTACTAGCAAATCACTAGAAGATCGTTGTCTCTGGCTTAACAACCAGTATGCTGCACTCCCCGCACCAATCAATAGCCCAGCAACCGAGAGCGTCAGCACCAGAGACGGTTTCTTATTTTTCTTCATCGGAACAGACACAAGAGGCGGTGCCATTGAAACCTATACCTTATACTTGCAAACTTATTACTTGCTTGATTAGTCAAGTACACCAACAGGTTTAACCATTCTTTAGGGCAGCTAATTAGATTAAATTTTTCCACCCTAGATGTTGATGATACTTCGGTAATCAACTTTCTTTAGTCTTTTAAAAGCTATGTTTTTAGTTCAGTTACCATTTTTAACACGCTTTTTTGAATTTCGTAGGACGTTTCCCTGAGATTAATTCTTTTGTCGGAAAGTTTCCGCAAGTAAATCTGTTATTCCAAGCAATTTGAGAATATAACTAACTGGGCAAAACTGCAACTCAATTTCAGCGACTTGGCTTTATGTGGTTGCGATATGCGATCGCCTACGGCGGGTGGGTACGCGATCGCCCCACCTCACAAGTGCAGTATTTTTTGGGACAATGCGATATAGCTTTGCTATACCGTCAGGCTTATCATTTACCTATACTTGCAACTCAAACCCAGGTAGTATATCTTCTCCAGAAACAATTGCTGGCATTTGCACAACTTCTACAGCTTTCAAAAGTCGGTAAATTTCAACTCTTGCATCTTGAGGATTAATCAGCCAACCCAAACGCAGACCATTTTTAATGTATTCCTGCATTTTCTCTTGAATCGGTGCAAGCCTGTCTGTCTCCGATCGCAGTTCAATCAAAAAGTCGGGTACAAGTGGCGGAAATTTTTTTCGTTGTTCTGGTGTTAAAGCTTCCCACCGCTCCAATTTTACCCAAGCAGCATCAGGAGAACGTTTTGCACCGTTGGGAAGTATAAAGATAGTTGAAGAACTAAAAACTTTCCCTAATTTAGCTTGACGATTCCAAATTTCTAAATCAGCGATCAGTCCAGCTTCTTGATTTCCGCTTTCTCCTCCTACTGGTGGCACAATTATTAATTCTCCGGTTGCATTCATTTCCAGGCTTAAATCACGATTGGCAATACACAACTGATAAAATTGCTCATCAGTTAAATGAGCAATTGGTTCTAGATTTAGCACAACAGTATCCATTAAACCTTTCCTTATGTCTTTGTTGCTAACATCAGTAGGAAATTCTTGCTTGTTGGAAGATTTTTTGAGGTGTAATTTGCAACCTTCCTATACTTGCAACTCAAATCCAGGTAATATATCTTCTCCAGAAACAATCGCTGGCATTTGTACAACTTCTACAGCTTTCAAAAATCGGTAAATTTCAACTTGACGATCTTGAGGATTAATCAGCCAACCCAAGCGTAGACCATTTTTAATGTATTCCTGCATTTTCTCTTGAATCGGTGCAAGGCTGTCTGTCTCCGATCGCAGTTCAATCAAAAAGTCGGGTACAAGTGGCGGAAATTTTTTTCGTTGTTCTGGCGTTAAAGCTTCCCACCGCTCCAATTTTACCCAAGCAGCATCAGGGGAACGTTTTGCACCGTTGGGAAGTATAAAGATAGTTGAAGAACTAAAAACTTTCCCTAATTTTGCTTGACGATTCCAATTATTTAAGTCTGTAATTAAATCTGCTTCTTGATTTCCGCTTTCTCCTCCTACTGGTGGCACAATTATTAATTCTCCGGTTGCATTCATTTCCAGGCTTAAATCACGATTGGCAATACACAATTGATAAAATTGCTCATCAGTTAAATGAGCAATTGGTTCTAGATTTGGCACAATTATTAATTCTCCGGTTGCATTCATTTCCAGGCTTAAATCACGATTGGCAATACACAATTGATAAAATTGCTCATCGCTTAAATGAGCAATCGGTTCTAGATTTAGCACAACAGTATTCATTAAACCTTTCCTCGTGTCTTTGTTGCTAACATCAGTAGGAAATTCTTGCTTGTTGAAAGATTTCTTTAGGTGTAATTTGCAACCCTTCAAATAAAGAATCTTCTAAACTATCAGTACCGCGTTTGGTTTGAGGGAGAATATCAGGATAAAAAATAGTAATAGTTTTTGCTCTAGAATCAATAATCCAAACTCGTTGAACTTTAGCTTTTAGATAATCAGTGGCTTTTTCTGTCATTTCTCCGAAAGTTTGACCAGGAGAGATAATTTCAATGACTAATTCGGGTGGAACAGGACAAGCCTCATCTTGCAACCAATCAGCAGAAAGACGATTATAAGAAACATAAGTCAAATCTGCTACAGGAACCCAGTCTTGTTGATTTCGTGTTAGCTTAATTGCCCATTCAATTACAACCCGCCCCTTTCCTTGCGCCCATGTAGACAATAGTATAAATAATGCACCTGTTATAGAACTATGAAAAAATTTTGGTGCCATCTCATCGTTTTTGAATTTGGGAACAGCTTCTCCATCAATGAGTTCGTAGGTAATATCTCCTTCGGGAAGTGCGAGAAATTCTTCGAGGGTGAGTTGGGTTTTGAGTGGAATCATGGTTGAACTTGGGGAATGACTCTATTTTAGAGAGGATGCGATCGCCTAACAACGACAAACCTTCACCGAAAACTTATTAGTTTAACGGCACTACTACCAGATTTGATAATTTCATTGTATGATTTGAGCTACTTGGTTTTGCTCGGTAGCGATCGCCTACGCCATCGCACCACATTATGCCTTCTTACTGATATTTGGAATCTAATTGCATAGCTCCCAAATATTTAGTTAAATAAGGCGAAAAAACTTCATAAATTAAGGTTAATGGCTGTCCATGATGCCAAAACAAGTAATGGCGACCCCAAAAAGGCCCAGTTACATCAAAACCAGACTCTAGCGCCGATGAGTCACCATAGTAAATTCCTCGAACATCCCGATACAGTTCTGTGCGAAGACGAGCTAAACTCGCCCAAATTGGTAATGAACGATTTTGCAAATACTCATCTACATGACTAGCTTCCCACCACGAGGTAGCATAGGCTAATCGCTGACCAGAAGCGGTACGCAGCCACACTTGCCGCCGTAATCGCGGCCCTGGAACAGCTTGAATTAAATCAGGAGCGCCATCTAAGTCCATGCCAATCAATGACATATCAATGACATCTACTTCTACAGGCTCACCTGTAAGCAATTCTAGGTGACGTGTTGGAGAGCCGTCACCCAAAAGCATTAGCTGCCAAGCAGGTGCTAGCTGAGTATGAGGTAAACTTTTTTGAATTATTTCCTCCCCTCCTTGCCAAATCGGAGTGAGGCGATGCCAAGCTGCTGGCAGTGTTAAGTTGTTTGTCGGCGTAAAAGTAATAGTCAATGCTTTTTACAAAACTTCACGTATCTCTATAAAAGCATAAAAAACCATAGAGTCATTTGTCATTTGTCATTTGTCCTCTGTTACAAATTTCTGATGCCTGGGCAAGCCGCAAAGCGTCTAATTTCGCAAGAAGAGATTTTGCGCTTTGTCCTTTGACCAATGACCAATGACTAATGACTAATGACCCTCTAGATTTAAGGGTCAACAGTCTAAGGTCTATTGACCCTTGACTATTGACCCTTGACTAATCAACAAAATATGCGGATGGCGAGACTCGAACTCGCAAGGGCATTGCCCACACGCACCTCAAGCGTGCGCGTATACCAATTCCGCCACATCCGCACGGCTTGTCTAAAGATAGACTATAGCATAAGAAAATAATTATAGTAAGGTGATATCTAAAGTTATATTTCTCAAAAATATAAATTTCCTCAAGGCTGTATCAGACTGACAGAAATCTAGCATCTGCACAAGTGATATTAAAAAGAGTAGAGCGACTGTGGGAGGTGCGGTGCGATCCACCGTAGGCGATGTCTACGACGGGCTATGACGCTCTCTACGAGACGCTGCGCGTAGCAAGATCCCCGTAGGGGTACGAATACTCGTTAACGCAACTCTTGGAGACGCACTCGCGTTCGCTATCGGCGTCGCAAAAACCCAGTTTGGTAAGCTAGCTAAGACTTACAGCAGCAATGTTGTTAGTCTAGTAAGACCCGTAGAGGCAGCAAGCCTGCAATATGGAAGTTTGCTTAGAATCAGGGTGGCGAATCTCCTGTGATAATTTGAAATAATGCGAAGGCGTCGTTTCAAGTTGGATCAGAGAAAATGTCAATCTACTGGTAATGATATCGAAACTAAAAAATGAAGTTTGACAAAATATTAATTGCCAATCGGGGAGAAATCGCCCTTCGTATTCTCCGCGCCTGTGAAGAAATGGGGATTGCGACAGTCGCGGTTCATTCCACCGTTGACCGGAATGCTCTCCACGTCCAACTTGCTGATGAAGCGGTTTGCATTGGCGAACCTGCTAGCAGTAAAAGTTATTTGAATATTCCCAATATTATTGCTGCCGCACTGACACGCAATGCGACTGCGATTCATCCAGGCTATGGCTTTTTGGCAGAAAATGCCCGGTTTGCGGAAATCTGTGCCGACCATCATATTGCTTTTATCGGCCCAACTCCAGAAGCTATAAAGCTGATGGGGGATAAATCCACTGCCAAAGAAACCATGCAAAAAGCTGGAGTTCCAACAGTACCAGGTACTGAGGGGTTGGTAGAATCCGAGGAAGAAGGATTAAAATTCGCCAAGGATATCGGCTATCCAGTGATGATCAAAGCCACAGCCGGGGGTGGTGGACGGGGTATGCGCCTAGTTCGTTCTGAAGATGAATTTGTCAAACTTTTCTTAGCAGCCCAAGGCGAAGCAGGAGCAGCATTTGGTAATTCTGGCGTTTACATAGAAAAATTTATTGAACGTCCCCGCCACATCGAATTTCAAATTTTGGCGGATAACTACGGTAATGTCATCCACTTAGGCGAACGGGATTGCTCAATTCAACGCCGGAATCAAAAGCTACTAGAAGAAGCACCAAGTCCGGCTCTCGACCAAGACCTGCGTGAGAAAATGGGACAAGCTGCTGTCAAAGCTGCCCAATTCATTAATTACAGTGGGGCGGGTACTATCGAGTTTCTCTTGGATAGATCCGGTAAATTCTACTTTATGGAAATGAACACCCGGATTCAAGTAGAACATCCTGTAACAGAGATGATTACTGGAATAGACTTGGTTGCCGAACAAATTCGGATTGCCCAAGGGGAAAGACTTAAACTTACCCAAGAGCAAGTAGTTTTGCGGGGTCATTCGATTGAGTGCCGGATCAACGCTGAAGACCCAGATCACGACTTTCGCCCTTCTCCGGGACGGATAAGTGGCTATCTCCCCCCTGGAGGCCCTGGTGTTCGCATTGATTCCCACGTTTACACAGATTACCAAATCCCGCCTTACTACGATTCTTTGATCGGCAAGTTAATTGTTTGGGCCCCAGACCGACCCACTGCCATTAACCGCATGAAACGCGCACTCCGGGAATGTGCCATCACTGGACTACCCACCACCATTGGGTTTCATCAAAGAATTATGGAAACTCCACAATTTTTGCAGGGTAATGTCTATACAAGTTTTGTCCAGGAGATGAACGGCTAGGGGAGTAGGGAGTGGGGAGATGAGGGAGTGAGGGAGTGAGGGAGTGAGGGAGTGAGGGACAAAAATTAATAACCAATGCCCCATTCCCAATGCCCCATCCCTAATTAATACGAGATAGCATAGTCAGCAATCCTTGTTGACCTAGTAATATTTCTCGCACCAGACTGAAGATACCAACCCAAATAATAGGTGTAATGTCCACTCCGCCTATAGGTTGTACCAGTTTTCGCAATGGCACTAAAAATGGTTCGGTAGGCCAAGCTATTAAATTAAAGGGCAAACGATTCAGATTCACTTGCGGATACCAAGTGAGAATGATCCGAAATATAAATAAAAATGTCATCAGCCCTAACACAGGGCCAAGAATCCAAGCAGTCAGGTCAACACCAGTCATTGGTTTAAGATACTATCTATCGTAAAGAAAGAAAAACTTAGGCGAACGGCAAGCCGCGCTTCGCTAACGCCACAAAATTTGAAGCTTTGTAAAGCACTCTTATCATCATTTTAACCAAATGATGCCATTTCCTTGTGCAATACAAAAGCAAACTCGCTCACAGCAGTTACCAAGTTTGGCAGTTCAGAGTTAGAGGCTTCTCAAGAAAGTAATACACTATTAAAATTAGGATGAAGTGTGTAAAAAAAGGTTTAGAAGTATGACGCCTTCTTTAGCAAATTTTCTTTGGAGTCTGCTATGGGGTACTGCAATTGTTGTAATCCCCGCTACGGTTGGTCTAATTTTCATTAGCCAAAAAGATAAAATCCAGCGTTCATAATGCTTGTGAGAGTTAATTCAACTCTCATAACCGATTGTCTGTCAGGTATTTATAATTGCACTAAAAGCAGCAGTGTTTGCCGCTAGTGGCAGTTGTAGCTGACAGACATAGGTTTTTTAATTTTTCGGTGAACAGCTTCAGAGCTTCTTTGCCAGAGGCTTTGAAGCTTCAATATATCGTCTCTAATTACAGTAGTGATTTTAATTGTGACTCGCTAACATAGATTTGATATTGGGAAAATAGCAATGATAAATTTTGGGCTGAACTCAGCCAGTTTTCTGGCTCAGGTAAATTTTGGGGCAAACTCAGCCAGTATTCTAGGAATTTTCCTGGCTGTGGCTGGGGCAGCACTGTATTTTCTCCGCACTGTGCGTCCAGAATTGTCACGAGATCAAGATATCTTTTTTGCAGCAGTCGGCTTGCTCTGCGGCTTCATTCTCGTGTTTCAAGGATGGCGGTTAGACCCGATTCTACAATTTGGTCAATTGCTTTTAGTTGGCACAACTGTGTTTTTTGCAGTTGAAAGTATTCGTCTGCGGAGTATAGCTACCCAGCAAGCAAAGCGTAACACTCCGATTGTGGACGAAGACCGACCGGTTAGCGATCGCTATTCGTACAACGATCGCAGAAAGTATCAAGCTGAAATGGATGCAGACTTAGATCCATTGCCTTATGAAGACGAGGAGGAACGCCCCGTGCGTGCCCGGATTCGGGGTAGCAGGGATGAGATTTCCACTCGTGATAATTACTACGAAGAGCAACCCCCCCGCCGTTCAGAACGCCGCAACAGCAGCAGTAGTGAAAGACAGGCTCCAGCTGATAGAACGCGGCGGCGGACTTCTGGCCGTCCTGTGAATCGCCCTTCTGAAAGCTCTGAAGAAGAAAATTGGGGTTCTTCATCTAGGCAAGTTGATGATTGGGAAAGTTCGGAAGGGGAAGTCAGAAAACCTTCTCGCCGTAATAATAACGGGTCTGGGCGTCCAGAAAATCGTGAAGATGATGTTGCTCCCAGACCAAGAAGGCGTCGTCCACCAACTGACTCAACTCCTCGAAGACCGCGCGAAGATGATGAGGCGATCCCAACTGATTATGTGCCATACAACCCGGTTGAAATGCCAAGTGAGGGGCGAGATAATTCGACCGATCTTGATGACGATGTTTAAAAGAGTTGATGTGGAAGTAGGTTTAAAGGCGACGGAAAACAGTTGAGGTGGAAAAATTTACGCCTACATTTTGGCTCCAAAGACCAATTCATTGGAGCCTGGTTTTTAGTTTAACTAGTTTGCTTGCATCTTGTGGTTCTAACAATATTCCTATAGGGCCTACTTCCCTCAACAGTCGCTACACCGAGGAGCAACCTGCTTTGAGTGGAAATGGGCGCTTTTTAGCGTTTGTATCTAATCGGAATGGTAATCAGCAGCTACTGGTTTTCGATGTGGAGAGGCAACTGTTTATTAGCACACCAGGCATAAACCGAGCGGAGACAATTGCTGAAAGTCCTAGCTTGAGCTATACAGGGCGTTACATTGCTTATCTTACTAGCGACCAAGGTAGACCAGTGGTGGCGCTTTACGATCGCGCTACGCAACAGTCGCAAATCGTCACACCAACCTATCGCGGCTGGGTCAGAAAACCAAATATCAGCCCAGATGGACGTTATGTTGTTTTTGAAACCGCTAGTCGTGGTCAGTGGGATATTGAAGTCCTAGACCGAGGGCCAAATATTGAGTTAGATATTCCTAATGGTGCAACCGTAGGTTCACCTCCGTAGGGGAGAAAGTTAGGAGTTAGGAGTTAGGAGTTAGGAGACTAATGACTAATGACTAATGACTAATGACTAATGACTAAATTATATGAAACGTGTTTTTTTTATACCTGTTTTTTTATCCTTAAGTTTATTGACTGGGTGTTTTGGCTACCCTCGCCTTTTGAGTTATCCCTTTGATCCGGGGGGGCGGAGTCTCAATAGTTTAGCGTCGGAATTAAACCCCCAGATTTCTGGGAGATACATTGTTTTTATTACTGACCGACGCGGTAGCCAAGATGTTTATATGTTTGATACGGTGACTCGTGATTTGGTTGATTTGCCAGGTTTAAATTCCTTTGATGCGATCGCAACTCATCCTAGCGTTTCACAAGATGGTCGTTATGTTGTGTTTGGTGCTAGCCGTCAGGGGCGATCGGCTATTTTTCTCTACGACAGGGAAACACGCCAATCCCGAAATTTGACTAATAACCTACAATCTGAAGTCCGCAACCCTACAATTAGCGCTGATGGTAGTAGGATTGCTTTTGAATCCAGTAACAACGGGCAGTGGGATGTTTTAGTATACGACCGTTATGGACAGCCATTGAATATACCTCAAGAACCACGTTGAAATAGAGTTAGGAGTTATGAGTTAGGAGTTAGAAGTTAAAATTCCTAACTCCTGTACAGACGCGATTAATCGCCTCTCCTAACTTTTGTTTTCTACCTGTTGCACAGATTCAATGAGCGATCGCACTTGTTCCGTCCCTTCAGAAGGTTCAAATGATAGGGGAAACTTACCCCGGAGGATCGTCCGCAAACCGAGGGGTGCAAGACTGAGTAATCCTCTTAAATCCTTAAAATAGTTACCAACAACTTGTAAACCAAATTGACGTTCATCAATCCAACCACCTTCTTTAACTAAATCCACCAATACTTTTCGGTGACGAATTGAGCGACTATCACTGGCTTGTTTGTGGGTGAGAATTTCTTGTTTAATTTTGGTAATTTGTTCTAATGGTGCAACTTCCATTGGACAAACTGAATCGCAGTACAAACAACGGGTACAACCCCATACGCCTTTAGTACCTTCGTTGTAGCTTGCTAAACGATTTTCAGTGTCGCTATCGCGGGAGTCTGCTACCATCCGGTAAGCTTTGGCAAGGGCATGGGGGCCAACAAAGTTTGGATCAACTTCACGGGCGTTGCATTCAGAGTAACAAGCACCACACATAATACAGTTACCAGTTTGATCGAGGCGCGATCGCTCTTGTGGTGTTTGCAAAAACTCTCTTTCTGGTACTTGTCGTGCTGCCGTACTCACATAAGGAGCAACTGCTTCTAGATTATTCCAGAAGCTGCTCATATCTACAACCAAATCTTTAATCACAGGCATATTCCCCAAAGGAGCGATCGTGATTTCGGGAATGGGATTTACTTTAGTTTGGGATGATGGTATTTGTTGTAATCTGGCAAGTTCACTGCCAACATTTTCTTTACAAGCTAAAGCCGAACGCCCATTAATTCGCATAGCACAGCTACCACAAATTGTATTACGGCAATTTTTGCGAAACGCCAAAGTTCCATCTTGCTCCCACTTAATATGATTGAGGCAATCCAGAATTGTATTACCTGGTTCTGCCTCTATAAGGTAGGTTTGCACAACAGGGGAGGAATTTTGTTGCTGTCGAATGATCTTAAAAATAACTTCCATGACGACTAACCAAAATTTTAAAATTGCTTCACCAGCCTCAAAAATCATGAGTCAAGGCAGGTAGTTCTGAAAAGTGAGCTATACTTTTTTGCTGTTCATTCAAAGCCTGGTGTTAATAGGCTGACTATGAAAGAGCGACTGATTCTAGTTTAACGATAACCATTCAAACTTTACTTGTAGCAGCGCTATAGGCAAGATTTGTGTCAAATTCTCAGATAAAACGCCAAAAATGTAATCATAGCTTTGCATTGAATTTACCTGTTTAGGAATGTAAAGGAAAGAGCAGTTTACCTTCATCTCTGACCTAGCGATCATATCCCAATTAAATGCATGTCAGGTTAGCGACACGTCTTGATGTCAACTTGAGTCAGAGCAACTAACTAGAAAATTTAGCAGAAGCTACCGCTTGACGGAATTTTTTGATTATATATAAGTGTAAAAGGGCATGTTCAATATATAGTAGTGGCAATCAAGCGTTAGGTATATGTTAAGAGATTTATTCTTCCCATAGACAGACGTACAAAATTATCTGACTGCTTTTGAGCAAAAGATAATAAACTGAGGAAAAATCCTCACCACTTTAAAATAAAAGTTATTGTACCGGGAATCCCGGATGCGTGAGACTTTTAGATTTTTGCCTCCTCTCAATCAAGAAAATCTTGAATTTAACACATTGGTCAAAACTGCTCGTCTAAATTAGATAAATTTTTATAAAAGGCAGATGGCAATACTCACGCTTGTAATAAAGGGTTAGGAAAATCCTCACTGCTTTTTCTAAGCTTTAAGTCCAGGAATTTAAATAAAAATTTACCAGCAACTTTAATTCAAAATTAAACAACTATTTTGCTATTATTAGTCCATGCTAGTATTTAATATAAAATTACGAAGACACAAAACAGAATAAATAGCCGTATCAGCGCGGCTACTACTGCTTTGTTGATTCGTAATGTAGAGACAAGAAAATTCGCGTCTCTACTGGCAGGACGAAAGGGCTTATGCCCATAGGACTCTATTGAAATACTATGCTGTCCTAAGCTTAAGAGGACGAGTAGAGAAAACTCTACCTGCTCATTGGCCAAAAGGGCAAGCACTAGAAGTGGAAAACCTGCATTTTTTGGGATCTACGACTTATTTGGAGTAGAATTAACCCAATTTGTAAAGGTGGCTGAAAGTTACACCGCTACAGTAGCGCCAAAAGAGAAAATAATTTCATTTCTGATGGCGAATAATGGTTAAAAGTGCCGTGAAATCAGCAAAATGAATTTCTATGGCAACTATGACCTCTAATTGGTTGTGGACAACCATATATAGAAGTGCTTTTGGCTCCTATCGGCAGGAATTGACCCGTTACACTAGAGTCCTAAGTAGCTCTATGCAAATGCTAAAAAGCCAAATGCCAGCATTTGACTACATCATTTATCAGTTTGGAGAGAGTAAGGATAATTTGAGCATAATGACTGAAACTGCAACAGCGCCATTAACCGGAAAAGCACTACTTGCTAAAGTAAAAGAACTTTCCACTTTACCACGCCGAGAAAGAGCTAAACAGTGCGGCTATTACACTGTTACTAAGAATAACCAGGTTCGTGTCAATCTCACTGATTTTTATGACGCTTTGCTATCGGCTAGAGGGATTCCTCTAAGTCCAGAAGCACCTAAAGATGGTCGTGGTCGTGAACCGACATATCGCGTTAGTGTCCATCAAAATGGTCAGATTGTGATTGGTGCCACATATACCAAAGCAATGGGCTTAAAGGCTGGAGATGAGTTTGAAATTAGGTTGGGATACAAACATATTCACCTGATTCAACTCGGTGAAAGTGACAAAAAACTAACCTCACAAGATATAGACTCCGACGAATCGGACGAAGATTTGGAAGACGAAGAGTAAATTTGCTGATGGTAGGGATAAGTTTCAGGTGATGATAACTTGTCCTTACCTCGACAGCAAACTAGTACCGCTTCGCGTAATTCGTAATTCGTAATGACGCTCGTTCCGACGCTCGATGACTCGCTAACGCTGCGCTATCGCTACCGCTTCGCTAACGTAATTCGTAATTACCATTGCATAAGGGTTTTAGACGTTTCAAATGGGTAGCTTATTTACGCCGAGATGTACTAGTAGCTCTATTTAGAAGAAAATTTTGTCACAAGTGAAGAATACGATTAGACCCCTTGCAAAAGTCACCAAATTTAGTAGAGTCTTGATTAATCAGCAAGAAATCTATAGTGCAAGAAGTCTATCGTGTTTTTTTTGTTTATTTTGATAACTTACTTTGAGTCTCCTGTCAACGCTTTACTGGCGTTTATGGAAAATGCACCAGCACTAGTTGTAGTGATGGCATTTTTTATTTTTTGGATAGTTTGCTGGTTGCCAGTGGCAACAGTATCAGCAATATTGCTCAATTGGCAACCCCCTAAAGCTTTGCAGCCAGAGCAAAAGATGCCGTTATTGGTGTCACTCTATCTATTAGCTCCCCTAATTCTATGGGGAGTTACTTGGCTTACCAATAAATCTTTTTCCGATTACGGCTTTGTTGGGAATCTTTCAACTCTTGGTTCTTTAGCACTAGGTTTTGCTTTGGGAGTGATGAGCCTAGCTTTTGTATTTAGTGGGCAATTCGGATTAGGTTGGTGTTCTTTTGAAAAGACGAATTTCAAGTTACTACTACCCATCTTGCTACCGATTTTCTTGATAGCGTTATTAGTCGGTGGGATAGAAGAGTTAGTTTTTCGCGGTTTCCTGTTTACTGAATTAGCACAAGATTATTCCGTTTGGGTAGCAGCAGCAATTTCTAGCTTGATATTTGCCTTGCTACACCTAGTTTGGGAGCAACGCGAAACCGCACCTCAACTCCCTGGATTGTGGCTGATGGGAATAGTGCTGGTGTTGGCACGCTTTGCCGATCGCAATAATTTGGGTTTAGCTTGGGGACTGCACGCGGGATGGATATGGGCGATCGCTACCATAGACACAGCAGAATTAATTACTTATACAGGTAAAGTCTCTGATTGGTTCACAGGTAAGAACAAAAAACCCCTAGCTGGTTTGGCGGGAATTATTTGTGTATTGGGAACTGGTGTGATTATCTGGCTTTTCTCTAGGTATTTTTAACCATAATTAACAATTCAAAAATAAAGTGAAAATAGGGCGGGCGAGACGCCCACCCCACAAGAGATGATTAATTTTTTTTGGGGTGTACGTCTTGTCCACTAGAAATTCGTTACCTAATCCCTAATATTTAACCTCCAAAACCAGGAATTAAACGCTTGAGAGCGCGACCGGCAACGTCGCCATAGCGTAGTTCTCCACATAGAATCTTACCCATGATTTGGGCACCCGAGGGGCGCTTAACACCAACTTTGTAGCCAATGCCAGGAAAGCGATAGAATGCTCCACCTAATTTTTGCGCCCAAGCCATCTCAGTACCCCATTCTTCATTAATGGCTTCACTATATTTTTCTAAAGCGTTGGTATCACCAGAAAGAGCCTGATTAATGGCTCCTGCTGCCATCAAACCGCTAAAAATTGACGGACGAATGCCTTCTGCTGTCATGGGATCAACTACACAAGCAGCTTCCCCAGCCAAAACCGCATTTTGAGTATGCAACTGTTGGTTGCCATCCCACAAGCAAAGGGGATAACCATACTGCTTGCTAGTTTTGATATCTAGATCAAACGATCGCGCGTACTCATCTAAAATCTTTTTAAAGTCTTGAGGTTGTCCACCGATAAACGTACCGACACCAATTGAATAACCGTCCGCCTTCGGAAAGTTCCACATGTAACCATTTTTCACTAAGCCAAACTCGAAGTGAATTGTGGATTTGTCCTTGACATCTGCGAGAACTTCTGCTTCCAAAGCTCCTGCTAAACGGCGTTTACGGTCTTTGAAGCCTAGCCATTTTGCCATTGGTCCCTTGACACCATCAGCCGCGATTAAGTAGCGACCTGTAACTGGCCCATTGGCTGTGTTAACTTGCCAATAGTCGCTTTGAAACTCAATACCCGTGACTTCAGTATTATCTCGTAGTTCAGCCCCTTGCTTCTGCCCTTGCTGCACGAGAAAATGGTCAAAAATATCTCGTCGCACCATCCAGACTGGTTCAATTGTTGCGATTTTTGCTTCCACAGGGTCGCCCAATTTCCAGGTAAAGCGAAGGGAGTCGGCTTTTACAGAAATCGCTGGGCTAAAATCAAAGTCAAACCATTGAGCGATCGCTGGAGATACACCACCCCCACAAGGCTTATATCTTGGTAGGGATTCTTTTTCTAACACTAATACTGAGCGACCTTGTTTGGCTAAATGATATGCAGCTGTTCCACCAGCTGGCCCAGCGCCGACGATGATGCAGTCGTACATAAGGCTGAATTTTTGCTCCTGAACTAGTGATTTTCTATTGAGATAGTTGATCAATTTTTGTTAAAAACCCTAATAAATGATAAAGGCTGAAGAATTTAACCATCATCCTTCAGCCTTTATGCTTCAGACTTTAGACTTTAAACAGTCGAGATGTCCTTTTCTTTTTCTGCCAAAAGTGAGTCTATTTTGGCAGTGTACTCGTTTGTCAGTTTTTGCAAGCTATCTTGTTGGTCTTTTGATTCATCTTTGGAGATTTCAGCGGCTTTCTCCTGCTTGCGAATCGCGTCTATGGCATCGCGGCGGATGTTGCGAATAGCAACACGACCCTCTTCAGCATATTTAGATGCCATTTTGACAAATTCTTTACGGCGATCGCTTGTCAAAGGCGGAATATTCAGCCGAATTACAGAACCATCGTTGCTGGGGGTTAAACCTACATCTGAGAGGGAAATCGCCTTCTCAACAATGTTTAGGGTATTACGCTCGTAGGGCTGAATCAGAATTGTCGAGGCATCTGGCGTGCTAATATTTGCCAGTGATTTTAAGGACGTGGGCGAACCGTAGTAGTCCACTAATACCTTATCTAATAGACTCGCATTGGCGCGACCAGTGCGAATCGTGTTAAAAGCTCGTTGAGTTGAATCAACAGAACTTTGCATTTTACTTTTCGCGTCAGCTAATATCACAAGAACCTCCCACAAGGGTACCGATCGATTCTCCCAAGACTGCTCGGTGGATGTTACCTCGCACCGTTAGGTCAAATACCAGAATTGGGATATTATTTTCTTTACACAAGGCGATCGCAGTACTATCCATCACCCGCAAATCTTTCGCTAAAACGTGCGCGTAGGTAAGGCTATTGTAACGCTTGGCGTCAGGATAAATGTGAGGATCAGCATCATACACTCCGTCTACTTTGGTGGCTTTAAAAATCACTTCTGCATCAATTTCTGCGGCTCTTAATGCCGCAGTAGTATCTGTAGTAAAGAAGGGATTTCCAGAACCAGCACCAAAAATTACCACCCGCCCTTTTTCAAGATGGCGGATGGCACGACGACGGATATACGGTTCTGCTAATTCTTGCATAGCGATCGCAGTTTGCACCCGCGTCTGTACTCCTATGCGTTCTAGCGAATCTTGCAGCGTCATGGCGTTCATTACCGTGGCAATCATCCCAATATAGTCAGCGGTTGCCCTGTCCATCCCCGCCGACGCTGCTTTAACGCCACGAAAAATATTGCCGCCGCCAACAACTATGGCGATTTGAGTACCAGTGGCTATCACCTCTGCTAATTCTTGTGCTATGCCTTTGACCACTTCGGGATCAATACCATAGCCCATGTTGCCCATTAAGGCTTCACCGCTCAGTTTGAGTAAAACCCGTCGGTAATTCGTTCCCATGAAGTTCCGCTTTATCAAAAAAGTTGCAATTGCCTCCAATTTAAGATAGCAGTTACAGGGACTATCTATGTCTAGTTACGCCAAATCAATGTAGTACCTATTGGTTCTGTTTCTGGTATATCTATTTCTTGACCAAGAAACAGAGAAGCGATCGCAGTTCTCAAATAATCCTCTCCCACCGATAATGGATCTTGGGGATGATCGTCAATTTTACCTTTGTATCGTACTATACCATTACTATCTATTAAAAATGCCATTGGTGTTTTTGTAGCACCAAAACTCCGGGTTACATCTTGCGTCGAGTCCCACAGGTAAGGAAAGTTCAAATCCTGACGCTGGGCAAAAGCTTTCATATTTTCAAAGCTTGTCCTAGTGCCGTGATTACCATCACTACCATTCATACCAATTAATGTGAAGCCTTTCGGGGCAAATTTGGTTTGAATGTTTTTTAACCTGTCTATGTACCACTCTACATAAGGACAGTGGTTACACATGGAAATAACGCCCACTGCTTGGAACTTCTCAAGATAACGCCTGAGATGGTGTACTTGATCATCAATTCCTGGCAGTTCAAAATCGGGTGCATAGCTCCCAACGGGAGTATCGATTGTTTCTAGTAGATTCATGATTTCTGGCTCGCAGAACTAGGAACAAGAAAAATATTGTTAAATTCAGCGTCAGTTTCCAGTTGCAAACCACCCCTTAGCCGATGCCTCATATTCGACAATGTTATATACCAAATTTGCGATCGTAAATTGTGAAACTACTGAATCTAGCAGTGATCCTAATTCACTCACATCTAAAAAATAGCGAAAATATTACTCACATTATAGAAGTTATGATTTCTAATACTGACATAATCTAAATTGTGAGTAAATTACCTCTATCAACAAGACGGAAACTCTCTATGCTGGATAAAACTATCAGCCTAGAAGTTTTCGTGGTGTCTGTCTAAGCTATCACTAGAGCAAAGGATTTAGTTTGAAAATCTGATAAATTTTATTCAAATCTAAAACAATTTTATTTGCGTCTTGCTGCTGAAAGGCTTTTACCCTTCTATCATCAAATTTACCATGACAACCTCAAGTTCAAAAACAGCACTTACCTCTACAAAAACCTGGATTTGGCAAGATTTTCCTATCTGCTATCAAACCCAAGGAAGCACTGGGCCAGCTGTTGTCCTTGTGCATGGATTTGGCGCTTCTTGGTGGCATTGGCAAAAGAATATTCCTGTGTTAGCACAAAGTTGCCGTGTTTATGCGATCGATTTGATTGGTTTTGGTGCTTCCGCAAAACCTCAACCTGGTGAAAAAATTGCCTATACACTAGAAACTTGGGGACAGCAAGTGGCAGATTTTTGCCGCGAAGTAGTGGGTGAGCCAGCTTTTTTAGTCGGAAATTCTATTGGCTGTATTGTAGCCATGCAAGCAGCAGTAAGCAACCCAGATATTGCCTTGGGAGTTGCTTTGCTCAACTGTTCTTTACGGCTGTTGCACGATCGCAAACGGGTAACTTTACCTTTATCTCGTCGTTTCGGAGCGCCTGTGCTACAACGTCTGTTATCTATTAAACCAGTTGGCGATTTCTTTTTCAATCAACTCGCCAAACCGAAAACGGTGCGGAAAATTCTACTGCAAGCTTATGCGAATGCTGAGATGGTGACAGATGAGTTGGTAGATATTCTCACTTCACCAGCAAGCGATCCGGGGGCTGTCGCTGTTTTCCTTGCTTTTACTTCTTATTCCACAGGGCCACTACCTGAAGACCTTTTACCACTGTTAGCATGTCCTGCGATTATCTTGTGGGGAACGGCTGATCCGTGGGAACCAATTAAGTTAGGGAGAGAATTAGCTAACTTTCCGCAAGTAGAAAAGTTTATTCCTTTAGAAGGAGTAGGGCATTGTCCGCAGGATGAAGCGCCGGAGTTAGTCAATCCGATTTTACTCGATTGGATTTTGGAGCGATCGCGGTAATGGACTCGGCTCAATTTTTAAGTAATGGGTGATATTGAATATATTCAAAAAGATTTATTTTTTATTGATTGAGCCGATACGAAAACAATAACTTTTAACTACTTCTCCCTATCTTCATTCAGTGCTTTTTGGATAGCTTGGCGACAGAACTCAGGAGGGTCGTCCTTAGCCTTTACCTCTTCCTTCATTTCCTTGGTGACTCGAAAGTTTAATTGTTCGGTTAATTCCTTGCTTGGTTGGTTTCCAAAATTTTCAGGTTTACCCTTAGCTTTAGCCATTTATGTATAAACGTAAATATAGCTTGAAGTCGATGTTAACAACGGAATAGAGTTATTAATCGGTGAGTACTTGCCTGGAAAACTTGTAACTCACCGATACCACTTTTACAAATGGGTAACTCTATTTTATGTTCACAAGGTCAGAACTCGAAATCAAAACCATTGCTGAGTTGAGAGACTTGTGTAGGCGTTACGGATTGAAGCCTACTGGGAACGGAGGGTACAAGACCAGTTGGATTGTTACCTTGATGGCATTCCCACAGATAGCACTCGCTCAAATAAGGCAGGGAAGAGGGTTGAAGTCACCAGGCTTTAGCGTTATTCAATTCCTTGAAGGTGTGGTAGATGAGATGAATTCACCCACAGATGAGCAAGCAGCCCTGATTAAGGTAACAATGGAGGGAAAGGCTATGAGCTACCCTGACAGATACGACCAAGAGAGCCTGCTTAACTTGCACAAGGCTAAGATGCACCTTGAAATGGCGATCGGACTGCTAAACCAGTAAATCAGTTTCGCACCTAGTACATGTCTAAGTTAGTTTTGAGTGTTTGTAGTAAGGACTTTAGTGCTTATAAAATAAGGACTAAAGTCCTTTCTATAAACTTACCTACCCGTATTGGACTCAACTGAGAAGCACAATATTTATTAACTAACGATGAATTTTTGGCACTGTCTTTTATTTGCTCAATTAGCACTCTTCTATGACTCTCACGAGATAAAAATCAGAAACCTTTGTTGTCTATTAGTTTTTATAAATCTAGGGGTAGGTTGGGTTGAGTCACGAAACCCAACACCAAGAATCCTTGATTCTGTTGGGTTTCACTTTGTTCAACCCAACCTACAAATATTTTATTTTTTCAGAGTAATAAAAGAGCGTTAGGAATAGTACTCAAGGCAATTACTAACTCAAAACTAACTGACATAAAAAGAAAGCAAGGGCTGCACTGCCCAAGGGAACTGTCAAATTGTCAATACCCAAAAATGAAACAGCTTCTAAAGCCGTAGCGATAACTGCTACTAACAGTGATACTGCCCAAGTTTGCCAACTGTTTCCTTGAGTTCCAACTAAAATCAAACTACTGACGACATAGCTAACGATCATCATAGTTAGGGAGCCTTCCCAACTTTTTTCTGTCCCAAAAACTTTATACTTATGTTTCCCAAAGCGTTGCCCAATTAAGGCTGCTAGTCCATCTCCCCAAGTCATGATCAAAATTCCTAATGCTGCGTACTGGGGTTGTTGCAAGTACCAGAACCAGGCAACTAAAATACCGAAACTGACAGAGTAAAAAAACGTCCCTAAACTTTGGCGTCCAACGCTATTAATACCAGGAAGAATGGGCAATCGGTAGGATAATAAGGTGATTGCACTCGCTAAAATAGAAGCTGTAATCCCTACGCTTGCGGGAATATCTAGCCACCAAGCGATTAAAATCACATTACCAGTGCCAATATGAACTATCTTCCGCACGATTTCTGGCTTGTCGGCAAAGCGGTTTACCACCCATGCAATCAGGAGGATGAGTAACACCCAAATTGCAGCTATCGCAATTTGCAGCCATAAAACCGGAATTGAGGTGAAGTCAGAAAATGTAATTAACAAAGATGCAACAAAATGAAAATTTTTACCCCTGTTACTAATTTATAAGATTTGGGTAGCTGCAATGAAATTATTATTTATTTGGCTGATTCGGGGCTACCGAATGTTTATCTCGCCGTTGTTTCTCCCAACTTGTCGCTTTCAACCAACTTGTTCGATGTATGCTATTGAAGCTATTGAACGATTTGGAGTGTTGCGTGGTGGGTGGATGGCAACTCGGCGGATTTTGCGCTGTCATCCGTTTCATCCAGGTGGTTATGATCCAGTGCCAGAGGTGGTAGAAAAGGTGGAGGGGGAGTAGTTTAGTACAAATGGTGGCGGATTGAGGTTGGATTTTAAACGCAGAGGGGCGCAAAGGGAAGCGCGGAGGGACGCAGAGAATGAGAAGAGGGGTAGATTATTAAAGGATGTGTTCGTGGGTATAGCTATTTGGGGAGATGTCAACAGATGAGGTTGTCATCTAGCGTGGGAAGGTTGAATAATTTAATTTAGATTTACCATGATTAATCCCACAGCGATTTCTATACCCGAACCACAAATTCCTACTCCTGGCCCAAGTCCACTACCTAGTCCCAATCCTGAGCCGAATCCGCTACCTAGTCCCGAACCTGTACCAGGGCCAGCGATTCCTCAACCGTTACCGGGGCCTGTACCAGAACCAGTACCTGCTCCCATTCCTCAGACGGTTCCAGGGCCGATTCCTCAAACCATACCGGAACCTGTTTAGATTAACTTGGTAATGTAATCCAAAATCTCAAATCTAAAATCCAAAATGCTAAGAGCCGGAATTGTCGGACTTCCCAACGTCGGAAAATCTACTTTATTTAATGCTGTAGTTGCTAATGCCAAAGCTGAAGCAGCTAACTTCCCTTTTTGCACGATTGAACCGAATGTCGGCGTTGTCGCAGTACCGGATGAACGGTTAAATGTTCTTGCTAAGATTGCCAGTTCGGCACAAACTATCCCGGCGCGGGTTGAATTTGTAGATATTGCCGGTTTAGTTAAAGGTGCAAGTCAGGGTGAGGGATTAGGAAATCAATTCCTGTCCCACATCCGGGAAGTTGATGCGATCGTCCATGTGGTACGTTGTTTTGAAAATGACGATATTATCCACGTTGCTGGTTCTGTTGACCCAGCACGAGATATTGAAATCATTAATATAGAACTGGGTTTATCAGATTTAGCACAAATTGAGCGGCGAATTGACCGCACTCGCAAACAAGCTCGTACCAGCAAAGATGCACAGTTTGAAATCACAGTCTTAGAAAAATTAGCTGCGGCTTTAAATGAAGGTAAATCGGTGCGTCAGGTAAGCTTGAATGAAGAAGAAACAGAAATTATTAAAGGATTAGAACTGCTCACTTATAAACCGATTATCTACGCCGCGAATGTATCTGAGGATGAATTGGCGACTGGTAATCATTTTGTCGAAACAGTGCGGCAAATTGCAGCAACTGAAAATGCCCAAGTTGTGATAGTTTCGGCTCAAGTTGAAGCTGAATTAGTGGAATTACCAGAGGAAGATAAAGCAGATTTCCTCGCGTCTTTAGGTGTGGAAGAAGGCGGTTTGAAATCACTGATTCGGGCAACTTATATGCTTCTAGGCTTGCGGACATATTTCACTTGTGGCCCCAAAGAAACCCGCGCTTGGACAATTAATGCTGGAATGTCTGCACCTCAAGCTGCCGGTGTAATTCACAGTGATTTTGAGCGGGGATTTATTCGCGCCGAAACTGTCGCTTATAAAGATTTGGTAACAACAGGTTCGATGAATGCTGCCAAGGAGAAAGGGTTGGTTCGCAGTGAAGGGAAAGAGTATGTTGTGCAGGAAGGGGATGTAATGTTGTTCAGATTTAATGTGTAGGGGTAATTAATGAGTGGGCGTTATCGATAAGATAATGGTCAACCTAAACCAAGTTGCGATCGCACTGTAACCCTTGATACTCCTTAAGGAAGTTGCTAGGCGATCGCAAATAAAGCTACAAGGGGACGTTGACAGCCGCTAATCAAACATGTATCTTCAATGCATATACTTTAGAAAAATTTTTAAAAGTGTTTCACTCCAAAAATCTAAAGTTCGGGCGTGTAGATCGCTAACAAAATTTTTGGAGATAGCTATGACCGCAGTTGTTGCTAAATGGGGAAATAGTTTAGCTATTCGGATTCCAAGAGCGGTAGCTGAACAAGCACATGTAACGGAAGGGACAGCTATAGACCTTAGTGTGGAAGGTAATAATATTATAATTACACCACAAAAAAGAAAAAAGTATACCCTTGATGAGTTGCTTGAAGGTATGACTCCTGATAAATTCCATTCGGAATTTGAAACTGGAAACGCTGTGGGGAATGAAGATAGCTCGAAACATTAATTTTATAAAACTAATTTTATTTAAATTTAGAAGTGCGATCGCACCCTCAACAAGTTAAAAGTGGTTAGGCAGACAGAATGTCCGCCTATTCTCATAATCATTGGAGATAGTTCAGCTACTTCCACCCACAATGTATATATAGGAACCCAAATTCTCATCATCTGTACCAACAATCACACCGCCTTCTGCACCGGAAATAAGTTCCATACCTTCAATTTTGTGGTAATTAGAGCGGTAGAGGGGAACAAGTTGAGGATTTTGCCGCCATGCAATTTTGTTACCACGCAATCCCAGGTAACCAGCGACATACACAGCTGACTGAAATGGGCCATCATCTCCAGCATCACTTGCTGAGGTGATATATACAATTCCTACGGGGTCTACCTTAATATCTGAAATATGACGAACTTTGCCAGATGGAAACGGTACTTTTAGATTGGCATAACCTGCGAGAGTAATTTGATATTTAGCTAAGTCAAACATTCCCCAAAAAATAGTTGCTGGTTGTTCTCCTTCACCTCTATGTCCCCAGATAGCAACTAATTTGCCGTCTATATTTTGCAATCCAAATGATTCAAAATTATTTCCTTGAATAATTCCTGGTAAATTGAATTCCTTGATAATAGAGATGGTCTTATTGGCAGGCTCTAACCTAATGTAATAAGCTTTTCCAGAACTGCTTAAAGCGATAAAAGAGAACTTTGTTTTTTCTGGAACAGATGTTAAAGCTTCTAAGTCGATGGGCAATTCTATGTTATTTGGCCAGCTTAATGGGAAATATTCAGGTTGGTTTTTACTCTTAATGCTGATGATTGCTAAACGACCTTGGTTTTTTTGTTTGTTGTCATGGGCAATCAGAAAATCTAGCGTATTGCTTTGTTGCTCTATCAAAGCCATACCACTGATACCGAAAGGGATACCACCGCGAACCGGACGCCAAACTTGCGCCCAAACTTGCTGTGATATAAGTAACAATGCACTTAAGACTACTATATTGATGATTAACCTAAGAAACCGAGGCATAGTATAAGGAATTGGGCATGGGGCATTGGGCATTGGGCATTGGGCATTGGGTTAGGAAAACTCTTCCCAGTCCCCAGTACCTAGTTCCCAGTATCGGTAAGAGAAGTGCCTTAACCGATGCGATGCTCAATCATATCAAATCCAAGCAATTTGCACCCACATCAATAAAGCAGCCTATTGTACTTACAAATGACAGTATATTTACGTAATTAATTGAGTTACGATAGTACTTTATGTAAAGAAAGCAATAATTCGTTAACAGTATAAGGCTTCGACAAAAACGTATTGACACCAATAGCAGCTACTGCACTGAGCTTATTGTCAGACATAAGTCCACTGCTGGCAATAATTCTGACGTGGGGGTTGATTTTTCGTAGGGTACGGATGGCTGTTAAACCATCTAGCGAGGGCAGCATAATATCCATTAGTACAGCACTAATTTTGTCCCTATTTTTAGCGTACAGCGCGATCGCCTCAATGCCATCACTGGCAATTAGGGTTTTATAGTTGTGAGCTTCTAGTGATGTTCTCGTAATCTCTTGAATGGCAGTTTCATCATCCACAACTAAAATCAATTCTCCATGTCCTGTCTGTGGTGGCAATTCTTCTGGAGTAAATGTTTCCATTCCCCCCACTGCTGGCAAGTAAACCTTAAAGCTAGTCCCACTTCCTGGTTCGCTATACACGTCCACAAAACCTCCGTGGCTTTTAACTATCCCCAGCACGGTGGAAAGTCCTAACCCTGTTCCTTGCCCCACATCTTTTGTGGTAAAGAATGGCTCGAAAATTCTATCTAAGATTTCTCTAGGAATCCCAGTTCCAGTATCGGAGACAGTAATCACTGTGTAAGGCCCCTCTTTGGCTTCCAGGTTCATGCGAGCATAATTTTCGTCAATCAGCAAATTCTCAGCAGAGATAGTCAAACTACCGCCATTGCCCATAGCATCGCGGGCGTTAACGCAGAGGTTCATCAGCACTTGATGCAGTTGTGTGCTATCTCCAGAAACCATCCACAAATCCTGCGGTACATCAGTGCTGATTTCTATAGATTTGGGAAATGTCTCTTTGAGAATCTTGGCTAGTTCCACAATCAGATGTCTGAGTTGCAAAGTGATGCGCTTCCCTTCTACACCCCGCGCAAAGGACAGCACCTGTTTGACTAAATCAGCACCGCGTCTAGCGTTAATTTCCAAAATTTCTAGTAGATGGCGAGTTCGCTCATCTGCATTAGGAAATTTGAGTGGTAACAATTGCGCTCCTGCCAAAATCGGTGTCAGGATATTGTTGAGGTCGTGAGCAATGCCGCTAGCTAAAGTGCCAATACTTTCCAGGCGTTGGGCGCGAAACAATTGGGCTTCTAGGTGTTTTTTCTCGGTAATATCTGTGTCAACGGTGAGAATTGATTTGGGTTTCCCTTGTTCATCGCACACCAGACTCCAGCGACTAGCAACAAGGATTTCCTTGTCAGTTTTGGTAAGTTTAGTTAACTCTCCCTGCCACTTTCCTTTACTAACAACTTGTAAAAGAGCTGCTTCGATTTCTGGTGAAAATTCGTCATACAAAAGCTCACTAGCATTTTGGCCCCAAGCCTCTGTAGCTTTCCAACCGTAAAGTGTTTCTGCGCCTTTGTTCCAGAAGATAATTTCATTGTTTAAATCTCGCAGGCAAATGGCATCTGTGGTGACATCAAGTAATGCTGCTTGTTCGCGGATTTTTTCTTCTGCCAATTTGCGATCGCGTAGCGCAGCTTGCTGTTCGCGTAGTGCGGCTTGTCGTTCGCTAATATCAATACTGGCGCATGTGACGCCAACAACTTCTTGCGACTCATTCCGCAATGGCTCAACTGTCAAATCGTAATATCGAGTTGTATCTTTGATTGTTATTGATACTTCCTCTCGCGTTCCTATGCCAGTGGTTAATACTCCACGTTTAATTGTGGTGAGACGTTGAGCATCTTCAACTGGGATAATATCCAAGTCTTGTTTGCCCAACATTTCTTCAACAGTCAATCCATTGGAGGGATTGTAAACCCAGGTGTACCGTAACTCGCAATCTTGGTTGTAGACGAAGATGGGAGAGTTTTTCAAGGCTACCCGAAATCGTTCCTCGCTCTGTCGCAGTGCGTTGTCTGCCCGTTGCCGTTCGATGGCATAACGCATGGAGCGCACCAGCAAGTCGCCAGTTACTTGCCCTTTGACCAAATAATCTTGCGCCCCTTCTTGCATTGCTCTAATTGGGAGGGTTTCATCATTTATACCCGTTAGCACAATTATCGGAGTGGCTTTTGCTTGATGGTGAGCGATGACAAAGGTTTCTAGTCCCTGGCTATCTGGCAGCGAGAGGTCTAACAAAATTACATCAAAAAGTTCTTTAGCTAAGTAGTTGAGTGCTTCCGAAAGTCTCTCAACGGGCATTAAATCAACTACAACTGTAGTAACTTCCTTTAAAAACTCTTGTAATAAGAAGACATCGCCAGGGTTATCTTCTACTAATAAGACTTTAATATTTTTACCTGCCATTTCCACTACTCCGGTGGCAGTTTTACGATCGCAAACCAAAAATTTTCTATTGATTGTACAATTTTAACGAATTGATCGAAATCTACTGGCTTAGTTATATAACAGTTTGCACATAAATTATAGGCTTTGAGGATGTCTTCTTCAGCTTGGGAAGTCGTCAAAATTACTACAGGAATTCGTCTGAGGTTTTCATCTCCTTTAATTTCTGCCAGTACTTCCCGCCCATCTTTTCTGGGGAGATTTAAATCGAGCAACACAATATCTGGATGGGCTACTTTAACGTATTTGTCCTGCTTTCGCAAGAATGCCATTGCCTCCACCCCATCTTCGACCACATTCAAGTGAATCGAAATTTTGCTATCTTCCAGAGCGATGCGTGTGAGTTGGGCATCGCCAGGATTATCCTCTACTAACAAAACCTCAATAGGCATAATCGGTGTTATGATGCCCACGATTGCTTACCTGCTCTATCTGGAATTGTGAAGTAGAAAGTCGAGCCTTCACCCAGTTTCGACTCAACCCAGATCCGGCCGCCGTGGCGTTCTATAATTTTTTTACAAATTGCCAGACCAATTCCAGTACCCGGATACTTATCTCTACCGTGCAATCGCTGAAAAATTATAAAAATACGTTCAGCATACTGGGATTCCAAACCAATACCATTATCGCGTACCCAGAACAACCATTCATCTACCGACGGGATAACATTTAAACTTTCCCCGTCTGGATTTGCATTTGGCTTCGCTACGCCGATGTGAATTTGTGGCTGCTGATGACGGCAAAATTTGATCGCATTGCCAATCAGGTTTTGAAATACTTGTATCAATTGGGTAGCATCAGCCATTACTTCAGGTAGAGGATCGTGAGTGATAATTGCTTTACTGTCAGCGATCGCAATTTGCAGATTAGCGATCGCCTGTTCTAAGACAACGCTACAATTTACTCGCATAAAGGGCTGTCCACGGGTGCTGACGCGAGAATAATTTAACAAATCATTGATTAGGGTCTGCATCCGCCGGGCCCCATCTACTGCGTAGTTGATAAACTGATCGGCATTAGCATCTAGTTGATTTTTGTATCTTCGCTCTAGTAGTTGTAAATAACTCGTTACCATCCGCAATGGCTCTTGCAAGTCATGGGAAGCTACGTAGGCAAACTGTTCCAATTCTGCATTAGAACGAGCGAGTTCCTGACTTTGCTGGGTTTCTTTTTCTAATAGTTGCGCTTGAGATAAAGCAATCCCAATTTGGTTAGCTAATTGCTTTAACAACTCCGTCTCAAAGTTATTCCACCGTCGAGGTGCAGCACACTGATGAGCCAGCAACAAGCCCCAAATGCTGTCCCTAACGAGAATTGGCACTACAAGGTTAGCCTTGATAGCAAACTGCTGAAGAAATTCTCGATGGCATGGTTGAATGTGAGCGGTTTCAACGTCTTCAATGGCACTGACTCTTCCTTGGCGATATCTTTCTATGTATTCTTCCTTAAAGCATGGGTCAAAAATATTTCTTCCCAAAATTACCGGCCAACCAGGTAGCACCGCCTCTTGCACTACTGTTCCCGAACCATCAGACTCTAGTTGAAAAATTAAAACTCGGTCAGCTTGTAGTAGTTTTTGTACTTCAGTAACTGTGGTTTGGAGGATTTCGTCTATTTGTAAAGATTCTCGAATTTTCAGAGTGATTTCAGCAAATAATTGCGATCGCAAATTCTGCCGCTTTAATTCCTCATCTGCCTGCTTGCGATCTGTGATATCAGTATAGGAACCTACCATCCGCACTATATCACCCGATGCGTCCCAAAGTGCCTGTCCTCGATCTAGAATCCATTTATAGCTGCCGTCTTGGCATTGGACTCGATATTCACAGACGTAAAACGGTATTTTCTTGGCAAAGTGGTCTTGGAAAGCTTGAAGTACCCAATCTCGCTCATCCGGGTGGATTAGTTTTGTCCATTCATTCCAACCGTTGGAAACTTCGTGGTCTTTATAACCGAGCATTTCCTTCCACCGAGTTGAGAAGAACACTTCATTAGTTTTAAGGTTCCAGTCCCAAATACCATCATTATTACCATGTAATGCTAATTGCCAGCGTTCTTCACTCTCTCGTAGTGCTTCTGCTGTTCGCCGTCGTTCAGTAATGTCTTGAAAATATACAGACAAGCCGTCTTTTGCAGGATAAGCGTGGACTTGAAGCCAGCAGTTTAGTGGCTGATAAAACTCCTCAAATTCCACACTCACCTGTTCTAATATTGCTCTGTGATACTCACAATGAAATGTTGTGTCTATGAGTTCTGGAAATACCTCCCAGATGCTTTGACCTAATAATTCACTCTGGGTTTTTTGCAACAGTAATTCTGCTTGACCATTAATGTAGGTGAATCGCCACTTTTTATCTAAGGCAAAAAACGCATCAGTGATGCTTTCGAGCAAATTAGCAATGCGGATTCTGGCCAATTCTGACTCGGCGTGTGCAGCTTGCTCATACGCCACGAGCTTCTCGGTAACTTGAGATACCTCACTTACATGACGCCTGAGTTCTAATTGGTCGATTACCAAGCGGCTCAAAGCCACAAGCGCCTCTACTTGTTTTTGGTTCAATTCCCGTGGAACTTGGTCAATTACACACAGAGTTCCCAGCATATCTCCTTGCGGGGTAATTAGGGGTACACCTGCATAAAACCGCACATGGGGATAGCCAGTTACTACCGCATTATTTGCTAATTTTTCATCAGCTAGGGTATCAGGAACCACTACGACATTACGCCGCTCTTGGCAAAGGTAGGATAGCCCAATATACCGGGGCATTTCTGATACATTTAAACCTACTTTTGCCTTAAACCATTGACGGTTTTCATCAATGAAATTTACCAAGGATATGGGCGTACCACAAATAAATGCTGCTAACTGAGCAAGATTGTCGTAAGCTTCTTCCGGTTCGGTGTCAAGAATTTGATACTGACGGAGGGCTTCTAGCCTTGCCACTTCTGTATCAATTTGTCCAGCTTTCATTAACTTTTCTTAATAAATTTAAATGTAATATCGAGTAAAAAGAAAAGAGTGGCTATCTCAAGAATAGCTGAACCTCTTGTAATAATTCTTAGTCTTTTCCCCGCAAGCGGCTACCGTGTACACACAAGTCGAATTTCTTCTTAAATCCCAAAGATTACCTACTTAATCGCAGTGATGGTTAGGGTGGGGTAAAACTAAAGCTAAAACCTTAGTAAATCAGGTTTGGGGTGAGGTTTTGAGAATTTATGCAATAAATATATTGAATTCGGGTGGTCGTTTATTGAATTCGGGTGGTCATTTATTGAATTCGGGTGGTCGTTTATTGAATTCGGGTGGTCGTTTATTGAATTCGGGTGGTCGTTTATTGAATTCGGGTGGTCGTTTATTGAATTCGGGTGGTCGTTTATTGAATTCGGGTGGTCGT
>NZ_JAIVFQ010000026.1 GCF_020829495.1 Nostoc favosum CHAB5714 | reverse complement strand
TTTGGTTAACTTGATAGCTGGTTTGGTTGCCTATACCTATTTGCCCAAAAAACCATCGATCGATATTTACCCAAAAGACTTACCTGCACTGCCTCCTGCTATTTTTTAGTTCCGTCGAACTCACGTTCAACAAGCAAATGCTGTCGCTCAACAAGCAAATGCGATCGCTCAACAAGCAAATGCTGTCGCTCAACAAGCAAATGCTGTCGCTCAACAAGCAAATGCTGTCGCTCAACAAGCAAATGTGATCGCTCTTAACTATAGCAATCCTGAATTAAGTCATTTACAATAATTTACTAAGTATAAAATACTACTTTTTGTTTGTGGAGTAGTAATGCCTGCTCTACAAGACGCTACTCGTAGTTTGCTTCCTCGTAGAGGTACGGTTGGCATAGCGAGCTTTGTCAAAAATATTGAGCGAGCGGTGTATTGAAGTTAACAAGTGTAAGATTTATGGTTGTAAAGTCTACTTATGAGTTATAAGTTATGATTTATGAGTTTTATTTCTAACTCCTAATTTCTAACTTTTTACCTGTACTGATCGTGAATCTACGCCGCCTGATTCCAATTTTTGATAGTTCAGTCTCCAACTGGGCATTAGAAGCGCGGCTATTGCGCTGGTTAACGTTGATTTGGCTGTTCGTCGGCTTGATCATGCTATTTTCAGCATCCTATCCTGTCGCTGATGGCAATCATCATGATGGGTTGTACTACTTTAAGCGTCAACTGCTTTGGGTCTTAGTTTCCTTAATCGGATTCAATATTATTGTTAATTCGTCATTGCAGAAAATTTTGGGAGTATCCCATTGGTTTTTATTACTGTTTTTGACGTTAATTTTCATTACACTGATCCCAGGATTGGGAAAAAAGGCTTTTGACGCAGCGCGTTGGATTGCGATCGGGCCTATTCCGATTCAACCCTCAGAATTAATTAAACCTTTTTTGGTGCTGCAAAGTGCGCGGCTTTTTGGTCAGTGGGAACGAATCAGTTGGCGGGTTCGCTTGGCTTGGTTGGGTATTTTCGGTCTGGTACTTTTAGGAATTCTTGCTCAACCTAACTTGAGTACAACAGCACTTTGCGGTATGACTATTTGGCTAATTGCTTTAGCAGCTGGTTTACCTTACAAGTACCTGGGAGGAACAGCAATTGGCGGAGTGATGTTGGCACTACTCAGTATTAGCATCAAAGAGTATCAGCGTAAGCGGGTGATGTCATTCCTCGATCCGTGGGCAGATGCGACAGGAGATGGCTACCAGTTGGTGCAAAGTCTACTAGCTGTGGGTTCTGGTAAAACTTGGGGAGCTGGATTTGGGCTTTCTCAACAAAAGCTGTTTTATTTACCCATTCAGGATACTGATTTTATTTTTGCGGTGTTCGCTGAAGAGTTTGGCTTTGTTGGCAGTATGGTATTGTTGGCACTTTTAGCTACATTTGCCACTCTTGGATTAATCGTGGCGCTGAAGGCTAAAAATACAGTACATCGATTGGTGGCGATCGGCGTGACGATTTTGATGGTAGGACAATCATTGCTTCATATTGGTGTTGCTACAGGTTCTCTACCGACTACTGGCTTACCTTTGCCCATGTTTAGTTATGGTGGTAATTCCATGATTGCTAGCTTAATAGCTGCTGGGTTGCTGATTCGGGTCGCACGCGAGAGTAGCGAAGCTGAGGTAGTACCGTTGCGAAAACCCTTGTTGGAAAATGGCCGCAGACGCCGGGGTTTTCAAAAAAATAGGAATTGAAAAAGAGGCAAGGGCACGCACGGTTTCGGATGGGAGGGGTGATGTAGTAATGCACACCTCGACCCTAACGGGTAGATGTCAAAAAAGCGTCAAATTGCTGTATGATAGCAACTTAAGGGAAAATAAGCTGTTATGCATTTAACTTGTACATTTACCTGATGACTGTTGACCGTTGACTGATGACCGATAACCGTCAACTGTCAACCGTCAACCCTCAACGATTATAAAGAATGTTTATATATTTATATAATTTAGACGCATATCAGCTTACTTAGTAAGTACATAGAATCGCGCAGCGGCTTGTCGCTAGACATCGCACAAATTTGACTAATATTCATATTGTGTGCCACGGTGCCCCAGGTTACTTGCAATTGGGCAACACCCATTTAGAACTTGATACCCTCGACGAATACAGCCAGCAACTGCAACTATGGCAAAAGATATTTTCAGCCTCTGCCAAAAGCGATAATCTTTGGAACTTACTTATCTATGGTTGCAATGTGGCTTTTGGTGATGCGGGGACAGAATTTAATAATTAATTTCACCAGATGTCTATTGCTTAATTTTGGATTTTAGATTTCAGAGGCATCTAAAATCCAAAATCTAGAACTCTTACAGTTGCCGCACTAATGGCTGACCATCTTTGACTTCACCAATCAAAACTAAATCGACACAGTTAACGAAAATACCATTTTCCAGAACGCCGGGAATGTTATTCAATGTCTTTTCTAGACCGGCTGGATCTTCAATAGAGTCAAATCTGACATCTAAAACAAAGTTACCTTGATCGGTGATTACTGGCCCAGCTTTTTTTACACCCATGCGGAGTTCTGGTTTGCCACCGAGTTTTTTGATGGCATTAGTCACAGGAGTAATTGCCATTGGAATCACTTCCACGGGCACAGCGAAAGTAGAACCCAAGCGGTCTACTAACTTACCACTATCTACCACGACGATGAACTGTTCTGCCAGGTAGTCAACGACTTTTTCGCGGGTATGTGCTGCACCACCGCCTTTAATCAAATTCTTCTGCGGATCGACTTCATCTGCGCCATCAATGGCAATATCGATGTGGTCAATAGCATCCAACGTGGCCAGAGGTACACCGTATTGCTTCGCCAGTACTTCTGACTGAAATGAGGTAGGTATACCAATGATATCTTGAAGTTCACCAGACTTGAGGCGATCGCCCAAAAACTGAATCGTATATGCTGTTGTTGACCCCGTACCCAACCCCACAATAGAACCCGACTTTACTAAGGCGGCGGCGGCTTTGCCAACTTCTTGCTTCATCAACTTTACGGGATCTGCTGCTGCGGTCATTGCCAAAACTCCTGAAAAACTGACTATAGTCCATAGTAGTGGGCAGATAACGTCAAAAGATGAAAGGTAAAAAACAAGTTTTTGCTAATTTCTACTTCCTTGATTAGGGACTGACAAAAAATAAAACATCATAGTGTCCGGAACAAAGCAGATGAATAATGTAAAATTAAGGTATATTACTATACTATATTAATGAAAAAGCCCCACTACACTGAGCCTACTTTTGAGCAACTTTTCGCTGAGATTGACCCGAAAGTAGCAAATACCTTCACGGTGGAGCAATTAGAAGCGATAAAGAGGGGTTTGGCCTCTCGTGCTAGGACACGTCATTCTTTAGACATAAGAGTTTCAGTACCAATTCCCGGATTAAGGTTTTATCTGGTGTTGCTAGGAGGTTTAGAACGTCGCTCTAAAGTGCGTTTACGCTCTGAAAAAGGTTTATATCCTTTTTGGACTCCTGCCAATATCTTGTTCCTTATAGGATTTCTAATCATTCTATCGACTTGTAGCTACACTATATTTTCTTTTGCATTGTCTTCAGTTACTCCCACATCTAGCTCCTATTACCCTACTTCAATTCCTTGGATTTACGATAAATCAGAATGTGAACACACTGGTAGAATCTGGAATGATGGGAAGTGCTGGGATGGTGAACACAGTCCTAATTTTTAAAATTTATAGCCACACCGTAGCTAGAGCAACATTGCCCAGCCTAAATTCGTCACTAGCTGAGTTACAGGTTATTAAAAACACCAAATTTTGCGTTAACCTCAGTAACGTAGTTTTTGAAATTCACGTTAGCAGCTAAAAGTGATTATGGTGATGCGTCAACTTTCAATTACTCTATCTTTAGTGGCACTACTACAAAACTTACCAGCAATTGCTCAGGTTCCAGTGCCAGAAAATACTTCTGGAGTCCCATCTGATTCCATTCAACAGGTAACTGCTGTCAAATGGATGACAAACTTTTCTGATGGCAAGTTTTATCCAGAAAAGTTACTCAGTAGGGCTGAATTAGCGTCAATTATGGTAAAAGCATTTGGGCTAAATAAAAGACAAGCTGTTAGCAAAGAAAATTTAGCTATTCCAGATGTTCCTCGTTCTCATTGGGCATTTAATGATATACAGACAGTCTTAAAAACTGACATCATGAAAGGCTATCGGGGCAATGAATTCTTCCCTAACCAAAAGGTGACAAGGGCTGAAGCTCTTGCTATTTTCGCCCAGGCTTATGGTGTATTTCAGTTTCCCGATGAGGCTGTGAATGATATTCTGGCTTCATATCCAGATGAAAAGTCTATCCCAACTTGGGCTAGAAAAGCGATCGCTACAGTAGCTACTGAAGGATTTCTCAATACAGATGCTCAAGGCAATATTTCTCCATTAAAACCCGTTACCCGTGGAGATATGGCTTATGTCTTGAGTAAATATTTACAACGACAACAGCAACAACCCGAAACACCAGAAGTTCCGATTATTCCAAATAGCCCACAAACACCTTAGCTAGACTTTATCCAGCCAAGGTGCTTAAAATCACCTTTGGTTTGAACCTCTATACCTGTCTCGAATCTGGCGAAGATATAAGGAATTAGACTGTGTTGGTTGCTGCAACACATAATTAGATTGTGGTGGTTGCGTCGGTTGCTGCAACCCATAATTCCCATAATTAGATTGTGATGGTTGCGTCGGTTGTTGCAACCCATAATTCCCATATCCCGCAGGGTTTGTGGGGGAGACAACGCCTTGACTTGGAATCTGGCTAGAGTAAGGTGCAATATTATATGGTGCAGCAGAGGTGGCTGGGGGTGTCACTGGTGCTAAATTAGGCACTACCTGACCACTATTTAAATTACTGTAGGGACTTTGCTGCAAGTTCGTACCCGTTGATGTGTAGCCTGTCCCAGTATTTAACCCATTACTAGGCACTACCTGACCGTTATTTAAATTACTGTAGGGATTTTGCTGCAAGTTCGTACCCGTTGACGTGTAGCCTGTCCCAGTAGTTAACCCAGTACTTGGTAGAGAATTCTGACTGGGTAAGCTGTTAATGGGTGGCATTAACGTTGTTCCTGGCTCAGAGGCTCGGTCTAAGGCATTTGTCTGAGTTGCAGCCCCATTGAAGCTAGAAAATTTCTGGTTTGTCGATTGGTTGAGTGCTGCTTGCAGAGGACTGATGGAGACAGAATTTTGATTCTTCTTGGTTTGATTCGTGAATCCAATTCCCCGGCTAGAAGATGTTTCCCCCTCTGTTGGTTCAGACGCCGTAGTTAAGGTCTTAAGACCTAAAAACTGGTTATTATTATCAATCGTCCCAGTCCGCAATAAATTTTCTGTTTGTACAACAAAGGGATTTTTCACGCCTGGGGAGGTGTCGCCATTAACGCCTAAACCAGGATTTAATTTGGTATCAGTAGCAGACTTTTGCTTGTTAATTACATCATCTAAGAAGTTTTTGCTATTTTTTGCCTCAGTATTGTCCTTAGGATTATCTGGCGTTACTGAAAGAGTTGCTTGGTCAAAGTCATTAAATAAAACTGGCAGGTTATCAATATCTGCTGCAATGGCTCTGTTTTCTTCTGACAGCGAGGAATCAGCAGGCTCTTGTGAAGCGACTTGGCTTTTTTGCTTATAAACGAAAATATCTGGGTTTGACCAGTATTCCCAAGTTACTAGCCCGACTACAGATAAAAAAATTGCAGTGCCCCAAAAACCAGGTCGCCCTAGATTCCATAACCTGGCTTTGAGATAGCGTAAGTAGGCGGGAGGATAATGACGATTTGGCATGGGATTGATAATTGAAATTTACTCGAAATCGGTAAAACTTGACCGAAACTGAAGGCGGTGCTGTTTAATTCTTTTGCTTTCCTCAACAGGAAATATCTCAACTGAAGTTGGATAGTAATTTCATCCTAACTTCTCCATCAATTATTAGTCATTACCAATAGACGTGTAATAGTCAAAAATTTACTTTTTAGCGGCTGGAGTCCTTTGATATCATGTCCGCTTAATTACTTATAAAACCCGAAGAACCCCACCCCGCCAAAGCTACGCTTCGTCTCCCCTCCCCGCTGGCGGGGAGGGGATTAAGGGGTGGGGTGCAATGGCTCTGGGAATCATAACGATATGACGAAATTTTCTAGAAAGTTATGGCAATTTATGCTTATTTTTTGGGTATCGGTCACATTGGATAACATCAGGAGTTGACAACTGGTCTAATTTATTGTTGTAGCTGGACAAAAGCTCAACTTTTTTATTTTCTAGTTAGCAAACTAAACTGTGTGCTGCAATGCTTCAATACGCCTCTGAGGGCACTGTGCTGCACCGTACTATTAACCAGGAGACTACAACAATGATGAAAGCTGAAGATATCATGACCAAAGATGTAGTTACCATTCGCGGTTCGGCGACTGTTGCTGAAGCAGTGGGGCTGATGAAGGAAAAAAAATTGCGGGCGCTGGTTGTGGATCATCGCCATGAAAATGATGCTTATGGCATTGTCACAGAAACGGATATTGTTTATAAGGTAACAGCCTACGGTAAAGACCCAAAGCAAGTACGGGTTTACGAAATTATGAGCAAGCCCTGCATTGTGGTCAATCCTGATTTGGGTGTGGAATATGTAGCGCGGTTATTTGCTAACACTGGTATTCATCGAGCGCCTGTGATTCAAGGCAAGCTGTTGGGCATCATCTCGATTACCGACATTTTGACCAAAAGCGACTTTGTGGAAGCCCCAAAAGCCCTATTACTGGAGGAAAGAATTCAAAAAGCTATTGAGCAGTCTCGGGCTATTTGCACCGAACAAGGTGCTTATTCTAAAGCCTGTGCAGCCGCCTGGGATGAGGTAGAAGAACTTCAAGCAGAAGCTGCTCATCAGAAAGCTGAGGGTATGGTATCAGCCAAAGTCTCTTTTGAAGAATATTGTAAGGAAAACCCAAATGCACCGGAATGTCGAAATTATCATCCGTAATTGAAGTGTGGGGATGAAGAGGGATGGGGGAGATGAGGGAGCAGGGGGAGATGAGGGAGCAGGGGGAGATGAGGGAGCAGGGGGAGATGAGGGAGCAGGGGGAGATGAGGGAGCAGGGGGAGATGAGGGAGCAGGGGGAGATGAGGGAGCAGGGGGAGCAGGGGGAGATGGGGGAGTAAGCGAATAATTATTATTCTTCCTCATCTTCCTCATCCCCCTCATCTTCCTCATCCCCCTCATCCCCCTCATCGATTGGCAACTCGCATCAATAAGAATAGACCTATTCCCAAAAAAATAAAGTTGGGCAACCAAGCACCTATTAAGGGAGAGAGGACACCTGCTTGCGCGATCGCACCACTAATAAAGAAAATTAAGTAGTATGAAAAAATAACTACGACACTAATCCCAAAGCTGGTACCTCTGCCAGTTCGCTGGGGTATGCTTCCCATCGCTGCACCTACCAAGCCAAAAACTACACATACAAAAGGTAAGGAGATTTTTTGTTGAATTCGCACTTCAAGTTTACGAATTTTTTGGCGATCGCCACCGAGAAGTTCTACTTGTAGTTGATCTAGTGCTTCGGAAATATTCATCTCACCGTAGTCTCGGCTTTTTTCTGCCAGACTTAATGGCGTGCGCGGTAGTTGCAGTTGTTGGTGTTCAAATCTAACGATGTTGCGATAAGAGCGATCGGCAGCGACAAAATAGATAGTACCGTTGTAAAAATCCCAGACATTTTGAGAAGGATTCCACTGGGCAGATTCTGATACCACAATTTGATTCAGATTTTTTGTTGAACGGTCTATAATCGTCAAACCTGACATCCGCTTACCATCAAATTGGTCGGCGTAAAACAAGCGGATCAAAATCCTATTCTTAGAGCCATCCGGCTGTGTAACATCCTGGTATTCAGGATAGAAAATATTTTGCTGTTTTAAAGTTGGCTTATCTGATTTCAGGGCTTTATCCAGAGTCATCGCCGCTTGGTAATTTGCTGCTGGTGCAATTTGTTCGTTAAACACAAATGTCATTCCTGTAACCACAAAACTCAACATCACAGCAGTTAGCACTATGCGATAGACACTCACCCCACAACCACGCAAGGCAATTAGTTCGCTCTCGCTAGAAAGACGACTATAAGTCATCAAAGTAGCCAGCAGCGTAGACATGGGGAAAGCTAAAACGATAAAGTTGGGAAACTTTAACAAAAAAACCTGAATAGCAATGTCTATGGGTAGCCCAGATTCTACAATTTTTCTGACTAAATCAAATACAGCATCGATGGTAACGCCAATTGATGAAAAAGCTCCGACACCAAAGAAAAACGGCGCTAACAATTCGCTAGCAAGGTAACGATCCATGATCGTAAAAGGCAGCAGCGAATAGAGTTTATAGAAAGACGTAAACTTCTTTGATATCATGACTAACTTGAAAAGTTAAATATTGGCAACCCTGGCAAACAAAAGATATCTCCTGTATTTAGTATTAAAATTAAATTTTAAATACCTGGAAATTAACTTAGGACTTACGCAAAATATCTCTCAAACTCTGATTTCTCCGTGTCCTCTGCGGTAGCCTGCGGCAAGCCGATGCAGCGTCTACGTTATTCCGTAACTCGTGCGTAAGCCCTATAACTAATAAGTTCATGTTTAAAAATTCAAAATAACCTTTAAAATTATTAACTAAATAACTGTTAATTTAGACTTGAAAATTATTACCTAAATAATATTGCCGCACTAGGGGGTTGCCATAGAGTTCGTCAGCAGCACCAAAAGCGAGAATTTGTCCCTCGCGCATTATATAGGCACGATCGGTGATAGCCAGGGTTTCGCGGACATTATGATCTGTAATTAAGATTCCCATGCCGCGATCGCGCAATTGTGCGACAATTTGCTGAATCTCTGAGACTGCTATAGGATCAACTCCCGCAAATGGTTCATCCAAAAGTAAAAATTTTGGCCCTTCTTGTCCAGCAGCTAAAGACCTTGCTAATTCCGTCCGCCGTCGCTCACCACCAGAAAGTTGAATTCCTTTGCTCTTGGCTAATTTTTCCAACCGAAACTCCCGCAGTAAAGTTGTGAGTCGTCTTGCCCACTCCCATCGTGGCACATTCGTTTGCTCCAGCACCAACAGAATATTATCCTCTACCGAGAGTTGGCGAAAAACACTTGGTTCTTGTGCTAAATAGCCAATACCCAGTCGCGCCCTTTTGTGCATTGGCATTTCTGTAACGTCTAGATTACCCAGCCAGACTTTTCCTTGATTGGGTTTTTCTAAACCTGTGGCAATGTAAAATGTCGTCGTTTTACCAGCCCCATTGGGGCCTAGTAAACCAACGATTTCGCCCTGAGCAACAGAAAGATTGACACGATTGACAATTACTCGCTTGCCGTAAGATTTGTGAATATTCTCTAAAACAATTTTCATTGTTCGTGCCTTTTCTTGATGGAAGATGCTAATTAGAACGTTTGAATGCTGGTGTCTGTGGAGCAGGTGTTGCAGTTTGCCCAGCATTATCTGATTCCTCAATCATGTAGATGGACTCTACCTGACGGTTGGATTGGGGTAAGGCAACAAATCGCCCTTCGTCAATTAAATAGGTTACCTTCTCCGCCCGGATACTGTTACCGCCCTGTTGCAAAATATAGACGTTCCCACTGAAATCAATTCGGCGTTCCTTACTAAAGTACTGTGCTTGGGCAGATGTTGCCTGAATCTGGCGAGAAGGATACAACATTTGCACGTTACCGCGAGCAGTGATTACTTGGTTTTTCGCGTCATATTCTTGCACATCAGCGCGGATAGTCAGGGGGCGATTTCCTCCAGATGTTTGTGCGGTGGCGGTTTGCACTTGGGTAGGGAAGGCAAAAGCGCCCAGGAGCGCAGCTGGGAGCATTAAAGCTAATCCAAAGCGACGCATCTGGGATATGGGCAATTGATAGCAGGGCATCATAGCAATTAGGGATTCAGGATTTCAGCTTGCATTCTAATTATCTCAAGTACTTTATCCAGATATGAAATATACAATCTGGAGTGATTTCCGATAACTACTGGCTGAAATAGTGACGCTACCCCCAACCTGAAGGTTTCAAGTAATTGGCATCTGAGTGAAAATGACGTAGGCACAATATCCTGCCTTAAGGCGCAACTCTTGGAACGCGAACAGCGTGTCGCAGACAGACGCTTTGCGTAGCTTGCTTCGACCTAGGAGTATACGTCTACATGAATTGTGCCTACCGAGGATTTTGGGCAACGCATAATTAATTACACCAGATGTCTAATCAGTAGACAGCACAATTTTAGGTAAAGATAAGACTTGATTTTCAGCCAAATCACCAGATGTAATCTTATCTGGCCCTATTTGTTGTAATGTCGTCAACAACACTGCGCTCTGATTCAATAGCTCATCTACGTCAACGCCGCCGTAGCTAGATGGGTAACGGCGTAGGCGATTGCTGCCTTCCCCCAGTAAAATTACTGCACCTCGCCAGTTACGATTCTCTAAATGATACAGGGCCACAGAAATTTGGAGAATGCCTTGATAAAAGGTTTTTTCCGGTTCGCCAGCTTCAATCCACAAAGCTTCTAAAGTGTCATGACAGGCGTAAAACTGTCCAGAATTGAACTGTTCTACGCCTTGCCAAAACTCTTGGGGGATGGTTTCGCTCATCCCATGCTGTCTCGTACTTCTTTAATTGTTTCGAGAGAGATGTCTTGTTTTTCTCCAGCAAACTCGTTGTCAGGAGTGAGGAACAACATGCAATGGCACTCTTTACGTTCTCTCATTGGCACACAGGGACAGTTCCAATATGTGGCGTGAACTTCAGCCTCTTTATCTTCGTAATGGCGACAGGGACATAAAGGCGCACCTAGATCATCTTTATGTTTCGCTAGTCCTTCAATCACAACTGCGGTAACAGAAGGCTCAGAACAGAAGTATGTTCCAGTACGCTTGGCGTATTGTTCGGAAAAATGCCGCATTGCCTCTAGGCTTTTATCGCTGGATTTTGTGTTATGTTCTGATGTGATCATGTCGCTCATAATTTAAATATTTCTTTGCATTGTACCTCAGCCTCACTAGGGGATTACGGGTGTATTTCCCCAACCTTACCCGTTCAAGTTGTTTTACCTTTGCTCGAAGGCTGATATGTCCGGTGTGCTGGGATCAGAGAAAATCTCAGAAATCACAGAAGCTTAACTTGTCAGCTAATCAAAATTTGGCGTTGCATCTTGAGGCAGAATTTAAAAGCCAAAAGATTGATTTATTCTCATCAAAAAACGAGGCTGTGACCTGTCTAAGGACAGACGGTAAGGGCAATCCTTTGATCAGACTTATGTCAAGGCTTTGTTTATATTGTCCTGAATTTTCTTCATCATAACTTTATCAGACTTCATAAGATTCATAAGTAATAGTACTTACTATCTTGAGTGGCTTAGTGTAAATTCTGGAATGTGTAATAAAAAAAGCACCAACTTATCAAGAGTTACAACTACAACCACATGAGCATTTCAACTGTTGCAAAAAATTTATCGACTGCTGCGATCGGAGCAACAGTCATTGTTTTGGGAATAGGAGCAGTAGCACAAGCAACTGTTTTAACATTTGATGATATAGCGCCTGTTTCAGATTTGGCTCCAATTCCTAACGGCTACGGTGGATTTGATTGGGACAATTTTTACTACCGAAATGGCTCAGATACTGGTATCTCACTTACAGGCTATGACAATGGTAGAGTGTCAGGAGATTACGTAAGCTTTAATGGGTTTGGAGAACCTTCTCTAGTCAGTAATAGTATTTTTGACTTCAACAGTGCTTACCTCACAGCTGCTTGGAATAATGGTCTTTCGGTTACTGTAGAAGGTTTAAACAATGGTGCAACCCTGTATTCAAAAACTGTCGTTGTAGATACGACACAGCCAACTTTAGTTAATTTTGATTATTTTGGTGTTGATGAATTAAGGTTTACCTCATTTGGTGGTGACCTAACACACTTTGCGTTAGATAACTTTACCTTTAATGAAAAAGCTACATCTGTTCCCGAACCTACATTGCTACCAGCGCTACTGTCAATAGCTACTTTAAGTGCTGGTTCAGTACTAAGACGTAAACAGCAACAGAATACAAAGCTAAAGCAAAGTTAACTCAAATCTTGCACCTTGCCCGAATGCCTAGAAGTCGTGGCTATACGAACGAGAGCTACACCTCCGTGAGCTAAAAGTTTTACAATCTGTAGAGGCAGGCTTTGTTCGTATAGCCCTTCTAGGGTGTAGTTTTTTGGCGAAGGTATTGATTAATATGAATGTAATGTTTTTTGTAGCTGGGGTTGCAGTGAGCGATCGCTTTGCAAAACTATACCAGGATGTTCCCAATTGATTACCTCTTGTTCTGCTGGTGAAGAAATATTTGACCACAAAACCCAGCGACTGCCTTGAGGAAGAGTAGCAAGACTCAGGGGGTTTTGAGTCAGCCAAATCAAGGGATAGCTTTTAGGAACTCCTGAACTGGAATCTTCTAATGCTGTGGTTGCTGCTAAGGTTTCTAAAACATAGGCATCGCCTTTAATTATATCTGTCAATGCTGTCCAAAGTTGCACCTGTAATTGTTGTTGCTGTGCATAAAAATATAGTGATGCTGCGGCAATTACTGCTTGTTCAAAGTTTTCTTCTTCCCAATTGCTAGCACTGTCAAGGGCAATAACTATTTCTTGTCCACCTGTGACCATTTCTAACTCCCGCACCCTTAATTCTCCATAGCGGGCGCTAGTTCGCCAGTGAATCAGACGGGTGGGATCTCCTAGACGATAAGGGCGTAGCGATCGCACCAGCCCCGTTGTCGCTGTCTGCAAGGGCTTACCACGAGGATCGCCCCTTTTGCTCTCTTCTTGCCCCATTTCATCTACTAGGGGGCAGGTAGCCAAGGGTAACACTGTGGGATAGACGATCGCTGTGGCAGCACAATCACGCTGACGGCGACACCAGAACAACCCCAAAGGCGCACCAGAAGCCAGTTCGACTGTGTGCCAGCGATAAACGCCCCGACGCTGGGTAGGGTGGTAATATACCCAACGGTAACTACCTTGGCGAGGAATTGTTTCGATGGCCTTTTGTACTGGTTTCCCTAAGACGAAGGGTAATATATCCTCAACTTGCAATAAGCTTACAGGCTGCTGTGTCTGATTGCGGATTTCTAATTCCACAGTCAGATCGTCGCCTGCTGACACAGGTTTAATGGGACGGCGGGTGATGGATAGATTTGTGAGCGATCGCGGCGGTAAGATAGCTGCTACACCCAAAAGGGCAAAACTAATGCCGCTAATGGCGTACAGCCAACCAGCCATCGTATTGATACCTGCGCCAAAAAAACAAATAGCCGTTGCTGCTAGTACCCAACCGCCATAAGCAGGGGCACTGGCGCGGGTTTCTAACCAATTGGTGATGGGTTTGATGATTTTCATGTTTCTTTTTTAACCCAACACCACCCTAAATTCACAGTGTCTCAGGGGTTCGGCAAAAAAGCTTTTAGTTGGATTCCTCAAAAAGAGATGGAAAGTTACGACGACCACTTACAACCCGTAGAATTTCGATACCATCATCTAATACTCTGTAGAAAACGATATAGCCTTGCAAGGATATACCTCGGAGGTCTGGACGAATTTTTGCGTAACTTTTACCACTGTTTGGAAAGGCAACAAGTTGTTGGCACTTACGGTTGAATTCACTGAAAAATCGCTCTCCTGCTTCAACACTAGTTTCGGCAAAATAGTCGGCAATTTCATTGATATCTCGGCTGGCAAGAATGTTGATGACATAGCGACTCATGCTTGTGCCTGATGCCCTTGTCGAAACCGCTCTATAATTTGGTTTACGAATGTCTCCCCATCAATAGGAGGCGTTTGGTTTGAAGCTACAATCGCCGCATCAATTTTTTCTCGCACATCTTCGATCCATTCAGCATCAGCGCGATCGTATTCATCAAGCAACCGTAAGGCAATTTCAAGGGCTTCCTCTGCGGAGCGATATTTCCCAGCTTGGAGCTTGGTTTGAATAAAGCGTTCTTGATCGGGTGTGAGACTGATGCTCATAGAAAACCTCTATTCAGAATTATTCACCATTTTAAGTTAAAAAACTCACCCTGCTTTTTCGTTCAGTTAGAGTTTATTCAAGAAACACGGTAAGTCAGCACAATTCGCAATTCGCTTTTTTGCCCATTCGCAATTAATGCCCCAGGATTTATCCGGGGGCTTGAACCCTGCATTGTTTAAAATTTATCTATCCATAAATGAATTTAGGGGCTTGTACCATCAAGGAATAATTGGTCAAATTTTACGCTGTAACCAAGCAAAGACTTCATTAACAGAGAGCGTCAAATTCAAATCTTCTAACACTGGTAATATATCTTGTCCTGCTAACAAATCTGGTAAAGAATTAGGCTGATAAACTAAAATACAGCGTTCACTTGGATCAATCAACCATCCTAGCTGACTGCCATTTCTCAAACAGTGCAAAATATTGCCAGTTACTTTAGTTTGACTTTGAGCAGGGGAAAGAATTTCGATGACCCAAGTGGGTGCAAAATCAATCCCGTTGCTAATAATTTCACCGCTCTCATCCAGTGGTATTTGATTGGTAGAGATAACAACCACATCAGGAACTACTGAACGATTACCGCAGGTACAGCGTAATTCAGGAAAGGCTTCGTAGTTACTTCCCAACGTATCAATCACTGCAACTAAACGTTTTTGCAATAAGCTGTGTTTACCTCCTCCCATAGGTTTCTGAATTGCCTCTCCGTTAATATATTCCCAAGCTGGTGACTCTTCAACGCACGGAAGTTTTAAGAACTCTTCTAGAGTCGTGCTTTCTGGATCTGTAATTTTTCCTTGCGTCAACTCAATATTTTTCATAATCTGGAGTCACTTAGGAATTGTATACACAACTTAACATTTTCTCTGTATTTTGATGGTTTGCATCTATAAATTTATAATTGTATATGATTAGATTATGTAATCTAGGTAGAAGGTAAAAATATGACAATTACTACCAAATTAAAGCAACTCTATGAAACCGATGAGAATTTATGGTTAGAAGAAACTATTGAATTATTAAAACAAAAACAGTTTTACCAACTTGATTTAGAAAACTTAATTGAGGAATTAATCAGTTTGGCTAGAAGAGATTTAGCTAAAGCCAAAAGTCTTTTAAGGCAAATCATTATTCATATATTATTACTTCAATATTGGCAGGTTGAATATGAAATAAACTATCGTCATTGGATTGGAGAAATTAAAACCTTTAGATATGACTTAAATAATCATTTAACGACGAATTTAATAAACAAGTTACAGGATGATTTAGAGAATATTTATCAAAGTGCGGTTGATTTTGTGAAAATTAAAACCGATTTCACTATTTTTCTAGAAAAGTGTCCTTATACTCTTGTTCAATTATTAGATGAAAATTATTTACCTTAAATATATCAGTCTTATCTTATATCAGTCTTATCTGACTTTTTGGGAAATGAAAGCAATACCGAGAGGCGATGCCAAACGCATCACTGCGATTTTATAAACATTGTGCTGAGGCTGAGTGCGATCTACCAGACAAAGCAGAACTCCTGCATCACACAGGATCATAGCTCTAGCCCTTGTTGTCGATACTTGTTGAGTAGGAGTTGCTCATAGTTGCTGACTGGTTCAGGTGGAGATACGTCTAGGCAATCCACAGCCTCAAACCATTGTGACCATTTTTCCACAAGCGTTTCATCAGGCTGACTGTCAGCAATTTTAACTTGATGTTTGTGGATAACAAAATCAATGAAATCGGTCACTTCTTGCAAGAGTGGTTCGGAAAGTTGCTGCAATTTTGCGTTAGCGTTCGCGGAGCGTCTCGTAGAGAAGCTCGCCGTTCGCGTAGCGTCTCGTAGAGAAGACATCGCAGTTTCACGAATAGTCATGATAATAATCCTTTTTCACTCAAAAATTTGACTAAATGTACGGCAATGGCGATCGCCGAATAGCCCGTCGTAGACATCGCTTTTTGTAAGAATCTCTGCTATAAGGTATCAGACAGATCGCTTAAGCAGGATTGGTCTAGTTGTATCTGTAATTTTGTAAGAGCCAGAACTGCTATGTATTATTAAACTATAGAATAGACGTGGAAGATTCATTGATTCAGTTAGAGTGGAAAAAACATGGTAGCAATAGTTGATATTGGAACCCTAATTGTGAGAACACCTCAAGTTGCTGGAGGTCGCCCTTGCATTGCTGGTACGCGCATGACGGTTCAAAACATTGTGATGGATTCTCAAGCAGGCTTATCTCCTCAAGATATTGTCACAGAATATCCACACTTATCTCTAGCGCAAGTTTATGCGGCGCTTGCCTATTACTATGCTAATCAGGAGGCAATGGATAGAGAAATTGCTCTATATCAAGCAGAATGTAATGCTTTAGAAACGCAGTGGGTGTCAGGTAATTTTGCATGAGTCAAATTTGCTTCTATTTAGATGAAGATGCTGGCAAGAAATCTTTAGCTAATGGCTTACGCAATGCAGGGATTGATGTAATGACAACGGCTGAAGCAGATAGATTAGGATCATCTGATGATAGCCAATTAATCTGGGCAACGGAACAGAGACGAGTTATTTATAGTTTCAATGTTGGTGATTTTTGTCGATTGCACAAAGCTTATATCGAACAGCAACAAAAGCATTCAGGTATTGTACTTGCTGCGAAACAGAGCTATGCAATTGGAGAACAGTTGCGAGGATTATTGAAGTTAGTAGAAAGTGTAGAAGCCGAGGATATGGCAAATCAATTAGTGTTTCTGAGAAAATATATTGAAAATTTTTAACCTGCGATCGCTTTGTGTGAAAATACGCAAAGGAGCGATCGCAGTTTCACGAATAGTCATGATAATTGCCTTTTTCAGTCTTCTTTATTTTTACCCAAGGATTTGACTAAATGCACCTTAAGGGCGATTTTAACCAAACACCAGCCTAAATTCACAGTATTCTCGGTTTTGCTAAAGACAAGCTTAGACTCTTCAGTTCCATTAATCACTAAAAATTTTTACAGTGTTTGTTCATGCTGTGGTAATCGCTTTTTAACCAACTTATCTAAGTATATATTCGTCTTCTTTATGTTTTACTAACTTAATCAACACACAAAATTTACAAAATATTAGTATTTTATACTATACATTATTTTTATTATCGAGTAAGCAAACATGATTGCTGCCATTGTGACCGTTAAGAAAGGTTAACAAGCAAGTAAGAGTTGCTTAAAAGAATAAGCTGTTTAGGAATTGCACTTACTGGTTGGATAAGTTGGCGAGAAGTAGATATCGAATTCTATCAAGAATTATATAAATGTCAAAAAGATAAAAACCATAGAATTGAAAATATTCAAACATATCTAAAGTGAAGGCATTTTAAAGTTATGTGCTATGCCAGTAAAGGAGTTAGATTAAGATTGGTGCTAGTTGAAGTTTCAGATAGTGTTTGGGTAACTTGACGAACCTGATTAGGTAAAAGCTACTGAATTTCAGTCCAACCAAAAAAGATTGGTTTCTGATGGCCTCGATCCTTTGGATGCTAGCAATTAAGCCGGACTAGTTGATTTAAAAAAGCTGTAAATAACTAAATAGAAAGCCCGCAGATGCGGGCTTTTTAAATCAATAAACTAAATTGACTTACCGTTTTGCTAACTTCTTCGACATCTTCCGCAGACGAATCGATTGAGGTGTAACTTCCACCAATTCATCGGGGCCAATGTATTCCAAAGCACGTTCTAGACTCATGTCTATCGGTGCTTGCAGTTGCACCAATTCATCGCCACCAGCCGCGCGGTGGTTAGTTAACTGCTTGGTCTTACAGATATTTAGTTCCAAATCTTGGGAACGATTGTGTTCTCCCACGATCATACCTCTGTAAACCTTTGTGCCAGGAGTAATAAAGAATGCTCCTCTATCTTCGGCATTTCTCATAGCGTAGAAGGTAGAAACGCCTTCTTCAAAGGAGATTAAAACGCCTTTGTTACGGGCTTCAATGTCGCCACTGATTTGACGGTAGTCCAAGAAACTGTGGTTCATGATGCCTTCGCCACGAGTCATCCGCATGAATTCACCCCGGAAACCAATCAAACCACGGGCGGGAATCACAAACTCTAACTGGGTGCGATCGCCACTACCTGGTTGCATATCTTGCATTTCGCCTTTGCGTTGTCCCAGGCGTTCAATACAGCTACCCACACCATCAGCAGGAATGTCTAACACCAAGAGTTCGTAAGGTTCGCAAGGTTGACCGTTGATTTCGCGGTAAATTACCTGTGGCTGAGATACCTGAAACTCGAAGCCTTCCCGACGCATGGTTTCAATTAAGATACCCAGGTGGAGTTCTCCACGACCGGAAACGAGGAATTTATCAGGAGAATCGGTTTCTTCGACACGCAAAGCAACGTTGGTTTCAAGTTCGCGGAATAGGCGATCGCGTATTTGTCTTGATGTCACCAACTTGCCTTCTTGACCAGCAAAGGGCGAATCATTCACCCAGAAGGCCATTTGCAAGGTTGGTTCATCCACTTTAATTAGTGGTAAAGCTTGCGGTTCATTGGGGTCAGTAATCGTTTCCCCAATATAAGCATCAGCAAAACCAGCCACCGCGACAATATAACCTGCGGTTGCTTCTTCCATCTCTACGCGCTTCAGTCCATCAAAGCCCATCAACTTGGTAATTTTGCCCTTGACAATAGTACCATTTTCTGTTACTAAAGCTGCTTGCTGTCCTGAACGGATAGTACCGTTGTGAATTCTGCCAATCACAATCCGTCCCAGATATTCAGAATAATCTAGGGTTGTAACTTGCAATTGCAGAGGCTTATTGCTGTCGCCTACTGGTGGTGGAACGTGTTGCAGAATCGCGTTAAACAGGGGTTGCATATCTACCGATTCTGCTTCCAAGCTTTCCTTAGCAAAACCTGCCATACCGGAGGCAAACAGATAGGTAAAATCACACTGGTCTTCATCTGCTCCTAATTCCAAGAACAGATCCAAAACTTTATCGACAGCAACGTGGGGGTCAGTTTGTCCACGGTCGATTTTGTTGATGATAACAATGGGGCGCAGCCCTTTTTCTAAAGCTTTTTTGAGTACAAAGCGTGTTTGGGGCATGGGGCCTTCATTGGCATCGACAATCAGAAGACATCCGTCAACCATGCCGAGTACACGTTCAACTTCGCCACCAAAGTCAGCGTGTCCAGGAGTATCAACAATATTGATTAGTGTTTCTTTGTAGCGAACTGCTGTATTTTTCGACAGGATAGTAATACCCCGTTCCCGTTCTAGGGCGTTGGAGTCCATAACGCAATCCGGAACGTCTTCGCCTTCGCGGAAAATGCCGGATTGTTTGAGGAGTGCGTCAACCAGGGTGGTTTTGCCGTGGTCAACGTGGGCGATAATGGCGACGTTGCGAATTGGGAGCGTCATAGAAGCTTTTGGTGAACTCTAGAGGGGGTTTTAAGATTTACATTTGAATGCTAGGCTGTTTTAACAGAATTGGGGATGATCGGCAAATTCTGTAAAGAACCTTTAACAATTCTAGCGTAATCGTCACAATTGCGGTGAGGTTTGTAAACGCGGCATAAGACAGAAAGTTGGGCAGGCTGAATCATGTGCTTAATGTTGAATTATTTACCCGAGCTACTTAGAAAAGTTAACTCAGGTAGTTGAAGAGTAGGTAAATGTATGGTTAAAAATTCTAAGTACAGCTTTGCCTAAGTTCGTAGCGAATAGACTCAAACAAACTTTGCACTCCTCTGCGCCCCTGGAGCATTTAAACTTAAACCCTCAATTGGTCACGAATTTACGAAACTGTTTACTAAAATATGTTTTTTTGCGTAAATTGCTCTAATTAAACCGATAATTTACACCAGTACTTTGGAATTTTGAATAATCGTTTAAGCATTAGGACAGCAATTTCAAAGTGGTAAATACAGGTCTTAAAAATTGCATTTTCCATCCCGATTTTTAACTATATTTTAAGCTTGATTTATTCCTTAACCGGATAAAAAATGACATAAATATTTATTTATTTGTGTGGCAGTGGATTTCGGTATTCCCCAAAAAACCTTGATTTTCTAAGCATTACAGCCTTTTGCTCTTTCCTCTTTGTTTTATAGGGCTAGTATGATAAGATACTTACGTCTAATATCAAGCTAAGAGGATGCTTATATGTTTGGTAATTGGTCTTGGCGTAGAGTCTTAAAAACTTTTGGTGGCTTGGCTGTTGGGATTGCAAGTATTAGTACAGTTAACTACTTAACCACCAACCATCTAGCTTTAGCGACATCAAATTCTTCTCAACTCCAGAACAGCAATCAGTTAAGTATTAGCAAAGGCAAAAGTAGCCCAGAAAATATACTAGTTGCTCAAAATCCAGTTCTCTCAAGTCCTATTACTCGAACAATTAATGGTGCAGAAGTTACGGCATATGCGTTTTACCGTTACTATAATCCATCAATTGGTGACCATTTCTATACAGTTAATTTTGCTGAACTAGGAAATGGTAATGGTGGATATATCTCCGAAGGAATTGCCGCCTATATATCTACACAACAAGACCCTGGAACTATTCCTCTATATCGAGCTTATAGTGGATCAGCCACCGATCATTTTTACACTACTAATCTTAGTGAATTGGTTGCTGCTGGTGGTAGCTCAGGCTATGTCTATGAAGGTGTTGCAGGTTATATCTATTCTATGCCGTTCACAGGTACTACTCCTCTATATAGATATTATAGTTCCGGAGGTACAGACCACTTCTATACTACTAATTTTGGTGAGTTGGGTGGTGGTAGAAATGGCTATGTGTTTGAAGGGATTGTCGGTTACGTTATTCCTAACTAAGGCGTAACTTTACCAATTATATGTTGAATTAAGATTTTGGCATCAATCAAAATTTTAATTCAACAAATACTTTATCGTTTTAAGCCTTGAAAAAGGAATCAGACGGAAAAATATATAAAACTAGCATTTAAAGTTTATCTATCCGGGGATGGAATACAGATTGAAATATTATCTATCTAAAAGTATAAGAAGAGAATTTGTGACGAAAAGTTTTGTTTATCTACCCTGAGTTGTGAGAGCGATCGCTCAAAAGAAAGATGGAATCTCCCTAACCTGTGTGTCAAAGTGATATTAAGTAATAATTACGAACACTTTGCCGAGGAGAACACGGATGGTAGCTACTTTAGATGATACGAAACGCAATGCTATTGCTGTAAAATTGGCAAGTATCAAAGCCCTCCAACAGTTGGTTATCGAAAATGAGCAATCACTTTTGACGCAAGGACTTGATGCCGAGATTGGCGATCGCATTCGGAATTTCATCAAGGATGACGAAAAAAATCTTGGCATTCTGGAAACTGTAATTGGTCAGTATGGCATTCAGGCTGAACCCAAAAAAAATGTTACACAATTCATTGAGAAAGCTCGTGAATTGTTCAAAGGTTCTGAGTTAAGCCTGTATGAAAAAGTATCTCAGCATGAATTGCTGAAACATCAAGTAGTAATGAGTGGCTTGATAGTTCACAAGGCTGCTCAAAAAGTTGGTGCTGACGTTTTGCTAGCGATCGGGCCCTTGAATACCATTAATTTTGAGAACCGCGCTCACCAAGAACAACTCAAAGGTATCCTAGAAATTCTGGGTGTTCGTGAATTGACTGGACAAGATGCAGATCAAGGAATTTGGGCGCGTGTTCAAGACGCTATGGCTGCGGTAAGTGGTGTAGTAGGTAGTGCTGTTACCCAAACCAGTGACAAAAGCGATCTGAATATCCAGGATGTTATTCGCCTCGATCACAATAAGGTAAATACCCTATTTACCGAACTTCTGCAAAGCGACAATCCACAGAAGATTCAAGAGTACTTCGGTCAAATCTACAAGGATCTAACTGCTCACGCTGAAGCTGAAGAAGAAGTAGTCTATCCAAGAGTACGTCCTTTCTACGGTCAAGATGACACCCAAGAACTGTTTGACGAGCAAGCTGAAATGAAGCGGGTGTTAGAACAAATTAAGGCTATCAGCCCTTCTTCATCTGAATTCAAAGATAAAGTCAAACAGCTGATGGATGCTGTTGGCGACCATATTCGTCAAGAAGAAAGCACAATGTTTGCTGCTATTCGTAACAACTTGAGCACTGAACAAACCGAGCAACTGGCTACTGAATTCAAAGCTGCTAAGACCCGAATTCAAGAGAAATTGGGCGTTGTTAGCGAATCGAATGTGTAGGATGCTTTTGAGCTTTCTATATCCGCTAAAAAAAGTTAGTTAAACAAAAACTCCCAGCGCTGATGTACTGGGAGTTTTTGTTTAAAAATTTTGCTGACAGTATTTATAAGCGGTGTATGCCATAGTTACAACCCCGGTGATAATCGCAGATTCATCGACTTCAAATTGGGGATGGTGTAATGGGTGGTTAATGATTCTTTCTTTATAGCCGACACCCAAGCGAAACATAGAACCAGGGACGTGTTCCAAATACATAGAAAAATCTTCAGCACCAAGAGAGGGTTCGGGTAAGACTTGAACGCGATCGCTACTCCAAGCTTCTTCTGCGGCTGCTTGTAACAATTGCGTTAGGGTATAATCATTTTGGACACTGGGTACACCCTGGCGATAATTGACTTGATATTTTGCCCCGTAGGTATGGCAAACATTAGCTACAATATTTTCAATCCAGTTTGGGAGATGGGCACGGGTTTCGGGATGGAGCGATCGCACGGTTCCCAATAACTGCACTTTATCAGCAATTATATTCGGCGCTCTACCACCATTAATCTTCCCTATGCTCAATACTACAGGACGCAAGGGATTTTGTGTCCGGCTGATGGCTTGTTGCAGTGCAGTAATGACTTGGCAAGCAATCCAAATTGCATCAATCGCCTCATGGGGACGCGCCCCGTGCCCAGATTCTCCCATAATCAGAATTTCTAAATCATCAGCTGCGGCTGTCAATGCCCCGTAACGCACACCAATAGATCCTGCGGGTATAGAAGGGAAAACATGAATCCCTAATACAGCTGAGACATTTTCCAGCGCCCCATCTTTCACCATCCAGCTTGCCCCTTGGGCAATTTCCTCGGCTGGCTGAAATAAAAACCGCACTTTTCCACCCAACTCCTGTGCCAATTGGGACAGCACCATTGCCGTTCCTAAGCCCACTGTGGTATGGACATCGTGACCACAAGCGTGCATAACACCCTCTGCGCGAGAGGCATATTCTAAATTAGTGTTCTCCTGAATTGGCAAGGCATCCATATCGGTGCGAATTGCCAATAAACGGCCATTTTGACTAGTGCCTTGGAGTTCTCCAATTACGCCCGTTTTGCCAACTCCTTCTTGTACATGCAGACCACTGGAAGACAAAACACCAGCGACAAATGCTGCTGTTTGGTACTCCTGACCGCTCAGTTCTGGGTGAGAGTGAATGTGGCGGCGAATTTCAATTAAGCGGGGCGCTAGTTTTGCTGCTAAGTCTTTAATATGGGTAAGCATGGATTCAATTAATCTATAGGCTTTTTTCCCATGATAAAGAACTGTTAACAAACAAAATGCTTTTGCTATACAAGGATAAGTCAAGCAAGAAGCAAAGGGGCAGGGGAGGATGAGGGAGATGAGGGAGAAATAATCAATGCCCCATTCCCTACTCCCCATTCCCTACTCCCCAATTTATTTTGAGTAGCAGGTTGTGCCTGGAGTATTTTCGGGTTTAAACTCATTACATTCTCTAGGATTTTGACGCTCTAACGACCAGCCATAGGGCTTGTCGGAGGTGACGACACCATTAGCTAGAGTTGTTAGTCGGAAGTTAGCCCCCCGAAAATTGGTAAACAGCAATTTGGCGTCTTTTAAGTTTGCTGCTTCCAAATTGGCGCTGATGAAACCGGCATTAGACAGATCGGCATTTTCCAGAGATGCTGATTTCAAATTTGCTCCTGTTAAGGAAGCACCACTGAGATTGACCCAATTTAGAATCGCACCTTCTAAATTTGCACCAGTGAGATCGGCATTCGTGAGATTAGCTTGAGATAATGTAGCACCACTCAAGTCAGCCCCTCGCAAATTTGCTCCAGTTAGATTAAATTTAGTTAGGTCAGCACCACTCAAATTACACCTGGGACAGGCACTTGTTGCCTTCAACTGATCCAAATCTAGCTGATTTGATGCCACGGCTTGCTCTGCAAACCCAAAACAAGCTAACAGGGCAACGGTAGCGACAATCTTGAGTTTCATATTTTTTACAGATATCCACAAAAATGACAAGTGACGCATACTGCGTACTGTCATACTTACATATACCGCCTCTCTAAGGAACAACAGGGATGAAGCATTGATTAAGAAGCTGTAAAAATACTATAAATTCTAATGGTAAGACTACTCAAATTCAAATATAGGCTATAAAATCGATTCGTAAGCAACTATACCGAACCTCTTATAGACTACCACATATGTGATCCCCCTAGCTCGATGAAAAACACGACTAGGGGGATCTTGTTTTTGGATATTGGCAGAAGAGAAGGCTTTAGGCTGCGCTGTGGCTATCGCTACGCTAACGCCAGTTCCTTTATACCGGGGAATCCATCCACTGGACTAGCTCACCGCTTTGCATCTATGTTAAAAAAATTGACTTTGACAAAGATTTTAGCCTTTATCTCAGCCTCTGAAGTTTATTTATGGGCAGGCGATGATGCTAATCGAGAATGCTGCAAGATATCAGTTTTTGTGGACTTTGATATTATTCTTTATTCTAGTTGCAAATGGCTGTTTAGCAGGACAATAAAATGTTACATTTTCATTGCATTTACAGAGAATTGATTTTTTGGAGAAATAGTTATCTTGGTAAAAGAGTATCATATTGTACAAAAATTATTGATATTGCCTAGAAGTATTAACTTGCCTGAAAAAGTTTAGACAAAATGCCAGCATTCAAGAAATTTGATTGCTATATTAGATTAGATCACTATTCTGGCAAGGATTGAAAAGCTGTGCGGGATGATTTACAGGGCTTGGAAATTAGTCAGTATGAACTGCAAAAGCTGACTAATTTACCTGTCAATGATCAACTCTTAATCATTACAAATCCCCTGAAAAAATTAGCAGTTTTATACATTCAAAAACTTAAAAGCTCGGAAGGAGCAACTGTAATTTTTATTGGGTTTGCTACATTTGTTTTTGGCTATCTTTTATTTGATATATTTATAAAAATATTTGTAGCATGGATATCAATTCCATCCTGGCTATTATTAATGATATTAGTCCTATGGATTGTCGGTTTTACACAAACTATCTTATATTTAATATGGAGAAGTAGAAGTAAAATTGTCAAACTTAACATGACAAATTCTCTGCAAATCCTGTTAACAGATGTTGAAAGATATAATATTGTTATTAGAGCAATAGATATCAATGACCAAATAGAAGAAGCTGGTAATCCAGAAGTGCTTATAAAGGAAAGAGCAAGTGTTATCGAAGCTCTAAAACTGACCAAATCAGATTTAGTTCGCGCTTTGAAGACAGAAAGAATTTTGAGAGAAAATAAGAGCTTTATCCTTAGTAATACAGAATTATTCGTCAACAATTTAGCAACTTTAACAGCCATGCAAGTAAATGAACAGGCTACTGAGCATGGAAGGTTACTTAATGAAGCATTACAGATTGCATTAGATGTGCAACACGAAATGAAAAGATTACAAACTCAGCGTTAAGATAATTCGTAATTCGTAATTCGTAATGACGCTCCTGCGTCGCTAACGCTGCGCTAACGTAATTCGTAATGAGGCTCTCTACGAGACGCTGCGCTCAGGTAATTAAGTTTTGTAATGGAGATTTAGAAAGCACTCCTGAATTCACTTAGTACTCAGTAAGAGTTGGAAAAAGCGTAGATGCTGCCTATAAGTCCATAGACGCTGCTGGGTGGGTTGACTTCCAACCTACTCGCCAGATATCCTCAATGGCTTTTTCCATAATCCTTCCCACGGTTGCGATCGCCGATCTAACATAAAGAATATACAAGAAAGCGATCGCTTATCGGCATGGATTGGAAAGAAGTCAGAGGCAACTGGGTAATCATTCCCCGAAATCCCATAGGTATCATCCATTTTTTAGGAGGTGCATTTGTCGCCACTGCACCGCACATCACTTATCGCTGGTTACTCGAACAATTGGCAAGTAAAGGTTATGTTGTAATTGCTACGCCTTTCGTTAACACCTTGGATCATACTGCGATCGCCAAATCTGTGCTGCTAAACTTTGACCGCACCCTCGAACGTCTACAAGATTCTGGGGCATTACGCAAGCTTTACTACCCCATCTACGGCATTGGGCACAGTATGGGCTGTAAACTTCACTTGCTGATTGGTAGCCTCTTTAAAGTAGAACGCGCAGGCAATATTTTAATATCCTTCAACAACTACGCCGCTAAAGAAGCTATCCCCTTAGTAGAACAATTCAATTCTACTTTGAAAATCGAGTTTACCCCCTCACCATTGGAAACCGACCAGCTTGTCCAAGAGCGTTACAACATCAGGCGCAATTTATTAATAAAATTTAGCAATGACACCATTGACCAATCCACAGCTTTAACCAAAATCTTACAAGAGCGCTTTGATGAGATGGTGACAACACAAACGTTACCAGGAACTCATACAACACCTCTAGGGCAAGACATTAAATGGCAAACTGGAACATCTTTCACTCCCTTTGATGCCTTAGGGCAATGGTTCAAACAAGAAGCATACCGCGACTTGAACCAGCTAAAAAATACCATCCTCTTGTGGGTGAACCCTCTTGCACCCCCATAATATTTTATGACTATTAAAAATTCATCAATTCGACGGCAAAATAGAAATGAGTTAGTAAGCTGTTACGCATAAAACTAGTACATTTACCTGATGACTGTTGACCGTTGACTGATGACCGATAACCGTCAACCGTCAACGATTATAAAGAATGTTTATATAATTTAGACGCATATCAGCTTAGTATCTTTTTATTAAAACTACTAACTCATTAGTCAATATACTATTTTAGTATCTATTTTTCCAGTAATTTATTAATTAGTATTTACTACATTTTTTATGTTTCAAATATTAGTAATTGATGATGATTATTCAATAAAAATACTTCTGAAAAGGATGTTGGAAAAACAGGGTTATCAGGTAGTGACTGCCAGTAGCGGTGAGGAAGGGATAGAAAAAGCAGTGGCTTACCGTCCAGCACTAATTATTTGTGATTGGATCATGCCAGGGTTAACTGGTTTGGAAGTCTGCCACCACATTAAGAAAGATCCCAAATTTTCCACCACATTCTTTATTTTATTAACATCTTTAGATTCGGTTGCCGATTGCGTCAAAGGTCTAGATGCTGGTGCTGATGATTTTATTTCTAAACCTATTGAGCATAATGAATTACAAGCACGGGTAAGAGCGGGATTACGTCTGCATCAGTTGAGTAGAGATTTGCAGGCTCAAAAGTTGCTTTTAGAATCAGAAATGTCAGAAGCCGCAGAATATGTGCGATCGCTCCTGCCTCTTCCCATGACTGAACCCTTCAATATAAATTTCCGATTCATTCCCTCGCGGCAACTCGGCGGTGACTGCTTCGACTACTATTGGCTTGATGAGGATTGTCTGGCAATTTACTTACTCGATACCGCCGGACATGGACTCAAAGCTACTCTTCCCTCTGTTTCAGTGCTAAATCTCCTGCGTTCCCGTGCGCTAAAAAGCCTAAATTATTATCAACCTAGCGATGTGTTGAAGGCTTTGAATGATACCTTTCAGATGAATTATCAAAATGACAAATACTTTACGATTTGGTATGGAGTTTACAACCGAACCAACAGCCAGTTAATTTATGCTAGTGCAGGTCATCCACCATCTGTTTTAGTAACTGGCACATCTCCAAGAAAGTCTGAAGTTCAACTCTTGAAAACCCCCGGTATGCCAGTTGGGATGTTTCCAGAAGCAAAATATGTTGATGGGTTTTACAATATTGAAAAATTCAGTACCCTTTACATTTTTAGTGATGGTGCTTATGAAATCACTAAACCAGATGGCACACTTTGGAGTTTGGATGCTTTTATTCAGCTACTAGTTAGCTTACAAAATCCGGTTGATTGCCAACTCGATCACGTACTGAGTTATTTAATCGCTCTAAACTCCAAAGATGCTTTTGATGATGATTTATCTATCTTGCAAATTAAATTTGATTAATTAAGTCTTTGACACTAAAACCTGATTAAATGCGTCTTGGCTAGGAAATATTTCAAACACTTTATCCATATTAGTCAGTTCAAATAATATCCTGACTTGCTCATTAATTGAGCAGAGAACAAGCTTACTATCCGCTGCCCGCAAGGTCTTAAAAGCTAATACTAAAGCCCCCAAACCGGAACTATCCATAAATGTTACATCTTGAAAATCAACTAACACAATTTTTGTCCCGACTTTTAAAGTTTCAGTAATATTTTGTCGAAAATCTTGTGAAGTTGTGGCGTTTAAATTTCCGGTGAGCTTAATAATTTTCACTTCTTCTATCATAATTATGTCATGCTGATTTTTGTAAATGATGCTCTGATTTTGCTATTATATACCCATAATATAAAATTTAAAAATGCTTAAAAAAAATCATACTTTACTGCTGAATATTTATTGATAAGTAATACTAAAAGAAGGGAAGATAAACTATAAATATTTTTATTTGATATCATGTTCGCATAATTAGTTATGATTTCCACAGTCATTGCACCCCACACGCTATCCGGCTCCACTTGGGGAGACCCCAAGACCGCACTGGCTCCCCAAAATCTCCCCTCCCCGCAAGCAGGAGGGGAGACGAAGCGATGATTGTCGGGGTGGGGTTCTTCGGGTTTAATAAGTAATCAAGCGAACATGATATGATTGTTTATCAAAAACTAATTTTTATTTAACTAAATATTGCCTAATTATTAGCAAATGACCAAGTAAAAGTAACCGAAATACATCTTATGTTTAGAGTCCAATATTTAACTACAAGCAAAAGTTCCAGCTTTTTGGATAATTTGCCAAAAGTTTTTGAAAAACTGAGATTTGTCCAATAAACATTATCAAACTAGTCGTCATTGCTGGGTAAAAAGTTTTAATATCAATATAATGGATAATGGTAATTTGCATTTACATTTATTTATGCCCGATTACTTACATAATTGCAATAATTCCTGTCTAGATTAAAAAACTCTACTAAAAAAATTGCTTTCAGCAGCGCCAAGGTCAGCCCCCAATACAGTTCAGTTAAGCATTTCTTTCTTCTCTTCCTTTGCGTTCTTTGCGTCCTTTGCGGTTCGTTAAACAAATTGACTTTGACTAATATTTAAGCCTTAACTGAACCGTATTGGGTCAGCCCCTTCTCAGCAAGACGCTATTCGCGTTCGCCTGTGTAGTAGCGAATTATATTCGCCTAATACTTTTCAAACAACCTCTAAAATACGGCATTCCTCTGTGAAGTTAGAGAAAGACGAAAATTTGCCTTCTAACTCTCTCTAAGAGGACTTACTTTAGCTCGATAAAGCAGCTTCTCACCTTGAAGGTAGCCAGTGTAGCGCACCTTGACTATTTCTCCAGGTTGTGCAGTTCCCTCCATTAATTGGTGCAGTTGGGGGTCATAAGGTAATTCTGCTCCCACGGGTGCGATCGCTTCCACCCCCCACGCCTGTAAAAGCTTTTCTAGAGGTTTTTGCACCAACGGTACTATTTTGACTGCTGCTAGCTGGAGATTCTCCTGCGCTTTCTGTGCTGCTGTTGGCCATTGCAATAATAAAGACTCCAGCAGTTGCAAACTTGACTGCTGGAGTTCTTGTAGTAATATCTCTCGCTGTTGTTCTATTTGTTGCTGCGATCGCTGGTACTCTTTTCTTAAATCTGCAATTTCTTCTAATAATTCCTGAGTAGGCGCTGCTTTCTCTTGTAACAACTCTACGGTTGAAAAAGTTGCGATTAATTCATTCAATGAAATTTGTAGCACTGGCGACAGCTTAAGCAGTACATCTACCCGCATCTGCTCAAGCTTTCCTTGGCGTAACCGCAAAAGCTGACGCTCTGAGACGCCAGCAGCGCGACTCAGCGCTTTGAAACTAGGAATCCCCGCCTGTTGCATTAAATCTTGCAACTTTTGGGAATTGGGCATTGGGAATTGGGAATTGGGCATCGGGAATTGGGCATTGGGAATTGGGAAGAGGCAGAGGAGCGGGGTGCGGGGGGCAGAGGGGACAACTCTTAATACGGTTCGGTTAAGGCAAGAAACGCGATAAATCGCCGTCTCTACAAAGGACTGATTATTGTAAAGACGCGATACGGCGTCTTTGCGATCTAGGGCGTGTCATCAAAAAACCTTATCCGAACCGTATTGGGACAACTTTTCTCCCTGCTCCCCCTGCCTCCCCTGCTCCCTACACCCCATTCCCCAATACTATTCTTCCAGTAAACTTCTCAACATCCAAGCTGTCTTTTCGTGTACTTGCATCCGTTGAGTTAATAAATCGGCGGTAGGTTCGTCGTTAACTTCCTCTACCACAGGGAAAATAGACCGTGCAGTTCGGACTACGGCTTCTTGTCCTTCCACTAGTAAACCGATCATTTCCACAGCTTTAGGAACTCCGGGAGTTTCTGGAATCGAACTCAGTTTGGCATATTCGCTGTAGGTTCCCGGTGCGGGATAGCCAAGCGCTCTAATCCTCTCGGCAATTAAATCAACTGCTAAAGCTAATTCTGTATACTGGGTCTCAAACATCAAATGCAATGTTTGGAACATCGGCCCCGTTACATTCCAATGGAAGTTATGAGTTTTCAGATAAAGTGTATAAGTGTCAGCCAACAGGCGAGATAAACCCTCGGCAATTTTAGCCCTACTCGCCTCGTCAATGCCTATATTTACATTTTTGACTGTTACTTTCGATGACATAATTTTCTCCTAATTAGGTTATATGTAATTGGGGATTGGGAATTGGGCATGGGGCATGGGGCATAGGGCATTGACCATTGGGTATGGTTATTCTCCTTGTCCGTCTGCTCCCCCTGCTCCCTCATCCCCCTCATCCCCCCACTCCCTAGTACAGACGCGATTAATGGTGTCTCTTCCCACTCCCATTCTCTATGCCAAGTGCATCTTTAAAACGCTGCGGGGTGCTTTACGGACTCTGGCTAAAACGGTTTCTTTGCCTAAACGCTGGCAAGCCTCATACCGATGGCAACCAGAAAAGCCATAATATTGTCCATCTACTTCTAGGACATCTATAGGTTCTTGCTGCCCAATTTCCGCAATCGATTCCATTAAGGCTTGCACTTTATTTGGATCGTTTGCACGGGGCAACGGCCGTTTTATCTGATTTAATGGAATTTCTTGGACTCTAACCATAAGGAGTTTATCCAACTAGTTCTGTTTTGTGTCTCTAAATAAATCATAGTCATTATGACTACGTTTTGCAACTACTTTGGGCAAAACTGCTAATGGTATCATTGGAGCACTCATGCGACAAAAAAACCGCACTACAAAGCAATTAAAAAATCAGCTCCAACACTGCATTAAGGGGCAGAATAGGCTCTCTATGAGACGCTGCACTTCGACATACTTCGACTGCGCTCAGTACAAGAAGCTCAGTGACCACGCAACGAACGATTACTCGCGATCGCAATTCTTAGAGACGCTGCGTGTAGCTTGCTTAAGAGTAGGGGTACGTTATCAGGTAGCTATGAAATTTTCGCTTTGGCGTTTTTCCCACACTGTACTGGCCACATTTTGTCTATTGGGACTAACTGCTGCATCAGGGCCTGAAAGTAACATCCAGGGTATGGAACTGAAAATTGGGATTGTGCAGCGATTTGGCTCACAACCCACAGCCAAGCTGCAACTAGAACCCACAAAAGGCGATCGCTTAAAGCTAAAATTTCTTACGGGCAACAAGCAGCAAACCCTGGTTACCAAGAACCCTGTAAAGCTGGAAACAGTTATGCAGGCTTTACCCCAGCCAGCAGTCGAAGAAGTGATAGTTTTGGGCACATACCGCACCTTTGAAACTGCAGAAGACAGTGCTAATAAATGGCGTTCTCAAGGAATGGAAGTGGAAATAGCCCAGCCAGAACGTTGGCAGGTTTGGGCAAAACGAGATGTTTATAGCACTCCTTTACTGCGACGCTTGCTATTGCAAAACATCCAAGCTTCTACCAAAGAAAAAGTATATCTTGATACTAAGATTTTAAAACAAGTGCCGCGAGTTAGTTGGGTGGTGGATGGTAACCGCTATAGCCCGAATGATTTGGAAATTAGCACTGAGAAAAACTTGATTCGGGTGAATAAAAGCGAAAAACAAGAGAATGCTCGTCTTTATGCCGGACGACTGAATTTGCAGCCTAATGCTTATGGCACATACACTCTAGTTAACCAAGTACCTTTAGAAACTTATTTGCGTGGGGTTGTGCCTTATGAAATAGGCACAAATGCACCAACAGCAGCGCTGGAAGCCCAGGCAATTCTCGCTCGGACTTATGCTTTAAGAAATTTACGCAGGTTCGCCGCAGATAACTATCAGTTGTGTGCTGATACTCACTGCCAAGTTTATTATGGGCTGAATGGAGCGGCGGCCAAAACAGACCGAGCGATCGCCTCAACCAGGGGTAAGGTAGTAACCTATAAAAACGAACTAGTAGACGCCCTTTATTCTTCCACCACTGGCGGCGTTACTGCCTCCTTCAGCGATGTCTGGAATGGCGATGATCGTCCCTATCTGCGCCCTGTACTGGATGCCGCGACTAATTTTTGGAACTTATCTAAGCAGAGTTTAGCAGATGAAAAGAACTTCCAAAAATTTATTAATACGCAACAAGGATTTAATGAAAGCAAGTGGGATATGTTTCGTTGGCACAAGGAAACCTCTTTAGAGGATATTACCAAGGACTTGCAGAAATTTTTGCAGGTGAAAAACAGTCCCTATGCCAAATTTAAAACAATTCAGGCTATGGCAGTAGTGAAGCGAAGCCAGAGTGGGCGTATCCTTGAACTTGCCGTTAAAACTGATAACAGCACTTTTGTTCTCCACAAAGACGAAGTTCGTAGTGCCTTTGCTGCTCCTAGAAGTACGCTATTTTACATAGAACCTTTAAACAAAGGAAAACCCGAACTGTGGGGATACGCCTTTATTGGTGGTGGATTAGGACATGGAGTCGGCTTGAGTCAAACTGGCGCTCAAAATTTAGCTAAATTAGGTTGGTCGAGTCAGAAAATTCTGCAATTTTACTATCCTGGTACTCAGATTCAGATTTTCAGCAAAGAGACTAAACTTTAAGCTAATCGGAAAATTCCATACTTAAAAAATCAAGCAGGAACACAAAATTTACTGTGTTCCTGCTCAACACTAAATTAGGCTTTTTGTCAAAGTCGCTTTATAGACACGGCATTGAAAGGGCGTTGACACTAGATGCGATGCTTCTATTGTTTCAACATCACTAACTCTTGCAAGAGGTTTATTGTTGAGGGGCCTAACTCTTAGTAGAGTTCTTCTTCTTTGTGAGTTTGGATTGTCAGATCAGAAGTTGGGTAAGCGACACAGGTCAGTACATATCCAGCTTCTATTTGATCGTCATCTAAGAATGACTGGTCACTCTGATCAACAGTACCCGATACGAGTTTACCTGCACAGGTCGAGCAAGCACCAGCGCGGCAAGAGTAAGGCAGGTCAATACCTTGTTCTTCAGCAGCGTCTAGAATATATTCATCATCAGGAACGTCAATTGTTGTGTTAAGTCCTTCAGCCTCGTTGACTAGTGTCACTTTATAGGTTGGCATTGACTAATCCTCTCTTTTGCAAACGGTAGTATAAGTTATCTTTAGGCAAAGGTCACGGCTGTTCTGTGGGATTAGCCGTTGGTTCAAATTTGCTTCAATTCTGATACTACGAGAAAAATTAAACTATGTAACTGGAAATTGAACCCGATTAGTAATGAAATTTAGTTGCTTAATCCTGATAAGTTTTATTTATATTATTTTCTGCCCTAGTCAGGCTGTAATTAGAAAAAGTTATCTTAATCGATAAGAAATACGAATAGGATTAATGCCACTTGTATTTTGTAGGACTTACGCAGAAGAAATCCCCACTTCCCTTAAAAAGTAGGGCTGTTTCATTCGATCAGGTAGAGATTTTCTCAATTAGAACTTACGCAAAAAGTCCTAAAAAGCTTAATTTCTCGAACCGCCATCTCTACGAGAGGCTTCCGCCAACGCGCAGCGTCTCGTAGAGAAGAATCGTAGAGTTTGCGTAAGTTTTATCAATATCATGAGCAAGAAATAAGCATTGAGTTGGTAATTAAAAAAATACCGTAGCAACTCCGTAAATTTAAGTGCGTTGGCCTAGCCTCTGGTAGAAAAGCCTTGCCGTATCCCTACGGGGAAGCAAGCTACGCATAGCGGACGCAACAGAAGGCGATGGCTGCGCCAACGTCTTTATTCTTTTATGGTTATAGTTCAATACGGTTCAGTTAAGGCTTAAATATTAGTCAAAGTCAATTTGTTTAACGAACCGCAAAGGACGCAAAGAACGCAAAGGAAGAGAAGAAAGAAATGCTTAACTGAACTGTATTGGGTTATAGTTTTGAAAACCCTCCCTAGTACCAATGTTGTAGGGTCTAGACTGGTGAAGTTATTCGATTTTCCATCTAAACCTCCGGGGTACTCCCGGCACATCGGTACTCCGATTGTCGGTGATGGGGGATAGGAGGGCTGACTGAGTGGGGTTCAATGCCCCCGAAGTCAGCAATTGTGTTAATTGCTTGGGCTGCTTTGCTTCTCAACATAAGATTTAAGTTCTTCAAGTGTGACACCGCCGCACGAAGCAACGAAGTATGCACCTGTCCAAAATACGGGTTTACTGTAGAACCGATTAACGTGTTCGTTAAACTCTTTGCGAATTAGACGACTGGATACTGTTTTAAGATTGTTCACCAGCTTGCTTACTTCCACGTCCGGCGGGTAACTAATAACCAAGTGAACATGGTCTTCCAAAGCGTTGTACTCTGTAACCTTGCTCCTCCACTTAATGCAGGTGTTCTCAAATATCTCTTGTAGGCGTTTGAGTATTGCTTGATTGATGACCTTTCTGCGGTATTTAGTGACAAGCACTAAATGAATATTGAGGCTATAAACTGCTCTATGTCCTATATTGTAAGTCATGCCACCAAATGGTATTATGACTATATGTTACTCACCTACCAGTACAAACTCAATCCCAATCCCAAACAGGTTGTCATTCTTGAAACCTGGGGCGAGTTGCTGCGTCGTCACTGGAACTATGCGCTAGGGCAGAGGTTGGACGGGTTAAAGCGTACAAGGTCACGCATTGACCGATGCAGTTTGCTTTCTGAGCCAATTGGTGAGATTCCAAGTAAAGTTGATTACTATACACAGGCATCAGACCTTAAACAGACTTCATATCTATACCCCGACTACAAGAATATCTATGCCGACTGCCAACAACAGAACCTGATGAGATTGGACAAGGCGTGGAAACGGTGGTTAGTGCCTGACAAAAACGGCAAAAGGGGAGGTAAGCCACGATTCAAAAAACAAGGTGATATTTCCTCATTCACGTTTCCCCGCGTCAATTCACCCAAAGCAGGCGCACACTTAACGGGTAATATTCTCAAGTTGTCCAAGATTGGTGAGATTGAGGTCATCTTGCATCGTCCTATTCCAGATGGTTTTGAAATTAAACAGGCGACAATTTTAAGTAAAGCCGATGGATGGTATTGCAGTTTCTATGCAAAAGATAAAACTGTTCCCGATGCTTTGTCTGTTGATAAAATCAAGTCTGCCACGGGTATAGATGTCGGGTTAGAGAAGTTTTTAACTACTGCTGATGGGCAAAGTATTGAAGTCCCGCAGTATTACCGCAAGGCGCAATCTACGTTAGCACGTATTCAACGCCACCTTGCTCGTCTTACTAAAGGGTCTAAAAACTACCAAAAACAAGCCTCGAAGGTAGCTAGACTTCACTTGCACGTTGCAAGACAAAGAAAAGAGTTTCATTATCATGTCGCACATTGGTTGGTTAATTCCTATGATTTGATTATTTTTGAAAATTTGAACATTAGAGGATTAGCTAGAACACGATTAGCTAAATCAATACTCGATGTTGCATGGTCGGCGTTCCTAGAAATTATGCAAGCAGTGGCGGTAAAACGCGGCAAGCTAACACTTGGAGTTGATCCTAGAGGGACTAGTATTAATTGTTCTGGTTGTGGTGAAAGGGTCGAAAAAACCCTTGCCAAACGCGAGCATAGTTGTTCTTGTGGACTAGTTATAGATAGGGACTGGAACAGCGCATTGAATCTTTTAAAGCGTGGGTCGGTTGGACTACCGATTCCTGGCTGTAGAGGCTTAGACAGCAGTCAGCCTATGAAGCAGCAAGTCTCATTTGTAAATTTGAGATGCTCCCGCTAACTGAAAAGCAGTTAGCGGTGAGAGTTGTCACGAAGAGAGAATCTCACCACTAGAAGCGTGAAAGAATCAAAAACAGAACTAGTGAGGATCATGTATAATTCAGAAGCAGCTTTGGAAAAAGCAAAAGTGCGTGTAGGTTTGGTGGGTACTGGGTATGCGGCAAAGTTTCGAGCTGAGACATTGCTCCATAATGAGGGAATGCGATCGCAGTTAATCGCAGCTGTTGGTCATACCGCAGAAACAACAGAAACCTTTGCCAAAGAGTACCAGATTGAAGCGTTGAGTTCTTGGCAAGAGCTAGTAGAGCGTGAAGATATAGACCTGGTGGTGATTTCCACTATCAACCGAGATCATGGTGCGATCGCTCGTGCAGCACTTACCAACGGCAAACATGTAATTGTAGAGTATCCTCTTTCATTGGATGTAGTCGAAGCAGAAGAACTGATTGCCTTAGCCAAAGCACAACAAAAACTCCTGCACGTTGAACACCTAGAACTTTTGGGTGGTTTGCATCAAGCCTTGAAGAAAAACTTAGCCAAAATTGGTGAAGTGTTTTATGTTCGCTACAGTACCATCAATCCCCAGAATCCTGCACCCCGCAAATGGACTTATAACCATGAGCTTTTCGGCTTCCCTTTAATTGGTGCGCTGTCCCGCTTACATCGTCTCACCGATTTATTTGGTAAAGTATTGACTGTTAACTGTCACCAGCGATATTGGGAAATAGAACCAGAATATTACCAAACTTGTTTTTGCATTAGTCAACTGTACTTTACTAGCGGACTTTTAGCCCAAGTAGTCTATGGTAAAGGCGAAACTATTTGGCAATCAGAACGCAAGTTTGAAGTTCACGGTGAAAAAGGTGGTTTAATTTTTGATGGTGACACAGGAATGTTCATCCAGCCAGGGGAAACAACACCTATAGAGGTTGGCCCTCGCCGGGGTTTGTTCGCCAAAGACACGAGTATGGTGTTAGACCATCTTTTTGATGGCACTCCTTTGTACGTTACCCCAGAGGAGAGCTTGTATACCCTAAAGGTTGCTGATGCTGCACAAAGAGCTGCAAAGACAGGGTTAACTATTTTTATGAAAGATACTTTAGATAAAAGTTAATGAAAACCGAACTAATTGTTATTTTATCGCAACGAGAATTAGACAAAATGCGTCAAGCTGGGCGTTTAGCTGCTAAACTTCTCCAGCATCTCGAACCGTTTGTGAAGCCAGGGGTTAGCACTCTTGAACTAAATGATGAAGCCGAACGTTGGACGCAAGCGCATGGAGCAAAAAGCGCACCTCTTGGCTATAAAGGCTATCCTAAATCAATTTGCACCAGTGTAAATGAGGTAATTTGTCACGGCATTCCCAATGCCAAGCAAATTCTCAAGGATGGTGACATTATTAATATTGATGTGACGCCGATTGTTGAGGGTTACCACGGCGATACATCTAAGACATTCTTTGTCGGTACTCCTTCTCCAACAACGAGAAAGTTGGTAGAGGTGACAGAAGAGTGTTTGCGCTTGGGTATTGCTGAAGTTAAACCTGGGGCACGCATTGGAGACATTGGTGCAGCTATTCAAGAGTATGCAGAAGGACAAGGCTTTTCTGTAGTGCGAGATTTCGTTGGACACGGCATCAGTAACATTTTCCACACTGCGCCGGATGTTCCCCACTATGGTACACGGGGTAAGGGTAAGCGCCTCAGACCAGGGATGGTTTTTACTATTGAGCCAATGATTAACGAAGGCACTTACGAAGTCGAGGTTCTGGGCGATAAATGGACTGCGGTAACGCGCGATCGCAAGCTTTCTGCTCAATGTGAGCATACCTTAGCTGTAACTGAAGATGGCGTTGAAATCCTCACCCTACCTGAAGGCGAGAATTACTAGACTGGTAGATTTTTCTACTCCTTGATTAACATAATGGTTGAAACTCTTGCTGCGGAAAACGTCACCGAATTATCCGCGCCGAGGAAGCCCCAAGATGCGACATGGGGGCAAGGCGCGGGCTTTCTTTTTCGCCGTCAAAAATACAGCGAACCATGAGAGAATATTGTTATATCCAAATAGGACAAGGCACTGCCTACCCAGCAGAAACAGCTTTCCAGTAGATAAGAGACTGTCGCGTAGTCTCATAGTGGGTAGAAACACATTGCTTGGCTTATCGCCAAACCAATGTATTTTTGGGGCGTGGGGATGAGTCCATCCTCTGTTCAATCGTAACCGCGCCGCTTAGGTTCGGGGGATAGTGTTTCGGAACCTGTATAGGAACTAAACCGCTATTTCTCAGGGCTGCTAAAAGCCCCCGGATTGATCCGTGGGGAATGCGTTACACTTGAGCAACTAATATTGCTCTATGGATTAGAGTTAGTTGATTCGGAAGAATTCTTTCGAGAGTGGCAAGATGACCTACCAGAACTGACAAGCTTAGAAAAGCAGCTATTGGATCAAATAAAGGCAGGTTACATAAATGTACGAAACTATCCGCCTTTATTAGAAAATACAGTTAACACGATTGTTTTATCGCCACTGCTATTCATTGGCAAGTTTTATTTATCTCCTTTTCACCTCAAATTAGAGAAATCTATCGAGATTGAAACACAAGACAACCAAACTATCATCAAAGGACGAATTGACTTCTTACTTCTAAATCAAAAATTTTGGGTAACAGTTATTGAGTCTAAACAGGTTGCTTATTCGGTAGAAGCAGGACTTGACCAAATTTTGGCATATACGCTGGCTGCTCCCCAGTCACAAGATGTAGTATTTGGGATGATTACTTCTGGTGGCAGTTTTATGTTCATTAAACTGCTTAAAGGTCATCCTCCTCGCTATGCCACTTCAGATATTTTTGATGTCCGTAACCGTGGTAATGAGTTATATAATGTACTCCAGATTTTGAAGCGTATTAGTCAATTGACTTTTGCCTGATCAAAGGTAGTTAGAATAATTAAGAGCAATATTGCTGCTCTAGTTCTGAACCTAGCTGACAATTCAGGTCATCTGGAAAACCTCACTTCTATTTCTCTCTTCCTTTAAGGAGAGAGACTTTGAATTTTCCCCCTTCCCGCCACGGGTTGGGGGTTAGGGGGTTAGGTTTTTGGTGGACTTTTCCACATAACGTGAAAAGTCAGCTGAACCTAGAAGCGTTAGAAATACTAACTGTAGGTTGGGTTTCGCTCCGCTTAACCCAACGTTTCCGCGCTTGTTGGGTTTCGTTCCTCAACCCAACCTACAAAAAATTAAATTTCGACCCTTTTTTAGGGTGACGTGTACTAAGTTCCTATATTGAATTTGGGCAGTCGTTGATTGAATTTGGGCAGTCGTTGATTGAATTTGGGCAGTCGTTGATTGAATTCGGGCAGTCGTTGATTGAATTCGGGCAGTCGTTGATTGAATTTAGGCAACCCCCAAGAATTTACATAAAGCCATTTAATATATTTGTAATCCTAATCAACATTTATTGCATGATAAAGTAAAACATATATGGAGGTAAGATTATGACCCAAGCGTTGCCAAAATTACTAACCTTCAATGAATTTATTGAATGGTATCCCAACGATGGAAAACGCTATGAGTTGCACAAAGGAGTAATTATTGAAATGCCGCCTCCAACCGGTTCGCATGAAAAAGTTATTGCATTTTTGTCGCGGAAATTAACCGTGGAGTTTGATCGTCTTAATTTACCTTACGGAATTCCCAAAACCGCATTAGTCAAAACTCCTTCTGCCGAATCCGCTTATTCGCCTGATGTGTTGCTGCTAAATCTTGATAATCTCGACAATGAACCGCTTTTTCAAAAACAGTCAACAGTAAGCCAAGCAGCATCGGTTCCAATAGTTATTGAAGTTGTTTCAACTAACTGGCGAGATGATTACTACAATAAACTTAGGGATTATGAAGAAATGGGCATTCTCGAATATTGGATTGCTGATTATGCTGCATTGGGTGCAAGAAAGTTCATCGGTAATCCCAAACAACCCACTATTTTTGTGTGCGAATTAGTTGATGGTGAATATCAAATGACAGCGTTTCAAGGTAACACCGCGATTTCATCACCTACCTTTCCCCAATTAAATTTAACTGCACAGCAGATTTTTAATGCGGCTAACTAATTTTTTATAATTATCGTCCCAACTTATTAGGAATATTTTCACAACCACCAGGGATAGTACCTCTAGTTTTTTCACCACCCCAAGCGCAACAGTAGTTACGTGTAGACTCAGACATGCGTTGCACATTGCTGAAATCGGCATTTTCCACCACAGCGCCAGTGTGTTCGCCGGTTTGATAATTTGGTGGTTGAGTGCGACTACGGGGTGATGCTTTATCCACTACACCGTAAAATAGGCGAATCCCGTTGATGTCGGCACCACTGAGATTAGTACTATATAAAATAGTACGGGAGAGGTTGGCTTTTACTAAATCACAACCGCTCAGGTTAGCGCGGACAAGATTAGCTTCGCTCAGATCAGTCCAACGTAAATCAGTACCAGAAAGGTCTGCTGCGGCTAGCATTACGCCTAAATCGATGACGCGCACACCTTCGAGGCGGTCTTCTGCATATCCGCCAGTTCCATTGAGAATGGCTCGACCTAATAGCCGATCGCGTTTTAGGGGTGAGAGCAACTTAGAACGTGAAAGAAAGCGGAGAATTTTCGCTTTACCACTGCCATCAACACTACTTAAAATTGCCGCAGTGCGTCCTTCGGCGATCGCTCTCTCTTGAGGCCAATCTTCTAATAATCCTTCTTCATCTAATACTAAGTCTGAAACGCCTTGGAAATAGGAATCAATTGTCTGTTGCTGGGTGATAATATTTTGCTGAACTGTTAGCAGGTTTTGCTGAATTGTCAAGTCTTTGGAAATGACATATTGTCGCCATGCCACGTAAACGGCGATGACGGCGATCAGAATTTGCCCCAAAGCACCAAACCAATCTGCTAGGGTTCCAGCAATATCCCAGTTAATTTGGCGTCCCCAAACAAGCAAGCGATCGCCTACACCTGTGAACCTGATCAAGCCGATGATGGCTACTATTAGTCCTAAAAAGGCAACAAACAGGGTGCGTTCTTGGGGTGAAAACCACTCGTTTAAAACTACTTGCAACCAAGGCAATAATATCGCGAGGGATAACAGCAAAGTCATCAGCGTTCCCACAATGCCGATGATCCAGTTATTAAGGATAACTCCGATAAAAGTGATGGCGATCGCTACTATAGTAATCAGCAATGCCCTCGGCTTAACTGTGAATTGATTGGTAGTGGGTTGCTTGAAGTCAGAACGGGCAAGTTTTAGAGCAGTTGTATGTTGCGGAGATTGCAAAGATGCGATCGCCGCTAGGGCTTGTTGTGTAGCTAGTGCTTCTGAGCTTAGGTTCTTCTCACTTGCACTCCCGTCAAAGTCATCTGGTTGCAAGTCGTTTTCTGGAACTGGTTCTGGGGTTGGTAGATTAGAGGAATTGGAATCAATCGTCATGTCTTCTATTTTGCCCCAGCAGGTTCACAACAACATCTGTTTTATCAGAAATTGCACTAAACCAAAAACCTCTATTCCATACGACTGAGAAACGCTATATGAATTATGAATTATGAATTATTGGTCACGATCGCCTGATTCAAATCAGCATCGGCTTGTTGACACTCCCCGTCTCTTTAGAGCGGGGATTCTTGGTTCAACGAGACCACTTAAACTAGGTTCCTTGCGTTACCTAGCCCAGAGGTGGGACTCTCCCCAAGCGTTAACTTTCCGAGTGCCCCTCGGTAGTTGCATTGCTGCAAGTTCTGTTTAACTGAAACGATTTGTTTCAAAATTCTGATTCGTCTAGCCCTATGAATCTTTTACCTACTGCTAGGAGGAACTAGAACAATGCAGTAGAAGCGCATAGATTCAATTGTCAAGGTTCAGACTGCCGTTAGGCAACATCGGGTTTTTAAACAGGTTAATTACCCTACCTGTTCAAACCATCTTATCATCAAAGCACCCTTCATCCCTTACCTGAAGTACGGAATACGCAACTACGTTGCTATTCCTCAAGGGTTTTCGGCATATTTCTTATAAAAGGCGATCGCTCCATAAACTTGTTCAAGTGTCAGTAGGGGGAAAGACTGAACAATGCTTTCAGGTGACTGCCCACAATGGATGGGCATATACAACAGAGTTAAGGGAAATTCGGGTATCTATAACCCAATAAGCATCATTTCGATATTCTACATACAACTTGGCTACTACGACTGGCATCTAGTTGCTCCCGCTACAACTATCTCTGATCATAGGTGAGTTTCTGCTATACAGAACTTTGACCTCTCTCCAAACCTCTCTCCTAAAAGGAGAGAGGCTTTGAATCTTACTCCCCTTCCCTTGCAGGGAAGGGGCTGGGGGTTAGGTCTATATTGGACTCAACCCAGAAGCGCTATAGCTTGTGCCAGCAAGTTACCACAATTAAGAATTTTGATGAACATGATGTGCGACTTATTCTTGGAACCCCGCTTCCATTCCTCTCCCCCGCAGTTCGAGAGGCTTTAATTTTTGCTCCGCTTACCTGGTAGATAAGGGGTTGGGGGTTAGGTTTGAAAGAAAGTCGCACATCTCGTTATCTATTACTTTTTAGCAGACTACTGTCAGGAAGCAGAGCTAATCTCTTTTGTTCAAAGTTCAAAATGTTATTGGTGGATGCTTCTTTGCGTGCGCGACAGAAGACTGGAGTTTCAGCTCCATAGCACCCGTTACTCCCCAAGGCTGTGTCAATTATATTGTTCTGAGTTAATCGCCAGTATTTGTGACGCCACTGTCCAGAAGAACATGTGGCTGTGGCATCATCAGAGGCTAGTGTTCCTCTATAAAAAATAAAGCCTCCATAACTCATGCTCGTCGTTGGATTATCAGATTGAATTATATACGGTTGTTTGTTATAGATCCTTGCTCCCACATTCCACTGAGTGCAAACAACTGGTAATGGCTCAGCTGTGTTATAAGAAATTGCATATTCGTAGCTACTAGTTGGATAGTTTAGAATCTGACAAGTGTTTACATCGATCTGGCTTAGATTTCCACATTGAATCCAATCACTTGCATAGGCTGGCGAAACCACAAAGATACTTGTAAAAACTGAAACGAGTTTACAAAAGTTTTGAGTTTTTGTTTTCACTTTCTTGTTCATCATAATGTTGTGGTGTTTTGTAAAGCTTTTATCAACCAAACTCAACCGTAAGCTATAGCAATCACCCTCTTTTCAGGAGTTTAGGTCTACTCTAAAGGGCAGCGACATAGCCAACAGCTACTATTCGGAGAATACTGAGTTTAGTTGTACAAAAATTACAATATCAAAATGAAAATTACAAGAGCATCAATTTATACAAAACTTAATTTCTTAGTAGCACTCATTATCGCAAAGAAAAATGCTGAAGATGATTTGAGGGAACTGCTAGAAAATAGTACTAGTGAACCTACACTGCTAACCGTAACACCTGATAATATTCGGAGGTTGCGAGAATTAATAAATAATTCTGAGGATGAAGACTAATTAAAATATCCCTACACACAAAACAAATAAAAACCTATTTCATTCTTAAAAATTCCCGATGCCAATGTGGTATCGGGAATTATTGTTTGTGTGGTCTTTTCACTACTAAAGTCTTGCCTACCCTGATTGATGGACAGGCTGGATGCCCGCCCCACAAAATTGGGTAATTTATTTGTTGGAATTCCCAGTATTCCGCACTCAGTTAAGGTGCAAGGGCATTACCCCGAATTAGACTACCAATGGTTTTGGCAGTAATTTTTAGTTGGGTGATGGGATTCGCTGGGACGACCGTCTTATACAGATAGCTATCGAATGTTAGCCGTTGTACATCGAGGTCATCGCACATTTCCACAAACGCCTCGCGGGTGGCGTCGGAACGATAGAACACGGTTTGCAGAATGTCCAGCACCTTGTAAGTGAGTCCATATCTTTTATCCCAACGCTTCAGGTAAACCTTGAGGTCGCCTTCTGTAGGAATACGGCTACCACTATTAGATGCTTCTACAATGGTTTCGGCACACATCCGCCCAGATTTAGCCGCAAAATAAATACCTTCGCCAGAAGACTTGGTAACGTAACCAGCAGCATCACCCACTAAAGCGATGCGACCGACAACACGACGGGGACGGGGATGTTCAGGAATGGGGTGCGCTTCTACTTTGATGATTTTACCGCCTGCCAGTTTCTCGGAAGCACGAGCGCGGATACCAGCTTGTAACTGTTTGATGCTGGCTTTATTGACATGCATTGTGCCAGTACCGACAGCTACGTGGTCATATTTGGGGAAAACCCAAGCGTAGAAATCGGTAGAAACGTCATCACCGACATACATTTCGGCGAGGTCGTTATAATAGGCCATTTTGTCTTCGGGTAAGCGAATTCGCTCTTGGAAAGCGATCGCATAATTGTAATCCCCAGCGTCCATTTCTTTAGCAACGCGAGAATTAGCCCCATCCGCCCCAATAATTAGATCCACCTTCAGGGTTTTGGCAATACCCTGTGATATCCCTTCTGTATGGTCAACGTAATGGATGGTATAGGGATCAGTATTGTTTCCTGGTATATCAAGTTTATGAACAGTTGCATTAATTAAATTTGCGCCGACTTTTGCCGCGCGATCGCGCAAAAAGCCATCCAGCACTTCCCGGCGGCACATTCCTATATATTCTTCTTCATTTATCAGATTGATATCTACCTCCCGATTGGAAGGCGAAATCATTTTCATCTTCCGTACCCGGCGATCGATAATCTCTGGTGGTAAGTCAAATTCACTCACCATACATAGGGGAATTGCACCCCCGCAAGGCTTCGCATTGTCTAGCTTCCGCTCAAACAGGTAGGTTTCAATCCCAGAGGCTGCCAGTGTTTCTGCGGCAGATGAACCAGCAGGGCCTGACCCAATAACAGCAACCCGTAGTGTCAAAGGTCTTTCTCCCAATCTTCACATTTACCGAGAGCATACTACCACGGTCTTTCTGCTGATTTGGCGCTTTACCTTTAGGTTTATGCACAAATGCAATATTCCTTAATGTTTCGATACAAAAACCGAGATGGGTAATTTAGTTAAGGGTAAATTGAAATTTAAATGTATAATTTATTGTAACATCAATGAACTACTTTCCTTAATCATTATTGTTCACAAAGGTATTTTATGCCTGAGAATCTTGAAAACCATATTCTAGAAGAAGTTCGTAAACTGAAGCAGAAAAACAGAAAACGCATCGTTCAGAGAGTTGGGGTGCTTTTGCTGCTTATGGGTATAGTGAGTGGGTTTGCATATTTGTTTTTTCAAGGTAATCCCATTTGGGAAATAGGCAATTCAGCTATTAGCGTAACAACGCTTTTTTTAAGCATCGTTGGACTAATTTTAATTTTAAATATAGTTATTTATATTATTAAATATCAAACATCGAAAAGTCGTTATCAATCTTCTCGGTTTTCTTTAGAATTTTGGCAATTTAGTCGTTTCAAACGGATCAAGGCTAAATATTGGCTAGGTTATAGTTTACTGCTGATGGCACTAATTTATCAAAGTAATCCATCTCTAATTATTAACCCAATTAAGGGTTTTGTTACTGGTATAGTATATAAACCTGAACCTCCTAGATTAAATTCACCTTGGCCGTGGAAAGAGAATACAATGATTCATCCAATTGTTGCCAATATGCCATCCAATATTGAAACAACTATTGAATCTGTTGCTAAATATATTGTTCAACAGGAATCAGACCCATACTTACGAATTAAAGCTATACATGACTATGTTGTTAGTCGGGTTACTTATGATTTAGATGTGCTGAAAACGGGAATAAGACCTGCTCAAGATGCTCAAACTGTTTTTTTCACTCACAAAGGAGTTTGCGAGGGCTATGCTAATTTATTCATGGCATTGGGGCGATCTATGGGTGCAGATGTTGTTTATGTCAGAGGGAAAATTCGTCGAGACTTAGCCCCCATAGACTTAATTCCTAAGGTATTTAGACTGCTACATTCTGATTATGATTGGACAAACCATGCTTGGAATGCAGTCAAAATTTTAGAGAATTGGCAATTAGTTGATACAACCTGGGATGATCGTGATTCTAGCGAACTTGGCTCTTCATATAGTGCAGACTATCTCATACTTCCTCCTCAAGTAATAAGCATAAGTCATTTTCCTCAGCAGTTAAATTGGCAACTTTTACATCGTCGTGAAGACTACAAGACTTTTGAAAACAAGCCAATTCTGACACCTCAGTTTTTCATGGATGAGTTAATGCTAATTTCACCAACTGAATATCAAACAAATGTTCAAAAAGTCGCTGCAATTAAAATTGCCAGTTCTCCAAATTACCAGAAGAAGATTGTTGCCCTCTTTACTAAAGCACAAAAAGTCGAGTCTTCACTTTGGGACTTGCCAGGATCTGGGAATTTGCTAGAAGATAATCAAGATAACCAACGAAGACTACAAGATATCAAAAAATGCCAGAGTCAATGGAATGCACAAGGGGAAACTGAAATCTCCTGTCAGTTTCCAGAAGCAGGAGATTATGAAGTTTTTGTGTTTAGTCTTGAACAAAAAGTTAGCCTCCTGGGTCAACTGAAATTTCATGCTGTACTACGCTAGAAGTCAGAAGTAGCTAAATATTGTTCATCTATTAAATAATTATATATGGTATATATAAGACACGGTAATCCTAGCAGGGAACTGTAGATTAGTTGCAGAGGTATAGCGGCAGTGGGTATAGTAGTTGAAAATGTCTCCAAACAATTCGGGAGTTTCAAGGCAGTTGATCAGGTCAGCCTGGAAATTAAGAGTGGTTCGCTAGTTGCGTTGCTCGGCCCATCGGGATCAGGTAAATCTACGCTACTACGGTTAATTTCAGGTTTAGAAATGCCAGATAGTGGCAAAATCCTGCTTACCGGTAAGGACGCTACATACCAAAGCGTGCAACAGCGCAATATTGGCTTTGTGTTTCAGCATTATGCCCTATTTAAGCATTTGACTGTCAAACAAAATATTGCCTTTGGCTTAGAAATTCGTAAGGCACAGCCAAAGAAGATTAAGGGGCGGGTAGAACAGTTACTCGAATTGGTGCAATTGAGTGGACTAGGCGATCGCTATCCATCACAACTTTCTGGTGGTCAAAGACAACGGGTAGCATTAGCAAGGGCACTGGCAGTAGAACCTGAAGTATTATTGCTAGATGAACCCTTTGGCGCACTCGATGCTAAAGTCCGCAAAGACTTACGAGCATGGTTACGCCGCCTCCATGATGAAGTTCATGTTACCACGGTTTTCGTCACCCACGACCAAGAAGAAGCAATGGAAGTCTCCGATGAAGTTGTGGTCATGAATAAAGGGCGTGTGGAACAGGTGGGGACACCATCTGAAATTTACGATAATCCTGCCACCGCATTTGTAATGAGCTTCATTGGCCCGGTGAACGTGTTACCCAGCAGCTCGAAGATTTTTCAAAGTAGCGGATTTGATGCGCCACACCCACAAGTATTTTTGCGTCCGCAAGATGTGATTTTGGAAAAGGTTGCTAACGGTTCTACTACACCTGCGACAGTGAGCCGTTTGATACATTTGGGTTGGGAAATTCAGGTAGAATTAACTTTTGATGATGGGCAAGTGGTGATGGCACATTTAACACGCGATCGCTTTAACCAATTAGAGTTAGAACCGAAACAGCGGGTGTATGTGAAGCCAAAGGATGCCAAGTCCTTCCCTCTGTCTTATTCAATTTAGTTGTCAATGTGTAAGTATTTATGCCTGCTGCTTTAGGTCGTAGCAGAAAAGCATTGCCAGAATATTTGCCAAATCCCCCAGTAGCCTGTGTAATAGCAGATGCTGATCAGATAGTTCCACAAGGAAAGGATATACAGAAGCACCAGCCCAGTATCATACTGAGGCTGGTGCGCTGGCTTTTCACACATTTATTGTGAGGATTAATTTAATGGGTCTTGCCCCTACTAGTCTGTCAAGTTTAAATTGATGGGTACGCAAGTTCGTAGTAAGGAATTTATTCCTTATTTTCTAAGCACTAAAGTCCTTACTAAAAACCATCAAAACTAGCTTGACAGACTACTACTAACAAGGAGTCAAATTAAACCTAATTCTATAAATCCCATTGAATCCAATTTGAGTTCGCTGTCCCGCAGCTACATTTGTGGCACGCGCTATCAAAGTTGTGTTGATGCCGAAAACCGAATTCACTGGGTTAGCACACGCGTCTATTGTATCTCCTGTAATAGCTACATCTTTTAGCCATCCACCTGAAGAGCCAGACGAGAAGTTTGCGTTTAGATCATTACTAGATGGAATTACTCTCCCTTGAAACACTGGTCTAACCCTTAGGGCAGCAGTGCCCCCCTGAGGCACATTTGTAGAACCAGAATACCTGAGGTTAATGGGCTGAACTCTGTAGCCTCTAGGCACATTAAGCCCAATTCTGAGACTGCAAGATTGTGATACCACTCTAGGAGATACAGCTACAGCCTGAAATCGAGGAAAAGCTACAGACAGAGTATTTCCTACCAAACTTATTTGGGCATTTCCCGACGGGCAACCATTTCCGAAAACAGTTACTGGAACACTTTCAAACTGAAATCCTTGTGTTTGAGGCTGTACTGTTTGAGCCTGTACGTCAGATAAACCCACAACATTTAAACTCAGTAGGGTCAAACTGGAAATAAGAGCACTTAAAACTTTCATATCTTTCATCTCAAATAAGGAGAGCTTCTCAGGTTTGTTGTCAATACTATGTCTCAAGACACAGAGTCAAAAATTTCTTCAGAGCGATTGGAAGAAATATTTCGATAAGTTGGTAAAGCAGCTTTTGAGAGATCAGCTTTTGGGAAAAATTAAATGCAAAACTAACTATGCATTTAAAAAAGCTAACAAGGATTAAAAGCAAACTTTATTTGGAACAATACAGGGCCGATTTCTGTATCGATTTTATTAATTCGGATTTTGGTTTCTTGATTTGCAGGTATATCTCTAGCTCTTGCGGTTAGAGTTGAATTGATACCAAAAGTCGAACTTACTGGATTTTTACATGCATTTATTGTGCCTAATACAATACCTACATCTTTGCTCCAAGTAGCTGAAAAGCCAGGCCCAAACGTTGCGTTTGAATCATCGATAGTTGGAAGTTCTTGACCTTCAAAAAGTATTTTCACATTCAGGTCAGCACTGCCTGCTTGAGGCACATCTGCAAAGCCAACATACTTGAGGTTAATCGGCTGAACATTCACTCCAGAAGGTACATTGAGACCGATCCGCAGATTGCAGGATTTTGATACAACCTTAGGAGGTAAAGCTTTAGCTTCAAACTCAGAAAATGTTATTGAAAGACTATCTGCATTCAAAATTCCCTTTGCTGTTCCGTTTGGGCAACCATTTCCGAAAAGAGTTACTGGAACTTCTTGAAGCTCAAATCCTTGTCTTTGAGCCTGTACCTGAGATAAACCCACAAGATTTAAACTCAGTAGCGTCAAACTGGAAATCATACCAGTTAAAACTTTCATCTAGTAACTCCCCGAAAATGTTTAATCTCCTATGAATATTACATGCAATATTAAACTCCTAAGATACTTCTAGACAAAGAAATTTTACCTGGCAGCCTCTTTGGGTTTTGGGGATTTCTAGCAATCATTAAAATGTGTGCAATACGCTGTGGTAAAGGGAGACAGAGATAGGATAAAATAATCAATTTCTGACTCAGAAATTATTTATCAGCGTATTTCACTTCTCAGAAAATAATTCAGGAGTCAGCATTTAGAATTCAAAATTGAATTCTGTACGATGGTTACTGAGCCTGCCGTTCGCGCAGCGTCTCGTAGAGAAGTACTGGCGGATAGCGTAGCGGTAGCGAGTCTATGAGGGGATGAATAAATGGGTTTAAGTCCCCCACTAAATCTTCTCCTTTGGAAACGCACTCGGGTTCGATTTAATGTTCTGCAATAAAATGGCGGGATTGAACCCCCCACTAATTGATTCTGACTCCTGAATTCTTACTTCTGAATTCGTCTTTAATTAAGAACTGCCCTCATGAGAAGTTTTGATAACATTGTACATCACAGACAAATATATTTTTCCTATCCAAAGACAGATATTTTGTAAATTTTGATTTCGTTAGATTTATCAGCTACTTTGGCTTGAGCTAACTATTTATCGAGACAGAGAGTCAAAGACTTCTTCAGACCGATTGGAAGAAATCTTTCAAAAAGTTGGTAAAGCAGCTTTATAGGGAGTAGCTTTTGGGAAAAATTAAATACAAAACTAACTATGCATTTAAAAAACCTAACAAGGATTAAAAGCAAACTTTATTTGGAACAATACAGGGCCGATTGTTGTGTCGATTGTATTAATTCGGATTTGGGTTTCTTGATTTGCAGGTATACCTCTACCTCTTGCTGTCAGAGTTGAATTGATCCCAAAAACCGAACTCACTGGGTTCCTACATGCATTTATTGTGTTTGCTATAACATCTATATTTTTGCTCCAAGTATCTGAAAAGCCAGCCGGAAACGTTTGGTTTGGATTATTGATAGTTGCAACACTTCCACCTTGAAATAATATTTCAACCCTCAGATCAGCACTGCCTCCTGTAGGCACATCTGCAAAACCAAGATACCTAACGCTAATCGGCTGAACGTTAAATCCAGAAGGTACATTAAGAGGGAACCGCAGATTGCAGGATGCTGATACAACCTTAGAAGGTGAAGCTTTAGCTTCAAAGGCAGAAAATGATACTGAAGCAGTATCTCCATTCAAAACTAGCTGTGCTGTTCCGTTTGGGCAACCATTTCCGAAAAAAGTTGCTGTATCTGTTTGAAACTTAAATCCTGGTGTTTGAGCCTGTACCTGAGATAAACCCGCAACATTTAAACTCAGTAGCGTCAAACTGGAAATCAGACCAGTTAAAATTTTCATCTAATAACTCCGCGAAAATGTGTAATCTCCTCTGGATATTAGCTGCAATATAAAATTCCTAAGATACTTTTATAAACAGGAATTTTCCCAAGTAGCCTTTTCCAGGTTTGGGAATTTATAGCAATTCACGTTTAATGTGAATTAAGCCTTGAAACCTTTGTAATTTCGTAGGTAGCCTCAAAACAATGATTTTGGGCTAATCTAGAAACCCTTGGGGGATAAGAGGTGTTTCTAATTCACATCAAGCGTAATTCTTAATTGTCTGCAATACGCTCTGGTTAAAAGAGACAGAAATTAGGATAAAACAAGTAAACTCGGAAATTATTTACAAGCGTATTTCAATTATCAGAAAATAATTCAGGAGTCAGGGTGAGGAATTAGAATTCAGAATTGAATTCTGTATAACTGGCAGATAGTGCAGCAGTAGCTAGTTTCCCAGCAGAATGAATAAATGGGTTTAATACCCGCACGAAATCTTCTCTTTTGGAGAGGTTACGCGAAGGATTTAGTGTTCAACAATAAAATGGTGGGTGTAATTCCCCACTAAATTGATTCTGACTCCTGAATTCTTACTTCTGAATTATTCTCCAATTCAGAATTGCCGTCCTAATAATCCTTGAAAAAATTCAAAATCACAGAGAAATATATTTTACCTATCCAAAGACGTATATTTGGGAAATTGTGATTTTGATAGATTTATCAGCTACTTTTACTTGACCTAACTATTTATCAAGACAGAGAGTCAAGGATTTCTTCAAAACCTATTGGAAAAAATCTTTCGATAAGTTGGTAAAGCAGCTTTTGAGAGTTCAGCTTTTGGGAAAATTAAATGCAAAACTAACTATGCATTTAAAAAACCTAACAAGGATTAAACTCAAACTTGACTTGGAACAATACAGGGCCAATTGTTGTGTCGATTGTATCAATTCGGATTTGGGTTTCTTGGTTTCTAGGTATATTTGTACCTCTTGCCGTCAGAGTTGAATTGATACCAAAAACCGAACTCACTGGTCTACTACATGCATTTATTGGGTTTAATACAACACCTACATCTTTGCTCCAAACATCTGAGAAGCCAGCCGCAAGCCTTAGGTTTGGATCATCGGTAGTTGGAACTATTTGACCTTGAAAGAGTATTTGCACGTTCAGGTCAGCACTGCCTCTTGTAGGCACATCTGCAAAGCCAAGATACTTGACGTTAATCGGCTGAACGTTAAATCCAGAAGGTACATTCAGACCGATCCGCAGATTGCAGGATGCTGATACAACCCTAGAACGTGGAGCTTTCGCTTCAAATTCACTAAATGTTATTGAAAGGGTATCTCCATTCAAAACTCCCTGTATTTTTCCCTCTGGGCAACCACTTCCCGCAAAAGTTACTGGAACATTTTGAAACGAAAATCCTTCTTGTGTTTGAGCCTGTACCTGAGATAAACCCACAACATTCAAACTCAGTAGCGTCAAGCTGGAAATAATGCCAGTTAAAACTTTCATACTTTTAAACTCCGCGAAAACGTGTAATTTCCTTTACCCTGTACAAATTAGCTGCAACTTAAAATTCCCTTAGATCCTTCTACACAAAGTAATTTTATCCAACAGCCTGTTGGGGACTTATAGCAGTTCTTAATTGTCTGTAATACGCTTTGGTTAAAGCAGAGAGAAATAGGATACAATAATCAATTTCTAGCTCTGAAATTATATTATCAGCGTATTTCATTTATTTAAGAATTGCCATTTTGTTGCCAATACTATTTTTAACAACAGATAGCCAAAGATTTCTTCAGAGCGATTGAAAGAAATCTTTGGATAAGTTTGGTCAAGCAACTTTAGAGGATGTTTTAAAAGGGTATTTTGCTCTCATGATAAATCACGGCGAACCATCTCAGTACATGGCTGAAATCGTATTTTTTTCGTCGCAGTTGACCTGAGCCAGAAAGGTAAAGTTATACCTTACGGGACTTTTAAAACATCCTCTTAGAGGCATCAGCTGTTGTGAAAAATTAAATGCAAAACTGACTATGCATTTAAAAAATCTAACAAGGATTAAAAGCAAACTTGATTTTGAACAATACAGGGCCGATTGTTGTGTCGATTGTATCAATTCGGATTTGGGTTTCTTGATTTGCAGGTATATTTGTAGCTCTTGCCGTCAGATTTGTATTGATACCAAAAATCGAACTCACTGGATTCTTACATGCATTTATTGTGCCTAATACAATACCTACATTTTTGCTCCAAACATCTGAAAAGCCAGGGTTAAAGGTTGCGTTTGGATTATTGGTAGTTGGAACTATTTGACCTTGAAAGAGTATTCTAACGTTCAGGTTAGCACTGCCTCTTGCAGGCACATCTGCAAAGCCAAGATACTGGACGTTAATCGGCTGAACATTTACTCCAGAAGGTACATTAAGACCGATTCGCAGATTGCAGGATGCTGATACAACCTTAGGAGCTGAAGCTTTAGCTTCAAACTCAGAAAATGTTACTGAAAGAGTATCTCCATTCAAAATTCCCTCTGCTGTTCCCGCTGGGCAACCATTTCCGAAAAGAGTTACTGGAACTTTTTGAAAAGTAAATCCTTGTGGTGTTTGAGCCTGTACCTGAGATAAACCGACAACATTTAAACTCAGTAGTGTCAAGCTGGAAATCAGACCAGTTAAAATTTTCATAATTTTCAACTCCGCAAAAACGTGTAATTTCTGGACATTAGCTGCAACTTAAAATTCCTAAGATACTTCTACACGAAGGAATTTCACCCAGCAGCCTGTTTGGGGTTTGGGGACTTTTAGCCGTTATTAAATATGTTCAATACGCTCTGCTAAGGCAGACAGAAATAGGATAAAAAAATCAATTTCTGGCTGTGAAACTATTTCTCAGCGTATTTCACTTATCAGACAAGAATTCAGGAGTTAAAATTGAGAATTTAGAATCGAACTCTGTACAACTGCCGGATAGCGCAGGGGTAGCAAGTCTACGAGCGCATGAATAAATGGGTTTAAGACGGCGACTAAATTATTCGCGTAGCGTCTCCAAAGGAGAAGATTTAGTGGTCAAAAACAAATGGGTGGGTCTCAATCCCCCACTAATTGATTTTGACTCCTGAATTCTGACTTCTGAATTTTTCTATTGAGAATTGCCTGTACAACAAGTCTCGAAAGAAATAGTAAGTCATTTGAGAAATATTTTATATCTATCTAAAGGAATAGATCAAGTAAATTTTAACAAATAATTACGGGAAAGTACGTAGATATGTAACGGTGAGACAGCGCTTTTGGTAGGGTTTCCCTCGGCAGCTCCCAAGGAAGTGCATTGCAGCAACTGCTGTGAAGTCGCGTCAGGCGACTGCGGGGTAGCGAGTCAGACGCTCCCTATGGACGCTCGTTCTTTGCTAGCGCAACATTTACGAGCATCAGTGCTTGTCTTCAGACATCGCTTTTACCTCAGATCCTCTCAAAGGTGGTAAAATTTCCAAAACCGTAATGCTCAAATCAGGAAACTCTAAAGGTGAAATAGTCGCATTTTCTGCAAAAATTACTTCACTTTGATAGCCATCCTGAATTGGTTCTCGAAAGACGTGCAATTGACGACTAACCACATCTAACACCCAATAATCTGTAATTCCCGCTTGCGAGTAGGCTTTAGCTTTGATTTCGCAGTCTAGTTTCAGGCTACTATCTGCTACTTCAATAATCAGATAAACTTCTTTGGGAGTAGGATGGTGGTCTGCGTAGTCCAGCGGATCTACTTTAACTACAGCTATATCCGGTTCTGGTTCAGACCATTCATTCAAGTTTACTGGGTCTTGAACACATATCAAAGCCCGATTCCTTAAACTATTTTGCAGTAATCTATCTGTTCTCCCCACTGCTGATCTATGGGCTGTCCCTTTAGCAATCATCCAAATTATCTTTCCTTCTAGCAGTTCTACTCGTTCATCTGCACCAAAAATCCCAGCCTCAGCCATCCGGTGGTATTCTTTAACTGTCCACAGGCGAAGTTGTAACGTCGTTTCTGTGTTTTGCATGGCTTGTTTAGCAACTGTGAGGAGCAATTAATATCCTAGCAGTTTTAACTTGACACACCCAGAATACTATGATATGCAAGGGCACACATATATACGCCCCTACTTCACGCAATTGAAAACTGCTATAAATTAATCTAATCTTCTAAAATCTGGATTTCATCAAGTTGATTAATCACCACATCCGCACCTCGGACGTTATCCGACTTACCCATCCAAGTGATACCAATACAACCTGCGGCTTTAGCATCACGCGCCATTTGCATATCACCAACGGAATCACCCACCATCAATGTAGCGCCTGGTTGGACTCCCAAAGCTTGGCAAGCTTGCAAAAATAGCACTGGATCTGGTTTACTTGGCCCCTCATCTACTCCCATTTCCAACTGGATATAATCATTTAATTGGTGATTCTCTACAAAGTTATGTACTTCATCGCTTGTTGCAGCTGAGAGGATACCGAGTTTCAAACCCCCTTTCTGTAGGTATTTCAACAAGTCTAAGCTACCTACAAACAGGGGTGAAGGAGTTTTTTCAATGTATTTTTCCGCTTCATCCAAAGCTTGACGGGCTATTTTTAAGGACTCAAACCATCCTCTTCCTGTTTCGGCAATATATGCCGCAGCCGCAACTTCTGTTTCACGGCGACTCGCTACCGATATCAAACCCGCCGGATCAAGAAGATTGCCATTGATGCCAAATGCCATTAATAGCGGTTCCCCAATACCGGGAACTTGAGCGTCTATCAACCTTGCTGCTCTTTGTGCGAGCGATCGCAAATACGTTTCTGAATCTTCTAGGGTACCGTTTTTGTCAAACAAAATTGCCTGGATATTATCAAAAGTGATGTTTCTACATTTAATAGTTGCCACAATATTTCATTCCATTTATTTAACGCGGTATGCAACTTTTTCTCAAACCTAACCCCCAGCCCCTTCCCTACAAGGGAAGGGGAGCAAGACTTAAAGCCTCTCCCCGCTTCGGGGAGAGGTTTGGAGAGGGGTTTTAAGAATAAGTTGCACATCGCGCTATTTAGTTAAAAGTGAAAAGTTATGAGTTTTTATGCTTAACTCCTAACTGTCCCCAATTCTCCACATAAAAAAAGAGGGTTTTTCCCTCTTTATAGTATGATTTAATACTCTTACTTAAAAATAAGTAAAACTATAAATGTATTATTCTTCAATAGCTGCTGGAATTTCTTCTTCAGTTTCCGTCGCTGCTGCAATATCTTCTTCAATTTCCGCAACTGGTGGAATATCTTCGTCAAGTTCCGCTGCTGGTGGAATATCTTCGTCAAGTTCCGCTGCTGGTGGAATATCTTCTTCTGCTACAACATCCGCAAGTGCAGCAGGCGCAGCAGTAGCACCTTGTTGTTTGGCTAGCAGCTGTTCACGATACTTAGCAGCCATTTCTTCTGCCTTATCGTAGACCAAATCCCGGTTTTTAATCATGTCGCCGGGTTCGGGTTCTAGCTGCTTGGTAGATAGGGAAATCCGACCCCTTTCTGCATCCAAGTCAATGATCATAACTTTCACTTCATCATTGACATTGAACACGCTATGAGGTGTATCAATATGTTCGTGGGAAATCTCAGAAATGTGCAGTAGACCACTGACGCCGCCAATGTCGATGAAAGCACCGTAGGGTTTGATGCCACGAACTGTACCAATTACTACTTCGCCGACTTCTAGGCGGTTCATCTTACGTTCAACCAGCGCCCGACGGTGAGATAGAACTAAGCGGTTACGTTCTTCATCCACCTCTAGGAATTTCAATGGCAAATCTTCGCCTACCAATTCTTCTTTAGGTTTGCGGGTACTGATATGGGAACCGGGAATAAAACCACGTAATCCCTCAATCCGTACTAATGCTCCACCGCGATTGGTTGCAAATACGCCAGAACGGACAGTAGCATCTTCTGCTTGCAGCTGTCGCACGCGCTCCCAAGCCCGCATATATTCAATACGGCGAATGGAAAGGGTTAATTGACCATCTTCGTTTTCATCGGTAAGGATGAAAAATTCCCGGGTTTCGTTTGACTGTAAGACTTCTTCCGGGCTATCTACCCGGTTAATAGACATTTCTTGTATAGGAATATATGCTGCGGTTTTAGCACCAATGTCAATCAGAGCGCCGCGCGGCTCTATACTGAAAACTGTTCCTGGTACAACATCACCAGGGCTAAAATGATAATCGTATTTGTCAAGTAGAGCAGCGAAATCTTCGTGAGTGAATCCAATTTCTGTAGCGGTTAAATTCTGATTGACCATGCTGATTTGTTCCTGGTTCTAGTCTCCGTAAAGGTTGTGCGACAAGCGCGATGTGTTATGCAAACAGTTTTATGGCAGCTTACATTAACATCCATTTTCATCCTAGCGCAGAAAAGCTAGTATTAACACATATCTACTCCCAAGATTGGAAATTATATCACAATATTAAAATGATTTAGTCATTAGTCATTAGTCATTAGTCATTAGTCATTAGTCATTAGTCATTAGCAAAGGACAAAGGACAAAGGACAAATACAATAATATCCGTTGCTACTAAAAATTGTAGCAACGGATACTAACATTAAATCCGCTTAAAGGTCTGGTATATAGGAGTTACTTATCTTTTGGTTTCTCAAAGCGAGGGGGTTCGCGAAATGCGATCGCAAAAAAGAGAGTACCTATACACAGAGTAAAAATCAAGATGTACGCAACGCTTTCCATATTACGATTTCCTGCCTATAGAGCCAGTAATTAAACTTTTTAGTGCTGAGTCAGAGCCTTAACTCATAACTCAGCACTGAAATTAGAGGGCTTCCTTCCGGCGGGTTGACTTGTCACCCACTTTCTGGAACAGACCCCACTCAACTTGCTCTTCTAGATCGGCATCAACACCAGCAAATACGTCTCGGTAGATTGTCCGAGAACCATGCCAGAGGTGACCAAAGAAGAACAAGAGAGCAAATACTGCATGTCCAAAGGTAAACCAACCTCTAGGACTGGTGCGGAATACACCATCAGAGTTCAAGGTTTCTCGGTCAAATTCAAAGATTTCACCGCCTTGAGCCTTACGGGCATACTTCTTCACATCAGCTGGTTCTGTAAAGGTCTTACCATTCAGATTGCCACCATAGAAGCTGACGGTGACACCAGATTGCTCGAAGCTATACTTAGATTCTGCCCGACGGAAGGGAATGTCAGCGCGGACAATTCCATCTGCGTCGGTCAAAATCACTGGGAAGGTTTCAAAGAAGTTGGGGAGACGACGCACGGTCAATTCCCGTCCTTCAGAATCTTTGAATACGGCGTGACCTTGCCAAGACTGAGCAATGCCATCACCCTTAACCATCGGCCCTGTACGGAATAGACCGCCTTTAGCGGGGCTATTACCGACGTAATCATAGAAAGCCAGCTTTTCGGGAATCTGCGACCAAGCTTGCTCAAGGGTTGCACCTTGGGCAACATTTGTTTGGACGCGCTGCTGAATTTCTTGACGGAAGTAGCCTTGATCCCATTGATAGCGGGTTGGGCCAAACAATTCGATGGGAGTGGCGGCGTTACCGTACCACATAGTACCAGCAACAACGAAAGCAGCAAAGAAAACTGCTGCAATACTGCTAGAAAGTACTGTTTCAATGTTCCCCATCCGTAGGGCTTTGTAGAGCCGTTCGGGGGGTCTGACTGTGAGGTGGAATAAGCCTGCAATAATACCAACAACGCCAGCAGCAATGTGGTGAGCCACAATCCCACCAGGGTTGTATGGGTTAAAACCATCTGGGCCCCATTCTGGTGCGACTGCTTGCGCGGCTCCAGTTATACCGTAGGGGTCAGTAACCCACATTCCTGGGCCAAATAGTCCGGTGAGGTGAAAAGCACCAAATCCAAAACAAAGTAGACCAGATAAGAACAGGTGAATGCCAAACATTTTTGGCAAGTCTAAGGCTGGTTCACCAGTGCGGGGATCTCTAAAGAGTTCCAAATCCCAATAAACCCAGTGCCAAACAGCAGCTAGGAACAAAAGACCGGAAAGAACGATGTGAGCCGCAGCAACGCCTTCAAATGACCAGAAGCCAGGATCAGTTGCTGGGCCACCAGTAACGTTCCAACCACCCCAAGATTGGGTAACGCCCAAACGTGACATGAAGGGCAGGACGAACATCCCTTGACGCCACATTGGATTGAGAACCGGATCGCTAGGGTCAAAAATAGCCAGTTCGTAGAGTGCCATCGAACCAGCCCAGCCTGCTACTAAGGCTGTGTGCATCAGGTGTACAGAAATCAGCCGCCCTGGATCATTCAGAACGACTGTATGTACTCGGTACCAGGGTAGTCCCATCGACTACGCTCCTCCTCGATGAGTTAGTTTACAAAGCAATTTTCTTACTGAGATTCTGAGAAACGAAATTCGCCACTCAGAAAACTCTCTCTTGTTTTTTGTTATTGCCAGAGCCAAAGCCTTACCATACCTTAGTCTTATAAGTTAGACAGGGTGGGTGCTTTGGCAATGCTTACTCGCTTCGGGAGATTTACCTTGTAGGGTAGCCATCGCCAAGCAAAAATGAGAATGTTTTAAAAAGTGTAACTATTGATGGAATTGTTTGCAAGCGTGTAAATTGATGCGATCGCGTAGCATGTCCAAGTTTTTTCGCTACCAATCGCTGTCGGGGATTAAATTTGCTTATCTTTTCTTTATGAGGGGGATGAGGGGGATGAGGGGGATGAGGGGGATGAGGGGGATGAGGGGGATGAGAAATAATAGTTTACTTACTCCCTCCCTCATCTCCCCCTGCTCCCTCATCTCCCCCTGCTCCCCTACTGAACCACCAATTGGATGTTTTGCAGTTGACATTTCGCCTCAGCCGTACCCAGGCGTTCAATTACCTGTTCAGCGCTCATCAGACGCTTGAGTACTACTTGACCTATGGTCTGACTGGCAATTACTGGTGTTGTTGGCTTCACTTCCACGGTTAAAACGGCTTCTTCAACTCGATAAAGCCATAGCAATTCGTTTTGTTCTACTAAACAAATATTCATTCGTTGAATATCTGGTTGGCGTCGCCATGCGGTTATTTGCCAGAGTCCATCAGATGCCCAGACTCTAGCAACTGCCCATCCCTCAGATAGAAAGAAATACTTCACGTTTTTAGTCTCACTATTAGACTTTCAATCTGCTGTTTACGATATCGCGATCGCTTTCTTCGCTGATGTATAAACAGTAGATTTGTTAAGTAAAACCATGTAGCCGTTCTCTACGAAAAAGAACTTCACACTTGTCTGTACCCAAGTAGCAACAGGCAAAGTTTTAATGTACACTACTTGACTTACCGTCAAAGCTTAACAAATCTATTCACTAGTAATTATGAATTTACGACAAATTTAGGAAATGTTTAAAATCTTAATTAAATAAAAACCTTTCATTATTTAAGGAATGCTAAAGTTTATTTTTTTGTTAATAATTTTTTGTAACAAATAGTGCGTAGGCGTAGCCCGTCGTAGACATCGCACAGTAGCAATAAACTTAACTATAGCAATCGTAGCTCAGTTGTGAAAATTAACAAACCGCTTTCTCTGCGAGAGGCTTCCGCCAACGCATAGCGTCTCGCAGAGAAGACGCCAAGAGCGCCAAGAAAAGAAAGAGAAGCTTTCACAAATGATTTAGGACTGCTATAGGACTAATATTTGATTTCTGAAAAAGCTCGGTACAACTCGAAAAGCCTAATTCCTTATTCCCTACTCCCTACTCCCCACTCCCCGCCTATCGCGCTTCGCGCACCACGTAGATAATTTCAAAAATCAAATACGATTCCTATATATGAAGTTGAGTAGCCGACACAAATTTTTGAGTTAGTTGCCAACTCAGTCATAATATCGAGCAAGTTTTTTTATATCTGACTGCAAGTTATGTTTATCTATATTCGTATACTTAGCAACAGGTATTGCCGTAACTAATTGTAAAAATAAAGCACAATAGCCACAAATATAGTAAAATTGCTGACCGCTGATATCAAATATTTTATTGCTATGACCTGGTTTTCCTTGTCCGTGAAACGGTGGGGTCGGATTACACAATTCCTATCTTTGTTCTGTCTATGTTTATTTTTAGTTGTTAGTTGCGCTCCTCGTCCACAGACTACTACGCCACCATCGGGTTCTGTGAATAGCCCTACAGGTGATGGTCGTATTACTATAGGTACAACAGCAAAGCCGAGAACCCTTGATCCGGCTGATACCTATGAGTTAGCATCCTTAGGTCTGGTGTTTAATATGAGCGATCGCCTCTACACCTACGAACCAGGAAGCACAGAAATTAAGCCCCAGCTAGCTACAGCATTACCTAAAGTCAGTCAAGATGGCTTAACTTATACCATCCCTTTACGTCAGGGAGTAGTTTTTCACGATGGGACTCCCTTCAATGCCCAAGCAATGGCGTTTACCATCAACCGCTTTATTCAAAATAAAGGAAAACCCTCATTTTTACTAGGTGATATAGTAGATTCGGTAAAAACTCCAAGCGAGTATGAATTAACTATTAAGCTGAAAAAGCCCTTTGCAGCGTTTCCTTCATTGCTGGCGTTTCCTGGGGTGTGTGCAGTTTCGCCAAAAGCTTACGAACTTGGTGCTGGTAAATTCAAGCCGAATATTTTTGTGGGGACTGGCCCTTACAAATTAGGACAGTATGGTACTGATTCAATTCGATTTGATGTGTTTGATAAGTATTGGGGAGAAAAACCAGTTAACAAGGGTGTTAACCTGCAAATTCAAACTAGTCCGGTTAATTTGTTTAATGCTTTTCGTACAGGTGCAATCGATGTAGCTTATCTGTCACTACAGCCAGATCAAAATCGTAGCTTGGAAGAAGGCGGTAAAAAAGGGGATTGGCAAGCGATCGCAGCTCAAGGTAGTGTAGTAAGTTATCTGGTATTAAACCGGAACCAGCAGCCTTTAGATAAATTAGAGGTAAGACAAGCGATCGCATCAATAATTGACCGTCCACTGTTAAATGAGCGGGCGTTACTTGGTCAAGCAGATCCGCTTTATAGCATGATTCCCACGACGTTTAATGTTTCGCAGCCATTATTTAAAGATAAATATGGCGATGCTAGCTTTGATGAAGCTAAAAAATTATTAACTACTGCTGGGTTCTCCAAAGAAAATCCTGCAAAAGTACAAATTTGGTATCCTTCTAGTTCACCTACTCGGAGTTTGGCAGCACAGACGCTCAAATCTCTTGTGGATGCGAAAATGGATGGAATCCTGCAATTTGAAGTCACCCAAGCAGAAGGCCCTGCCTTTTTTAAAGACATTTCCAAAGGTTTATATCCAGCAGCTTTACTTGATTGGTATCCAGACTTTTTAGACCCAGATAATTACGTCCAGCCGTTTTTGTCTTGTGATAAAGGTTCAGTTGCTAAAGGATGCGAAGATGGAGGCAGTCAAACTCAGGGTTCGTTTTACTATAGCGAAGCCATCAATAAACTGATTGATCAGCAACGCAAAGAACTAAATCCCGAAGCGCGTCAGAAAATTTTTGCAGAAATTCAAACGCAAGTAGCTAATGATGTACCTTATGTTCCTTTATGGCAAAGCAAAGACTATGTATTTGCCCGAAATGGTGTGAACAGCGTACAACTTAACCCGACCCAAATACTGGTTTACCAGACAATTAAAAAGTAGTTAGAAGTTCGGAGTTATGAGTTAGGAGTTATGAATTTTTAATTAGGCTTTTTGCAAAAATTACAAAATTATGAGTGTGATTCTGAGCAAAATATAGCAATCCTAAATCATTCGTGAAAATCTCTCTTCATTCTCTCTGCGTTCTCTGCGCCTCTGCGGTTCGTTATAAAAAATTTCGTCACAAATCAGATAGGATTGCTATAAAGATGTTCAACTTCACTAAATATAGTAATGAAAGAATTTTTGCAAGCTACCTACCTTGGTATCTATCTTAATTCATAATTACTAACTCCTAACTCCTAACTCCTAACTCCTAACTAAATATGTCTCGCTCTAAAGCTTTACAATATTACATTGTTTCTCGGTTGCTTCTCGCGCCACTTCAGCTATTAACTATCATCACCATTGTATTTCTTTTACTAAGAGCAACACCAGGAGATCCAGCAGATGCAATTCTCGGTGGACGTGCGCCAGAAGCTGCTAAAGAAGAATTGCGAAAACAACTAGGTTTAAACCTTCCTCTGTGGCTACAGTACCTCAATTATTTGGGAAGCATACTACGTTTTGATTTGGGAACGTCTTTAATGAGTCGAGGACAGAATGTTTGGGACATAATTGGACAATATTTCCCAGCGACGGTGGAGTTAGCAGTATGTAGTATGGCCGTTGCACTCATCGTTGGAATTGCGGTTGGGACTCTTTCCGCTTCTCGTCCTGGGACATATTTTGATGTTGGTGGGCGCTTATTTGGTATCATCACCTACGCACTCCCCATGTTTTGGGCGGGAATGCTTTTGCAGTTGATTTTCTCAGTCCAACTGGGTTGGTTTCCCAATTCCAACCGCTTTCCGCCTAATCTTCCGGCTCCCACTACTGTCACTGGATTGTATACAATTGATAGCTTACTCGGTGGAAATTTCACTCAGTTTTTCACATCTTTGCACCATCTTGCCTTACCGAGTCTCACACTAGGAATTTTGCTCAGTGGGATTTTTGAGCGAATTGTACGAGTGAATTTAAAGCAAACCTTACAAGCAGATTATGTAGAAGCCGCTAGAGCCAGAGGTATTGGTGAAAATAAGATTTTAACCTCCCATGCCTTAAAAAATGCCTTAATTCCGGTAATTACAGTCTTGGGATTAACCTTTGCTTCTCTGTTAGGTGGAGCGATTTTGACAGAGGTAACATTTTCTTGGCCTGGGTTAGCTAATCGACTCTATCAAGCGATCGCTGATCGCGATTATCCCACAGTTCAGGGAGTGCTAGTATTTTTTGGTGCGATCGTTGTGAGTGCCAGCATTTTGATTGATATTTTAAATGCTTATGTAGATCCGCGAATTCGATATTAGCCAAGAATTATTCACTCTAACTTCATTAGACCTCTTGCAAAAGTCCCTAACACCCCACCCCCAACCCCTCCCCGATGCTTTGGGGAGGGGAGCGTTTGCTTTACTCAAATGCGGGGTGGGGTTCTTTATTTTTGATTTATGCAAGAGGTCTATTCTTTCTCTTTTTAAAAGAGCCGCACCCTATTACTTTATAAATAACCTCTAATAATCTCTTGTTTATAACCCCCAACTGAATTTGAGGCTTTTTAATGCTTAAAAATGAATTTTTAATTTTAATTTTATTGGGATGCTGCTAAAAAGGTTCAGCTTCTAAATGCAGCCTCAATCGTTTTCCCACGATTCGTGACTCAATAGGTCGATAATTCTATCTCTGAGCAGAAATTCGTTTTTTTCTAACTCAAGTTCAAAATTCAGCCAGTCACGATGAGGAATATATTTACACAGGGTATAAATTGACTGCTGACGGTTAACAAGTCTCTTTTTAACAAGTTTAAGCGCTTCTTCCTTGATAACCTCAATGTCGTATTTAACGGTAGTCTTCATAGCTCGTTCCTTTGTTTTCAATCAAGGAATTAAAAATCAAAACAATGGTTGCTTTGGCTCTACCTTAAACTTATCAAATAAAATTGGGGATAATTGTAAAGAATCAAGACATTAACCCTTGCAGGAAGTTAGATATAGCGATTCTCAATTGAATGAGGGCGTGTCGCTACTAGTATCTGTGGTTAATGATTTTTTTGTACCTTACCCATGCGGGAACCGCTACATGTCAGTAAGATCCTCTTTGAGTCGCCAAGTATACCCCCTCTAGAGAGATTCTTGCAGAGTAAGAAGGCTGGCATAACAAGCTGTAAACACCAAGAGAGGATATGATGCTCTCTGGGCGACTTGACAAAAGCTAGGCTAGGGTAAAGAACATTCTCCAAAAAACTTATACTATGCTCCTGAATCTTGATAAAGTTCGGCAATATTTTCCCGCCCTAGCTGATGAATGGACATTTTTTGATAATGCTGGCGGGTCACAAACCCTGAAAAAAGTAGTAGATAGAATTAGCGAATTTCTCCTGAGTTCTGATGTCCAGTTGGGAGCTTCTTATGCAGTTTCTCAACTTGCAGGAGAACGATTAGCTTTAGCAACTAGGGGAATGGCTACTTTGATTAACGCCAATTCTTATAAAGAAGTGGTTATGGGCCCATCTACTACAATGATGTTGAAAGTTCTTTCAATTTGTCTTGGTCAAACCTTTACGCCTGGTGATGAAATTATTGTTACTAATTGTGACCATGAGGCCAATATTGGTGCTTGGGTTGCTCTCGAAAAACAAGGAATGAAGGTTAAAGTGTGGCAAATTCGCCCAGATACCTTGGAACTTAATTTAGCAGATTTGGAACCATTGATGAGTCAGCGCACCAAACTAGTAGCCTTGACTCATGCTTCTAATGTTCTGGGAACCATCAATCCTATCAAAGAAATTGCTGCATTTGTACACGATCGCAATGCGATGATTTGTGTGGATGGTGTAGCTTATGCACCCCACAGGTTAGTTGATGTCCAAGATTTGGATGTTGATTTCTATGCTTTGAGTTTTTATAAAGTTTACGGGCCACATCATGCTTTACTTTATGGCAAAGAAGAACATTTATTAAGATTACCTGGTCTTAATCATTATTTTATTGAGCAGACAGACATACCTTATAAATTTCAGTTAGGGAATGTCAATTTTGAATTAAGTTATGGAATGTTGGGTTTATGTGATTATCTAAGTGAGTTAGCACAACTACACTACGGCGATCAAACTGCACCTGATTTGAGAAATCAAATGGTGCAGGCGTTTGATTTAATTAGCATACATGAAGAACATATTAGCGATCGCCTCCTAAATTACCTCAATAGCAAGTCTAATGTACGAGTTATTGGTCAATCAAAAGCTGACCGTCAATTCCGTGTGCCAACTATATCTTTTGTAGTAGATGGAATGAATAGCTCAACCATTCCGGCAAAAATTGACCAACATTATATTGCGATTCGCTATGGAGACTTTTATGCTAAACGGCTGATTGAATACCTGGGTTTAGCATCGCAAGGTGGAATAGTCCGGGTGAGTATGGTACATTACAACACTATTGAGGAAGTTAACAGTTTGATTGAGGCTTTTGAGCAGACATTTTAACTAATTCGTAATTCGTAGCGAGGAACGAGCGTCATTACGAATTACGAATTATTTTGCCCCCATTACCCATTACTAAGCTGCAAAACTTGCACCTCTTCTTGTGGGTAAATTAATGTTTTACCCACCGGCAGAACAGCTAAAGCATTGGTTTGAGCTAAATTAATTAAATTGCCGGAACTTTGACTACCATCAGCTTGATGAAATTCGTAAACTCCATCAATTAAATGCAATTTACCCCAAAGGTAAGTTTCGCGCTTGCCGTTTGATCGCAACTCATGATGCGATCGCACTTTCAAAAACACTGGTTCCCAACCTTCAGTAATTCCCGAAAGTTTCTTGATTGCTGGTAGCACAAACCGCCAAAATGTCACCAACACAGCAGCAGGGTTTCCTGGTAAACCAAAGTAGAGTGGGGAGTGGGGAGTGGGGAGTGGGGAAGTAGGGGGAGATGAGGGAGATGAGGGAGATGAGGGAGTAGGGAATGTGGCGACGGTGAGGGGTTTTCCTGGCCTCATTTCCACAGCCCGAATGTGGATTTTTGCTTTTAGTGACTCTAGAATTTTATCAACATAGTCATAATCTCCTACTGATACACCACCAGAAGAGAGAACTATATCAGCGATCGCAACGGCGTGGGCAATAACTTTCTCCAAAGCAACTGGATCATCTTTGACAATGCCTAAAAGTATTGGTTCTGCGCCACTTTGTTTCACCAAAGCTGCTAGCGCATACTGATTAGAATCCACAATTTGCCCCGGTTGCAACGGTTGTTCAACTGTCATCAACTCATCACCAGTGGAAAAAATGGCCACACGCGGACGGCGATAAACACTTAATTGCGGACATTGTGCTGCTGCCAATACGGCAATTTCTGCGGCATTTAACTTAATTCCTGCTGGTAATAGTTGTGTTCCAGATTGATAAAAAGATGCTTTGTGTCTGACAAATTCTTGCGGTTTTGGCGCATCCAGGATAAATACACGGTTTTCCTCGCGGCGTGTCTTTTCTTGCATGACTACAGTATCCGCACCTGCTGGGATTACCGCACCTGTGAAAATCCGCGCGGCTTGCCCTGGTTGAATTGTAGACTTGGGCTGATACCCAGCCGGAATATCTTCAACAATTTCTAAAACGGCTGGGTTTTCGCTGCTATGCTGTACATCTTCGTAGCGAACTGCGTAGCCATCCATTGCCGAATTATCCCAATGGGGAAAATCTAGCGGACTGGTGACAGGTACTGCCAAAATCCGACTATCTGCTACTAATAAATCGACAACTTCTGTATCACGCTGGTGATCCAACGGTTGTACTAAATTTAAAATAATTGCTTGTGCATCGCTGACTGATACCATAGCGATCGCCTCCGACTTTTTTTTAATACCTTTGACACTGACCAGTTTTAGATTTTAAATTTTAAATTTTGGATTGAATTTCTGCTTGAGGCTAAATCCCAAACTACACACTGCTAGTAAACCTATAATTATGCTTCCTTCGGGGACTTTAGATACTTGAACTGAATTGTTACTTAAATCTAGTATTTGCTAAGTTTCTATAACAATACAATATTTCTCAAAATGAAAGCTCAAGTCATTAGATAGACCTCTTGCAAAAATCCCTAACCCCCAACCCCTCGTCGCTTGCGGGGCTACGGTGTACATACAAGTCTTGTCGCAACCTAATAAATCTCGCACTGCGTTTCTATCCCGCCTCGGAATGAATTCCGAGTCTCATAGCTGAAGTCCACTTAAGTGGACTAAATTGATCGTTCAGTCCACTTAAGTGGACTTCAGCTATTAGCCTTGAACTTTAGTTCTGGGCGGGATGTCGCTGGGTGTGACAGTTTAACTCTGACAAAAATGTGAGTAAAAGAGTTGAAACGTATGTGGACAGAACTTGTGTGTACACCATATTGCGGGGCGGGGTGGGGTTCTTATTTTGGATTTATGCAAGTTCTGCCTCCTGCGTTCTTCAACAGTTATCAGTTATCAATTTTTAACTGATAACTGATAACTGTTCACTGATTTAACCGCGCCCTGTTACTGTGATAACTGTTCACTGTTCACTGATTTAACGCCACCCTAAAAACCGCAATCCAGGGACAATTAGGTAGTAAGTCACTCCTAACCAAAAGCTGATAAAAAAGCCCACAGAACCAAAAAAAATCAGAGGTAACTGTAACTCTGACCAGCCTGGTTGGCTAGAGAATTGGAAAATCGGAGGTGCTAACCTCAAAAGAATCAAAACTGCATAGGCGATCGCACTACCAAAGGCAGAGAACACAGCGTACACTATGTGATGGCTGCGAAGTCCTAAGCTCAAGGTGAGTAGGCAAACTCCCACTAAAATCACTGCCACTAAGCCCTCACCGCTATCTTTTGGTGTGATTAATTGCAAAATCAACCAACCGAAGCCATAGCTAATCATGCCCATCAGCGACGCTACTAAAAAGCGTCGCTGTTGACCAAAACACCCGGATACTGTCAGTCCCCAAGCGGTTCCCCAGCCTGCGGCGACAAATACCAAAATATCTGCCCCGAAGACGGGTTGAGTATTTGGCACTAATTGGTTTTGCTGACTCCAAATAAATTCCATAACCTGACGACCCAAGCTTGTGTGATATGCCAAAATAAAACCTGCGATCGCACCAAAACAAGCGCCAACATAAGCCAGGATCATCGCCCAAATCGTCGCCAAACAAGCTTGCAAAATTTTGATGATTGTCTGAGCGATAAAAATAACGGTTTTGTTGACAGCTTGGCTAAAGTTAGCTAGGGCTTGTTCAATAGCTTGTGTTAGCAGTGTAAATCTCTGGGAAACTTGCCTTGAGGTTTGCTTAACCTTGTCTCGCAGTTGGGCAAATAATCCTGGCGGCGGTAATGGTTGAGAAATCTTCGCTAAACGTTTTTGAATTATAGCTGCATTTGCCGGACGCGATCGCACATCCTCCTGCACCATCTCATCCAGCAAATCTGCTAATTGGGGGTTGACATTTACCGCAGTTCGCCAGCGCAATTTTCCCGTTTGCTGATCTTCCAACTCTAGCGGGTACTTACCTGTTAGTAGTTCAATCACCGTTCGACCAAGGGCATAAAAATCGGCACTTGGCCCGACAATCCCGCCAGTCACTTGTTCTGGTGGACTGTAGCCTGAAGAAAATAATCGGGTGGAACTAGACTGAGAACGCAGCTTAGAGGGGCTAAATTGTTTTGCCCCTCCAAAATCAATTAGGACTAAGCGATCGCCCCCTGTTTGCCCTTGAGACAGGGTTAAAGATGGCGAAGAAGTGCCCAGCATTAAATTAGAAGGTTTGATATCCCGGTGAAGAATCTGACGTTTGTGTAATTCTTGTAAAATCTCTACAGCTTGGGCAAACCAGTTTAAAACCAAATCCTCTGGACATCCTTGGGGAAACTTTTTTAATATCTCCTCTAAAGTCCGCCCATTGATTTTTTCCATTACCAGACAAGGCAATTGGTGCGGTTTGGGGTTAAACAGTTGTACCTGAAAATACCCTTCAGCATCGACTCTGGGGACACCCGGATGCTGCAAACTGGATAAAACCGCCGCTTCTTGGGTAAATAACTCCAGTGCCTTTGGTGAATCTTCTACCAACACCTTCAGCACTTTCTCTGTTTGAGTTTTTTCATCCCAAACCGTGTAAATTTGAGCAAATCCTCCCGACCCCAAAGGCTGAAGTGGAACATAGCGGTCTAACAGTTCTAGCGGTGCGCCACAACTGTTGCAAAATTTGTTTCCCCAAGGCTGAGGATAAGGACGTTGACAATCAGGATTTATGCAGTGAACCGCCCTCTGAGTGATGTGGGACACAACCGCTACAATACAAAGGCTGACTTGATTTTAGCGTTTCTTTAGGTTTCCTGATTTTAAAATAGGCAAAAGGAAAACCCTCATAAAATCTATGAGGGCATTCGTTTATATCTATGTCAGCCCTTAGTTACGGAAACTTCTCTTACTCTGCCTGTGCTTGGCAACTTCTTTGCGCTTGCGTTTTTCTAGGGGCGTTTCAAAATGACGATGCTTTCTCATGTCTGGAAAAATTCCAGCCTTGGAAACTTCTCGCTTAAATCGCCGTAAGGCTGACTCAATGTGTTCATTGTCACCTACGATTACTTGGGTCATTATTTCTCCTACTAAGTTGACTTCATCAATGGCTATGGAAGCAGTAACATTGCAAAAAAAAGACAGACTCCTTGTCTGACCTTAAGACTCTAGGCAAATTTTTTTGTTTCCAAGGTTAGTAGCGAGAGCGTCCACCGCCGCCACCACCGCTGTATCCTCGGTTCCCACCAAAGGAACCTCTGTCACCTCTATCTTCTTTAGGTTTAGCCTTATTCACTTTCAGGTCACGACCCATCCACTCAGCACCATCGAGAGCTTCAATGGCGGCTGCTTCTTCAGCTTCGGTTCCCATTTCCACAAAAGCAAAGCCGCGTGGACGACCTGTTTCACGGTCAGTAGGTACTTGAACCCGCTTTACAGTACCATATTCTGCAAAAATACCACTTAAATCTTCTTGTGTAACGTCATAAGAGAGGTTACCTACATAAATTGACATCGATTCTCTCCAAAATCATCACTGTGTAGAGATTTTAATTTCTCTGAGTAGTCTGTAAATACTAAAAGGAAAAAGCCTTTCAATACTAAAACCAAAGACATCACCGAATTAACTCTCCTAATCTAGGATGACATACGAGCCAACTCTCTGCATCCAGTAGATCGTTAACAGATCATTAACTAGTGATGCGATCGCGTCGGTGCGATCGCCTGCCCCCACCTACCATAAGTACAGCCCACCGCAAAAAAGGGTTGGAAATGGAAGAAGATAAATCCTGTAGGGTGATCAAGGAAATCAGACATGCAGGGGCGTATCTTTAATATCCGAATTGAACGTTTGACTGTATTAACCATAAAGTATTACTCCCAAATTTTAATATGAAAGGCAAAGTCAGGCAACAAATAAAGGTTATGCCGACTTATACTCTTTTGGAGAACCCACTATGAAAGCAACTGCGATCGCGTACCTGCCTACCGTAGGCAATCTCCTTTAAGACAGGACTTACGCAAAAATTGCTAAAAAGCTTAATTTATCGAACCGCAGAGGCGCAGAGGACACGGAGAAACCATTTGAGAGATATATTGCGTAAGTCTTAGTAGAGAAGAGTTTGTAGAGTGTGTGTAAGTCCTATAAGAGAAGGGGAGCGACTGAAAGATTGCTGATTCCTACATTCTGAATTCTTCTTCAATAGATTTTGGCTATGTCAAGTTGCTTATTATCACCTTTCCAAGCTGTTTCCAGTTCGGCTTTGACAAGTTGAGCGGCCTGATCTTTACCCAGTGCCTGCAAACTTGCCTGCAAGCCAAATAGAGAGCGCCCATTATGGGGATACTTTTCTAAATCAGCACGAAAGACTTTCTCGGCCTGTGCATAGTCGCCCTTAGCCAAAAGCACACCGCCCAAAGATTCCCGCGTTGGAAAGTACCAATCTGGTGGTTCCACGTAATCGAGAGTATCTTCTACTGCCACCGCTTTTTCTAATAATTTGATGGCAGATTCATAATCATGCTTTTGTCTGGCAATTTTGGCATCTAGAACTTTTGAGGCAATGTCTAAAATACGACTGGCTGGACTGAAGCCAATGGTTGCTTCGGTGGAAATTACCTCTTTGGCGGCTAATAATGCTCGACTTTCACTTACTGCATCTTCAAGTTTGCCTGTCGCTGCCTTCGCCATGCCGCGAGCAAAATGCCAAAGTGCTGTGGTAGTAGGCAATTTAGCATCGGGGGCAGGAGTTTTTAAGATGGCATCCCAGTCACTAAAGCGTGTCTGAATCAGCATTTTGCTGCCCAAAAATCCCTCAAGCATTGGTGCATACGGGTCAATTGCAGTAGCATTTGCGACTAACGTCTCTGCGGCTTGGAGAGCATCTTTATATTTTCCTGCCATGCTGCTGGCCACCATGAAGAAATGTATGTTGTGGTTGTAATACATCATGGAGTAAGTGCCCTGGACTTGATATTTTTTGATGTAAATATCATCTTGAGCGATCGCCTGCTCGTTTGCCTGCATTGCCCCTTCATAATCTCCCACACGAAAATAAATATGACTTGGCATGTGTACCAAGTGTCCGGCTGCTGGCGCTAGGGTTCCTAGTATTTTGGCACTTATAAGGGCCCGTTCTGGGGAAGGTGAGGCTTCCACTGCATGAATATAGTAATGATTAGCTCCGGTATGATTCGGGTTACGTTTGAGAACTGATTCTAAAATAGCCACAATTTCTTCTGTATCTGGCTGTGGCTTGCCATCTTTAGTCCAGTGCTGCCAAGGATGCAGATCCATCAAACTTTCAGCGTAAAGCGTCGCCGCATCCAAATCATCGGGATAGCGCTTAACTAGGGTTGCCATTGCTTTTGCGTAGTAAAGCGCTAGTTGATACAAGTCTGCATCGACATCTTGAGAGTAACGTTTTGCTAAGGCGGTAATGTAGTCTCGTTCTTGGGCAGATGCTTGGGTGGAAAGTGCCAAAGCTTGCTGTACCGCTTGGTAAGCAGCTAATTCTCGGTTGGGGTCGATTGCTAAGTTAATATTAGGGCCTAGAGCCAGAGCAATACCCCAATATGCGATCGCCAAATGTGGATCGAGTTTGGCAGCGTATTGAAAAGAACGCACCGCCTCATCATGATTGAAAGCGTAAATCAAATTTAATCCCTGATCGAAAAACTCTTGCGCTTGGGGATTAGAAGTGGAAACTGGATGGTGGATTGTCCCAACTCCAGATATTAAAGTATAGGGCTGTTTTGCTTGAGCGTAGACATGAAGCGGCTTGTCGTCAGCGATCGCTGTACTAGGAGCGACTAAAGAGAGTATAAGCACCCAAATTAGAAATAAGTACTTCATTATTTTTTATTCAAGCTCTTTTTTTATTAATCTTCAAAGTCATCTTTTAGACTTCTCTATGCATTCTTGCACTAGCTAAACTACTCTTCAGTTAAAAATTGAAAAATTATGTCTCTTTCCGCCCAAGATTTGTGACAAATTTTTGCTGACCACTACTTTCGCTAACCCGCTTACTGTCTTGCCAAATGCTGCCACAAGTCATACAAAAAATAAAGTATGTCAATCTTAAGAAAATCTAAATATTCAAAAATTATCCCTGTTAGGGGGATTGTTCAGCAAAGAAAAATGTGGTTTTCTAAAAGCGTTATACCATTTCATTTTAATAATGATACAAATACGCTGGTAGGGGCTTGTCTTTGCGATGCCCTTATAAGAAATCTATATGTATCAGGACTTTTGGCAATTGGTATTACTAATGAATTCAACCAAGTAATCAGGGAAGTTAAAATGTTTCTGCAAAAAATAAAAACGCTGCTCATAGCAGCAGCTATTTTGCCATGCTTTATCCAACCAGCATCAGCGCATGTTGTCTGGTTTGATTACAACAATGGCGAATATGATATTTTGTTTGGACATCCAGAAGATGGCCCAGAACCTTATGAAACCTCTAGATTCAAACAAGCAATAGTTTATGATACTAACAAACAAATTATTCCTTTTGATCTCAATCAAAAACAAGATGCTTTATCTCTAACTGCTGGTAAAAATGTAGCAGCTATCCAAGGTTTTTTTGATAATGGCTATTTTGCCAGATTATCGAATAATCAATCTCTCCGCATCACAGAACAGGAAATTTCTAACTATGATAATGTTGGTCATTACCTCAAATACACCAAGGCTTTTTATGATTGGTCTGATGATTTAGCCAAACCATTCAATCTGCCATTAGAAATTCTACCTCTACAAAACCCTTTAGCTGTTACTCCAGGTGAAAGCTTACTAGTTCAGGTATTATCTGAAGGTAAACCAATTACCGATGCTGTTACAGTAGAATATCTAGGTAAAGTAGTAGCAAAAAACTTAGATGGCACTTTTTCTATACCCATTACCCAAGAAGGGCTAGAGCAACCTATTGAAGCTAGCTACTCACTTCCATCTAACGGGAATTTGACTGTTTCTTATGAAACCAGCTTGACAGCACAAAACATCTCTGTTCCAGAACCTTCAACTTTGTTAGGATTAGGTTTTGTTGGATTACTGGTTTTATACAACAAAAAGAAGTTACTGCTGAATAAATAGCACAGTAATTTTCATTAAGTAGGTAGGCGGGCAATACCGTTCAGTTAAAGAATCTCTTGGTTGAGGCAGACTCTTGACAATACTGCTCGGTTAAGCGAAAAACTTACGTTAATGTAGTTGATGTAGGTTAGGTTGAGGAACGAAACCCAACATTTACCGAGATTTGTTGGGTAACGCTTATGCTCTACCCAACCTAGAATTTCCCTTAACCGAGCAGTATTGAGGCGCTTATACCATTTCTTTATGAAGCTGCGCTGAATTTTTTAACCTTGCTTTTTCTCCTCTGTGTCGCGCCAGTTGCTAAAGAGCGGGAACGCTAAGAGCGAACAAGTCTCTTAACCGCAAGGGCGCACTGGCTTCTCTGTGTCTCTGCGGTTCGTTCCTTTCTAAATTTGGCGCATCTTTATACAGAATTGGTATTAGGGCAGTTCGGCAAGAGAAGCTATTCTTGAGAAAAAAAATTACTGAACAATACCGTATTAGGGCAGTACCATACCAATAATTTTTTGTCTGCCTACTTTTTAGTTTTCGCTTGCTACAGGTAGACGGATAGTGAATGTACTACCCTGCCCTGGTTCAGATGTCACATCGATTGTGCCTTCATGTGCTTCGATAATGCAGCGAGATAGATATAGTCCCAAACCACTGCCAGAACGCTGGTGTTTACCTTGGCGAAATCGCTCGAATAATATTGCCTGGTCTTGTTTAGAAATTCCTGGCCCTGTATCTTGGATATCAATAGTCACAGCTAACGGAGTAGGATAGCAGTGAATATCTACAGAACCTTTGTCTGTAAATTTGATGGCATTGCCGATAATATTTGTCAAAACTCGCCGCAGTTCTAAGCGATCGCCCATGATGGTGCTTGCAGTTTCACCTCGATCAATATTTACAGTTAATCCTTTTTCTTCAGCTAAGGGAGTTAATTCTTGAGAAACTTCACTAACTAATTCCTGAATATTGCAGGGAGAAATCTTTAAGGTTTTACAGCCCGCTTCATGACGATACACTTCTAGCAAGGTATTTACCATTTCCAGCAGGTCTTGATTACTGCCAATCATGGTATCAATTATTTCTTGCAATTGTGGCGAAACATCGCAAAACCTGCCTTCCAGCAATAATTTTAATACGCGGTTGGAAGCTACTAGTGGTATGCGTAAATCGTGAGTAAAACGCGAGACAAAATCTGCCCGCAGGTTAGCCATCTGATCTCGTTCGTCGATACTATGTTTGAGGCGTAGGAGCGATCGCACTCGTGCATGTAATTCATCAGGATCGAATGGTTTACGAATAAAGTCATCTGCACCAGCATCGAGTCCTTCCACAACGCTAGACGCATAGTGAGCCGTGAGCAGCAGAATGGGGATAAACGGCAACGCCGGATTCTGCCGGATGCGTCGAGTGAATTCATACCCATCTATCTCCGGCATCATCACATCTAAGAGAATTATGTCTGGTGGCGACTCTTCAACCATCGCCAGAGCAATTTTGCTATCTTCCACTAAGCTAATTTCATAGCGCTCATCTTCTAGGACAGCTTCTAAGACCAGTAAATTGTCAAAAATATCATCGACAACCAGAATTTTATCTTTTTTGACAGTTTTAGTTAAAGACATGGCTAAATAAAAAAAGAAGTGCTTGGCTATCCCTCGCAAATCTAGTAATAGCTTACTTCAGTAGGGCTGAGATTATTAAGGATTCACATTTTCCTTTAAAGTTTTCTGAATTAAATATCTTATTTTTTTAAGTAATTAAACTTAACTAATGTTCAATAGTTGTATTAAATAATATAAAATATTATAAGTATATAATCCGTTTATTATTCAAGCAATATTTGTGTCTGGGTCTTAGGGTGAGGTAATTTAGTCCCTTTTATGTACATCATCATAGTCACCCACTCTTGCTTGCTACCGGATTGTCAATGATAACTTGTTTACCATCAGATATATATAATCAGGTTAATGTATAAAAATATTTTTTGATTGAATTATATTGTTATATCGAAACTCTTGCCTTAGAAAAGCTTACGAGATAAGGTTATTTATGTCTAATGGTAGATGAAGATTAGGGAACAATACCAAACGCATTGCTTTTTGTATAAGATACCGAATAGAAGAACGAGATTATTTTAATCTGTACTTTAGATAAATAACAGTAAAGTTAAGCAACTATGAGTGAAATCAAGATCCTTGTGATTGAAGATCACAACCTTACAAGAATCGGCTTACGGGCTGCCTTACAAACCCAGCCAGAGTTTAACATTGTTGGTGAAGCAGCCAATGCAACTGAGGGCATCAAGCTTCTGAAAAGTCTCAAGCCTGATGTTGCTACTATTGACATCGGTTTGCCTGACATGGATGGTATTGAGCTAACACGCACATTTAGGCAATATCAAGCAGAGAACGAAGACTATACTACAAAGCTGCTAATTTTAACGATGCAGAATAGCGAACAGGCAGTTTTAGCAGCATTTGCAGCAGGTGCAGATTCTTATTGCATGAAAGATATCGAAACTGAGAAACTAGTGGAGGCTGTGCAAACAACCCATGCAGGTAGCTCATGGATCGATCCAGCGATCGCAGACCTTATACTACAACAAATACGTCAAGATTTCCCCGATAGCAGCAGAGGGGCATCTGGAAAAAGAGTCTTGATTGAAGGTATTGACCCAGATGTTGAGAAAAGTATAGTCACCTATCCTTTAACTCATAGGGAGATGGATGTTTTAGAGTTGATTGTCGCCGGGTGTGACAATGCAGAAATTGCTAAAAGGCTCTATTTAACAGTCGGTACTGTAAAAACTCATGTTCGAGGTATTCTCAATAAACTCTGTGTTGCTGACCGGACACAGGCTGCTGTCCGTGCTTTGCGGGCTGGATTAGTACCGTGAGCAAATAAAAATCTTTCTTCCCCAGTCCCCAGTCGCCATTTTCAAGTCAATTGTCTTTGAGTCAAAGCGGTTAACTGGGACAAATATTTATGGTTAACTGGGACAAATACTTATGAAGAAATTGTTACAGAGTTTAGTACAATGACATCATCCCAAATAAGTATTTTTTCTCATATACATGATAGCGGATCAATTTCCTTGGCTTACCGCAATTGTCTTGCTGCCACTCGTTGCTTCCCTGCTTATTCCTGTGCTGCCTGATAAAGATGGTAAGCGCGTGCGGTGGTATGCACTGGGTGTAGGTATCGCAGACTTCGCCTTAATGTGCTACGCCTTTTGGAAGCATTACGATGCCAGCAGTGCTAGTTTTCAAATGGTGGAAAATTATGCCTGGATGCCTCAGTTGGGTCTTAACTGGGCAGTATCGGTCGATGGGCTTTCAGCGCCACTTGTGCTGCTAGCAGGATTTGTCACCACACTCTCGATTTTTTCGGCCTGGCAAGTTGATCACCGACCTCGCCTCTTCTATTTTCTGATGCTGGTGCTGTATTCCGCACAGATAGGGGTGTTCGTTGCCAAAGACTTGCTGCTATTTTTCATCATGTGGGAAGTAGAGTTGATTCCCGTCTACCTACTAGTCTGTATTTGGGGTGGGAAAAGGCGTCGGTATGCGGCTACAAAATTTTTGTTGTATACCGCAGCGGCTTCTATATTTATTTTAGTGGCAGCCCTGGCAATGGGGCTATACGGCGGTGGTGATATGACATTTGATATAACCGCCCTCGCCAGTAAGGAATATCCCCTTGGACTACAACTGCTACTTTATGCAGGGTTGTTAATTGCATTTGGTGTCAAGCTTGCTGTTTTCCCGATGCATACCTGGTTGCCTGATGCCCACGGCGAAGCATCCTCTCCTGTGTCGATGATTTTGGCTGGTGTGTTGCTGAAAATGGGCGGATACGGACTGATTCGCCTGAATCTTGAGTTGCTTCCCGATGCACACATTTACTTTGCGCCTGTTCTAGCCATTCTCGGCGTTGTCAACATTATCTATGGTGCATTAAACTCCTTTGCTCAGACCAATATGAAGCGGCGTTTGGCTTATTCGTCGATTTCCCACATGGGGTTTGTGCTGCTTGGCATTGCGTCCTTCACTGATTTGGGAATCAATGGTGCGATGTTGCAGATGATTTCGCATGGTTTGATTGCATCAGTACTGTTCTTTTTAGCAGGTGTTACTTACGATCGCACCCACACAATGGTAATGAAAGATATGGGCGGTATTGGTCAAGCCATGCCCAAAGTCTTTGCCCTGTTTACAATCGGAGCAATGGCATCCTTAGCACTTCCCGGTATGAGTGGCTTTGCTGGCGAACTCTCAGTATTCGTTGGTATGACAAGCAGTGACGTTTACAGTTCAACTTTCTGCACCGTCACAGTTTTTCTAGCCGCAGTTGGAGTCATCCTCACACCTATCTATCTACTTTCCATGCTGCGAGAGGTATTTTATGGTAAAGGTGCAGCACTCATCTGCGACATTAATAATGCAGGCTTAGAAAATCAACAAGATGAGGGAACAGTTTGTTTTGGTACAGACTGCCTAGTGCCAGAAGAAGCAGTCTACGACGATGCTAGACCGCGTGAGGTGTTTATCGCTGCCTGTTTTCTGTTGATGATTATTGGTATTGGTTTCTATCCCAAAATGGCGATGCAGATGTACGACGTGAAGACTGTCGCAGTCAATGCTAATCTTCGCCAGTCTTATGCCATAATCTCGCAAACAAATTCCCAGATTTATGCCAATAGAATCTTGGTTCCGCAAATTTCCGAGGTTGAGGTAGCGCCCGTTTTGGGAACTTTGAAGTAAGCTTTTTGACCAATAGACTTGTCGAAAAGAGCGATCGCTAACTTCGAGAACTTCTAGGTATCTTTCTGAGGAAGAACAGAGTATTGATAGCTTACCATGATGGATAGGCTATCAATGCCACATTCGAGTTATATTAATGTTAATACGGACTCTACAACCGACCAGAGCGTTCAGTTGCTTTATTAATGAACTAAAAATCAGGCTATGAATACCACAAAAGAAAAAGTCCAATCTCTGCTGAACCAATTGCCAGATGATTGCTCAATCGAAGATATTCAATACCATCTGTATGTAATTGAGAAAGTTAGTCGTGGATTAGAAGTAGCCGACACAGAAGGAGCGATCGCACAAGAGGAAGCTGAAGAACGTTTAAGCAAATGGCTTATCAAGTAGTTTGGTCTCCTAAAGCACTAGAAGATGTAGAAGATATTGCCACATACATATCTCGTGACTCGACTGCTTATGCTGCGGCAGTAGTTCAGAGGATAATCGATGTAACTCGTAACTTGAGTAACTTTCCTTTCTCAGGTCGAATAGTACCAGAGTTTGGCAATGATACTATTAGGGAAAAGTTTGTATATAGCTATCGAATCATCTATCGAATTCAGGGTGACACTTTAACTATTGCAGCAGTGATTCATGGAAAAAAACTATTGGATAAACTGGATGCAGATTGAGGGTAAGTCAAAGTAATTCGTAATTCGTAATTCCAATCAGTGTTATAGGACTGATATTTGATTTTTGAAATACACGTAGGGTGTGTTAGTAAAGCGTAACGCACCGTCCGAAGACTGTTTTGAAAGTTATTAAGTAAACCTATTAAACCCATAAATTTTGAAAATCTGGCGATCGTTTTTTCAAGAATTTTTGGCATCTAAGCAGCTTTAATATTACTTAACCCGCTACCACTTTTATATTGGTTGCGGGTATTTTTCGTGCTAAGTCTGTAGCTAAGTGTCAATTGTTTAAATTAGAGTAAAGCGCAAAGGCTATGCTACAACAGATTATATTTATGTGTAACTAAGCATACTTATGGTTGAATCATATCAGAAAAATACTGAGTTCCTATTGCTTGTTAAAAAACATTTCTCAGTTATCCATGCTGACTCGTATAGAGACCTAGAAACGGGTAAAGTCATAAAAGTTATAGATGGTGATGGTTTACTAGTCCGTAAGGGTGAAGAGAGCCTAAATATTCGTCTTGCTTACATCGATGCACCTGAGCATAATCAAGAATATGGATTAGACTCAAAAAAATGGTTAGAAAATCAGTTTTCAAATACAGCGTCTGTAATAGCCATAAGATTTATTGCTTTTGAGGAAAAACATGGACGCCATATTGCTGATGTTTTTATAAATGGTTACTCCTTAAGCTGGCTTATGGTAATAACAGGCAATGCTTGGGCTTATTATGATTTTTTAACTACAGAAATAGAATTCAGCTACTTAGATGCTCAATACTTTGCTAGAAAAAAATATAGATTAGGACTATGGACTAACAACTTATTTCCTACTCCACCTTGGATTTATAGAGCAGAAGAAAAGGGTGAGAAAATAAGTCTTTTGCTCGAACCTAATCGTACCAAAATAGCTATAGTCGAATCAAAAATAAAAAAATGCGAAGATGATCAAGAGAAGATTATAGACCTAGCAAATCGCAGCGAATTTAATCGTAATTACTGTCCAATGCGATATTATGAGCAGGTTTACTTGGATCAAATGCAATATGCAGCCATAATGTGTAATGGTGTAAATTGGGATTTAAAAAGTGGGTATAACGGTGTAGAAGGAGACGAGGTTAACATCCTGTTCTTCCAAATAGCAGTGAAAGCAGCTAAGGGAGATGAGGAAGCGGTTTATGAATACACGGCTTGGAAAAAAGCTTTGTACAAAGCTGTGGGTAAAGTACATATACCAAGATATTATGAAAAACGCTTAACCCAAGAATGGGTAGATACTCTTGTTCGTAGGGTAGAAAATTGGGTTATTAAAAGTAGCAGTATGGTTGATTAACGAGCTTGATGTTTCCTGACTTATAGACAAATACCATAGCTCATGATCAAATCAACCCTTTACATGGGATGCTGGTTGATGATTAGTGAGTTTTACCAATGTCTGTTGTTTCTAATGTCACTGTTACCGTTCCCGCCACAACTGCGAATTTGGGGCCTGGTTTTGATTGCATCGGTGCAGCATTAAAGCTGTACAACGAGTTCAAGTTCACTCGCCAAGAAGGTGGGTTAACTATTCATGTCACTGGTACCGAAGCTGAAGGAGTCCAAACCGATGAGAGTAATCTCCTCTACCAAGCCTTTATCAAGTTCTATCAACATATAGAGCAGACACCGGCGACTGTGAAAATAGAGATTAAGTTAGGTGTCCCGTTGGCGAGGGGTTTGGGTAGTTCGGCGACAGCAATTGTTGGTGGCTTGGTTGCTGCTAATCAACTTGAGGGTACGCCTATGAGTCAGTCGCAGGTGATGGAGTTAGCGATCGCAATGGAAGGACATCCTGATAATGTAGTTCCAGCTTTGTTGGGAGGATGTCGTCTCGCTGCTACTAGTGGTGCAGCTTGGGAAATTTGTGATGTTCCCTGGCATCAAGATATTGTACCAGTTATAGCTATTCCTAATTTTGAACTTTCCACTTCAGAAGCGCGGGGAGTTCTTCCAACTGAAGTGAGTCGCGCCGATGCGATTTTCAATACAGCACATTTGGGGTTATTGTTGCGCGGCTTGGAAACTGGTAACGGACAATGGTTAAAAACAGCTTTGCAAGATAAGTTGCATCAGCCCTATCGCAAAGCTTTGATTCCTGGTTATGATGCTGTCAACATCGCAGCCGTTAGTGCTGGTGCTTATGGTATGGTAATTAGTGGTGCGGGGCCGACACTGTTAGCTTTGACAGATAAATTACACTCAGAGGCTGTGGAGGCGGCGATGTTAGCTGCTTGGCAAGAAGAAGGAATTACAGCCGAGGTGCGATCGCTTTCTCTCGATACCCAAGGCGCAAAAAGCTTTTAAAAAATCCGATGACTATTTTACTCAGCACTTAAAACTCGATTTATGGAGCAAATTCAGGCTGAAATGGCGGCGCTTAACTCTCAAATTCAGATTCTCCTAGAAGAACGCGCCGCACTCACTATTAATAATGTAATCTCTGGCGAGAATGATTCACCCCAGGCAATGGTTGAAGCCTACCGCCGTCAAGCCAGAGAAAATGCCCAATTATCAGTTGAACTCCAGGGCATAGATGCGGCAGTTGCAGCCCTGGAAGCCCAGATAAAACAAAAACAAACTAAATTAGTGCGTTGGCAAGGTGAATCAAAAGAACTTATCCAACAGCAGCAGCTAGAGGAAGCGAAAGAAGTCGCACAGGTTCATGCTCAACGCATTAATCAACTAGCAGCTGAACTGGCCGCAGAAGTCCGTTTTCTTAAGGCTTGTGATTAAACTCAACGGAATTGTCACCAACTCCGTTGGTCTTCAAAACCGTGCATGAGACTTTCACCTCACACGGCTCCTCAATGATTTGACGCTTGTCATGCGTACCTAACACCATCTCTGGCGGTTT
>NZ_JAIVFQ010000025.1 GCF_020829495.1 Nostoc favosum CHAB5714 | reverse complement strand
TAGCTTGACGGTAACGTTGTTCTAGCTCTTCAATACTTAGATGTGTAGCTACACTAATTCGTTTCGGCATTAGTCATCTTTGCACTCACTACTTCTATCGTAAGCGATTATCCGGACATGATATTACTTCCCAGTCGGACACAGTTGCTGCACTCTTTGAGGAAGTTGCCGACACATCTGCTGAAATCCTTGAGGATTAATTTGCCACCAAGCAAATAATCCCAGACTTGTACCCCCCACAAGCAACGCCAACACTCCCCCCAGCATTACCAAACCTTTAGCCCGATTAGGTTTTTTAATTAAAGTTGGTGGAATTTCAAAGCTCAGAACTGGTTCTTCTGAAAGATCCAAATCTAGATCCAAATCTAGCAAAGCTTGCGAAGTTTCTGTAAAAGAAATTGCTTCTTCTAGTTCTTCTAGTTCCTCTTGTTCTTCTTGTATTTCTGCTTCTATAATCTCTTCTGGCAACGCCGGAGTCACAGGTACTAAGTATTCTGGGGAGACACGGCAATAAGTGAGAACAACCGACGTATTATCACGCCCATTTTTTTCGTTTGCTAAGTCAATCCAGTTGCGAACAGCATCTTCAACTGTCAGTTCACCTGTTAACACAGGTATTGCATAATCTTGCCAAGATTGTTCCACCCAATTCTTGTCACTTAAACCATCAGAACAAAGTAGCAATATGCCATCTTCTTCTATAATGAATCGCTGAACTTTAAGACGCAAAGATTCTGAATCTCTTGTGCCTAATGCTTGAGTTAAGGCACTAGCATCTGCTCTCAAAAGTGCCTTTCGATATAAGCTTTTAGCATAGCGTACTTCTCGCGTTGCCACATCATCATCTACTGTCAGAAGCTGACAATAATTACGAGTAATCCAATAGGCACGGCTATCGCCAACATTAGCCAAGTAAAGTTCATGGGTATTATTTGATTGCCACCCAGTACTCGTTTGTACTGGTTGTGGAACTTGCACCGCCATGACGATGGTTGTAGCCATGCGTTCTCTGCCTTGGCGTTTTTGCTGATTATTGCGGGCACAAATCAGATTATTTACCACCCGTAAGCTTGCTTCTAATTGTTCTTGCAACAACTCTGGTGGTACAAGTACAGTTTGTTCTGTAACCTCCTTGAGTAAAGCGCGAATTTGCAACTTTACAGACTCCACTGCCAACTTACTGGCAACCTCGCCGCCTTCGTGTCCGCCAATGCCATCGCAAACAATCGACAAGTGCTGCAATAAAGGTTCATCTAAGTCACTCAAAGCATTGGGATAGCAAGCGTCTTCATTTTGCGCCATAATTGGGCCAATATCTGTAGAGCCTGCCACCTTCAAAACTAATGGCAATTCTCCAGCAGATGCTAATAGTAAATTATTGAGTTGAATATTAATAGTCTCTAACTCAACCTCAGTTTCACACATTTGCTGGACTATTTTTTGTAACCCTTTGGCTACTGATGCCTTTGCAGACGCTACCCAAAACTGCCAACACTCCCCCAGATTTCGTAAACTCAGTTTCTCATCTGCTGGTGTTTGGTAGAGTTCCAACAGTCGCACACACCAACCTTGAACTCTCAAATTGTCTACTACTAGTAAACTGCGGCTAAGTCCCAATTCTGATAAAGGTGTCCAAAGTTGGAGAATTTGCCACAGCCAATAAACTTGTCGTACCGCCGTTGCTTGCTCCCATGCCTCAACAATAGTTGGATAGATATTTCCTCTCTCATCTATCGGCACATTTTCTAATAAGAGGATATCAGTTGTATCTTCCTCAAAGTTACTAGCAAACCCATAAGCCTGGGGGAGATGTAATTGCTCTTGATATAATCGTAGGTAAGGAATTACTTGCGTTGATAATTCTTCAGGTACATCTGGCGGTAGTCCCGGTTGAGTATCCAGCCAAATCTGGGGACTAATTACCTCATACCTATGTGCTACCCTCGTACCTGGTGATATTTTGGCAGACAATGAGCCAGTAGCCCAAAGATAGCGGTGAACTAAAGGAGTTTGACAAGTGGCACAAACGCTATCTCCAATAGGATTAATGGGGCTATTACAGCGTGGATTTATACAATAAATTATCAGTTGAGTAGAAATCATAAAGGTATAAATTTAACAAACTAATCAACAAATGAACTTCGATTAAGTTTAGGGACTTCCAAGAAATAAATTACCCAAATAAACGTAGACGCAAAGGGGCTTGCCGCAGGCTACCACTCCAGACACAGAGAAGCCAGTGCGCCCTTGCGGTTCCCCGACTTGTAGCAACTGGCGCGACACAGAAGAATGAGGAGGATAGAGCTTTTTCGTCAATTTTTGGGTATTTTTTTATTTGGAAGTCCCTTAGCTGGCAAACATTTGAAGGCTAGAATAGACTGGATTTGTGTACCGCTAGCTACATCTTGTTACTGAAATTAATCAAAATTTTTGGTAAAAATACCAAGTTTGGTTTTCTGTAAATAACTTACGTCTGGCTGTATCTAATCGTAGAAATGCATTTACGTCAATGTAGAGTTTAGGATGGCGCTATGCCAAGTTTTACCTTAATCTGGCTTCTGGCAGGAGCAGTTCTGTGTTTGATGGAACTGTTCTTACCATCGGCGTTTGTCGCCTTCATGATGGGAATTAGCGCTTTTGTGGTGGCGCTGCTGTCTGGAGTGGGTTTGGAAAGTGTATGGTTGCAAGTTGTAGTTTGGCTATTACTTTCCACATTACTAATCGTGCTTTCTCGTCGGTTTTTGCAACCACGACGACGCAAATCGAAAATTCAGGATGCAGTCATAGCTGAAACTTTAACAGAAATTCTGCCTGGTAAAACAGGGCGGGTGCGGTATGAAGGAAATTCTTGGCAAGCACGATGTGACGATGACAAGTTTACCGTACCACCCAATCAAAGAGTTTATGTGGTGAGGAGAGAAGGTACTACTTTGATTGTGATACCAGAAAATCTGTTGAATTCTTAGTCAATGGGGAGTGGGGAGTGGGGAGTGGGGAGTTAGGAGTTAGGAGTTAGGAATTAGGAGTTAAGAGTTATCTATCTCCTTCATCCTTCTCATCTCCCTCATCCCCCTCATCCCCCTCATCTCCCTCATCCCCCACTCCCTCTATTAAAAATTAGGAGATTTACAATGGAACAGTTCTTTTTACTAGTATTTTTAGCCCTTGGTGGTTCTGCCGTAGCGGGGTCTGTGAAAGTTGTCAATCAGGGTAATGAAGCTTTGGTGGAAAGATTGGGTAGTTATAACAAAAAACTGGAACCAGGACTAAACTTTGTCATTCCTTTTCTAGATAGAATTGTCTACCGAGAAACTATCCGCGAAAAAGTCTTAGATATTCCTCCCCAACAGTGCATCACCCGTGACAATGTTGGCATTGAGGTGGATGCAGTGTTTTACTGGCGTATCGTGGATATGGAAAAAGCCTGGTACAAGGTAGAAAATCTCCAGTCGGCAATGGTAAACATGGTGCTGACTCAAATTCGCGCCGAAATGGGGCAACTGGAGTTGGATCAAACTTTTACCGCTCGTTCCCACATCAGTGAACTTTTATTACAGGATTTGGACGTTGCTACCGATCCTTGGGGTGTGAAAGTGACACGGGTAGAACTACGAGATATTATTCCGTCTCAGGCAGTGCGAGAATCGATGGAATTGCAAATGTCGGCAGAACGACGCAAACGGGCAGCAATTTTAACTTCTGAGGGCGAACGCGAAGCTGCTGTCAATAGCGCCAGAGGAAAAGCTGACGCGCAAATCCTGGATGCGGAAGCTCGTCAAAAATCGACAATTTTGCAAGCCGAAGCTGAACAAAAGGCGATCATTTTGAAGGCTCAAGCTGAACGTCAGCAGCAGGTTTTGAAAGCCCAAGCGATCGCAGAATCAGCAGAAGTTATTGCCCAAAAAATCCACACTAATCCCAATGCCAATAAAGCAGTGGAAGTTCTGTTTGCATTGGGCTATTTGGATATGGGCGCGACAATTGGTAGAAGCGATAGCAGCAAGGTATTATTTATAGATCCGCGCACTATTCCTGCTGCTTTTGAGGGTATGCGTTCCGTTATCTCAAATGGTCAAGTTGACTCTAACGAGTTGTTTTCTAAGCAAATACCAGGATTAGAAAATAAGCGCCCTAGTTAACTCTCTTTTAATAAGTAGCTAGGCAAAATTAATTACAGCAAAATTCAGAAGTAAAACACGTTTTATTCCTGGCTTTGAGAGTTAGCTTGTGTACAACCTGACTTTTCAAGGTATCTGGAAAACCTCTCTTCTATTTCTCTCTCCTAAAAGGAGAGAGACTTTGAATTTTCCCCCTTAGAGTCTTAGAGTCTTGGCAAGGGGGTTAAGGCAGTGAGCATCTCACTTTTGTAAACAGTCTTGTAAAACCTCACCCCAAGCCTCTCCTTAGTAAGGAGAGGGAGCAAGAATCTTATTTCTTATCGGGTATATTTGCAATATTGAGATCCTCCCGTTAAGGCTATTTGATAAAGTTATAATGGCCAGTAAAGAAATGCGATGTCTACGACGGGCTACGCCTAAGCAATAAATTGTTGCATTCTTCCAATGATAAAATATCAAGCTTTGATAAGTTGTAAACTATGACATTATCTATTCAGCCAAGCACAGTAATAAGTGTAGAAGAATTTTTACAATTACCAGAGACAAAACCCGCAAGCGAGTATTTTAACGGGCAAGTATACCAAAAACCTATGCCACAAGGAAAACATAGCACTTTACAAATTGAATTAGCTTCTGCCATAAATCAAGTTGCAAAACCTAAAAAGTTAGCTTATGCCTTTACTGAACTACGCTGCACTTTTAGCGGACTTTCGATAGTACCAGATATTGCTGTGTTTGAATGGCAAAGAATCCCCCTTGATGCAAAAGGTAGTATTGCGAATAAATTTGAGATTTCTCCAGATTGGATAATCGAAATTCTCTCACCAGAACAATCACCCAACCGAGTTATCCGCAAAATTACATTTTCTATTCAAAATGGAGCAAAGCTAGGTTGGTTAATAGATTCGGCTGATGAGTCAATCATGATTTTTGAACCCAATAAATTACCAGAATTAAAAGAAAATCAAGATATTTTACCCATTTTGAGTGTTATTGAAAATTGGCGATTAACAGTTGCAGATGTATTTAGTTGGTTGAGTTTTGTTTGAATAAAGCATTTATTACAGCAGAATTCAAGAGTCGAAATTCAGAATTCAGAAGTAAAACACGCTTTATTCCTCTCATAGAATTAGTATATGACTATTGACTAATCCCAGTAGCTTGATTTACTTGGCATTGACTGCACAACCCAAAAAACTCTAGGGTGTGGTAAAAAACTTTAAACTTATGGCTGGATTCTAACTGGTCTTCTAGGTCATGAACGGGGCATTGATTAATCGGAATTGATACACCGCATTGCAAGCAAGTAAGATGGTGTTTGTCTTGCTGCGCTAGGCTATAGAGGGCTTCACCATTAGCCAAATTCCGCACTTGTACCATGCCTTCGAGTTTTAAGGCTTCTAGGGAACGATAAACTGTCGCTAAACCCATGCTCTGATTGGTGTTACGTAGTTCTACATAAATATCCTGGGCGGAAATGCCTTTTTTGATGGTTTTCAGTAGATTGAAAATACGCTCTTGACTGCGGGTGCGTATGGTTCTCATAGACAATTATTTTAATATGCCACTGTAGTTGAAGCTGTTAGATGGGCTAATTGATCAATTAACTTTAACTGCTTCGTAATCTTATTTTCACTCAGTTGGAACAGAAAGTTATAGTATAGCGATCGCAGCATTCAGCAAAAGCCCGTGCAAACCAAGTATCTAGCCAAAATTTTCGTGACGCTTCGTCCTTCAGTCTTAGACCCTGCTGGCGTGGCTGTACAATCCGGTCTTAAGCAAATGGGATACGAGAACGTTGACCAGGTGCGGATTGGTAAGTACATTGAACTCACCATCACTTCGTCTGATGAGAAGAAAGCGCGTCAAGACCTTGATTGCATTTGTGACCAAATGCTAGCAAATCCCGTGATTGAAAATTATCGCTTTGATTTGATTGAGGTCGAAACACAGACTGGGGTATTTTAGGGATTGGGGATTGGGGATTGGGGATTGGGGATTGGGGATTGGGGATTGGTTATTAATTCTTCTCCCTCATCTCCCTCATCTCCCTCATCTCCCTCATCTCCCTCATCCTCCCCTGCTCCCCCTGCTCCCCCTGCCCCCTGCCCCCTGCCCCCACTCCCCACTCCCCACTCCCTTTGATTAATCATGAAATTCGGTGTTGTTGTTTTTCCAGGTTCTAATTGCGATCGCGATGTTGCTTATGTAACCAGAGACTTGCTGTTACAACCGACTCGCATGGTTTGGCATCAAGAAACGGACATTACTGATTTGGATGTCGTTATCATTCCTGGTGGCTTTAGTTACGGGGACTATTTACGCTGCGGTGCGATCGCGCGTTTTTCACCCGTGATGCAGCAGGTTATCGAACACGCCCAAAAGGGTAAGTTTGTAATCGGTATTTGCAATGGTTTTCAGGTATTAACTGAAGCTGGACTTTTGCCAGGGGTGTTGACTAGAAATCGGGATTTGCATTTTATCTGCGATCGCGTCCCTTTGAAAGTTGAGCGTAGTAATCTCCCTTGGACACAAGCTTATACGACTGGTGAAGTTATCACTTTGCCCATTGCCCACGGAGAGGGGCAATTCTACGCTGACGCAGCCACTCTTGCAGAAATTGAAGATAACGGGCAAGTTGTGTTTCGCTATGAAGGTGAAAACCCCAACGGTTCACTGAACAACATTGCTGGGATTTGCGATCGCCAGGGCAATGTGTTGGGGATGATGCCGCACCCAGAAAGAGCATCTGACGGGATGCTGGGCAATAGCGATGGCTTGAGGCTATTTCAAGGATTGTTAGAGAAGGTAGCGGCATTAGCGTAGAGCAAATATCGGGCGACTAGGTTGGGTGTTTTGCTATCCGCTAAACAGTGGACATTAGTGGACAAATAATACAAACCATTGTAGAGGTAGCCAGTCTAAGTCCCTCGCGGACTACGTTGATAAGGTCACGATACCTAAAAGTGCTTTCCAGCTTTTAGCTCTATCCTTCAGTTTTAAACATCTGTATTTAGCTAAAGAAGTGAACTGAACATAACAAGCCTTAACAACATTGACGGGGAAAACATTACCTGAGAAATCAGAGGACTTATGTCTAATTTCGTTTTCGTAATTGATACTAACAAGCAGCCACTTGACCCTATCTTGCCAGGACAAGCAAGGCGATTACTGAAATCAGGTTTTGCCGCAGTTTGGCGACGTTACCCGTTCGCAATTATCTTGAAACACGTTGTTAGTGACCCAAAAATAGAACCAATTCAACTTAAGATTGACCCTGGCTCTAAAACAACCGGGTTGGTACTAGTACAAGGTAATAAAGCAATCTGGGGTGCTGAGTTAACCCACCGTGGGCAACAAATCAAAAATGATTTAGAGTCACGCCGCGCCATCAGGCGTAATAGACGCAACCGCAACACCCGTTACCGCCAACCTAGATTTTTAAATCGTACTCGCCCTGATGGATGGTTAGCACCAAGCCTTAACTCTAGAGTTAAAAACATCCTAACTTGGGTTAATCGGCTAATTCGATATGTCCCGATTACTGGGATATCTCAAGAGTTGGTTAAATTTGATATGGCTGCTATGCAAAATCCTGAGATATCAGGTAAAAAATACCAGCAGGGAGAACTTGCAGGCTATGAAGTCAGAGAGTATTTACTTGAAAAGTGGGGCAGAAAGTGCGCTTACTGTGGTGTTGAGAACCTACCTTTTGAGGTTGAGCATATTCACCCAAAATCAAAGGGAGGTAGCGACAGGATTTCAAACCTCACCCTAGCTTGTCATGATTGTAATCAAGCTAAGGGAAACAGAGGCATCAAGGATTTCTTAGCCAAAAAGCCTGATGTACTATCCCGTATTTTGAAGCAAGCCAAACTTCCCCTTAAAGATTCTGCTGCGGTCAATTCAACTCGTTGGGCATTGCTTAACAAACTCAAAGAAACAGGTTTGCCAGTAGAAACAGGGACGGGCGGTAGGACTAAATATAATCGTGTTCGCCTCAGCCTGCCTAAAGCTCATTGGTTAGATGCAGCTTGTGTAGGAATAGTAGAAAACTTGCATATTCTCACCTCACAACCTTTGTTAATCGCTGCGAAGGGGTGGGGAAACCGTCAAATGTCTACACCCAATAAATACGGATTCCCTACAAAGCATAGAACACGCTGCAAGGCTTTCTTTGGTTTCCAGACTGGCGAAATGGTACGGGCAATCCTCCCAAAAGGGAAGTTTGCAGGTACTCATATTGGTAGGTTAACCGTTCGAGAGAGTGGCGTTTTTGAAATGAGGACAGCGCATGGCAAGGTTAGCCCAGTTCGCCATAAGTACTGTAAGTCAATTCATCGTAACGACGGGTATATGTATGCGTTTTCCACAAATGAAAGAGTGAATCAGTGATTAGAGGAGTACTGATCGCTGTCTGAAACATATACTAAAATTCTTCTACAAACAGCGATCGCTCCATCACATCAAGTCTTAGCTGCAAACAGCGATGATGATATTAACGTACCTCTTTAAGAGTATCAATTTGCTTGGTAAACAACTCAGTGAATAAACTAAGCACAGTCCGTTCTTCGCGTACTTTTATATTGGCACTAATGGACATACCTGATTGCAAGGGGACGTTTTTACCCCTAATCACTAAAGATTGTTTATCTAAATTGAGCTTTGCCGGAAATCTATAAAACTGATGTGTTTGGTCTGGCGGTAATGCGTCTGACCCTATCCCAGCCAGTTCCCCTTTGATATCGCCAAATTCGCTGTAAGGAAAAGAGTCAATTCTGATATCTACCTTCATACCTTTTCGTACAAAACCAATATCTTTATTAGTGATGAAAACTTCAGCTATATAGTTTTCATTTGGGACTATTTGCAGCAGTTTTGTAGTCGGAGTCGCTACAAATCCAGGGTTTTTTGCTTGCAAATCGAAAACTGTTCCGGCTACAGGCGCACGGAGTTCTTGATATTTAACATTTAACTGTGCTTGAGAGATTTTACTATTGATATCTGCCAAACGCTGCTCATTATCTAAAATAACTTTCATGAATTGGCTATCAATTGAGGCAATGCGCTGTTTGTTATCAGCTATCTTATCCAAAATGTTTTTATCAGAAACAGCCACCGTATTGCTTAACTCTTGTTGCCCTTTTTCTATGTCAAACTGGAGGCGTTTTTCTTCCTCACCTAATTGCGCTACTTCTGCCGTGCGGTTTTGTACTTCTTGTTGCTGGTTGAGATACTGAAGCTGAGAAATACCACCTTCTTCTGATAATATCTTCAGTTTAGCTAAAATCCCCTGTTGAATAGCTAAACTTGCTTTACTATCTTCCAGCTTATATTTATTTTGAGCTAGTTGTTTTTTGATTTTTTCTACTTCTAATCGCGCTGCTGAAGATCGAGAGTCTAATTCTTTTTTGGCAACTTGTAGAAGTTGTTGCTCATCAATCCCTAGTGCAGTACCTACACCAGAATTTTTTAATTGAGTCCGTAATAATTCATTTTCTCCTACTAAGGCTGCCCGACTTTTCAGGAGAAAAGCAGCTTCTTGCGGCAAATTACCGCGTAAATATGACAGTTCTGATTCTGTGGCGGTACTTGCACCCATCAATCGGCGATAAATCTGGTTTTCTCTATTTAATGCAACGCGAATTTTTTTCAAAGAATCTAATTCAGCTACAGAAGCAATGGAATCAAAAGTCAGCAGCAAATCTCCTGGCTTTACTGTTTGCCCATCTTTAACATTAACTGTTTTCACGACTCCACTAACAGGAGCCTGAACATCTTTGACTGTTCCTTCTGGCTTCAATTGCCCTGTTGCTGGCACTACTTGCTCAATTTTTGCCAAATAAGCCCAAGCAATCCCAAAGCAGGCTAACGCCATTAGGGTCACCATGATTGTACGCGACCAAATTGGAGATTGGCGCAAGACAATAGATTGCTCAAATTCCTGAGTACTTGAGTTGATTAAAGACTGTTGAGCAGCTTTCTGTTGTTTTGTAAGTACTGATGAATCTTGCTTGACTCCATTTTTCTGATTGCCGTTTTTTTGATTGCCGTTGAGGTGATTCCTATTAAGTTGAGTCATAACGATTTTGGATTTTGAATTTTGAATTTTTGGATTTTTTTTAGAGCAGTTCTTGATGGGGTCATTTCCCCCTGCTCCCTGCTCCCTTCCCCCTGCCTCTTCGTTGATGCCATGCCCCCAGCAATGACTAATTACAAGTTCACATCTTGTTGCTGATACAGGTAAAAATAATGACCTTTAGCAGCCATTAATTCTTGATGGCTACCTTTTTCTATAACCCTGCTATTATCCATCACAACGATCATGTCTGCATTACTTACAGTGTTCAGTCGATGGGTAATAAAAAATACTGTATCACCCTTGAATGCTTTGGCTAAATTGAGACATATTTGCCGCTCTGTGGGATAATCTAATGCGCTGGTTGCTTCATCTAAAACCAGTAATTTTGGTCGTTGTAAAACAGAGCGGGCGATCGCAATTCTTTGTCGTTGTCCACCTGAAAGTGCAGAACCCCGTTCTCCCACCCGCGTGTTGTAACCGTTGGGTAAGTTCATGATAAATTCGTGGGCGCACGCAACCTTAGCCGCTTCGATAATTTCTTCGGTTGTCGCATCGGGATTGGTTAGGGCAATATTTTCCTGAACGCTACCGTCAAACAACAACGTTTCTTGGGGAACTACGCCAATTTGTCGTCGCAGTGAATAAAGTTCAACTTTGGCAATATCATAACCATCAATCAAAATTCTGCCGGACTCAGTTTCGTAAAGTCTCAGCAGTAACTTCATCATCGTACTTTTACCAGATCCACTTTGTCCGACAATGCCGACAAATTTCCCTGGCTCAAATTCGAGGTTGACATTAGAAAGTTGCAAAGGGCCACTCGTCCCAAAACGGAAGGAAACATTTTCGTATTTCACAGCTCCCTTAATCGTGGGTAAGGGTATATTGTAGCGGTCTGTTTCTCCTTCTTGTGGCGTATCGACAATATCGCTTAAACGCTCTAGAGACAAGGCTGTTTCTTGGAAGCTTTGCCAGAGTTGAGCTAAACGCAATATTGGGCTGGTGACGTAACCCGATATAATTCTAAAGGCAATTAATTCGCCTAAAGTTAATTCTCCTTGGAGTACTAGATAAGCTCCTACCCACAAAACGAGTAAGCTGCTGAGTTTGTTGAGAAAGCTGCTGGTGGAGTTAGCGAGGGTGGAAGTTACAACCGTTTTAAAACCAGCGGCGACAAACCGAGCATAACGCTCTTGCCAAGAAAAGCGCGATCGCAATTCGATATTTTGCGCTTTTACGGTTTGAATTCCTGACATCACCTCTACTAAATAAGATTGAGTTTCGGCGTTGCGTTCGGCTTTGGCACGTAACTGTCTACTAATGGTGGGAGAAGCAACTAAGGTGATAATCACAAATACTGGAATTGTGCTTAAGCCTACTAAGGTGAGTTGCCAACTGTAAATTAGCATCACACCGATATAGACCAGCGAAAACAGAGCATCTAACCCTACTGTTAAGGCAGTACCCGTCAAGAATTGGCGGATATTTTCTAATTCGTTGATGCGAGTGGAAAGTTCACCCACCGGTCGCCGTTCAAAGTAGCGCAGTGGTAAACGTAACAAGTGGTCAATAATTTGCGACCCTAAACCCATATCGATCCGGTTAGTGGTATCGACAAATAAGTAGGTTCGTAAAGTAGTTAGTACTGCTTCAAATAGTCCGACTACTAAGAGCAAAATCCCCAAAATATGTAGTGTGCCAATACTATTTTGAGTGATAACTTTGTCGATAATTAACTGAACCACCAGAGGATTCGCCAACGCTGCCAACTGCACGAAAAAGGAAGCGATAAAGACCTCTATCAGGACTCGACGGTGGCGTGACAAATAGGGTATAAACCACCGTAAGCTAAAACGCTCTTGCGGGGTTTGATTGGTAGCAGTCAGCAGTAATACCTTAACTTTGGGCGGAAAGTCGGTTGGATCAACATCTAATTGTTCAACCAATTGAGCGGGTTTGCACCGCACAATTCCTTTGGATGGGACACCCACAACTGCGGTATTTGCATCCACTTCATATAAAACGGCAAAATTATCACCATAACGAATTAGCGCCGGTGTCGGAATGCGCGTCACTGAGGCGATTGGTAGCTCTATCAACTGCGCTTTCAGTCCGATTAACTCTGCCAGGTAAGCAGTAACTTGAAACGATATGACACCCTGACGTTTGACTTGCTCAGTTAAGATGCGGCGAACCACTTCTCGACGAAACGGCATTTCTAGGTGCTTCGCGATCATTTGGAAGCAGGCGAAGGCTGTATTTAATTCTCCATTACCACTAAAAAACGGGTATTTTTGTTTTGACGAACTCTTTGAGGCTTGGGGGGCTGCCTGGGGAACTATTTCGTCTGATGCGTAGGGAATATCTAATTCCTCTATGCTATCTGATTTAGTGTTACTTACCGCAAGTACTATCTCATGACTATCTTCCAATATCAAATCTGACGGATGTATACCAACCAACCGTGCGGGGTTCTGACTTATGACTTGGATATTGTCTCTGTCATTGTCCGATTCTAGGCGATCGCCAGGTGAGAAATTCGTGACTGTACCTCCGCCACTCAAAAACCAGACCCTTTCGCTATCGAGTTGGTTGAATGGAGTTGCCCCTGGAGGGAGGTAATGTATTCTCGCCTGTGGTGAGGCGTTTTCTGCCACTTCTTTAAAATTTAAAGTAGCGATTGGTTGCTGTTTCCAATACGAGCTGAGAATATCGAAAACTTCCACCAAATAGCTGCGGTTCTTGCGAACATTGGCAAAAGCTGGGTATAAACCCAGAAAGCTAAAATATGCCGATGCATTCAAGGTTAAACATACTACTTCGGTGGAGGCGATCGCGGTTTCACAGGCCACATCGCGCAACAAACCAATTTCGCCGATAATTTCCCCCGGTTGCAGCAATTTTAGGGTAATTGGCAGTTGCGTCTGGGGGTCATATCCCAACAGGCGCACTTGTCCCTCATAAATGATCGTGATGTGTTCCGGGAGACTTTCTTTACCGATGATTTTCTGACCTATCCGATAGCGCCAAGCTTGCAGCTGTTCTGATAGATTAGCGATCGCTGCATCTGGTAAGTGATCAAACCCTTCTAGGGTGCTGATAAATTCCGAAAAAGTGTTCTTAATATAAGTCATATCAAACAAGTAAAAGTGAGGAATTAAGCCGAAAATATTAGGGAGTATTTCTTTCTAACAGTGACACTGTTTGCTTTTATGCTAGTAGTGGCAAGACTTCTGTGGAATTCCGGGGTCTAAATATGTAAAAGTACGCAGGGGAGGTTTGTCTAATTGCAGGACTGTATTTATATCACACGCTTACAATTGTTATGCGTTTTTCAAAATAAAGTTAAAGTATAGTGTAAATACATTGAGGATAAGTTATCACTTGGTTAATATTACATAATTTATACAAGGTTTAACTCAGTAAGATGGCAATTATGTAAAATGGATACTCATCATTAAACTAAGACACAGAAACGCAGTTGTTAAATTTAGCGTCGCCCATTTTAGATATATGATAATCAACATGAAATTATCACAGATGCTTTTTTAAGTAAATACCCTAGTTAAGAATTATGTAATCAAAAAAACTTTAAATTTTTGAATTGTTTTTTACAGATTATTATAGGGATTGACAGTATCACTGATGGCAAAGACGGTCAGCTTTCCTTGGTAAACAGCGCCATACCCGATGTGTAAAAGAATTCTCCATCACTTTTTTGCTAGCTTAATTTAATAAAAATTAACTGGAGAAGTCAAGTTAAGGAGGCAGAAGGCAGAAGGCAGAAGGCAGAAGGAATCCCCATAAATAAATTTAGGGGATTTAATAAGGACGCCGTAAATATGCGCTATGCGTCTGGAAATACATATTTTTTTGCTTTTCATAAATAAATTTAGTTTCTCTGGTACCCTGTGGTAGAGGGCAAAAAATATATTTTCTTCCTCCTGGTTGAGTCGATGGGGAGTATTATCTCCCACACCTCTCAGTTAGAACCGGACATGCCGCGTTTCCGTGCATCCGGCTCCCGATGCTCTGGTTTGCTCATGTGCAGGTAATCGTGACAGCTTTCATGGATTGCTATCAGATTATTCTTTTTCCAGTTGGAGTGGTTCCCGTCTTTGTGATGTAGGTTAACTTTCTCATCAGATAGGAGTTTAAGTCCACAGGCTGCACAAGTATGGTTTTGCCGTTTTAAGGCAAAAGAGGTTTCGCCGTCGTAGAGTTTGCTGTTACGTTGACTCCAGTAGGCGATGTCTCCATCAAAAGGTGATTTTGTGCCTTTGACGTTGACGTGTTTGTTTTCGGAGTAGGAAACCTTGGGGAACGCTTTATCTAGCAATTTCTTGCTAGTTTCGCGGTTTAGTTTGGTTTCCTTGTTGAACACCCTAAATGCTCTGCGCTGGATGTGGTACAACGAGAATTGTGAACCGTTCATCTTGCAGTAGCGATGGTAATTCCTCCATCCTCTAACTACAGGGGCTAATTTGAGAGCCTTTGTTGTAGCACCAATATTCGAGTTGTTGACAATGCGCTTTACTTTCTGACGGAATATTTTAAAGTTGTCCGCTGAAGGGACACATCTAAATTTTCCGTTGCTCTGCACCTTAAAGTGCCAGCCAAGAAAGTCAAAGCCCGAAGTCGTAGCGGTTAGCTTGGTCTTCTTCTGGCTGATATTCATTCCCCTGTCTGCTAGGAATTGGCTGATTTTGGCTTGTATTATGTTGGCATCGTCTTCTGGCTTGAGGATAAATACCATGTCGTCGGCATATCTTACCGAGTTGTGAATTTCCTCAATTCCGTTGAGTGCGATGTTAGCTAAAAGCGGACTTACCACTCCACCTTGCGGCGTTCCTTGTTCCGGAAATTCTGGATTCACTCCTGCTTTTAGGCATCGGAATATACCGAGTTTTAGCCCTTTAGGGGCAATCAGATGATCCATAATTGCTTTGTGGCAAATCCTGTCGAAGCATTTTTCGATATCAAGCTCAATGACTCGTTTATCTTTTCCGTGGTGATTGGATTGTAGATTTGTAAACAGGATTTTCTGAGCATCGTGCGTCGAGCGTCCTGTCCTAAATCCGTAGCTCCTTGCATGGAATGTTGCTTCGTGTGCTGGTTCCAAAGCATATTTTGCAAGGCATTGCCATGCTCTGTCTGCAATGGTGGGAACAGTACAGTAAGACTGCACATAACTTCAAGTCACTTTTGGGAAGTTGTGTCACCATCATCAATCCCATCCACCCGTTATGTGGTCAGTCTGTTGTAATACAGCAAATTCGTAAAGTTGGCCAAGAGACTAAAGTAACTGTAGAAAGTCCTTTGGGAGGATTTTTGTCTCTACCAGCCACGGAAACCGACCTATGGACACAGCAAGCTTTCACAGTCCAAACAGTCGGGAAGTTTTTACCTGAGAAATTACTGCGATTAAGCGAATGGGTAGCAGGGCGATCGCAAATTATAACGTCCGAATCTTCTTGTGTTCTTGATGATATTGAAGTCGAACACAAGAAAAAAAATGAGAAAAAAGCATCTACTAGCAACCGCTCAAGCCAAAAACGAAGAAAGGCTAAGTCGCCTTATAAAGCTAACAGCACGGTTAGTGGACAAAATACTCTCCACTCAACAGACAGAGAAAGCGATAACTAGGAGTGAACCAGATGAATAATAAAATTAGTTCAACCCATCTGGAACGCCGTGCCGTTGTGTATTTAAGACAGTCAACACCCACTCAGGTAGAATTTAACCGTGAAAGTACGGAAAGACAATATGCTCTAGCTGACCGTGCATTAACCTTGGGTTGGGACAAGAGTCAAATATCCGTATTGGATAGTGACCTTGGTAAAAGTGGTCAAACTACAACAGGACGCGAAGATTTTCATCGACTAATGGCTGCTGTTGGTTTAGGGGAAGTGGGGGCTGTTTTGGCTCTGGAAGCCTCAAGATTTTCTCGTTCCCAAGCAGATTGGCATAAACTTTTAGATATCTGTGCCCTTACAGACACCTTGGTAATTGACCACGATGGGATTTACGACCCAAATGATTTTAATGACCGAGTGATACTAGGGTTTAAGGGAACTTGGAGCCACACGGAACTACATGGTATGCGCTTACGGTTACAAGGAGCCAAACTCAATAAAGCTAAAAAAGGAGAGTTGCGCTGTTCTCCCCCTACTGGCTATGTCTACGACCCCGAAGGGAAATTGGTGCTAGACCCAGATGAAGGTGTAGTTGCCGCAATACAGTTAGCCTTTCAAAAGTTCCGCGAACTTAGAACAGCATTTAAGGTGATGCGCTACTTTTGTGTAAACCAAATTCCTTTCCCAAGAAGACGTTGGCGACCTGGGGATATTGGTACACTTCATTGGGGCCCAGCCAACCTTAGTCGTATAACTGCCCTACTGCACAACCCAACTTACACAGGAACATACGTGTATGGTAGGCGACGCAGTTTTAATGTAATTGAGGCTGGACAAATAAAAAAGGTTAAAATCCAGCAACTACCCCAAGAAGAATGGAAAGTAATCATCCACAACGCTCATGAAGCTTACATTAGTTGGCCAGAATATTTGTCTAATTGTGAGCGACTCAGACGCAATTGCCCAATTTCTTTATCAGATGGATGTCCAGGTACACCTAGAGAGGGCTTTGCTCTCCTCCAAGGTTTAGTAATTTGTGGTAAATGCGGTCGCCGTATGAGTCCTCGCTACCACGGTACTGGTGGTTGTAGAGCAGCTTACGAATGTACCCAAGCTCGTAAACAAGATGGTAGCGTCGGTGCTTGCTGGAGCGTTGCGGGAGCAGCAATTGATACAGCCGTTTCCGCTCATGTGCTGTCAGCTTTTACGGACGAGCAACTAGATATTTCTCTTGCTGTCCTATCTGAACTTGAAAATATTGCAGATGAGGCAGATAAAACATGGCAACTGCGACTGGAAAGGGCACGTTACGAAGCTGAAAGAGCTTTTCGACAATATGATGCAACCGAGCCAGAAAATCGTTTAGTAGCCCGTACACTAGAAAAGAGATGGAATGAAAAATTACAACAGTTAGCAGAGTTAGAAGAGGCATACCAAAAAGCCCGTCAAGTACAACGGCTGGAATTAACAGCAGTGCAACGGCAACAAATTTTACAGTTAGCCAACGATATTCCCACACTTTGGCACGCCAGTACTACTACGAACCTTGAGCGTAAAGAGATATTAGGGTTGTTAGTAAAACAAGTTGCTATTACCCCAATTGATGCTCCAGAACGTTCCACTCGTGTCCAAATACTCTGGCATACAGGAGTTACAAGTGAATTGATTGCGACACGCCCAACAAATGCAGAAAAATTCCGAACACCCAACCAAGTCATTCAACTCATTAAAGAATTAGCTGTGGGTCGAACTGATAGCGAAATTGCTCATGAACTCAATCGCCGAGGTTTGGTGGGTGGTACTGGGCGTGCTTTTACAAAAAAAGGTGTCGCCTGGATTCGTTGTCAGTTTGGGATTGAAAAGCCTTTAAGTAACCCACAAGTAGCACACTTAGGGGTTAGTCCAGAAGGTTATTATTCCACTAGTGCCCTGGCTGAAAAACTTGGTGTTGGAATTCATACTGTCTATTACTGGCGAGACAAAGGAATTATTCAGGCATTCCAAGAAACTCCTAGAAGCCCTTGGTGGTATATAGTCACACCCGAAGTTTTAGAGACTTTACGTGAAAAAATCCGCCGCGTACCAGTTAAATCTGAATAATACCAGTTTGATAGTGAGCCGAAAACAATAGTTTGAATATCGTTAACCCCTTTGAGTAATTTTGTACTCAAGGGGTTTTGCTGTCTTCGGGTGAGGGTTTTTCAATAAATTTTTCACCATTAAAATGCCAAGCAATTCCATCTGGATCATGAAGAGAAGTCCATTGCCCAAAATTGGGAGCATTTTTCTTATGACGAAGGGTGCTGGGAGAAACATTTAATCTTCTTGCTAAAGCTGCACCAGTGAGGTGAAGTGGTACTTGAAGGGAATTTTTACTTTCGGTTTTCTCTAGTGAGCTATCAGGTAAGTCGTCGAGTGGCTCACTATTGAGCGATGATAGTTTGAGATGATTATTTTCTTTGACCAATGGTAGACCAGATAGTGGCTCACTTGATAGCTTACTGATGACTGTCTCCAGCGAATTAGCTAGTGGCTCACCTAGTAACTCACTATAGGGAACGGTGTTTTCCTGAACTGGTGGGTAGTTTAAAATAGATTCGGCAATTGGTGTTACCAAGAGTGACTCATTTGATAGCTCACTGTTGGTAGATTCAGTTTTATAAACAGATGACTTCACTAATTGAGTGTCACCATCTGCCCCGGTTACTTGTAGCTCACTTCTAGATGTACTCACGGACATCAGTACAGAGTCATTTGTCAAGTCAAAGGTTGTGTTTGGTAATTTTTCTGGTTGCTCACTTAATCCTCGCAGTTGTCAGGCTGATGCAGATATTCGTTGTGCGATAGATCCTCACCAGAAGATTGACAAGTATACTGACTTATTGCCTGCTTGAGTTCTGCTACATCAGAAAGCAGACTGCTCACCTTCACCTCTAAATCCTCAATCCGCTTTGGTGTACCTGACAGCTCACTTGGTAGCACATTAGGTATGCTACCACATAGGTAAGTCTCAAGAATTGCTACAATAGCGGCAGAATCTGACTTTAATCCTTGAGAGTGCTTAAATTCAACCAACAGTTCATAGACTTTGGGTGGTGGGTAGGCTGCTATACGGGGATTTTTTGTTGCCATTGTTGTTAGACTTCCACACTTGATACAACTCTAGCCTACCCTATTAGTAGCTCACTCATAGCTCACTAACCACTACTTTTTTCACCTTAGCGAAGCTCTTCCCTTGGGGAGGCTCGCTCACTTGTGAGAAAATCTGTACCCAATTGCAGCGCATTGAGTGGAGAATAATCATAGAGAGGAGAATATCCCTAAACTTCATTGAATCAAGGTGCAATATGAATACACCGTCGGGACTTTCAGGGTTCGGGTTTTTCCGTCCTTTTTTGGTATCGGTATTTCCCTGAGTTTGTTATGATTCCAGTTATTCACACTGGACTTAAAGAGTTCTTCAAGTGCAAAGCGTTCTCCAAAACTGAGGGACGCTTTGCCATCAATACCTGCGGTCTTTTTTCCAGCATTTAGCTGTGTTACTTGCCGAATCGCCAGTAATCTAGCCGAAGTAGATTTCAGAATCAGCTTTTGTAGTGAGCGAGCTTTCCGATAGTCGCCAACTCGAACAGCTTTGTACACGCGCTTTTGTAGGCGGAATAGGTTACGACGGAATTTCTTCCACGGTAGTCCTTTCCAAGATTCACTGGTATTTCTACTGTGTCCAATCATCGCTCTTACTTCAGTCGTGTGTCTTCTGAACACCTCAACCCAATTACGGGTTGTCCTACCCGAACCGAAGGAATTCCGCTGCTCGTCCAGCCTACTTGGGGTTCGACCTTCCCTTAGACCCTCAGTTCGTTTTTATTCGTTCCCTCAGAGAGATTATTTCGTTCCTTTAGGTGTAGCCAATTCAACCTTTGGATTCCCTAGACTCATGCCGCTATTGAGGACATTTGCGGCGGGAATAATCTCCAATGGAGTCGGGTTTTGTCTGTTGTGTCCCGCTCAAGGCTGGGTTGCTTTTTTAGGCTCAGTTTCACCTTGGGAACTCCCTGTTAGCGCCAGTGTCACCTCACAACAGATGTCTGATTGCGCCCTGTTTCCAGCTTCACTTTCCAGAAATCGAGTCTGGTTAGTGTGGACAGATAAGGAGTCACACCTGAGTCATGTGGGCAGGACTTTCACCTGCATCTATCTGAGAGTTCAACCATCTCTGTTTTTAGATTTGGTTGGTGGGGTTATTTACGGACTGATTACCGTGATTCACCCACATCGAATCGCACGGGCCCTCTGCCTTTCTTCTGTGAAGATTTTTTGTCAGCTTACAGTAATAACTATTAAATTTATGAAGCAAAGACTATAACTGCCTTCAGTAAATTTACTGGTTTAATTAAGATTGAGTCCATTTAATCGCTATGCATAAAACAACCCCATCCCGGTTGCGAGATGGGGTTGTTTTATTTTGCTAAGTAAAATTATGTCCGTTTGATTACTTAACTAAACCCAACGAAGTCATTTGCAGTCAAGCTAGTTAAGTTAATTTGCAGCAATGAAACCAACTCTGTATTTCCGGTTTTCACGAGAGTGTCAGCACCCTGTTGCAATACCCTTAGATTACTGAGGCCAATACCGCCCAGCCCGATTTTATCAATCCCGATCGCAAAATCAGTAATAATGTTCTTGCTAGCTGGCAGACTACCATTGGTAATCCAAAATTGGTCAGCACCAGCACCACCACTGAGGCGATTACCGCCCTGTTGACCGGCAAATAGCACATCATCGCCATCGCCACCAAATAGAGAATCATTGACATTGGAAAACAGTTTGTCATTACCGGAACCACCGTAGAGACGGTTATTACTGCCTTTACTGGTGAGGGAATCGTTGCCAAAGCCACCGAAGGATAATTGACGAGAACCTTCAATTACTGTCAGGGTATCAGCACCTGCTGCCCCAAATAGATTATTATTACCACTAGCTTCAACCACAGCGATCGCATCATCACCATTACCACCATTGGCACTAGTATTTTGAGCCGGGCCGTTTTGACCAATAAATATCTGATCATTACCATCACCTGTGGACACTGATGAGTCACTACCCACAAGCACCGTGTCATCCCCGTTCCCAGTGACGATTGTGTTACCTTTTGTACCCTCTACAAAATCTGCTCCGTCACCTGTAAGTAAGGTTTGATTTGGCCCAGTGGTAATATCATCGCTGGTACTGGAGCCAAATTTAATGTCTTCAGCTTGAGGTTTACCTAAACCAGGAGCAAGATTGAGGGGATTCTCCAGCTTCAACAGAATAATTTCATTGTTGTCTATAACTGGATTTTGAGGATCATCTCCAGGACGACCTGTTGAGAAAGGATAGTTGTTGTCATTAGCTACCAAAATGGTGTTTTTGTCAACAACCAACACATTTTCAATGGTTACAAACGGGAAGTCAAAGGTAGTTTTGCCATCTCCATTGAGGTCGTTAGGGTCTTGGATGTTTAATAAGTCTGCAACTTCTTCTTTAGCTACATAGCCATTAGAATCTGTTTTAGACAGGTCTATTTTGAAAATCTTCTTGAATTGAGCAGAAGTTCCTTGACCACCATCCCGCTCAATAACTAAGTACTCATTATCATTAATGACTGCTAAATCCCCGATCGCATAAGCAGGATTTTCTAACTCGTAGTAAAGTTTATTACCAGTGTACTCGCGGCTGGCGATATCAAATTCGTTAATCCGCAAAGCACCAGCAGGATCACCCTGAACCGTACCCTCTAGAAGCATATAGAGTTTGGTTTTGCTGGCGTTGATTGCTCCGCCTTCAAAACCTTTGGAACTACCCAAGTTAGCAAAAGCATCTCCTGAGAGAACATCGGGGTTTTGTGGGGATCGCACTAAGTTATTCTGAGGATCACTCAAGAAATCTCGGACTTTATCCCCTGTATCTGGGAAATCTGTGAAGAGTGCATCTACGCCTAATTGAAAGAACTGCTGAAATTCTAGTTCTGGATTACCTTTGTAATCTGCTGCTAAGTACTGGTCTTCATTGCGGAAGGTGTAAGGATGAACCTGTAAACCTGCATTGTGAGCATCTTGAATTAAGCTAGTGGGAGGTAACGTAGTCTTATCAGCATCATTTACTGTTCCATCCCCATTCACATCATCAGCTTTGCCATCACCATTAGCATCAGTACCTTTGACACTAACAATCATCCGCTTCCAAGGGCCAATACCATCAGCATAAGTGGCAATTTCAGTTAAGCCTTCTGGAGTTCGCAAGTCGCCATAAGTGCGACTGTCACCACTGACTTTCAAATCATAAGGCTGACTCTCGATAATTTTACCGTTGATGTCAATGTCACTGGCATCTAAAAGTTGGACAAGTGGAATATCCACCCCTGCCGCAGGCATAATGCTATCATTCAGTTGTTTGAGGTTAGATACTTCAAAGGACTGGATGAAGATGCGACTGGGGTCAGTAAAGTTATTTGCCTTGAGTGTATCGATCAGTATATCGCTGATGTTTCTGTTAATTTTCTCTGTCGTGCCTACATAAGTGGCTTCTTCGGCAAAATAGGTGGGATGCTTCGTTTCTGGGTAGATGCCAATCTTTTTACCTGTCTGGGCTTCTACCTCTTTAACCAAGTCGATGATTTCGGCGAGAGTGGGAATTTCAAATTGACCATTGAAGGATTGGTCACGGAAAGGTAGACGCTGTATCGCCCCTAAAGTCTTGATTTCTTCTAAAGTAAAGTCTTCAGCGAACCAACCTGTAATTGTGTTGCCATCTAGACTGACTGTTTTCTTGCGATCGGCAAACTGTGGATATTTGCTAATATCGTAAACGTCTGTGGTTGTATTGCTTAAATTGACGCTGCCATCAGCATTTAAAATTGCCAAAGCAGGCTCATGACGAGCAATTAACACACCATCTTTTGTAACTACTAAGTCTGGCTCAATAAAGTCAGCACCGTCTGCAATTGCTCGTATGTATGCCTGTAAGGTATGTTCTGGAAGATCCCCACTTGCACCTCTGTGGCCAATTACTTTAGGTGCTTCTCCATTTAAAGTTTTGAATTGGTCGGGTGTAGCGATCGGAGCTTCTAACAACTTACCAGTGGCATCAAAATGTAGTAGATAGGGGCCAAACTCCTCTCCAACCCAGATTGTCCCGTCTTTATCAAAGACGAATGACTCTACATCGAAATCTGCACCAGTCAGTAATCTCTCAGAACTTTCTTCATTAACTATTTGGAAAGGAATCTTGTTGTTTGGGTCAGACAGTTGAATGTAATCTAAAACTTTAACGCTGCCATCTCCATTTTCTGTTCCCTTAAAATTCGGATCTAAACGATTGATTCGCAGTAGAAAATCTGCACTATTGTCTTTGCTACCGTAACCATTATCTGACAAAAAATATAAAGAGTTACTGTTAGCAAACTGGACACCGCTAAAGCCCTGTATTGGCTGTCCTGGAAAAGGCCCCGTTCTGCCGTTAGCTGAAATTTCCTTACCAGAAACTGGCCCATCACCATAGGTATCAGCAGGTAAAGAAGCAAAGCCGACTAACTCAATTGCCATAGTTTAGAATGTTGGTTGGGTATTTGGATTTAACTGCATCACAAGCTATTGAAGTTTTCTCATTACTTGTGGAAAAATAAATCATTAACTCAGGCTAGAAACCGGAATTACTGGTAAATTTCAGAATTACAAAAATATAGTTTCGGCAAGCCCTTTAAGTCCAATTTCGTATTAACGCCGAGAATACATTTACGAAAAACGTATTTTCTCAGAGTTATCGAAACCTTGAGACATGATAGTGGAATGTCAACTACTAATCTGTGTTAGTGAATAATGAGCATGGAAGACTGAGATTCAGAATTTAATGTTGATAGTAGTTATGAGATAACTTAGCTAGCAGTAAAGATGTTTCCATGAAAAGATTAAGATAAGATAAAATTAAACAGAAGAAATGATTAAAATATATTTGCATAAAACCAAGATTTGCTAAAATTTATACATATCAAATTTATAGATAATAAAGTCAATATATTTATTTATATTTTTAATCAATCTATTGTTGATAATTATCAAAAGATAAAATTTGAGTTTTTGCAGTTTGAGTTGGCTAGCGATCGCATGAATTTTACTGTTATATCATGTCCGCTTGATTGCTTATTAAACCCGAAGAACCCCAAAGAGCCAAAGCTGGGTCTTAGGGATTTTTGCAAGATATCTAATAAAGTTTGATTACCACTCTGATTGATTTAAAGTTGACTTTTTTAACAAGGCGATCGCAGGCTTAAGCATTAACTAGATAAGCTGTTACGCATAAAACTAGTACATTTACCTGATGACTGTTGACTGATGACCGATAACCGTCAACCGTCAACCGTCAACCGTCAACCGTCAACGATTATAAAGAATGTTTATATAATTTAGACGCATATCAGCTTAGTTACAGCAGAATTCAGAATTTATATCATGTTCGCATAATTAGTTATGATTTCCACAGTCATTGCACCCCACACGCTATCCGGCTCCACTTGGGGAGACCCAAGACCGCACTGGCTCCCCAAAATCTCCCCTCCCCGCAAGCAGGAGGGGAGACGAAGCGACGATTGTCGCCTTGCAGGCAAATTAGTTATGCAGGCAAACGAGTACACCGAGGATTGTTTCGTACTAAGTCAGGTAGAGTTATCAACGCTGATGTAAATGGTAGCTTGCAGATTATACGCAAGTATCTCCCAGAAGCTTTTACGCTTAAGGGAGTAGTGAGTTGCGCCGTGCAACCATTACTGGTTAATCCAGTATGAAAAACTAAACTCACCGATTTCTATAAGTTTAGTTTACACGGTTTAAGAAACTTGTATATCTTGTAGCTTTGCTACCATTTCTGCACGCGCCGAAACCTTCAACTTACGAAACATCCTCTTCAAAGCTTGTTTGACGGAATTTTGTGTAATCCAAAGTTTTTCCCCAATTTCCGCGTTTGTTAACCCCTGCGCCACTAAGTCGGCAATTTCTAACTCACGCGCTGTTAGAGGACTTACTAAAAGAGAATGGGATATTTTTGGTTTTGTCCGTAGAGTTGCCATTTTTGCTGATAAATGAATGCATAAGGCACTCAAATCAGCTAAATCATTGCCATTAAAAGCAGGATTTCCCTTGTCACGAGCCAAGTTAAGCGTTCCTACAAGACGACCATCGCAAACAATTGGCCCAGTCATCACATGTTCGTGATCAGAACGCGAGCAAAAATGCTTCCAGTCTTTTGGTGATAATAATAACTGTTCATGGGCGGGAGCATGACGCTCAACCACGTAGCGCCCGACTGGATTGCTTTCTAAGCATACTGCCGGAATGCCCTGAACATCCATTTGAGCCGTTGGTTGCTCATCTAGGAAATAAATGCCCCAATTTTGCACGCCAAAATGCTCACTAATTTTATCCGTGAGAGCTAGTCTTAATTCTTGCTCATTCTGGACATTAGCGATCGCATGAAATACGGCGTGGAGAGAATTAACCATAAGTGTACCCAGTTGGGGACTATCCAAGCCTCAACAATTACTTCTATGCTAATACCAAGGAAACTAAAACGCTAATTACAGTAGCGACTAGGAGAAGCACATGACAGTTACACAACTCTCTGCTCAGGAACTTTTCCGGGCTGCTTATGAGAACCGCTACACTTGGGACAAAAATTTCCCTGGTTATACCGCAAATATTACCTTTAAGCAAGATGATAAAGTGTTTACAGGTAAAGTGATCATCAACGCCAATCTCAAAGCGGAAGTTTTGGATGTAGATGACGAGCCAGCAAAGCAAGCAATTCATGGTCAAGCATGGGAGATAGCAATTCACCGCATCCGCCGCAGCTTTGAAGACACCCACAGCGCCAATACGTTTAGCTATGGTAAAACTGACGAAACTGGTGCGGTTGAGCTTTTAATGGGTGGTAAGGCTGAGGGCGATAAATACAAAGTCCGCAATAATGAAGTATGCCATGTTCACCGTTTAATCCACGGGACTTATGTGACAATTGACACCTTTAGCAGTCATAACACCGGGGAAGGCTACCTATCCCACCGCTATGACTCTGTGTACCATGACCCCAAGACTGGGGAACAAAAGGGCGGTAGAAGCGAATTTATCGATGAATATGAAAAAGTTGGTAACTATTTCATCCTAAATCGTCGGGAGATTCGTACCGAGACAGCAGGACAATTTTCTATTCAAGAATTTATCTTCTCTGATATTAAATTGTTGGAACCTGTTGCTGCTTAAGCTGTATTTTGTAATCTAAAAATTAGCGATTGCTCTTTTAAAATAAAGAGCGATCGCTTTTTATTTTGACATTTTGATTGAGGAATATGAGGTTTTAAAAAGAGGGCTTGATATGAAAGAATATTGATAAATTATTTCTGGCGATCGCTTCAGATATAGCAGTCATAAATCATTCGTTAAAATTATATCTCTCTTTCTTCTTTCTTTCCTTTGCGTCCAACTCTTACGAGACGCTGCGCGTTGGCGGAAGCCGACGCACCAGAAGGCGTCCTTCTCTTACGAGACGCTGCGCGTTGGCGGAAGCCTCTCGTAGAGATGGCGGTTCGTTTCCTCATCTATATTTTTCACAACTCATTTAGGATTCCTATATATAATCAATATATAGAAACTAAGAGGCTATTATCCAATCAAATAGTAAACAAAATGACACAACTATCCTCTAATCACACACCACGTCGAGGAAGAGTATTTCCCGAACGTCAACTATCACCAGAAGAAAGAGCCAGACGCAAAGCTGAAGATGAGGTATTTTATCAACGTTGTCGAGTAGTATTTGACAGAGTTCAACCAGAGTTAATCAAAGAACACTACGACTGGTTTATAGTCATTGAGCCTGAGAGTGGAGACTATTTTATAGATCCAAATGAGGATGTTGCCAGAACAAAGGCTCGTGATCAATTTGGTGATACTTTGCGTCTCATGATGCGAATCAATGAGACTGGAGCCTGTGGCAAAATATGATTTTCGGAGAGTTTAACAGTAAAGGCGAGTTAATTTTTGAAATTGGTTTGATAGCTGCTGATGGTGATATTATCCCAGTACAGGCGCTACTAGATACAGGATTTACTGGGACTCTAGCAATTGATAACCAAGATGCTTTGAGCCTGGGATGGTTACGGGAAAGTCAGAGAGAAGATATGCGGACGGCGCAGGGAGAAGCACAGTTTAACCTGTATCAAGGAACTGTACTTTTAGATGAAGAAGAGTTTATGATTTCAGCGTTGGGTGGAGATGAACTGCAAGATATTCTTTTGGGTGTGCGTTGGTTACAGACAAAACGATTAGTAGCAGATTTTCCAGCAGGAGTGTTGACATTGGGGTAAAGACGATAAGGATGCAAGGACAGTTAAGACAGTTAAGTAGAAAGTTCAAAAAATTTTGCCTTCAAAATTTGAGGCGATGTCTATAGCAACCCCTTCAGGTGTACGCGCAAAATTCCTTGAATTACTTGTTGTACAGCTTCTTTACTCAAGCTGCCATCTACCCGCACAATTCTTGAGGGATAGGATGCTGCTAACTCTGCGTATCCTTGCTGAACGCGCCGATGAAAAGCGATTGTTTCTTGTTCAATGCGGTCTAACCCTATTCCATCTCCTCGTTTTCGGGCTAGTCCTACTTCGACATCGACATCTAGCCAAATAGTTAAGTCACTCTCTAAACCAGCAGTGGCAATATGATTAAGCTGATTGATTAAACTCATGTTAAGACCACGACCATATCCTTGGTAGGCAATGGTAGACTCAGTGTAGCGATCGCATAAAATATATTTCCCTGCTTGCAGTTGCGGTTTGAGTTCTTGTTCAACGTGTTGCGATCTGTCAGCAGCATACAACAAGAGTTCTGTCACTTGTGCAACTGGTTTATCCTCCGTCTTCTCTAATAGCAAGCGGCGAAGATGTAAGCCTAACTCTGTTCCACCTGGTTCACGAGTAACAACCACAGAAATACCCAGACTTTTCAACCACTCAGAACAAAGCTGCATTTGGCTGGTTTTACCACAGCCTTCCACCCCTTCAAATACAATTAATTTGCCACTCATGCTTTTTATGTTCACTACTTTAAAAATAACTTTTAAATATAAGGGACTTCCAAAAAAATAAATTATCCCAAATTATTTGTACATTTGTAGGGGACTACTAAACCAGTTGATAAAGGTACTGGGTTAGGTTTATCTATTAGTTACCAGATTATCACTCAAAAACATCAGGGAACATTACAATGTATTTCTGCTCCTGGACAAGGTACAGAATTTGTAATTGTAATTCCGCTAAACCAGCGAATTATCTAAGATAGCGGTTTATAAATGGAATGTACAATAGCGAAAATAGAAAATTTAATATTCGAGGTATTATTAAAGTAGGTACTACGAACTGAAAATCATGCATGACTTTGCAATTCAATCTCAAAACTTACGCGAAGCATGGGAGCAAGGTTTGCAGCAGGGATTAACCCAAGTTGCGCTCAATATGCTGAACGAAGGTATTGATTCAGCTTTGGTAGTAAAGCTAACCGGACTACCACTTGAAATAGTTAAGAATTTGCCAGATATAAATGCAGATTATTCTCAAAGATTAGTGAAAGATTTTCAGGAATTAAGTGAGTCATCGCTGAACAAAATTTGGCTTGATCCAGAGGAAGATGAAGCTTGGAAGCATCTCTAGAAAACCTTGCAAAAGGTGATGTCATCTCAATACCTTTCCCCTTTTCTGATGCATCAGCTACTAAAAGACGACCTGCGTTGGTAATTGCAGAATCAGATAGTAACAATATTATGGTCTGTCCTATCACCAGCAAACCAGGCAGAGACTATGAAATTAAGTTAGAAGACCAAGACTTCCGAGTTGGTAAAATAAGTTTAAGTCCTTGCTACATTCGCCCTAATATTATTGCCACGGTTGATAAAACTAATGTTATTCGATTTATTGGAAAACTGAAGGATCAAAAAGTCAACGAAGTCATTACTGGAATTATTGAAATCCTTCAAAAGCCGCCCGAACCTCCGCCACCAGCATCAAGAGCATTAGAACGAGGCAAAAGTCCCAGAAAATAAAGTTTATAAGTTGAGTAAAGTGTGACTCAACAAAGTCTATATTTAATGTTGAATACTTGTAATTCTTTGAGATAAATAACGATTTCAACAATATCTTACAGCATTAAGGAAATAGAGCAATGTTGAAAGTTTTTGCTGATCGCGGTGGTACATTCACAGATATTGTTGCCCTTACTAATAATCAAGCAATTATAGACGGACTATCAAAACATCCTGAACGTTTTTTAATTGTTCCTCTACCTAAAGGGCAATGGATTATAGTCTACAAACTACTTTCAGAAAATCCCGAACAATATCAAGATGCAGCTATCCAAGGAATTCAGGATATCATGGGTATTTCCAGCAACGAACCCATTCCTACTGAAGCGATGGAAGTAGTAAAAATGGGGACAACAGTAGCAACAAATGCGCTGTTAGAAAGGAAAGGCGACAGAGTTGTTCTTCTCATAACCAAGGGGTTTAAAGATGCGCTACGAATTGGCTACCAAAATCGTCCTAACATCTTTGCTCGTCATATCGTTTTACCAACCATGCTTTATGAACAGGTGATTGAAATTGATGAACGTTATGATGCTCATGGCAATGAATTAATTCCTGTAAATATTCAACAAGTCAAAAATGACTTACAAGCAGTTTATAACACAGGAATTCGGAGTTGTGCTATTATTTTTATGCACAGCGATCGCTATCCTGAACACGAACAACAAATCGCCCAAATCGCCCAAAAAATCGGCTTTACACAAATATCTGTATCTCATCAAGTTAGTCCGTTAATGAAATTAGTCAGCCGAGGAGATACAACAGTAGTAGATGCTTATCTAACTCCTATTCTACGTCGCTATGTCAACCAAATAGCGAGTCAGTTACCTGGAGTCAAATTAATGTTTATGAAATCTGACGGCGGTTTAGTCGCAGCCCAACAATTTCAAGGCAAAGATAGTATTTTAAGTGGCCCGGCTGGGGGTATTGTCGGTGCAGTCCAAACTAGTAAAAGAGCAGGTTTTGAGTTAGTTATTACCTTTGATATGGGAGGGACAAGTACAGATGTCGCCCACTTTAAAGGAGAGTATGAACGACAACTAGATTCGGAAATTGCTGGAGCGCGGATGCGAGTTCCCGTATTAGCAATTAATACCATTGCGGCTGGAGGCGGTTCAATTCTCTTTTTTGATGGTTCTAGTTATCGTGTCGGCCCTAAATCTGCTGGTTCAAATCCTGGGCCTGCTTGTTATCGACGTGGGGGGCCATTAGCGGTTACTGATGCTAATGTGATGTTAGGCAAAATCCACCCGCAATATTTTCCTTCGGTTTTTGGAATTGATGGCAATTTACCTTTAGATAAAGATACTGTAATTGAGCAATTTACACAATTAGCCCAAGATATTCAAACCGCTACATTGACTCATTGTACTCCTGAACAAGTAGCGGCTGGATTTATTGCGATCGCAGTGGAAAATATGGCGAACGCAATTAAAAAAATCAGTCTGCAACGGGGTTATGATGTCAGCCAATATGTGCTTTGTTGTTTTGGCGGCGCAGGCGGACAAGTTGCTTGTTTAATTGCCGATACCTTGGGAATGAAAAAGATATTTCTCCACCCTTATGCTGGTGTTCTCTCTGCTTATGGAATGGGATTAGCTGATGTCAGTGCAATAAGAGAAGGAGGAGTAGAACAGCCTTTAACCCAAGCATTAATCCCTCAATTACAGCAGTTAATGGAATATTTAGAAACTCAAGCTAGAAGTGAAATAAATGAAGCTAATGCTCAAACAGAAATAGTCCAAAAAGTTTACTTAAAATATGAAGGGACTAACTCTACTTTAACCGTTAAGTTTGCCGATAATGTGGTATTGATGCGGCAAGAATTTGAGGATGAACATAAATCCCGCTATGGTTTCATTCAATTAGATAAAACTTTAATTGTTGAATCCGTCTCAGTAGAAGTAATTCAGAAAATGGAGACTCCCGAAGAACCCTTAATTACTCGTACACGTTCTATAATTGGAGCCACCGAAGCCGTTGAGATAGTAAGGATGTTTACTGCTGATAGATGGCAGAATACGCCTGTTTATCGACGAGAAGATTTACAACCAGAAGATAGTATTAATGGGCCTGCGATCGTCGTAGAAAAAATTAGCACAATTGTAGTAGAACCTAACTGGAAAGCAAGATTAACTGAACGTAATCATTTAATTTTGCAACGTCTTGTATAGAGCTTTTAAATTTAACTAGTTCCGTGGGTTTAAGTCCCCAGGTTCAATAAAAAAGCAAGTTTCGTGTTGGGGTTAAATCCCCATTACAAAACAAAATTTACGAATTACGTTAGCGACGCGCAAAGCGATAGCGCAGCGTTAGCGATAGCGCAGCGTTAGCGAGGAACGAGCGTCGGAACGAGCGTCGTCATCGAGCGTCGGAACGAGCGTCATTACGAATTACGAATTATTTAAATTTCATTAGCCAAAACTACTAACTGAACTGTCTGAAAATTATTAGGAGGTTTTCAATGTTAAAGTTTTCTTCTCTTCCTTCCGAAATACGCCAGCTTTGTCGAGTTATTAGTGATTTGAAGGATGAGTATCTTACTTTATAAGTATTAATGTTTGTGTTTTTTTCTAAAAAGGAGTTAAAAATGTACACAACAACGCAACCAGATCCCGTCCGCTTAGAAATATTCAAAAATCTCTATCAATTTATCGCCGAACAAATGGGAATTGTTCTCCAAAATACGGCAGCATCTGTAAATATCAAAGAAAGGCTAGATTTCTCCTGCGCTATTTTTGACTTTTCTGGATTATTAGTTGCTAATGCCCCCCATATTCCTGTACATTTAGGCTCAATGAGTGAAAGTGTCCGCAGTTTAATTAACGAAAAACACGACACCCTAAAACCAGGGAATGTATATCTATCTAATAATCCTTATAATGGGGGAACACATCTTCCTGACGTAACTGCAATTACCCCTGTTTTTCTAGAGAGTCGTGAAAATACTCTATTCCCTACTCCCTATTCCCCATTCCCCACTCCCCTCTTTTTTGTTGCTTCTCGTGGACACCAAGCAGATATCGGTGGAATTACTCCTGGTTCAATGCCTCCCCACAGTACCACAGTAGAAGAGGAAGGAATTATTTTTGATAATTTTCTCTTGGTTGAAGAGCGCAATTTCCGAGAACCCGCAGTAAGACAACACCTTTCAAATCATACTTATCCTGCTCGTAACCCTGACCAAAATATCGCTGATTTTAAAGCACAAATTGCCGCAAATGAACGGGGAGTACAAGAACTTCATAAAATGGTTTTACAATACGGGGTTGATACTGTTCAAGCTTACATGAAGTTTGTGCAAGCTAATGCTGAGGAGTCGGTGAGAAAGGCTATCAATCTTCTCAAGGATGGATCATTTGTTTATGAAATGGATAATGGGGCACGAATTCAAGTTAAAGTAACGATTTACCCAGAAACTCGTAGTGCTACCATTGATTTTACTGGGACTTCTGAGCAACTAAATAGTAATTTTAATGCTCCCAAAGCTGTAACTCAAGCAGCAGTTTTATATGTCTTTCGGACTTTGGTTGATGATAATATTCCACTTAATGCTGGGTGTCTTAAGCCTCTAGAAATTATTATCCCGGTTGGCTGTATGCTGAATCCAACTTATCCAGCAGCAGTAGTAGCGGGTAATGTCGAAACTTCTCAAACCATTGTCGATGCTTTATATGGCGCTTTAGGTGTCATGGCTGCTTCTCAAGGAACGATGAATAATTTTACTTTTGGTAATGAGCAATATCAATATTATGAAACTATCTGCGGCGGCTCTGGGGCAGGAATTGATTTTGATGGAACTGATGGTGTTCATTCCCACATGACTAACTCCCGCTTGACCGATCCAGAAGTTTTAGAAACCCGTTATCCTGTACTTTTAGAAAGCTTTAGTCTTCGTCCCGATAGCGGTGGTAAAGGGCAATATTCCGGTGGTAATGGAGTTGTCCGCCGCATCCGTTTTCTAGAACCCATGACAGCTAATATTCTCTCTAGCCATCGGGTTGTCCCTCCCTTTGGATTAAATGGTGGGGAAGCCGGAATTGTCGGACGCAACTGGATACAACGTCACAATGGAATTGAAGAGAATTTAGACAGCACAGCAACAGTAGAGATGAAACCTGGGGATGTTTTTGTGATAGAAACTCCTGGCGGAGGCGGATTTGGTAAAGTCTCCTATTTGCGTAATTCGTAATTCTTGGAAGATAATGCTTATGAAGGAATAAATTTCGATGCTGTGCCAGCGCCAATTAAAGCTTTAGATAAAAATAATTTGGTGACTTATTTAAGCACCTTTTCTAAAACTTTAATGCCTGGTTTACGAGTGGGCTATATGGTAGTTACAGGTAAGCATTATCAAGCAATTATTGAGCGGAAGTTAATTACGAATTACGAATTACGAATTACGAATTACGAATTATTTAATCTACTCCGCGCTAAAGGTGATTAACATAATATGCACCACATCTTGGCAATCATAAATCACGGTTATTTATTTATTTTTGTAGCATTAACCTCTCCCTGGCTTAAAAGCACAGGGAGGTTTTTTTAGTAGGGATTTATCCGATTGTCAAAAACAGCCTCATCGCTTTATATATGAACCATGATGAAGCACTTCAAAATTGCTAATTGTAGTAAATACTCCAGCATCGGCAGCTAGATTACCGATATTAATTTGGGTTGGATAACCAAGTTGTGAGTTGTACACCACAGTTAGTTCGGATTCTCCACCGTTGATCGTATTCCGAATCAAATTAAAGAGCTTAGGAATTGTACTATATTGTTGTAATAGCTCTGAATTTACTCGCTTACCAGTTTGAGCATTCGTGATAGATTTTGTGATGCCGTTACGTACTTCAATGATTAATGGGCCTCTAAAATCGGGAAGACAAAAGCAACTATTGCTAACTCTGTAGCGATAATTGTTAATTTTTTGTCGATTCCACAATTGGCGATTAATTTTTAGCTGTGTTAAGTTCGAGTTAGTAATCTCTGCTTTTGCTCCATGCGTAGGAGGCACAGACATTACTGGAGCATTAAAACTGAAAGATGCTACTAAAATTGCACCAATAGCAATAGGTAAGCGCATATCAATCCTTTGTTAACTAACGTTGAGTTCTAACTTCAGTGTGACTAAATATGATTCCAGAGAATTGAAATCACTTATAAAAGTTGACACAGTTTATACAGACAATCCCCAAGCGCTCGTAACAGCAGGAATAGTCCATAGTATAAACTTCAACAAATCCCAGACAAGCTTAGAATATTATTCACCTCAAATTTTGTGTTTTATGCAAAAAACGAATAATTTTAAAATTGGCATTATAAAATTTAAAAGCCAGTATCAGGCAAACGCCAAGACCCTAACTACATAAGACTTTCAGAAAATTAAATATTCACCTGTGTAGTAATAATCATTCTAATTCGGGAGTTAGAGGCAGATTCAGTCGAAGATAAGCTAATTTATGTCCGCTTGATTACTTATTAAACCCGAAGAACCCCACCCCGCCAAAGCTGTGCTTTGTCTCCCCTCCCCGCAGGCGGGGAGGGGTTATTTTATTATGGGTAATTATCCGAACTTGATATAATTTATGTTTTCTGAGAATAGTTGATTTATTTATTTTATAATTTGATCAATTTTTACAATTATCTAGTAATAATAGCTATGCCCATGTAGTAATTGCTCCAGTAAGACCAACTACTTATAAAACGCTGCTAGAAATTGAAATTCTATGAGAAAAATTATTGTTGGGGTAATGGGGCCTGGAAAAAATGCGACAACAAATGATTTGCAAAATGCTTATACGCTAGGTCAACTTATTGCCAAACAAGGATGGATTTTACTCACAGGCGGTAGAAATGTAGGTGTAATGGATACAGTAAGTAAAGGTGCAAAATCTGCTGAGGGTTTAACTGTTGGTATTCTTCCCAGCGAGAATCAAGACAGTATTTCCTCTTCAGTGGATATTGCTATTTTCACAGACATGGGGAATGCTAGAAATAATATTAATGTTCTCACTAGTGATGTGGTAATTGCCTGCGGTATGGGTGCAGGAACTGCTTCAGAAATTGCCTTAGCTTTGAAAGGAAGTAAGCAAGTAATTTTGTTGACTAACGATGAAGAAAGTAAGGTTTTCTTCAAAAAACTATCGCCAGAAAATGTTTATATTGTGGAGAGCGTGGATCAGGCGATCGCTACTGCCAAAACAATCTTATATAGCAGTCCGCTTTGATTTTTGAAATTATTTGTGTAGAAAGGGAGTGGGGAGTAGGGAGTGGGGAGTGGGGAAGAAGCCTTTTCGGGGTGTACTGATTTTTTTCAGAAATCAAATACGAGTCCTATACTAATTCATAATTTGTAATAGACACATCCTTAATATAAACAAAGTGGAATCATAATTTATCGGGGACTAAGATAGCGATCGCCTATTAATGGGGTCATTTCCCCCAAGCTTTTAGCCCCCAACCAAGAGCCTCTTCGTTGAAAAGCCTCAAATTTATACCCAGACTTGCTTACAGCCATTTACGTATTTATAGCGTATTCTTGCTCTGCTTGGGTTCTTAACGACTATTTATACTCAACTTGGCGACCAGTCTTTTACCCTTGAGTAGATTTTGTTTCTAACTCCCGACAAAATGTGCGAACCAAGAGTATTATGTGCTGTTATTTGCACCATATTCTGTGGTCTATCTGTTTAAAGATTTAATGTATAAAGGGGTGGGAATTGTGTTTTTTCTGTAAAGAATTGTCCCTGATGTAATATTTCAGAAAATTTACACGAAAATCAGCGTAGGCTATTCAAACTTTAAGTTAATCAGTGTAAGCTAATTATGTAAATATGTTTATCGCAAAACTATTTAACCACTCAGACTAATTCCGCTAGAGGAGGTGTAACAAAACTTACATAGCTCTTTGGGTATATGTTTAAAGAGACTAAACATGACTGTAAAAAGATTGAGTTTAGTAGCTTCTAAGCAAACCAAGCAATATTGTTTAAGTGAGATTTTTATTGACTGGTAAAATCTCAAAAAATCATGATGTGCTTTATAGTTTTTCTCGTCTCTGGACTGTAGCCTGCCCAAAGCCAGCCTTTTAATGCTGGAGGTTACCGACTGTAGACTGAAGCATCCCCACTAAATTGATTTAAATACCTTGCTTGGCAAAGCCGTAGACGCTTTGCTTCTAAATTCTTCTTTAACCTCTTGCTGAAAACACGAATCTTGTGGCAACCAAAGACACCTCAAGGGGTACTGTTTTGCGAGCAAAAATGTTTAGTTAGGCAAACGTCTAGCCCAATAATCTAGCATTCACATTAGTGATTGTCAAATAAAATACCTTTTTATCAAAAAAACTCTTTTCTTAACAGGAGGCTTAGGGTTTCCTCACAGAACACAAGAGAATCAAATAATACTAATTGTTGTTTTTTCAATTTAGACCAATAGCTAAATTTCGTCTTGGAGGTTAGAAAATGCCACCCGTGCTTTCTGGGGAAGATGTAGGCGAAAGGCTCTTGTACACCTTGGGTGCAAAGCTTTCAGAACAAGAATTACAAAACTTCTTGGCAGCAATGGAAATTGTGGAGCCACCACTAGCAAAGCAGTTCTGGCAATCTGCACAGACGAATCCTGGTATCTATATTATCCTTACAGGTAAAGTCCGACTGTTGGATAGCTCTGAGAATTTAATCACTACCTTTGGTGCATGGTCTGTTTTCGGCGAATTGACGCTTTTTCCCGAAGCTGACTTTAGTCCTTATGTAGTCAGAGCTTCGACAAGCTTAAAACTTGGCTATTTCAGGCAAGACGCATTGCAAACATTGATAGACAAGTATCCTAATATTCGCGATCGCCTTTTTGCCCGTGCAGAACTTTGGGATTTGCTATTGTTATGTCGCCAAACCTCACAATTACCGTGCCATACTTCACTTGTACCAGGGATGCTCAAAGCTTTATCTCTCTTTGAGCGACAGCATTTAGAAACTGGCTCTCTAACTACGCAAGTATCCCAAGATTCTGAGTTATGGCTATTGTACAGAGGTCAACTGCGGCATTCTGAAGGTCATTTTTTGACGCCAGGCACAATCTTTGCCCAACCAAAACAAGGTGATTGGCAGGCAACTCAACCAACAATTGCTTACATTCTGAAAAACGACCATCGGCAAACAGCACTAGAATACTTGCCGGAGTTGGGGAATTGGGGACTGGGGAGTGGGGAGTGGGGAGAGACGCGATTAATCACGTCTGTAGTAAAGAGTGGGGAAAAAACTTCCCAATCTCCAAAATCCAAAATCATTCCTTTTCCCCAACGAGATCAGCAGTCACAACAACAACCAAAAAAAGCACGTTTTTACTTTCCCAGTCCACAGGTGCAAGTGGGGCATTGGTGGAGACGCCTCACTAAGAGCTATCCCTTCTATGCACAACAAAGCGCTGCCGATTGTGGCTCTGCTTGCTTGGTAATGATTGGTAACTATTGGGGCAAGCATTTTAGTATCAATCGCCTGCGGGATATGACCAACGTCAACCGCAGTGGTGCATCTCTAAAGGCTATGGCAACAGCAGCAGAAAACCTGGGTTTTGCCACTCGTCCGGTGAAAGCCACTCTTGATAAATTAGCAGAACAACCTTTACCTGCAATTGTCCACTGGGAAGGCAAACACTTCATCGTTGTCTATGAAATCAGCAAAAAGCGGGTGATTGTATGTGATCCGGCTCTTGGTCAACGCAGCCTGACAAAAGCTGAATTTCAAGCAGGTTGGAGTGGTTATGCATTGTTACTGCAACCTACAGCTTTATTAAAAAATACTAAAAACGAAAGTACAAGCTTCTGGAAGTTTTTTGAGTTAATCAAACCTCACTATCGGGCACTATTAGAAATCTTTGCAGCTTCGATATTAATCCAAATATTTGGACTGGTAACGCCAGTATTCACTCAGTTATTGCTCGATAGAGTACTTGTGCAACGTAGCGTTACAACCTTAAACGCCATTGGTTTGGGGATGATTATTTTTGGGTTATTTGGTGTGGCTGTTAATGCTCTACGGCAATATCTTCTATTTCATACTGCTAACCGCGTTAGCATCGCCCTACTCGTAGGTTTTATCAAACATACCTTCCGCTTGCCCCTTTCTTATTTCGAGTCGCGTTTTGTTGGGGATATAGTCTCGCGCATCCAAGAAAACCAGAAAATTCAGCAATTCCTTACCGGTCAGACACTCTCCATTTTGCTGGATATGCTGACATTGGTGGTTTATCTGGGCTTGATGTTCTCCTATAGCTGGCGCATGTCATTATTCGTGCTGTGTACAGTACCGCCATTTTTTATCTTGGCGCTGGCTAGCACAAATATTTTGCGCCGCATCTCCAGAGAAATTTTTAATGCAGGCGCTAAAGAACAAAGCTATCTCATAGAATCCCTAAGTGGAATTCGTACCGTCCGCTCATTGTCAATTGAACAGACTGTGCGCTGGCGTTGGGAGGAACTGCTGAATGATTTGATCAAAAAAGGCTTTAATGCTCAAATAATTGGTAATCAGCTGCAAATTATCAGTGGCGTTATCCAAACTTTTGTAAATACTGCATTGCTGTGGTACGGAGCGACTCAGGTAATTAATGGCGAACTGACGATTGGACAATTAGTTGCTTTCAATATGTTGGTGGGTAACGTCTTGAGTCCTTTCCAGAGGCTATCTATGCTGTGGAATCAATTGCAAGAAATCGTGATTTCCACCGAACGCATAAATGATGTGTTGGAGGCGGAACCAGAAGAAGACTTAGAAACTAAACCCCGGAAGGCGTTGGGTAAGCTGCGCGGTCAGATTAGCTTTCAGAATGTCACCTTTCGCTATCACTCAGAAAGTGAGACTAACGTCTTAGAAAATCTTAACTTTGAAATCCAACCAGAACAGATGGTAGCAGTGGTGGGGCGCAGTGGTTCTGGAAAAACAACCCTGAGTAAATTGATTTTAGGTTTATATCCACCGACAGATGGCAAACTACTGATTGATGGTCGTGACATCACTAGTGTTTCCTTGCGATCGCTCCGTTCTCAAATCGGTGTTGTAGACCAAGATACTTTTCTGTTTGGTGGGACTATTCGGGAAAATATTGCGATCGCTCATCCAAATGCTTCTTCAGAAGAAATTATCCAAGCCGCAAAATACGCCGGAGCCGATGAATTTATTCAAAAACTACCGATGGGTTACGAATCCCAAATTGGTGAAAGCGGCGGTATGCTTTCTGGTGGACAACGCCAACGCCTAGCGATCGCTCGTGCTTTGCTCGGAAATCCTCGATTATTACTATTTGATGAAGCCACCAGCCATCTAGATTCCGAATCAGAAAGAATTATTCAAAACAACCTCAAAACAATTCTTCAAGGACGCACAAGTGTAATCATTGCCCATCGCCTCTCTACAGTCCGCAACGCTGACTTGATTCTGGTTTTAGATCAAGGCGTTTTGGTAGAAAGCGGTACCCACGACGAATTAATCGCTAAAAAAGGTCATTATTACTACCTGAATCAACAACAACTGGCTCAAGTCAGTTGAGATTGGGCATGGGGCATTGGGCATTGGGCATTGGGCATTGGGCATTGGGCATTGATAAATAATTAATAGTTCTTCTCCCTCATCTCCCCCACCTCCCTCATCTCCCTCATCTCTTTCATATATATGTACTGTTATCGGAACTAAAACTATGCCATCTCCCAATAGATCATCCCCACTTCCTCAAGATCAGACAGATAAGTATCAAAGTTACACACAGCAAGAGGAATCTGTAGAAGTTGCTGAGGCAGAAAGCAATAGTCAAGATTTGTACTACGGTACTGAAGCATTGCTTAATGCCTTACCTCGGATTTGGACTCGTGGTTTGTTGTATATACTCATAGGCTTTGCTGGTCTGTTTTTGCCTTGGGCAATTCTGTCGAAAGTAGATGAGACTGGTAGTGCTAGAGGGCGTATAGAACCTAAAGGCGCAACTCAAAAATTAGACGCTCAAGCTGGTGGGAGTGTCAAAACAGTTATGGTCAAAGAAGGAGATACAGTCAGAGCCGGCCAGGTTCTAGTAGAACTAGAGTCTGATGTCTTGCAAACGGAACTGCAACAAGTACAGAGCAAATTGCAAGGGCTACAAAATCGGCAATCGCAACTGGAATTGCTCAAAAATCAACTTTTAATTTCAACTAACCTTTTAGAGCAACAAAATAAATTTCAAGAATTAGAAAAAATGGCTCAAGTTAACCAGGCGCAGCAAAACCTGGATGCTAAACTGAGTAGCCATAACCTGCAAAAGTTAGAAAAACAAGCATTAGTTAAGCAAGCCCAGCAGCAGATTTACACCACTCACGATGATAAGCAATCGGCTAAAAACCGTTTGAGTATAGATTCTAGGCAAATTGAACGCTTTAGCAAACTCGTTCAGGATGGTGCAGTTTCTGCAACCCAAATTGATCAACTTAAAAAAGAACAACAAGAAAGTAAACGACTCTATAGCAGGGCTGTATCAGATATCAAACAAGCAGAATTCCGTTTAGCGGAAGAACTAAATCGTTATCAAGTAACTATCAAAACGTTAGAGTCTGATATCAAACAAGCAAAACTGCGACTGCAAGAGGAACAAAGTAGCTATAAAAGTTTGATGCAAGCCGGACAACTGGCTGTAATGAAAAATCAGGAACAGCTAAAAGACCTACAGACACAAATAACAGCAGTGCAATCGGAAGTCGCTCAGACTAGAAGCCAGATTATATCTATAAAAGTTCAAATACAGCAACGAGTGGTGCGATCGCCGATTAATGGGGTGATTTTTGAATTACCCACCACGAAGTCAGGAGCAGTAGTACAACTCGGTCAAAGGATTGCCCAAATCGCACCCAAGAATGCAGACTTCGTACTCAGAGCTAGTATGCCTAATCAGGATAGTGGTTTCTTGAAGGTAGGAATGCCAGTTAAAGTCAAATTTGATGCCTATCCCTTCCAAGAGTATGGCATCGTGCAAGGGAAAGTTACTTGGATCTCTCCTGACTCGAAAATTACCCAAACACCCCAAGGGAACATCGAAAACTATGAGTTAGAAATCACCTTAGATCAGCAGTATGTCGAAAATGGCAACAAACGTATTCCATTAGGTGCCGGTCAGACAGCAAATGCTGAAGTGATCATTCGCCAGAGGCGGGTGATTGATTTTGTTTTAGATCCGTTCAAGAAACTGCAAAAAGGTGGTTTAGAGATTTAGTCAACATTTCCAGTTCGCGCATATCAAGTTTGCCCTCGACCTACCAGGTTGAGAACTCACCCTAGAGAGCTACAGCATTAGCAAGGTTATTATATGCATCCAATTGACCTAATGAGGAAATATGGCTGGTCTTACCACGAGCTAGCCGCAGAGTTTGGAGTTTCAGAAGTTGAAGCTAGACGATGGGGATTTAGAAAAACTGCCAGCAACTACCGAAATCCCCCGTTAATATCTTACAAACTAGCAGAAAAAATTGATCAGGAATTATCAACTAAATCTGTATCTGCATAGAACCATTGTGACCTAGACCCCGCTTCAAAATCGGGTTTGAATAATAAATAAGTTAAGCATCAAAACTCCATCTTATCTATGTTTGAGATAAGGAATGCTCTATGAAGGAATTTGTATCATGTCCGAACATTTCACTATTTCAACCTCAGATATCATTCACAGCCTCAAACTCTCCTGTCAAATACCTGATGTAGTGGAGGCGATCGCTTCGCAAAGCATCATTACCGAAGCAGCTCTTGAGCTAGGAATTACAGTCACACCAGAAGAACTACAGCAAGAAGGAGATAGCTTAAGGTTTGCTAAAAAGCTTGTCAAAGCTAAAGAAACCTGGACATGGCTAGAAAAACACCACCTGTCTGTGAATGAGTTTGAAGAATTAGCCTACAACAACATCCTTTCGCGGAAGTTGGCAAATCATCTATTTTCTGATCAACTTGAAAAGCACTTTTATGAACACCAACTAGATTATGTCGCCGCCGTTACCTACGAAGTTGTCTTCGAGGATCGAGACTTGGCTTTAGAGCTTTTTTATGCCCTAGAAGAAGGCGAAATCAATTTTCCTGAAATTGCTCGTTTATATATTCCAGAACCAGAACTCCGCCGTGCTTATGGATATCAAGGACTCCGATACCGCAAAGATTTTCGTCCAGAGATTGCAGCAGCTGTATTTGCTGCTGCACCACCAAATGCTCTCAAACCGATTACAACACCCAAGGGAGTGCATTTAATTTGGGTGGAAGAAATTATTCAACCCCAATTAGATGAACAATTGCGGCAAAAAATCATTACAGAATCATTTTCTCATTGGTTAAAGCAACAAATCAACGCGATGAAAATTGTCACTCAGATAGACTCGGATGCAAATGTGCGATCGCAGGAGGAATTGCCAGATATGTCATTCACCAAGACTAAATAGGTTATTAAATTTATCTGACTAAAGGTAGATGCTTTTAGATTTCAAAAATGTTATAGATGCTGGTATGCTTGCTTAAAATTTAATAATTTGTTCTCTTTAGTAAGTTGTGAATATATCCACAACTTACCAGCTTAGTGCTTCAAAAAATTAAGTTTAATCTTCATAAGTCTTGCTGGGCAGTAACTAAGGTTATTAATGCCTAAAATTATTTTAGCTTTTTTTAATATTAGCTAATAGTATACATGTTCCTTTTTAAGCTTAAATACATTAGTTTTTTAAATCACAAATTTATCAGAAAAAATTGACTTTTCAAGGAAAAAACTGTAGTATTTGTATAACCAGTTACAGACTGGTTAAGAAAAATATTCCTAAAAAACAGTTGCACTTTTCAGGAGAAACTCAAATGGTTATTTCTGATCTAAACTACTTGGAAAATTCCTTGGAAGAAATTTTCGGTGGTCGTGGTACCAACATCAACAACTCCTACACTGCAACCAAGACAGTTACAGCTAATGTTGATGAAACCTTCACCAAGACAATTACCACTAACTTGGGTGGTTTAACAGGAAACGTTGCTGAATTGGTTGTTAGCGCTGATGCTACTGGCGATAATACCTTCTCCAGCGTCATTGGTGGTGTGCAAACCGAAGCGAATCGCTCTGAAACTTTCGTTAATGCTATTTCTGCTACCATTCAGAATCCTCCCAACCAACAGGTAGCAGGGATCACAACCCACTAACCCACATTTTTAAAGGTGGGATTGAAAACTTGGACAACGCAATTCTTACGCTACGCGTCTCGAAAAACATCTTTTTTTTTGAGTGAGCTTCAGACTCACAGCTAAACTTTAAAAATTATTTCCTGTTCCCTGTTAAGACTTCTCTCTCCCTTTTTGGGTGAAAGAAATCATTGAACCCCAACTATGATGAACAGTTGCGTCAAAAAACCATTAGAAAATCATTTTCTGATTGGTTAAAGCAACAAATTAAGGCTATGAAAACAGTTACTCAGATAGCAGTACGCTTGGATTAAGCGTAAAATACTTGATCAAAGTCAGTTTTTTTGACATAGATGCATCAGCATGTGTCTACGACACACTGCGCGTACCCCTCCGGGGAAGCAAGCTGCGCGTAAGCGTCCCGCAGGGAACGTAGATAAGCAGGTTGCTGCATGTCCTGTCCGTCGGGACTAGTGCTTGAGGTTTTCCCTTACGAGTATTGCACACTCTTGTGTTGGGCTATTTCGGTAAAAGCTAGACTACCTCTGTTTTTGCTGAAGGTATTGTTAACTGAACCCTATTGGCTCAGATAGGTTCAGATGCAAATGTATGTGCGATCGCACGAATAATTCCTAGATATCTTATTTATTAAGACTAAATAGGTTATTAAATTCCAAATGTTTTTTTAGCTAACTATCTTATCTGATTTAAGGTAGATTTTTCTAGTGTTACAAAATATTACCGATGCTCCTATTGTTTGCTTAAAAATTTAATATTGTTTTCGTTTTGTCTATTTTGTAAATCCATCCACAAAATGCTGTTTTAGCGCGATTAAAAACTTAAATTAAATCGCTATAAGTCTTGATGGGCAGTAATAAATTCAATTACTGTCTAATTTTAGTATGCTTTTTTTGGGTTTTAAACAATGCTTGTATATGCTTGTATATGATCGTTTTAAGCGGCAATATATTAGTTTTTTTAATAAACAAATTATCAAAAAAAGTATTGACTTTCCTGAGAAATGAATTATAGTAATTATGTGGCTAACAAAAACAAGTTTGTAACGCCAAAGATTCCGCAAACAAATAATTTACAACTCTCAGGAGAAACTCAAATGATTATTTCTGATCTAAACTACTTGGAAAATACCTCTGAAGAAATTCTCGGTGGTCGTGGTACTAACATCGCCAACATCTACACAGCAGACAAGAGAGTTACAGCTGTTGTTAATGAAAGCTTCACCAAGGCAGTTACCACTAACTTGGCTGGTATACAAGGCAACACTGCTGAATTAGTTGTTAGCGCTGATGCTACCGGAAACAGAACCTTCAGCAGCGTTATTGGTGGTGTACAAGTCGAAGACAATCGCTCTGAGACTTTCGTTAACGCTATTGCTGCTACCGTATAATTATGTGGCTAACAAAGACAACTTTGTAACGCCAAAGATTCCGCCCAAAAGCTAAACTTTTCAGGAGAAACTCAAATGATTATTTCTGATCTAAACTACTTGGAAAATACCTCCGAAGAAATTCTTGGTGGTCGTGGTACTAACATCGCCAACATCTACACAGCAGACAAGAGAGTTACAGCTGTTGTCAATGAAAGCTTCACCAAGACAGTTAACACTAACTTGAATGGTATCCAAGGCAACACTGCTGAATTAGTTGTTAGCGCTGATGCTACCGGAAACAGAACCTTCAGCAGCGTTATTGGTGGTGTACAAGTCGAAGACAATCGCTCTGAGACTTTCGTTAACGCTATTGCTGCTACCGTATAATTGGCTAACAAAGACAACTTTGTAACGCCAAAGATTCCGCCCAAAAGCTAAACTTTTCAGGAGAAACTCAAATGATTATTTCTGATCTAAACTACTTGGAAAATACCTCCGAAGAAATTCTTGGTGGTCGTGGTACTAACATCGCCAACATCTACACAGCAGACAAGACAGTTAGAGCTGTTGTTAATGAAAGCTTCACCAAGACAGTTAACACTAACTTGAATGGTATCCAAGGCAACACTGCTGAATTAGTTGTTAGTGCTGATGCTACCGGAAACAGAACCTTCAGCAGCGTTATTGGTGGTGTTCAAGTCGAAGACGATCGCTCTGAGACTTTCGTTAACGCTATTGCTGCTACCGTTCGCTAATACTTGATCCAACTGGATTAGTTAAGCTGAAGCCTAAAAACAAAAGCAGGTTAGAGTGAGTAAGAAAACCAACACTCCATAGCAATTGTTTTGTTGGGTTATCTTGTACTCTACTCAACCTACTGTTGGATGTTCAAAGATTGCTGAAAACTATCTTGGTTTATAGTTTTCAGCAATTTTCTAAATTCAATTAAATCCTAACACAGTTAACTAGACAGTTGCAAGACTTACCTCTTTATGCAAAATGATATCTGTTTGTTAATGTAGGAAGTCTCTTGTCAAGTCGAGTAATGCTAGGGTAGCGCCTCCAAAGTTCAGCATCTAAACAAGTACCATACTCAGTAAACCAAAACATTTTTATAAGTCTTACCATCTGGACATTTCAGCTAAAGCCAGGGATATCACAAAACTCACAAAACAACGTTAACTTCAGCATAAGAGACGATACCCCTAGTTACCTTCAAGCGGTAAGCATTACCCATACCATCAAACTTATCGCTCTATTACTAATGGTGTTTGCTTGCTGATTCGTAAGGGCACAAACCCCTATTATTACGTTCGTTTTCAGTTTGTGGCTACTCATACTTGAGCTTTAGTATCATAACTATCTGTCAAAGAAGAGGAAAGGGGGCAGGGGGCACAAAGCTTAGGGGAGAACGCCATAAATAAATTTATGTCTGCTGAAACTTGGACGTATTATTTCCTGTCGTAATGCATCTCGAAATAAATATTTAACATTAAGCATCAATAAATTTATTTGCTCTGAAACCCTCTTGGTAGGGAAATTACACCATCTTCTCCACTGCTCCCTGCTCCTTGCTCCTCTCCTCTCTGGTCAAGTCGGTATATATTATATCTAGCAAGATCAAGAGGAAATCTAATGAGCAGTATTTTTTTAACAGGTCTGTCCTACGTCAATATGAGTGGTGCCGGCGGCAGCATCAACGTCAGCATTGCTTCCCCTACAGGTTTAACCATTAACAGGAGTGAAGAAGTTTTCGTACCAAGAGCAAGATCCAATAGGAGTACCGTGGTAGCCACGAATTCCTACACCGCAGGTAACGCGAACGATTTGCTATTAGGAGGTCAAGATAACGATACTTTCGTCAGCAATTTAGGCACTGATACACTTACCAGAGGTACTAATCGCAGTTTATTTCTAGGTACAACAACAACTTCTGCTTCTGGGCGTGCTAATGTCATCACTGATTTGAATTCATCTTTAGGTGATGGGATTGGGATAGGAATAAATAATAACCTGTTAAGCAACTTCGGATTTACAGGCTTCAATTCGATAGGTGATAGTTTCCTGTGAGGGGCTAATTTAGCCTATTTTTAGGGCAGTTTTTACAAATATTTTTGAGTAAAACAATAATTTAGCAATGAACCTAACGCTCAAAAATAGCTAAAAGGATGTTTTAAAAGTCCTATTGTTGCTATCAAAACGTTTTAGATCCTCCTAAATCCCCCTTTTTAAAGGGGACGAGCAAGCGACTTCAGTCGTGGAGTAATAATTACGAATTACGAATTATAAATTACGAATTATTTTGACCGACTGGCATGGGTTAGGGGGATCGAGAAGTGTCTAAAATCACAGCAAAATACTTTTAAAACATCCTATTAGGATGATTACCCACTACACATTGGCAACTTCAACCAAGAATTTGCGAGGTAAAAAAATATGGCAATTGTAGAAAGAAATGACAGCAACAATATAGGAGACAATAATAATGCTGATAAGATCGCGAATCTTTTTAGTCGTAGTAACGATATCTTGACCGGGAGAGACGGTAATAACGGTACATCTGGAGGTGGGAGTACTTTATTACAAGGAACTAGCGGCAACGATCTATTAAATGTCCCAGAAGGAAACACTAATACTAAGAGTTACAGGATTTTTGGTCTTGGTGGTAACGATACTTTGACTGGGGGAGGCGGTAATGACAGGATATCTACAGGTGTCAGTGGTAATTCCCTACTGAATGGGGGAGATGGGAATGACAACTTGTTTGGCAACCTTGGTAACGATACCCTGAATGGGGGTAGCGGTGATGATCTGCTGAGTGGAAGTCTTGGTGATGACTTGCTGAATGGGGATAGCGGCGATGATACCCTCCTTGGAAGTCTCGGTAATGACACCCTGAATGGGGGACTCGGAAATGATAATCTCTCCGGAAGTGCAGGGGATGACTTTGTTTTTGGGGATGCTGGCAATGACACCCTTGATGGAGGTCAGGGTAGTGATGTAATATTTGGGGGCGATGGTAATGATAGTCTAACTGGAAGCCTTAGCGGCTCTCCTGATGCTCCTGAAGGATTCTTTGCGGACTTTCTCGTAGGGGGTGCTGGTAGTGACACTCTCAATGGATTTGGCGCTGGTGCAGGATCAGGTGGTGATGATACTGTACAATTATTTGAGAGAGATGAGTTAATAGGTGGCGGTGCGGTTGACAGAAACGGCATCGTCGCAGATGTTTCTGGCGATGGCGTGAAAGATTTCTTTGTGCTTGGGGATGCGAAAGGCGCTTTTTATACAGTTGCTGGCGAGAGTGACTATGCTCTTATTTTAGGCTTTGAGAAGGGTATTGATCAGTTGCAACTTAGTCCATCTGTGAATTATCAACTTCAAACAGCCTCTCAGATAACTCAGCTTGATACTTTGATTTTCGCCAAACTTCCTGGCGGTAATGAGCTAATTGCAATTGTAGCAAACGTTGACCTGACTAGATAGGTATGGCTCATCATCAATAGAACATGAAATTAACAATACCTTGTTTAGTGGTCAAGAGTAGTATAAATGCGATCGCCCTGCTTAAACCAAGAATATAAATAATATTTAAGCAGCAACGCAGATAATAGTAAAGTTTACAACTTTAGGAGACAAAAATATGGCAATCTTACAAGGAACTAACGCCGATGATACCCTCAATGGGGGTAGCAATAACGATAGCCTTAATGGAGGTCTTGGTAATGACTTGCTTTTTGGGAATGGTGGCAATGACACCCTCAATGGAGCTGAGGGTAGTGACGTAATATTTGGGGGCGATGGTAATGATAATCTAATTGGAGGTTTTAGCGGATCTCCATCTGCTCCTAAAGAATTTTTTGATGACTTTCTCGTAGGGGGTGCTGGTAGTGACACTCTCAATGGATTTGGCGGTGCTAGAGCAAGATTATTTGAGAGAGATGAGTTAATAGGTGGCGGTGCGGTTGACAATAAGGGCGACGTTACAAATATTTCTGACGATGGCGTGAGAGATGTGTTTGTGCTTGGGGATACGCAAGCCCCTTATTATACAGCTGCTGGCGACAGGGACTATGCTCTTATTTTGGGCTTTGAGAAGGGTATTGATCAGTTGGGACTTAGTACAACTGTGAATTATACACTCGAAGTTAGAAGTCAGATAACTGAGGTTGATACTTTGATTTTCGCCAAACTTCCTGGCGGTAATGAGCTAATTGCGATTGTAGCAAACGTTAACCTGACTACATAGGTATAGTTCATCATCGTATCCGTTCAATAAATCGAGGCGACCTACCAGTTCAGGAAAGATTTTACGCTATTTGACGCTTGTCACTGAGCAATTTACCTCGGATTATTGAGCGGTTACTTATCATCAATAGAGGATAAAAGTAACAATACCTTGTTTGTGGCCAAAAATAATTTAGATGCGATCGCCCTGCTTGAACCAAGAATATAAATAATATTTAAGCAGCGCAGATAATAGTAAAATTTACAACTTTGAGAGACAAAAAATATGGCAATCTTACAAGGAACTAGCAGCGATGATACCCTCAATGGGGGTGGCGATAACGATAGCCTTAATGGAGGTCTTGGTGATGATTTGCTTTTTGGGAATGCTGGCAATGACACCCTCACTGGAAATGAGGGTAGTGACGTAATATTTGGGGGCGATGGTAATGATAATTTAATTGGAGGTACTAACGGATCTCCAGATGCTCCTGAAGGATTCTTTGAAGACTTTCTCGTAGGGGGTGCTGGTAGTGACACTCTCAATGGATTTGGCGGTGGTACAGGAACATCATTTGAGAGAGATGTGTTAATAGGTGGCGGTGCGGTTGACAATCAGGGCGACGTCACAGATATTTCTGGCGATGGCGTGAAAGATATATTTGTGCTTGGGGATGCGAATGGCTCTTATTATACAGCTGCTGGCGAGAATGACTATGCTCTTATTTTGGGCTTTGAGAAGGGTATTGATCAGTTGCAATTTCCTCCAATTGGGAATTATAAACTTGAAACTAACTCTGAGATAACTGATACTTTTATTTTTGCCGAACTTCCTAGCGGTTTTGAGCCAATTGCGGTTGTAGTAAACGTTGACCTGGTTAACTAGTACAGCGCGGCGGAAATGAAGCTACCATTTTAAAACTTGCAAAAGCCTTGATATACAAAACTTTTGAATGCCTGACTTTTGCAAGGCGGTACTAAATATAGCTCATCATCAATAGAGGATAAAAGTAACAATACCTTGTTTGTGGCCAAAAATAATTTAGATACGATCGCCCTGGATAATTGACATGACTGCTGAAATTATGAGATTGTGCGATCGTTATGCCTAATTCCACAAAATAGGGTTGCATACACTCATACATCTTTGTAGACAAAGTACTTAACAGGAACAGAAAATATTATGCAGCCACAGACACACTTTTTAAAGCCAACTGTAAATCAAATTCCTAATCCCAACCCTAACTTTGCTAACGCTAATGGGTCTACTTCTTCCTCAAAGTATAGTCAAAAGCCCTCAGGAACTTTGACTACCACTGAGATAGAGGCGTTGGTTGAAAGTGGAGTTGCTATTGTTACGGCTCAAGCCGGAGCTATTTATGAGAGTGACCCAACTTTTTCTTGGCTCTTTAGTGACATCACTGGCATCGGATTAGATGGTTCTTTCGCAGGAACTGCCAGTAGTGAAATACAAGTGGTTGCTAGTTTTAAAGTTGATGCTTATAAAACCTTCTCTTTCGATTTCAATGCAGACTTAGCACTAAAAGCTAAAGAAATTGAAAATTATGGTACTGAATATAACCAGGCTAAGGGGATAATTTGTTTAATGGTAGTAGATACCACAAATCCTTATAAACCTAAGGTATTAGATTATTTCGGTATCCACGGTAAGTTAGTTTCCTCTGAGCAGATTGCTGATTTGAAATCTAGCAAAAGTAGTAATATTAGTATTAAGAGTATCCCGCAAACTACTGATATTGACGGCGATAATGGTGAGGACTCCCTCAAAGTAAAGAGCGTTGGTAGTTATAAAAAAACTTGGGAGCGTGACATCAACATAACAATAATAGAAATGAATCTCAGTAATATTATTTTTTTAGGAGATACTTTAATCAACAATTTAGGTAAAAATGTTACTTATGGCACGGTTTTGAAAGATGATCTTCAAGGAAGTAACAGGGAAGACAAAATTTATGCCAGCTTAGGGGATGACAAGCTGGATGGAGGGAAAGGCGATGATATCCTCGAAGGCGGCGAAGGGAATGATACTCTAATTGGGGGTCAAGGCAATGATAGTCTAAATGGCGGTTGGGATGATGACGTTCTGATTGGTGGTAAGGGGGATGATGTTTTAGTTGGTGGCGACGGCTATGACAAATTTGTTTTCAACTTTGGCGTTAACGATAGCTCGTTGGCAGGTAAGCTTGGTCGCACCCAAGATTTACTAGCTGGTATTGGTATTGATATCAATTTCGATAATATTTTCAAAGTTAGCGATAAATTGTTGAAAAGTGAGTTTGATGTCATTCAAGATTTTAAAATTGGTATTGATAAGCTTGAATTTACGGGCTTGGATGGTATTGACGCTGACACTTGGTTAGATGAAATGTTTTATCAAGGAAATATAATCGATAGTGATGATGGTCTCCTTTTGAGTTTTAATTCTGGAGACACTAAACAAACATTACTGCTATCAGGTGTAAATTCTAACCAGTTTTGGTCTGATTCGACCCTACTTTCGATCCTACTTTCTTAGAGTAATTTACTAATACATACTTTGCGTAATTCGTAATTCGTAATACCTCTTTCCTATGGTTTTTAGACAATAGCCACTAAGATGAAAAACTCCACCCACAAGGGAATGGGGCATGGGGCATGGGGAAGAAGTTACCAATGCCCTATGCCCAATGCCCCAAGCGACGGGGCGACTATCCCGGAACACCCACGAGGGGATGGAGTTTCCCGTCGCTTTAAATGAAATCAGGTATGTAAAAACGATACGGATGACACTACAAGACGCACGAGAATACGCACCAGCAACCGAGCGCAATCGTGAACCAATTCTAGAAGTACTTTTACAAGTATTGCCTGGGAGTGGCACTATCTTGGAAATTGCCAGTGGTACTGGTGAACACGCAGTCTTTTTTGCGCCCAGACTCAGAGATTGTATGTGGTTACCAACAGATACAAATCCACAAAAAAGAGCCAGCATTATTGCATGGACTGAACACAATGTATGTAATAATATCTATCCACCGCTTGAGCTTGATGTTAGAGAACCAGTTTGGGCAGTGGAGAAAGGGGCAGTAACCCAGTGGCTGGATACTTCGCCAATTACCGCCATCGTCAACATCAATATGATTCATATTTCACCTTGGTCAGCCTGTCTGGGGCTAATGGCAGGGGCAGGGCGTATCCTAAAAGCAGGAGGCATTCTCTATTTGTATGGGCCCTTCAAACAAGGTGGAGAACATACAGCACCGAGTAATGCAGCTTTTGACAACTCTTTACGCGCCCAAAATCCAGAGTGGGGTATACGTAACTTGGATGATGTTGTAGCAGCAGCTAGCTCACAAAATCTCACCTTGAAACAAACTTACCAAATGCCAGCTAATAATCTTTCAGTAGTGTTTCAACGAATATCTGCGGGAATCTCATCTCAATAAAAGGGGTGGGAGGAATAGCCGCGCACCGATTTAGTCATTAGTCATTTGTCCTTAGTCATTGGTATTAATGACTAATACTTGTCTAGGAGAGGCTGCGCCCATAGGTGTCAACTTAACGTGAAACCCTTGCATATTGCGTTATACCAAGTCCACTCAATTACTAATTATGCCCTCGCAACCCCACCCCGCCAAAGCTACGCTTCGTCTCCCCTCCCCGCTTGCGGGGAGGGGATTAAGGGGTGGGGTGCAATGACTGTGGAAATCATAACTAATTATGCGAACATGATATCATATCATGTCCGCTTGATTACTTATTAAACCCGAAGAACCCCACCCCGCCAATCGTCGCTTTGTCTCCCCTCCCCGCAAGCGGGGAGGGGTTGGGGGTGGGGTGCAATGACTGTGGAAATCATAACTAATTATGCGAACATGATATCATACCATTTTCAGAAATCTTTGCAACAGATGAATACCTGACGGGGCGCAAGGCAGCAGCACCCTTTCTAATTAAGTATTTTGAATTAGATAGGACTGAACAAGACTGGATATATCCATATATTAGATAAATCCATCAGGACACCAGTAGAAGGAAGAAAACAAGCTTTACTTTTGTACTCAATTTTAACTAACGTTTTGTTTTTTACCAGAAGTGTTATATTGACTCTTGACCCGACCGAGTACAAACTATGCATAAGTCCATAGGAGTCCGAAGTCAAGGTATTGTACTCAGTACTACAGGACAGGAAGGGGGAGTGGGCAGATGAACAAAAATACTAAACAAAGTGGTGTTTTTTCTCTGTTTAAAGGCGTACCCCTACGTCGCATTTTGGTAGCGTTGTTTCTGCTGCAAATCTTGCTCGCTGTGGGATTAACTGCATATTTATCGATCCACAATGGGCAAAAGGCAGTCAATGAGGTAGCTACCGAATTGCGTTATGAAGTCGCTAATCGAGTAGAGCAGAATTTACAGACTTATCTCTCAACCCCGCGTCAAGTACTACGCGGTAATCAAAATGTCATTGACATCGGGTTGCTGAAGATGGAAAATTTGGCAACCTGGGAGTCATACTTAATAAAGCAGTTAGAAATTTTTCCTGATGCTATCGCTTTAACGGCAAGCAATGAACAGCAAGAATATCTAGCGGTGGAAAAGCTCAACGATCGCCAATTTTTACTCAGAAAAGCCGACAAGTCAACTGGGTACGACCTCTACACTTACAAAATTGACTCTCTTAGTCAACGTACCCAACTACCACAGGTGATCAAAAACTATGATGCGCGATCGCGTCCTGATTATCAAGCAGCAGTTACCGCCAAAAACTTCAGCTTTAGTGAGATTTTTACACCCCTGACTGAACCAACACTTCTGATTAGTGCATCTCAACCTATATATAACTCCCAAGGTCAGTTACTCGGTGTCAACAGCACTCTAACTCATATATCACAAATTGGGGATTTACTGCAAAATATTAAAGTTGGCAAGTCTGGGCAGATTTTTATTATCGAGCGATCGGGGCTATTAATAGCAAGTTCCACAACCGAAGAACCATTCCGCTTACAAAATGGTAAACCCATTAGGTTGGCAGCTTCTCAAAGCAGGAATTCCTTGACTCAAGCAACCGCTAAATATTTAACAACTAAATTTAGTAACTTTGACGAGATTAAGAGTTTACAGCAGCTAGATTTCTCCTTTGACGGCAAACGACAATTTTTAGAAATTAGACCCTTCGAGGGTGAACCAAATGTGAATTGGTTGATAATAGTGGCTGTCCCAGAAGCAGACTTTATAGGACAGATTGAGCGCAACACTCAAACCACAATTTTTCTCTGTTTGGGAGCATTGGGATTAGCTACTTTACTGGGAATTATCACCGCCCGTTGGATAACTCAGCCAATTTTGTACTTCAGCACGGCGACAAAAGATTTAGCAGATTTGACTAATGGCGAAGACTCAGTGGTGATAGTACAGGGCATTAAAGAACTAGAGGTGCTGGGTGGATCTTTTAACGAGATGATGCAGCAGTTACGCAAAACCTTTACTGCACAGATAACCAAAAATGAAGAGTTAGAATTGCAACTTAAGCAGCGAACTCAAGAATTACAGCAAGAGATTCAAGTACGAATTAACAGTGAGCAAAAACTCGGCCAGCATCATCGGGTGTTAGCAGAACTGGCAAATCACAGGGCGATTTCTGAAGGAAAGGTGGAAACGGCATTCAAAGTTATTACCGAGAAAGCAGCAAATGCTTTAGAAATAGAACGAGTCAGTGTGTGGTTATTCGATGGCGAACGCACCAAACTACAATGTATAAGTCTCTATGAACGTAGCAACCAGAGACATTCGGCAGATATAGAACGCAACCTTGCAGATTATCCCATCTACTTTAAATCCCTGACATCTGCCCGGATCATTGCTGTCACCGATACTCGCACCGATTTACGGATACAAGAATTATGGGATGAACTGCTAAAACCGAAGAATATTGTATCCCTAATTAATACTTCCATTTGGGTTGGGGGCGAAGTGGTGGGAACAGTTTTGTATGAACAAATTGATATTCCCCGGACATGGGAAATGAGCGAGCAAAACTTTGTTAGCTCAATTGCGGAATTTGTCGCCCTAACTTTAGAAGTATGCGATGTCTACGACGAGCTTCGCTTACGCAAAAGTGCAGAATCCGCTCTGCGTGAGGCTCAAGAAGCTGCCGAAGTCGCAAATCGTGCCAAAAGAACCTTTTTAGGAAATATGAGCCATGAATTGAGAACTCCCTTAAGCTCCATTCTTGGAATCACAGAAGCACTCCAAAATGAAGTGTACGGTACTGTAAATGAAGAACAGCGCCAGTCCCTAAATACTCTCGAATCCAGTGGTAAGAATTTACTAGAATTGATTAACCAGATCCTTGAGCTTACCGACATCGAATCCAGCAAGATAGAACTGCAACTAGCTGCTACTTCGATTCAAGGATTATGTGACTCTAGTCTCAGTTTTGTCAAACATTTAGCGTTCCAGAAAAATATCCAACTGAGTGTACAAATACCTGAAGAACTCGAACCCATCGAAGTCGATGAGCGCCGCATCCGCCAAGTATTTATCAACCTATTGACTAACGCTATCAAGTTTACTAAAGAAGGAGGCAAAGTTTGGATTGAAGTCCAGCCAAATTCCACAAATGAATATATCTTTTTCAGCGTGGTAGATACGGGTATTGGTATGCTTTCCGATGACCTTTTCAAATTATTTCAACCTTTTGTGCAGGTTGAAAATCCCTCTACCCGTGGTTCTTCAGGTACTGGTTTAGGATTAGTAATGGTGCAAAAGATTGTCGAGTTGCATGGTGGTACTGTCCATGCTGAAAGTCAGTTAGGGAAAGGCAGTCGTTTTACAGTCAAACTCCCTTGGAAAAAGGTCTAAGAATGGGGAGTGGGGAGTTATTCCTCGTTACCATACAGAGTATAGGAATGTATTTATTGAGTCTCTGATATCATGTCTGCTTGATTGCTTATTAAACCCGAATCACCCCAAAGAGCCAAAGCTATGCTTTGTCTCCCCTCCCCTTGGTAAGGCTACGGTGTACACACAAGTCTTGTCATCTTTATTAAAAAATCTCGCACTGCGTTTCTATCCCGCCTCGGAATGAATTCCGAGTCTCATAGCTGAAGTCCACTTAAGTGGACTCAACGATCAATTTATATCATGTCCGCCAAATCACCCATAATAAAAGAACCCCACCCCCAACCCCTCCCCGCAAGCGGGGAGGGGAGCTAAAGCGCAGCTTTTGCGGGGTGGGGTTCCGGTTATTATGGTTAATTACCCGGACATCATATTAGTCCACTTAAGTGGACTTCAGCTATTAGCCCTGAACTTTAGTTCTGGGCAGGATGTCGGTGAGTGTGACAGTTTAACTCTGACAAAATGTGGGTAAAAAAGTTGAAACCTATGTGGACAGCACTTGTGTGTACACCGTAGCCAAAGCATCGGGGAGGGGTTGGGGGTGGGGTGTAATTGGTTAGCATAACTATTTATGCAAACATAATATCAGAAACTCAATTTAGATTCAATTTACCAACAATTTATCCTGCGATCGCTCCATCCAGTCCACTAAGACTATGATGCAGTTTTAGCATTCTCACTAGCCGCTTCCTTGGGAGTCGTCTTTAAACGTGTCGCTGTGCTTTTGCGGATGCGATCGCTTTTGCGAACACCACCCGCCATTTGATATTCATGGCTATCTTTGCCGTATTTAAAGGCAACTCCAAGGAGCATTTTTTCCGTCAAGTCGCTCAAAGTTGTTTCCAACTCTTTCATCTCATTTTTGTAAGAGTCAATCACAGCTAGAGTAGTATTATAAGCTTCTATTTTGCTACGATACTGCTGAATTATTTGTGTGATACTTTGCAAGTTGCGAGCATCGCCAAAATCCATGCTCGGATCAATTGCTTTGAGTCCGGACATTCTCAATTCAGCTTTTTCTAGAACGCGATATGTACGCTTTTTACGAGGCATAATTATGTTCTTTTTATTGTGTTCTAGAGCTAGCTTGCCTTACTAAAGCTTGGTTTTGGTTGAGTAAAATCCACAGATTTGGTGCTGAATGTAACTATAGCTTAAGTAATATCCGATAAAACTATGATGTTTGTAACGAAAATCGTAGTGGTGGTAACTAAACTCGTAACATTGTAACGAAAATTATGATATTTGTAACGAAAATCGTAGTTGTAGTAACTAAACTGGTTATTTTAGTAACAAATTTGTAATATTGTAACGAAAATTATGATGTTTGTAACAAAAATCGTAGTGGTGGTAACTAAACTCGTTATTTTACTAACTTAAAGCGCAATGTTAGTGACGACAACTGATTGCAAATCAAAAAGCGTAGATATTACACGCAAGAAATTGAGCAAGTAATGCTGAAGTGAATCTAAATTTATTAACATAATGGCAAAATTTAGAGCAAAAGCAGTGTATTAATAAGATACACATACAGCAGATTGCAACAGGCGTGAGGTACAGATATCGTAGGGGCACAACATGTTGTGCCCCTACCCGGCTTTGCACGTAGGCGTAACCCGCACTTCTCTACGAGACGCTCTTGCTAGCTTGCTTCCACGTTCGCAAAGCGTGCCGTAGGCAAGTGGTACGACATGGTTCGACTCCCTTCTCCTGTCGGAGACGCTAACGCGAACGACTGCGCTCAGGGCCAGCCGCTCACCAGCCGCTCAGTGACCATCGTAGACATCGCCTTTTACAATTGGAGTGTTAATTGTATTTACGTCTATGAACTTTCCTCCCCAACTCCAACAAAAGATTGAAAAATGGGCAAGCAGTCAGGGAATTTCGACTGAGCAGTTTGTTTTGCAAGCTATTGCAGAAAAAATTGCCACACTGAGTCAGCAAGTCACTGAAGAAGATACTCAACAAAACTCCTCGATGACCAATGTACTGCCTCTTAAGCAGCCAAACATTTATCGAAAAGAAGGAATTTTAGTTGTAGAGGCAGAATTACCAGAAACCTTTGATGTTAAAGACGCTCTGTTTACCCTGAATCCAAATCACTTTACTCGTTTGGGAAATGCAATCGCTCACATTGTGCAAATCCCCGATTAAATGCGTAGACGCTTCCTCGGCTTGTCGTTAAACATCGCTTTTCGTCTCATCAACACAAATGCAATGGGGCAAGCTAATCGCAGAAATTTCTCCAAAGACAACGCCTAACAAGCTTGATAAGATGGAATAAATAGTTTAACCTAACTGCCAAGGTTATGAGTAACATTAATATTTCCTTGCCTGAGTCGATGAAAGTCTTTGTTGAAGAACAAGTGGCTGAAGGTGGCTACGGTTCAGTTAGCGAATATCTACAAGAGTTAATCACTCAAGACCAAAAACGCAAGATGCAAGAACATATAGAAGAACTTTTAATTGCAGGACTTGAAAGTGGAGAGGCAATAGAAATTAATGATGAATGGTGGCAACAAAAACGCACGCAGTTGATAAACCAGTTGCATCAAGAGAAATAATGACAAAGCGGATAGTCATTACACCCAAAGCCAGTTTAGATATTGATGAGTATTTTGTTTACATTGCCCAAGAAAACCCCGACACGGCACTTTTGTTTTTTGACTCTGTAAGAGAAACTTTTGCACAGTTAGCAAGAATGCCTGGAATGGGTAGCCGTTATCCTGTAGATAATCTTTGTTTACAAGGTTTACGTAAATGGGCTGTTAAGGCGTTTAAAAAGTATCTAATTTTTTACTTTGAGCGAGATGAAAACATTGAAGTTGTCCGGATTCTCTATGCAAGACAAGATATAGAAAGGATTTTAGAACAGGAATAATATTGATAGCGATCGCTTAGATTAGAACTGTCAAAATTACTGAGTATTTTTTTGACCTGATTTTTACCGTAGATGTTTGCTCCTGCAAAGAAGCAAGCTACGCAGACCATCTCGTAGAGAAGTCGGTTATCGTCAGGCAATCAGAGAAGGGAATACCATTGATTTACCTGATAATATCCCTGATTTCATCCTGGTATATCTCAACGAACTTAACTGCGATCGCTTGGAAAATGAACCAAGTAATCCAATTTCCTAAGAGATGCCATTAGTTATAGCTTGGTAATGCTTAAAACAACATTCACCATTGACACTCTAAGTATATACGCAATACAATTAATTTAGTAGAACCTAACGATAGAGTTAATTCAAATAATTTTCCCAGAGAATAAGAGACGAGCAATATTAAAGATAATTTGGATAAAACAGATGAACACCAAAATTATTGCTTTCTTGGGGATTACGGCAGCCTTTGCAAGCTTAGGAAGCCAAGTATACGCACAGTCACCAACATCAAGCTCAAATCTAGAACAATACAGATTAACTGGTGATTCTCTCGTTGGAATTGATCATAGAACAGCCCAAGAAGACTTTAGAAGGTTTTTTGAGCAAACTAATCCAGCAAGCATCTCCAACAATAATAGAAGAGGTAACAAAACTCCCGTCAGAATACAGTTTAACGAATCATTATCACAGCCAGACACTTCTGTTTTATTAGCGCCGGCTCAGTCTGGGAGTGACAATGACGGATTGCAAGTACAGTTGGATTTACAGAGAGAATAATCAGATATAGATATAAAGGTTAATGCTGTAGTTTTAATTAATTACGGGTTGCCCAAAATGCTTGGTAGGCACAATTCATAAGTTGTGCCTGCGTCATTTTCACTGCTATGTCTAAATGGTATAACGAACCGCAGAGGCAAGAGAGACGCAGAGAGAATAAAGAGAGATTTTCATGAATGATTTAGGATTGCTATATACATTGAATTGTTCTTAGTTACTTAACTTAAACTAAATTTAATATAGAATTAAAACAGTTTTGTTAGCAAACATTGTTAACACAACGGCGGTTTTAGCTGCTCATTCTACGTCCCCTACAAGAATAAAGTTTCGTACCTGACTAAATCCGCCTTCCTAATACCAATTCACGAAAATCCTGATAGATATAAATTTATCGTAAGGGCATGGCAAAGACAAGCCCCTACCAGCATATTTGTATCATTATTAAAGTGAAATGGTATAAGTCGCTAAATGTGCAATCATTTTGCAGTAGAATTAATCGTCTAGATAAGAGGAGGGCTTTTAGATGACTCGTGTCATCATTGTACGCCACGGTCAAAGCGGTTATAACACCGAGCGGCGTATTCAGGGACGCACTGATGCGTCAACATTAACCGAAAAAGGTCGTAACGATGCAAGTATTGTTGGCAAAGCCCTCAGCAATATTTTATTTAATGCGATTTACAGCAGTCCCCTGCAACGAGCGAAACACACAGCAGATATTATCCATAGTGAGTTAGCTACTCATGCTGAACAGTCTGCTGTAATCCAAGTTTCTGATTTGCTACTAGAAATCGACTTACCTTTATGGGAAGCACTGCTGACTGCTGAAGTTAAGCAGAAATTTGCCGAAGACTACCGCACTTGGCATCAACGCCCCGACGAACTGCGGATGCTGCTGAATGATGCACAAGGGACAAGAGAACATTTTCCCGTTCTTGCTTTGTACGAACAAGCGCGGCAGTTTTGGCAAGAAACTTTGTCCCAACATCAAGGCGAAACTATTCTCATCGTGGGACATAACGGCATTAACCGCGCCTTAATTAGCACAGCCTTGGGAATTCCTCCAAGTCGCTACCATTCAATACAACAATCTAACTGTGGCATCAGCGTACTAAATTTTGCTGGAGGATTGGGGGAACCAGTTCAGCTAGAATCCTTAAATCAGACGCAACACACTGGGGAAAGTCTACCCTCATTGCGACCGGATCATCAAGGAATACGGTTGTTATTGGTGCGTCACGGTGAAACCGACTGGAATCGCCAAACCAGGTTTCAAGGGCAAATTGATGTCCCCCTCAACGACAACGGTAGACAACAGTCGCAAAAAGCAGGCGAATTTCTCCAAGAGGTAGCGATTGATAATGCTTGCAGTAGCCCAATGCTGCGCCCTAAAGAAACAGCAGAGATCATCCTAAAACAACATCCTAATGTAAAGTTAGACTTGCAAGATGGTTTAAGAGAAATTAGTCACGGACTCTGGGAAGGAAAATTAGAAATAGAGATAGAGCAAGAATTTCCCGGAGAATTGCAGCGCTGGCGGTTAGTACCGACCCAAGTGCAAATGCCTGAAGGGGAAAATTTGCAAGAGGTGTGGGAACGTAGCGTTGCAGCTTGGCAATCAATTCTGGAAGCTGCATCAACGAATCAATTTAAAACTGTCTTAGTAGTAGCTCACGACGCAACTAACAAAACTTTACTTTGTCACATTCTGGGTTTATCGCTGGAAAATTTCTGGAATTTCCGCCAGGGTAATGGTGCAGTTAGCGTTATTGACTACCCTTCTGGAATCGATGGTTTACCAGTATTGCAAGCGATGAACATCACCACTCACTTCGGTGGAGGGGTACTAGATAAAACAGCAGCAGGGGCCTTGTGAAAAAGTTAGGAGTGAGGAGGTAGGAGTTAGGAATAAAGTTAGGAGTGAAAAATTATGAGTGATGAATAAAGTTAGAAGTGATGAGCGAGGAACAAATAACTCCTAACTCTTAACTCCTAACTCCTAACTCTTGTACAGACGCGATTAATCGCGTCTCTACCCCTAACTGATAACTAAAAACTTTTATGACTGAACTGTTGCAAAAAGTACGGGTAATTGACCCAGTTTCTGAAATCGATGAACTCTTTGATGTGCTGATTGCTGATGGTTATATCCAAGAAGTGGCTTCGCACATTACTGACATCAGCCCCGATACTCCAATCAGAGATTGTCGGGGATTAGTTATCGGGCCGGGGTTGGTGGATTTGTACAGCCACTCCGGTGAACCAGGGTTTGAAGAACGGGAAACCCTGTTGTCTCTGTTACAATCTGCTACTGCTGGCGGCTTTACCAGAGTTAGCATCTTACCCGATACATCCCCAGCTATTGATAACCCTGCACTTTTAGCACAATTGCAGCAAAAGAGATACGGAAAGATGAGGAAGAAGGAAAAAATTAATTCGGCTCCCCCTGCAACGCCAGCCTCCCCTGCTCCCCCTGCCTCTCCTCTCCCCCTGCTTCATCTCTGGGGTGCTATCACCCTAGATGTTGCTGGGAAGCAAATGACGGAATTGGCAGATTTAGCGTCTGCTGGAGTTGTTGGTTTTAGCGATGGTAAGCCCTTAGAGAATTTGGCGCTGGTGCGGCGAGTGTTAGAGTATGTCCAGCCGTTGGGTAAACCAATAGCATTTTGGCCTAGCGATCGCCAGTTAACAGCAAATGGTGTAATGAGAGAAGGGCCAGATGCTCTGCGTTTCGGTTTACCCCCAATACCCGTCAGTGCAGAAACTACTGCGTTAGCAGCAATGCTTGAATTGGTTGCAACCATCGGTACACCAGTCCATATCATGCGCGTTTCCACATCTCGCAGCGTGGAACTGATCGCTTCAGCCAAGGCTGCTGGTTTACCCATCACCGCCAGCACCACCTGGATGCACCTTTTACTTGATACAAAAGCAGTTAAGAGTTATAACACTAGCTTGCATTTAGACCCACCTTTAGGAAATCCTAGTGATGTGGCGGCGTTACGTGCAGGGGTGCGTGCGGGTGTGATAGATGCGATCGCTATTGATCACACACCCTACAGCTACGAAGAAAAAGTCCAAGCCTTTGCCGAAGCACCTCCAGGGGCAATTGGTTTAGAGTTAGCATTACCTTTGCTGTGGCAATATCTCGTTGAAACTGAAGAATTTACCGCTTTAGAATTATGGCGGGCATTGAGTAGCAGTCCAGCAGAGTGTTTGGGGCAAAAAGTCAGTGCGATTCTACCTCATCAACCAGCAGAACTTACTTTATTTGATCCCCAGCAAACCTGGAAAGTCGAACGGAAAAGTCTTTATACACTTTCACAAAATACACCTTGGCTAGGACAACAGTTGAAGGGTCATGTTGTGCAAACATGGTGTTGAAAAATGCAAAGCAGTCTGAGAGCTATGACCAGAAATAAAAAAGTACAGAGCAAGTAAATTTATTTATTAAATATCATTAACGTTAGGAACTTCCAAACAAAAAATATCCAACTATTTATTGTGGGATGAGCGTATCGCCCGGACTTGATTACGGGCAAGCAAGATGCTTATCCCACAAGATTGGATAATTTATTTCTTGGAAATCCCTTATTATAGAGGGATTTGGAGCTAAAAAGAAATAATTAATCTATGGAGTTGATCGATTGCAGGTATGACTTCTGGTTCAAGCTAGATCAGCTTGTAGCCGCTAGTAACCTCAAGATAGAACGCCCAAAAGGGTCATTACATCCACGTTATCCATCCTTAGTTTATCCGCTTGACTATGGATATTTACAAGACACTCGCTCTGGAGATGGAAATGATATTGATGTCTGGATAGGTAGCTTGTCTAGTAAAACAGTAACTGCCGTCATTTGTGGTGTTGACTTGGAAAAGCGAGATACAGAAATCAAGATACTTCTGGGTTGTACATCTGAGGAAAGTCGAGTCATCTTGGATATCCACAATACAGGCTCTCAATCGGCAATATTATTGGTTCGCAAGTAAATTACATTTTTGAGCGTAAGGTAGTATGAGTTTAGAACTAAAATTATCAGGTAAAACAGCGATCGTCACAGGAGGAAGTGCGGGAATTGGTTTAGCCACCGCCAAAGCACTTTATAGTGAGGGTGTAAATGTAGCGATGTCTGCGACGGGCTACGCCTACGCAGCCCGCAATCAAGAACGCTTAGATCAGGCTGTAGCTGACATCCAGTCCTTAAGGACGCTTGTGATCCGAGCTTGATCTCCTCCAGTAAAAAATATTCCTGTGGCTTTGCTGACAGCTTCTAATGCACTAGAAGAAGATGCATCATCACGAGTTTCCGTATCAACAATCCGAGCATCTTCACATCCTAACCGTTCAAATACTCTAATATAATTTTCTCCAACCTCTCTAGGTAGTTCTGTTGCTGCTGTCATAATTATTATTCTTGCCTTCGTACCCCCAGCACGTCGTACAAACTCGCGCAGGATTTCACAATCTTCCTTTTTATCTTCGGCTCCGCCAATAATTATGAGTTGTTTGCTATTACTTTCCACAATAACGACTCCTGATATTAAATTAAGTAATTTCAATTAACTATGACAATTAACACTACTTCATCAGTCCTTAGAAATATTGAAATACATCCTTTAAGATGAGATTTTTGATTAAGATTCTTTAATTTAGGATGAGTAATCTAAAATAAAATTATAAAATTTGCTCCAATTAAAAAGGCAACCATTTTCATTATTCACAGCAGTGCTGGACGTAACTTTGCTTAATATTTGGGAGATTGACTGTGTTAATGTGTCATCAAAAGCTATAGCGCTTGGAGTTTACGTGAGGTACACCCGTAGGGGCACGGCACTGCCCATACGTGTCAACTTAACGCAAAACTCATGTCCCACAAGGAACTGAAGTTCCTTGCTAATAGCGAAAGTCATCTGAAGATGACTAAATATATATCCAAAAATCTTTAGTCTACTTGAGTAGACTTTAGCTAAAAGCCAAAGAACTTTAGTTCAAGGCGGGTGAGTCAGCCAACAGTTAAGCTATTTGTAACTTAAGTTGACACCAATGGGCACTGCCGTGCCCCTACACCTCGTGATGTAATGTTGTACCACATCTGAATGGGAACCGCTATATAAACTATTGACTAATAAGTTGTAAAATTGGCAATCATGCAAGTTCGCACTTTATTCCAAATAGAATTTTCTGTCCAATTGAGCAAATATTCGCTTAGGAAAGCACGCGCTACTGCTGGAACATTAACACCACCATACTATTCATGTACTAAGTATAAAAGTCCGTCTTGCTCTTGGCTTGATTTGAACTTAATTTGTCTAACCGTGAATAGTTACCGCTTTATTCCAAAGAAGTGCGGAATGTGGTTTTAAAATTATTATTGTGGCGATCGCACTGCTACACTATCACCTGGTGTTGAAGGCCATCTTACCGTCAAAATAGTACAGTCGGACTGAGCAACCCAACAATGTGGCACACCCGCACACCACAGCACATAATCACCTTCACGAGATAGAATCATCTCCCTATCCTCAAACTGAAGGCAAAATTGGCCATTAATCAAGATGGAAAGAGTGGCTGCGGTGTCATTTACTCCCCACTCGGTTCTACAGTCTCCTGCTTTATGGACACCCCACTTCATTTCTAGCGCTGTGGTTGAGCGAGGATCATCATCTGGGGTGATAAAGTAACCCATAAACCAACCCCAGCGATTTGCACCTTCGCTGGCAGCATTCCCAAAAATAACTTTAGGCTGCATCACTCACCTCGAAGCAAGGAAGTGAACTATTTATACTTACCGCAAGTTCACTTGACAATAATACCCACTTATGTTGTAGAGAGTGGGGTATTGGTTGCTCTAGATGAGAAAAAGCGCGTAGGCGTAGCCCGTCGTAGACATCACTTATCATCCTTCCTTCAAATGTAACATCACAGACAAAAGCCTTACGAGCAGCAGCATCAGTCCAGTGGTTAATGTGTAGCTTAAAATTAGTTGCTAATTCTTCATTCATAACTAATCAAAATAGATGAACACAGATAATTAATTATCAAAATTATCTGCGTCCATCTGCGTCCATCTACGGATTTAGATTAAGGTGAGTTCGACTAACCTCTCTCTTTAGGAGAAGACCGAACTGCATTGGTGTCAACAAAAGCCTAGAAATAGCTTAAATCAGTGAACAGTCAACAGTTAACAGTTATAACTGATAACTGATAACTGATAACTCTTGGCTGACTCACCCGCCTGGAACTAAAGTTCAACGCTAGAAGCTTTAGTCTACTCAAGTAGACTAAAGATTTTTGGGTATATCTTAGTCATCTTTCAGATGACTTTTGCTATTAGCAAGGAACTTCAGTTCCTTGCGGGACATCACTTTTAACCACCGTAGCTACTCTTGACTGGGAGCAGCAGGTTGCGATTGAGGTGATTGAGGTTGTTGGCGTAAACGGCGCAAAGAGTCCCGCAACTTGTTCTGGCTAGTGTTATTATCTCTTCGCCGCCTCCGATTTGTGGTTGTTTGTGGCTGTTGTGATGAATTAGTAGCCGCTCGTTCACGCCGGATACGGCGTAAAGACTCTCTTGCATTTCCTTGAGTGCGAGTTGTCCTAGCTTCAGATGATCTGGGGGCAGCGCTTTCCACAGGCTGACGACGCAGCCGCCGACTCAATCGAGATTCTGCTGGTCTTGTGGCTCTAGCTTCATTAGATGCGGGTGTTAACTCTCGTCGCCTGCGTGTTGAAGTTTGCTGTGTCGAGTTTGCAGTAGTTGCCTGCCGAGTTCTTTGTTCTGCTTCTCTTTGTGCTTGCCGTTCTTGAACTTGGCGCGATCGCCGTGAACCTTTTATGGCAAATTCAGTGGCTATAGACACCCCTTGTCTACCACCTTCTGTGGGTTTTAATTTCCACTCACGCGCTTGTCTCAATTGGGCTTCATCCAATTCACGGTTTCCACTGGATCTGGTTAGCCGCACATTGGTAACATTGCCTTCTGCATCACTATCGACAGCTACTTCTACTCTGCCTTCAACTCCTCGCCGTCTTGCTGCCTCTGGATATTTGGCATTACATTCGCGGCAGGCTGCACGACCATTAGCATTACCTGAACTGTTAATTTTTGGAGGTGTTGGCACTGTTGGCGCTGTTGCTACTGGCGGACGGTTTCCTACTTCATTGCCAATTCCACTGCCAGTGCCGCTACCAGTGCCGCTACCAGTGCCGCTACCAGTGCCAGTGCCAGTACCGCTACCAGTGCCAGTGCCAGTACCAGTGCCAATGCCACCGCCAGTGCCAGTGCCAGTACCTCCGCCAGTGCCAGTACCACTGCCAGTACCTACAGCAATGCCACTACCTGAGCCTAAACCAACACCAGAGCCGCCACCTGAGCCACCTTGAGGAGCAACAGTTGTAACAGGGACGAATGGCTTCGGAGCAATTTGCGTATTTGTTGGCTGTGGGTTTTGAGTAGTTTGTTTTGGTTGTTCAACTGGCTGAATTTGAGTAGTTTGTTTTGGTTGTTCAACTGGTTCAATTTTTGGTCTTTCAATAAATTCTTGTACTGGTTTTTGTACTTGGGGAGTTTCTATAGACTGTTTTTGAACAACTTCTGGTAATTTTTTGGGTTCTTCTGGAATTTTTTCAAGCGGTTTTTCTGGTTCCGCAGCCGGAGAATCAACGATCGCCACCTCTATTGGTTCTTCTTCTCCCGTAGGGACTCTCGTCAAATAATTACTTATGCCTGAGGACAGTACGCCGATATGCAGCGCCAGTGAACCTATTAGACTGTAAGTCAGAAAAGACTTGAGAGCCTCAACTTCTTTGGAACGTTGCTCGACAGTAATGCCAGAAAAGCTCATAGCTATTGCTACCTATTCTCACTAATTTAGTTATCTTAGAATGCAAGGTTACAAATATCAAGTAAAAAATTAAAATTAATTGCGATCGCGTTACGGAACCCTGCACTAGCAAAAACATCTTTATCAAACCATCAATATCATGGTTTTTGGACAAAATTAATTTTTGTTGCAATTAAATTAAATTAATTTATGTAAAACAAACAAACAAGTAAATAAAAGTCATAAGCATTACATTTGAAAAATTTATCATTATATTTTATATTTTATTGAGAAAAAGTTTCAGCTTTTATCTAGATTCTGGTAGTCTGATTTTGTATTGTGGACGACGTTATAGAGGCACTACATGGGAATTCAGAATTTGTTTGCAGCAGGTGGTATCGTCATGTGGCCCCTGTTGGCGTTTTCGGTATTGGGTGTGGCACTGATCATCGAGCGGATCAGGTTTTGGGTAAGGATTAATCAGCGTCAAAGCCGCGTGGTGCGAGATGTTTTGAATCTCTACCGTCTCGATAATGTTGTCGGTGCAATGGATAAACTTCAGAAAAACGCAGATTTGCCACTCGCCCGGATTTTTCTGGCGGCTTTAGAACTAGAGGAGCCAAATCCAGAGGAATTTCGTTTGGCCTTAGAAAGCGAATCGCAGGCTGAGATACCTGTGTTAAAACGTTTCCAAAACCTTTTCGAGACAATCATTAGTCTGGCACCACTGTTGGGTCTTCTCGGCACAGTATTAGGATTGATAGCCTCCTTTGCTTCCCTAAATCTTGGTGACGTGGGAGGTAGCAAAACGGCAAGTGTTACGGCTGGGATTAGTGAGGCTCTAGTATCAACAGCATCAGGATTGATAGTTGCTATATTCATACTCATGTTTGCCAATACCTTCCGGGGACTGTACCAACGGCAAATTGCACTAATTCAGGAGTATGGGGGACAGCTAGAATTACTTTACCGCCGTCGCTATGAACGAGGAGAAAAAACGTATGCGTCTACCAGATGAGCCAGAACTTCCATTACAGATCAACATCGTGCCGATGATTGACGTGATATTTGCAATTTTGACATTTTTTATCATGTCAACTCTGTTTTTAACCCGCTCAGAAGGTTTACCAGTAAATTTACCGAAGGCCAGCACAGCGAAACAACAGCAAGTTCCCACTAAAATTACGATTACGGTAGATGAAAAAGAACAAGTGAGTTTGAACCGTAAACCAATTGAAATTGATGATTTGACAAAGCAAGTACGTACTCTAGTTGGTTCTAACCCAGAAGTGTTGGTAATTATTAATGCTGATGAGAAAGTTGATTATGGTCGGGTAGTAGCGGTGATGGATCGGGTACGTCAAGTTGAAGGGGCAAAGTTAGCGATCGCTACCCAAAAATAAACAGTAGAAATATTGTATATAAGAAGTTCAGCGAGTCAGGAAAATTCTATATTCTGACTCCTAACTCTTTTTTGTGTGATGACCAGTACCGCAAGGCGGAAGTCAAAAGTCAAAAGTCAAAAGTCAAAAGTTTTGTATATCAAGGCTTTTGCTTGTTTAAAACCGCGCTGTACTAATACGAGCTACGCTGACGCATCTGCAATTCTTGAGATATAAGTTTTAATAATAATTCTTGCTGTGAATGGATAAAAAAGTGGTCACTGTTGAACTCATGTAATGAGAAAGCAGCAATCGTCTGCTCTTGCCATGCTTGCAGTTCCTCATGATTAACTTCTTGGTCTTGCAAACCACCAATAACAGTAATAGGACACTCCAGAGGCTGTTTTTGAGTGTAAATATAAGTTTCCAGAACGGCAAAATCTGCCCGCAAAATGGGGAGGAACATCTGCATTAGTTCCTGGCTTTCTAGTACTGGTTTGGGTGTACCGTTAAGACTGCGTAGCTCATTGAGCAAATCAGGGTCTGATAGGATATGGAGGGGTGGTTTTGTGAACGGGGTTTGCGGGGCGCGACGAGCAGAGATGAAGAGGTGAAAGGGAGCAAGACTATACTGACGAAGTAGATGGGTCAACTCAAAGCTAACTAATCCGCCCATACTGTGACCGAAGAAGGCGAATGGTTTGTCTAAGTATGGCATGAGAATTGGAGCGATCGCTTCAACAAGAGATTCTAATCGCGTCAATGGTGCTGACTTAATCTGTCTTCCTCGTCCCGGATATTCCACAGCGCAGACTTCGACATTACTAGGTAGATTATTAGGCCAGGTGCGAAAAATCGCCGAGTTCCCACCAGCGTAGGGGAAGCAGAATAAACGCAAGTTGGCTTGAGGATTTGGTTGGGGACAGATAACCCAGGAATTGAAGCTTGGTGTAGTTGTCATAATAGACCCGGAATTAGCTGTTTCACCTTTTGTAGCTTATAGAACCTGCTTCATATCATACCAAATCACTGCACAAGGGCAGGTATTTACTACTATGAAAACTGTAAAAAATGTAATAGTCTATTCGTGAAGCAGACATCTTGCTTATTTTATAATAAGGAGTCTTTGATGAGCGTTTACATTATTGCACTATCTGGAGTTAATCATGTCACTTTAGATCAGCTGATTGCACTGCCGGAAGTTGCACCAGATGCAGCAGTTAAACATTTTGCTGACATTATTTATATAAACACACTTGACCGCCCTTTAGATGAGAAAACCACAAAATTAATTTATCAAGCATCTGAGCAATATATTATTGAATACCACAAGCGCCATAACATATCACAGCTTTAAATCACAACGGCTATTCTTATCTCACCAACAACATTGATTTTACTACACTGGTCGCTAAATTAAAAGCACTGAAAGCGAAAATTCCTGATGATAAACAGCCAAGGGAAGTGCATCTGGCATTTGCTAAACACCTGCAACAAACCTTACTCAAAGCTTTCCATCTCACCCTAGAAATGATTGATTTATCTGAGGAAGAAGCGAAAGCACTGGGAAATTATCTCTACGCTACTCACCTCATCATCCAATGCAAACAAGCAGCAGTGCGGGTGTCACCCCAAACCTGGGAAGCCATTGAGGCGCGGATGTTGTTGGTTCCAGATAGTTAAGCAACAATAGAAAAATGAAAAGATAGCCAGATAAACGCTCCATGAGTTCATATCATGTCCGCCAAATCACCCATAATAAAAGAACCCCACCCCCAACCCCTCCCCGCTTGCGGGGAGGGGAGCTAAAGCGCAGCTTTTGCGGGGTGGGGTTCCGGTTATTATGGTTAATTACCCGGACATCATATCATTACAACAGGCTAAAAATACAAAAACTCAAACCTTTACAGCAATCTTGCACTGGGAAGAGGATGTTTATGTAGCTGAATGTCCAGAGGTGGGAACCGCCAGCCAAGGAGAGACGATAGAAGAAGCGATCGCTAATTTGCGAGAAGCAACGAAACTATATTTAGAAGAGTTCCCGCTTGCTGAAGTCGCTACGCTAAAAGCTTTCATTAGCAGAATTTGAGTCGTTGTAACAAACGCTCAAGCTGTAGTTACTACAACTCCAATTATTATAAGTAAAATTGAAGCTGTTGTTAATACAACTTAAGCTGTTGTTATGAATGCTCAAGCTGTAGTTACTACAACTCCAGTTATTATAAGTAAAGTTGAAGCTGTTGTTAATACAACTTAAGCTGTTGTTATGAATGCTTAAGCTGTAGTTAGAAACGTTGAAGTTGTTGTAACAAACACTCAAGCTGTGGTTATAAACGTTGAAGTTGTCATAACAAACCCTCAAGCTGTTGTTATGACACTAAGTCTTATCGTTAGGAATGCACAAGCTGTGGTTTTTTCTCTTCATCTATATATATGTCATGTTCTCTATGAATGAAAACCTGAGACAATGCCTGATAAGCTTCACTCCAAGCCGCCATAACTTCTTCTGTAGCTGCTTCCCCTAAAACATCTTTCATCGCTTGCAGTAAACTTTCTCCAACAATAGGATATTGCTCTGGTGTAACATGGGTTTGCACATGACGATGGGCAATCTTTTCCACCATCGATTTTAAAGCAGGCAGATTATCAATTTGGGCAGCATAGCCATAAACTGCTGTAGCCAACCTCGCAGGCTGAGAACCATTTGCTTGAGCAGACATATCAAATTGCTCTCTGATTTCTGGATGGTTTTGAAACATAATTTCATACATCCGAGTTGTAATTCGCTGGCCGTTCTTTTTCAAAACAGGTGCTGTAGATTTAACGATATCTATTGTTTGTTGGCTAATCATAGTATCTTGAACCACTGGGAATGTTGATTGACTTCAATTTAGTGGTTATTCCTATTGGTTACTATGAGCTAGCTCACTTAACGAGTAATATCATGTCCGCTTGATTACTTATTAAACCCGAAGAACCCCACCCCGCAAAAGCTACGCTTTCGCTCCCCTCCCCGCAAGCGGGGAGGGGTTGGGGGTGGGGTTCTTTTATTATGGGTAACTTGGCGGACATGATATAATATCCTGTCAAAGCCTCTATACATCTACAGCCAGAGGCATTGTTAAAAAATTGCAACAAAGATGAAAATGTAAGAATGCAACTATGTACATCGATAATTTATCAAGCAAATATTTTATATGCATACCATTGAGAAAAAGTCAAATAAAAAAGCTTGGGCAGGTGCGATACCTTCTCTGCGAGACGCTACGCGTAGCTTGCTTCCCCGTAGGGGTACGGTGAGCTTCGCTAACGCTAAACCAGCTACAGAATTTCCCCCTACCCAACTGCCAATACTCTCTGGCAAAATTCCAGATGGTTTGCGTGGCACACTTTACCGCAATGGCCCCGCACGGCTAGAACGCGGTGGCATTCGCATGGGACACTGGTTTGATGGAGATGGAGCAATTCTGGCTGTAAATTTTAACGATGCAGTCGCAACCGGGGTTTATCGCTACGTGCAAACCTCTGGCTATCAAGAAGAAGCCGCAGCAGGTAAACTACTCTACGGCAATTATGGCATGACTGCACCAGGGCCAATTTGGAATCAATGGCAAAAGCCCATCAAGAATGCTGCCAACACTTCAGTGCTAGCACTTCCAGATAAACTTTTGGCGCTGTGGGAAGGTGGTAAACCCCACGCCCTCGATTTACAAACTTTAGAAACTTCGGGCGAAGATGATTTAGGGGGGTTAACTAAAGGATTAAACTATTCCGCACATTATAAGCGTGACAAGCAAACAGGGGAGATTTTTAACTTTGGCATCAGCCCTGGACTAAATGCGACGCTTAATATTTACAAAAGCGATTCGACTGGCCGGATTATCCAACAAGCCGCATACCAGCTAGATGGTATACCATTGGTGCATGATTTTATTTTAGCAGGACAATATATTGTATTTTTCCTTCCGCCAGTGCGGGTGAATGTCTTACCCCTGCTAATAGGGATAAACAACTATAGTGATTCGCTAGAGTGGCAACCTAGATTAGGAACTCAGATTTTAGTTATTGATCGAGAAACCCTATCTGTGGTGAGTCGTGGAGAAACCGAACCTTGGTTCCAATGGCATTTTGGTAACGGTTATGTAGATGCTAGCGGCTCAGTGATTGTGGATATCGCCCGTTATGAAGATTTTCAAACTAACCAATATCTCAAGGAAGTAGCTACAGGTGAGACTCACACCCCAGCTAAAAGTACACTAGGGCGAGTTCATCTGCATCCCCAAACTGGCAAAGTTACGTCAATTCAGCAACTATTAAACAGATATTGTGAATTTCCGAATGTACCACAGCAAAACGTCGGACAACCTTCCCGTTACACATATATGTCAACATTCCGTTCAGGAACAGATATTAGCCAAGAAGTAGTAAATGCGATCGCCCGCTTCGACAACAAAACTGAAACCCTCACCGAAGCAGACTTAGGAGAAAACCGTTATCCTTCAGAACCCATCCACGCCCAAGACACCCAAAACCCTGAACAAGCTTGGATACTAACCGTTGTCTACGATGCTAATTCTCATACTAGCGAAGTTTGGATATTTGATAGCGATCGCCTGGATGCCGAACCCGTTTGCAAACTAGGATTACCCAGCGTCATCCCCCACAGCTTCCACGGCACTTGGAACCCAGCCTAACAAACCCTCTGCGTTTCCTCTGCGTTTCCCTTAGCGATCCTCTGCGTTAAAAAACAAAAAAACAAATAGCATTGATCAGACATAAATTTTTCGCATCTGGTCAATGCAAAATCAAAAATCCCAAAAATCTTGCCCTATGCAATTACAAGAAAAACGCCATTATTCTCCCACAGAATACCTAGAACTAGAAGTCATTTCCGAGTATCGTCATGAATATATAGATGGTCAAATTATACCCATGACAGGTGGAACACCAAATCACAACCAAATAGCTCTTAATGTGAGTGCAACCCTGAATTTTGCTTTGAAGCGACAACCTTATCGAGTATTCGTCGCCGATCAACGTCTATGGATTCCCAAAAAGCGAATTCATACATATCCTGATGTCATGGTTGTTGCAGGTTCATTAGAATTTTCTGAAGGACGTACAGATACAATTACTAATCCCTTAGTGATTTGTGAAGTGCTATCCAAATCTACCAGAAGCTATGATAGAGATGAAAAATTTGCGGCTTATCGCACCATCCCCAGTTTTCAGGAATATGTTCTGATTGATCAGTACAAAAATCATCTAGAACAGTATTCTAAAACTGACGAAAATAAATGGATTTTCTCAGAGTATGAAGAAGAGAGTAGTATTGTAACACTATCCTCTATTCAATTTCAAATCATTCTATCAGATATTTATGATAAAGTTGACTTTGAGGCTAAAGAATAACCTCACTCTAACTGGTTAACTAAGCAACATGACCACTTCTAAACGCCACTACCACATCACTACCTTCGGTTGTCAGATGAATAAAGCTGACTCAGAGCGCATGGCTGGCGTTTTGGAAGACATGGGCTTTGAATGGTCAGAAGATCCGAATAATGCAGATGTAATTCTCTACAATACCTGCACAATTCGGGATAATGCCGAGCAAAAAGTATATTCCTACCTCGGCAGACAAGCAAAGCGTAAGCATGAGCAGCCTGATTTAACACTCATAGTTGCAGGTTGTGTTGCCCAGCAAGAAGGTGAAGCGCTATTGCGGCGAGTCCCAGAATTAGACTTGGTAATGGGGCCACAACATGCCAACCGTCTCAAAGATTTGCTGGAGTCAGTCTTCGACGGCAACCAAGTTGTCGCAACCGAGTCTGTTCATATTATTGAAGATATCACCCAGCCGCGACGGGATAGTAAGGTAACAGCTTGGGTAAATGTAATTTACGGCTGTAACGAACGCTGCACCTACTGTGTAGTTCCCAATGTGCGCGGTGTTGAACAATCTCGTATACCCTCAGCTATCCGAGCTGAAATGGAAGAATTAGGACGGCAAGGTTACAAGGAAATTACTCTACTTGGTCAAAATATTGACGCTTACGGCAGAGATTTGCCGGGAGCAACATCAGAAGGACGGCATCTGCACAACTTCACAGATTTACTTTATTACGTCCATGATGTACCAGGGATTGAAAGGTTAAGATTTGCTACTAGCCACCCCCGTTATTTTACAGAGAGATTAATTAAGGCTTGTGCTGAGTTGCCAAAGGTGTGCAAACACTTCCATATTCCCTTTCAATCTGGGGATAATGAACTTTTAAAGGCGATGGCGCGGGGTTATACCCATGAAAAATATCGCCGGATTATCGATACGATTCGGCGGTATATGCCAGATGCTTCCATTAGTGCCGATGCGATTGTCGGTTTTCCTGGGGAGACAGAAGCACAGTTTGAAAATACCCTGAAACTGGTGGAAGATATTGGCTTTGATATGTTAAATACAGCAGCATATTCGCCGCGTCCAGGGACACCAGCCGCGTTGTGGGATAATCAGCTAAGTGAAGAAATTAAAAGCGATCGCCTCCAACGCCTGAATCATTTAGGAAACTTGAAAGTAGCCGAGCGATCGCAACGTTACTTTGGACGCATTGAAGAAGTTTTAGTAGAAGACCAAAATGCAAAAGATCAAGCTCAGGTGATGGGACGCACTGGCGGTAATCGTCTAACATTCTTCAGTGGCGACATCAAAGAATTGAAAGGGCAGTTAGTAAAGGTAAAAATTACCGAAGTTCGCCCTTTTAGCTTGACGGGTGAACCAGTTGAAGTCAAACAAGCCTTGTCTGTCTAAGAAAATCTTTTAAAAGGATTGGGCGAATATAATTTGCTACTACATAAGTTCTCGTCCACCTTCCTGGACTCATTACTGTACGTTCGCTCTAATTTTGAGGGGTGATATCATATCCGGCTAATTAGTTACAGTTTTACCACATCTGTGCAAAAATCGGAAAATCCTCTTTCCCCCTGCTCGCTTCCCCTTGCCCTATTTCACCTTGGCGCGGAAGCGAACAAAGCCATAAGAATTAGCTGGTGTGCCAGATCCAGTGGCTGGGGGTAGATTGGGTAAACTTGGGGCTGTAATATTGACCACAACTGCACCATTGGTGTTGAGACCGCAGTATGATGGTGTAGCTGAGTCGTTAGCTATATAAAGACGCGCGCGATCGCTATCTGCTACATTACTCAAATAAACCGTCGGTGTAGTGGAACCAATACCTAAGGCAATACCTTGATCTGCCCCTGGTAAGCCACCATCATTAGGAGTCATACTATTAAAAGCACTAGGAATAAAATTAACATTAGTCGGAACTAAGTCACAGAATTTAACATTAGTTGCATTACCCAGACCATTGGAAAGAAAATAGATGGTGTATTCCAATTCATCTCCTGGCTTAACAGTGCCAGCATTAATCAATCCTCGCAAGTAATTAGCAGGCCATTTAGAATCGTCATCATCAGTAGCATAGGGTTCTGGTACATAGTTGGCATCAGTAATAACAACGTCACTGCGACCATTTACAATATCAGTTAAATCTTGGTTATTGATGCGGGTAATGCGTTTAGTTAACAGCAACTTAGGATTAGAACTAATAATATTTAATACTGTAAATAAAGTGGGGTCATCATCTGCCGTATTGGCAGGATTATTACCAGTGTCTACACCATTATCAGTAATTTGCAAGAACGAATTACCGGGGGTAGGTGGGTTATTCGTAGCGCCAGCAGAGTCTGCATCTGTGAACACTGTACCAGCAGTTCCCGTAGCATTATCTGGTGTGTTGAAAGTAGCATTTGCTTGGTTACTAATTGGATTACCGCCATTGGCATTATTAATCGTGGCAGTAATTTTAATGGTGATAGTATCGCCTACACGTAGAGTTCCAGAATTTGTAACAGCAACAACACCAGCACCGTTGTAACTAGGATTGATTGTGATGTTATTCCCCGAAGTTGCAGCAGTAATTGCTGCACTCACAGAGTTTAACTGTGAGGGTAATGAGTCGTTAATGACAAAGTTAATTGCATCGCTATTACCTGGATTCAGGTTGGAGTAAGTGATGGTATATTCGATGCGATCGCCTACAGTCACTGTTCCACTACTATCATTGTCTGTGAGGAAGCGAACAGATTTGGTTCCTCTGACATTTGCTTGAGTGTTAGTAGTAATTACCAAGGGAGTAGTGATTGCTTGACTTGGGAAATATGTCCAAGTATCTATTCCCTTAAAGTCTCCATAACTACCACTAAATTCATGCTCTCCTAACGCACTATTGATCCCTCTAGCGGCATTACGTGGGTTAGTAGCTACCATACTTCCCGTAGGATTTAAGTTCATCGCCGTACTATTAGCGGTAGTATAATTGTTGTCGTTGTAATAAATGGTAGTCGATCCAACCTGCTGTCCATTTTGATCTACAAGGTTGGGGAAAGCACTAGGAGGGTTTTCCATTGTGATTTTAAACCCCAGCTGATTATTTTCGGCATCCAACATAGGAAAGTGATATTCACCAGACCGTGTTGTGATTATGGCATTGTATGGTACATTTCCTGGTAGAGGTAGGAGATTTGTCCCACTTGCATTCTTCCCATCCCAAGCCACCACACTTGAGCCGACAGACAGCACATTTTGTAGTACTCTATCGCTACTAGGGTCATAAATGCCATCATTGTTGGTGTCAATAATTATTTGATAGCTACCAGTTGAGACAGCGTTGAAGCTAAAATTGCCTCCGACACCCACAGGAGTTTGGTTCCCACTACCTCCAGTACCCCCAGTGAATTTGAACGAAATCGGTACTGTCGGAACAGTCGCTGCTATAGGAATACTCAAACCATTGAGGGTTGCGGTGTCGGGTCGATTGAAAAAAACTAGGTGGGTAATGTCTGTTGATGTATCAGCAACATTTGGATCTTGGACTCGCACATTACCGCTAAAGTTCAAACTATTATCAGTAGCGCCGCCAGCAGAATGGTAAACAGTGCTGTTATTTGTTCTATCAATATATCCTCGGCTATTAGCAAAAAAGATGAAACCAAAGGGATCGACTCCATTCATGTCAGTTTCGTACCGATACCCATCTTTGGTTTGAATATAAAGCTTAGAGTTGAGTGCTACGGGAGTGCCACCACTAGCATTTGCCCCCATATTCATAGCGATATAGTTGGTAAATACTCGCCCTGTTTTGGTAACGCCGTTACCATCTCGAACTGTAATATCCCAAGCGGCTACCCCTGAAAGTTGAGTACTACCTGTAGGAAATGCTGCCGTTGTGGTTCTAGGCGGCGGATTACCTGTACCAGTTGTATTTGGAGAACGAAATTGAACTTCGTAAATACCAGTTTCTGTAGCGACAAAACTACAAGGGGTATAGCCACCGGGATTAGGTAAGGGGCCGGCCCCTTCTTTGGCAACGGTGTCAATGAAACCAAAACCAGAATTCAGAACATCACAAAAGCCATTTTGATTATTAAAGGGACTGCGGTAAACGATATCTTGTGGGTTCGAGGAACTAGTAATCACACTAGAGCCAAGATTAACTGTTTCTCCCGCTTCCACATAAACTTTGAGTGTGGTTTTCCGAACAATACCTGCTGCTGTTAAATCTGACCATTCTAGATAGGGTCTGTATCCACCATCAGAAACTAACTCTTTGCTGCCTTCAGCCCAGCTAGGTTGGATAATACTATTTCCTAAAATACACAAAAAAAAGCCGAAGCTACTCAGCCATAGTTTTTGGCAGCTAATTGTTAATGGCTTTTCCATAGTTTTTTTTATTAGGTTGCCTATAGTCGGAGTAAATCTATCATTTTCATCGATATTTACTATGGCGATCGCTCTTAAATTTTTCAATAAAGATTTCATCATTTAATTCCAATAAAAATACATAATTTGCAAGCAATAATGTTGAATTTATAAATTAAATTTACAGATATCAGAATGAAAATTGAAGCGTTTTTTCACTAGATTCAAAGTTACTACAATAGTATTCCCACGGGTAAGGGTTGAACTTCTAAGCAAAATCACTTAATTCAATTGTCATTACTTCGGTTTGTAGAGACTTAGTGGTGCTACGTCTGTACAAATAACCGCTTTATATTTCACGCCTTTGCATCCCTGTCATTGCGGCTTTGAGTTTATTCACCAAAGTTTTCATTGCAGATTCCTGTGGCTGGCGTGGCGGAATCTTTTGTTGTCCAAAACCCTCAAACAATTCGTTGAGCTTAACCGTAAAGCCTAAATACGCGCCTCCCGCAGAACGTGTTCCTGAAAAATCCCGATCATCAACTTTACCAAACACATATCCAGCCGAAACGCGCAGGTTAGGCGTGAGGTAGTAGCCTGTTTCTACAACAAACCCTGTTTCGCTGTAGCTAGACTGACTAATTACACGAGCCTCACCCACCAAATCCCAGCTATATCCCAAACGATAGGTAGCGCGTAATTGGGCCAGATTTACTGTGCTAGTACCAGCTAAATCACTGGCTATGTAAGAAGTACTGTTACGCAAGGCATACTTACCATAGAATTCCCATTGCCAGTTAGGAGCGTAAATAGCTTCTAAAGCAAAGGTATGGTCTTGGGAACCCGTACCACTCCCTAACAGGATGGTGTCAGGGATGGTTGATGGATTTTGGCGATATTCATAACGCAATAAGGCATTAAATTTATCGCTATTGGGGTCGCGGTAAGCTAAACCCAGCTTCAAGTTAGCAGTATCTCCCAATCCTGAAAGCTTTTGATTGGAAGAACCGGCTTGTTGATAACGTACTAAAGCTGTGAGAGCCGGAGAAATTTTACCCGTAGCACCTGCGGTAATTACTGTATTGCTACCACTAGAAGAAGAACGATGTTCATAACGGACGCTGGCTTGAAACTGCGGATTATCAGAGTATTCCAGCCCAACGCTGTAGCTATCGCCACCATCAAAGCCGATCGCAGATGCTGATTGACCAAAAGCGAAGGGTTGGGCATATTGTTGGCCTGCTCCAGTCCGTCCGAAGAAGTTGCCAAATACGTGTTCATAAGCAACGTTCAGCCGCAATCCCGAAGCAATAGTCCAACGATTATTTAGACCAATTGCTCCTTGAGTAGTCATTTCATTCGCACCACCCAAAATTGAGTAACGACCGATCAAAGTAGTATCTGATCCGAGTTTGTGTTCACCGTTGACACTCAAGCTGGTGATGGAATTACCCGAATATTGACCGCTAGTGTAAAACTGTTGGGCCAAACTGATATTCACACCAGGAATTGCTGCCCAATTCAACCCGAAGATGGTACGGTCTGGGTAAACAGTATCTTTTTGGGAAGATAAACTTAATTCATTTTGCGCCTGAAAAGTCAAGTTCTTCGCAATGGGGACTGAAAAACGCGAACGGACGGAGTCCGCACTTCGTGAACGCAGTTGATCAGAAGTACTACTTAGGGCGCTGTCGGGGATGCGGTCTTCTCGATGACGATGAATCCAATCCACATCAAAGGTAGCTTTACCCAAGCGTTGTTGAATCCCGGCGGAAATCGTCGTCAGCGAATTATCAACTTTGCTCCCAGGTATCGCTTCAGAACGCGGTGTAAACAGTTCTTCAAAGGTATCTAGAGGTTGGGGAGCAATCCCAAAATTGTCTTCGTGGTCATATTGCACTCTGACATTGGTGGTTGAGGTCAGTTTAGCTGTAACCTGCGCTCCATAACGGGTTTGTCCTGGGACAAAGCTGATAGTGGCATTATTGGCAAAACCTGTATCGGCAAAGCGATAATAAGCACGACCTTGAATTCCATTAGTAATTTGTCCCTCAGCTTCCAGTCGGTACGCTTCACCGCTAACCTTTCCCACAACGTCAGAATCATTAGTGGAATGGGCATATTCTGCGATTAAGTTACCCTGATTACCCAAAGAAATCAGCGCATCTGCACCGTAGAGTTGAAAGTCACGCACTCCCTGATTTTCTTGAACGTAAGTTGCTCCAATCCAGCTTTCAGAGTTCAGCTTACGGGAAAGGTTATATTGCAAACGACCAGCATAGATATTGCTATCAGAATCTTCGCTGTCGTATTGATAGCTAACAACAATCCGGCGTACCAATACTTGTCCGGTTTGATCAATATCGGTGCGGAGGATGGGTTCGCGGAATAATAATGTGCCGCGATCGTAGTCGATTTCGTAGTCTGGGCCTCGGTTAAGCTGTTTGCGTTCTAGTACAGTCCCAGGACGATTGAGTTCTTCTAACTCAATAAAGACATTTTCGCTACCTGGTTGTAGTATTCTGCGAGATAGGAAGTAATAACCACTAGTACCATCGGGAGCAATGGTATCTCGTTGAAACCCTTCTAAATGGTTGCCATACAAACCTGTAATTTGTAAGTTACCTAAATTGTAGTTAGCCTTAAAACCGTGGAGTTGACGGGTGATAGAAGTAAATTGCTGCGATCGCCGCGCAAATTCTTCTGTGTTGTAGTCACCCCACATGGCATAATCAGAGGAAGATCCGGGAATACCAGTTGAGCGCTCAAAACGCAGATATACGCTGTCAATGGAAGGAGCGACGACATCAACTTTCGAGCTATCGCCATAGACAGGATAATTTTGCTCACTGGATTGGTAAGTTCTAAACAGACGATTATCGCAGTTGCAATCTTCATTGAGGCTACGAGAACTGTTATATGCGCCTGTAAATAACCATTCCCCGATCGCACCAGTGGCAAATATCGCTGAGTGGAAATCTAATTGCGTCCCGTTGTCTTTGTCAGGAGGGAGGAAATCACGGAAACTGCCGTAATAATTTGTACCTCTAGCGCCCAAACGTAAATCTATTACTCCTGTCACCAAACTCGGACGCAGTGCCGTTTCAAATTGTAGTTGGGTAAAGGCTTCTAAATCATTAGCGATCGCCCGAATTCGGACAGTTTCTGCTTTGAGTTGCGATCGCTAAATCCCTGTAAATTGTCCCCCTTTCGCCTCCACTTGAAATCCGGGTTCATCGGGTTTGAAGTCTTTCCCGACAAACTCCCCAGCAGTGGCTATCAAAGTGACAACAGCATCACGATTAGAGCGATTGCCACTTGCATCAATGAGTTGACCCCGAATTGTGGCTATGGAACGTCCATCTGCCGGGATACGAGACTCAACAGTTTCTAAAGTTAGTCGCTGTGGCGCTCCCCGGACTGCGACTTGCACCGTTACAGGGGATTCTTTTCCTCCAACTACTTGTGCAGAGATGGTGTTATTACCTTCTTTTAACGAGACACCATACCATGTCTGCGTTAATAAGTTGGTAGTGGCATCACTTTCTGTCCGTCCCACCAAAGAAGAGTCTACCAACACGCCATTTACCCGCAATTCCACCTGACTTCCAGCAGCAAATTGCACAGTTACTGTGGTAGCTTGTACATCTACAACGCTGTCAGCCGTTGGATTCAGGATTTTGATTGCTGTGGAAATGGCGGGAGTGGGGGACACGGAAAAATTTTCATTCACCCCTTGCCCGTTCTCTACTCCTGCTATTTTGCTTAAGCCTCTAGGTAAACCTACGGTACTTGCTGGTTGAAATGGTTGTATTTCCCTTGGAGAAGCTTGCAACTGTGTTTCCGTATCTTTACTTCGATTATTCTTGTTCTCGATTCCGGCTATTTTGCGTAAGCCTCTGGGTAAACCTACGGAGGTTGCTGGTTGAAATGGTTGTATTTCCGTTTCACTTGGCTGAACATCTGGAATTGAAGTATCAGTAGTTGGTGCTGAAGAAGTTGAGGGAAGTTCCAACGAACTTCCCAAAAGATGGGGAGAATTTGAATCCATACTTTTTTCAAGCACTTTGTTCTGATCTGCTTGAACTTCGATCTGATTTTTCACATCATCTGCAACAACCAAAGCGAAATCTAAGCCCCTAGCCCCCTTCCCTTGTAGGGAAGGGGTAGAATTCAAAGCCTCTCCCCTTCTAGGGGAGAGGTTTGGAGAGAGGTTTTTCAGATCCCGTGAAAAGTAAGGATCTTCAGCCCCCTTATCTGCTTGCGAAGGGGAATCAGAGAAAAAGAGATTTTCATTGACGGGTTCTGCTTTGACTATTGCAGGGTACAAAATAAGGCTGAGAGCTACTACCGGCATCGCCCCTATCAACCTGATGTTAAATGTAGTTACACAGTGCAGTCTGGGTTTCATTTCTTGACTGGCTCCTGAAAGGCGGGGGTAACTGCAAAGTTCATGCGTACCAAGCCACCAGGCTCTAAACGCACTAGACGAGATTGGCTATTCCGTTCACGAAATTTATCGTTGCGAGCTAAGGTGTAACCGGGTACACTACTGAGGTCGAGTACACCTGTATGGTTTCCTGGTAAGGCATTGGCTAATGAAAACAAACCATTCGGATCTGTGGTGATGCGGTTTCCATCCTCCAGAAAAATCACCGCATTTGGAACTCCAGGCTCACCACGCTGTTGTTCACCGTCAAAGTTTTTGTCAACAAACACGCGACCAATGATTGTGCCACAATCAGAGAGGATTCCTGGACGAATTTTCAACTGGTGGGTTGCTGGCCCATCCTTGGTGCTAAAACCGTTGTCAGATCGTTGGGCATTAGCGATCGCACTGTTGCGACCTGTTCCCCGCAAAGAATCGGCTGTTAGTTGAGCCGCGTAGGCAATATTCAGGACTTTCTCTGTAGGAATTATTATGTCTGTGCGGAATGTCAGCGTGTTTCCATTACCTTCGGCGGTGATGGTAACTGGCTGTCCATCTATTTCTCCCCGCACAGATTTAGGTAAAAAGCGGAACCCTAAAGGTAGGTTGTCGGTGATAACTAGATTATTCAAACCAGCATCAGCGAGATTTTTTACTGAGAGACGGTAGATCACAGTATCTCCAGGTTCAGCCACAGCGCGATCGCCTGTTTTGATAATCTGCAACTGATTGGGTTGACACAAATTTGTGGTGAATTCAAATGCTAATAAATCCAGCCCCACCGTTTCTGCATCGGGAACTAAAACAACTGTTTGGTCTACTTTAGTTTCGCCTGTGAGACTGATTGGTTGACCATCTAGAGAGGTAGCGACGTATCGCACAATATTATTACCTTGTGTACCAGTGCTAGCAATAATTTGAATCTTGATCCGCCGTTGTTTGTAGATAGAATTTGGTGGTGGATTAACTACAAAAATGTAGGTTCTACCTGGATCGGTTTGACCTTTGTTGGGATCGAGTAGGAAATTGTAGACACCCGCAGGGTTATTCGTAACGAAGTAAGGGTTACTATTCTCGATATTTGGCGATTTACCACCGGAAACGTTGTTACTAGGAATATCAGGTAACTCTGTTCGAGTTAGAGGAACTAAGTTTCCCAATTCTGTCCCCGTTGGGTCGCTGGGATTAGGTTCGTATACGCTAACTGAAAAACCTGTATAATCAGGTAAAAGTTGGCCAGCGCAACCTAAAATCCGCCCTAATGGGTCAACTAATGGATCAAGTGTAAGGTTGATTTGACTAGAACTTCCCCGAAATTGATAACTATTAGCAGGATCTGTATAAGTATAAGTAGCTTGATTTATAAGATTTTTGACCTGTTGTGCTGTTGCTGGTGTAGGGATGGTAGTATGCAACACACTTCCCAGCAGAACAGTTGCTGTTAACTGTCGGCACCAGCTATTGTTAGAACTCCTCTGCTTTTTTTTGTCAGGAAGGATCACTAAACATGTCTCCTCTGGGATGCCACATTAACAATTCGTAATTCGTAATTACTAATGACGCTCTCTAACAGACGCTGCGCGTAACTTGCTTCTTTGCAGAAGTACGAATACTGGCCAACGTTGCGCTATCGGTTTAATTACGAATTACGAATTACGAATTACGAATTACGAATTACGAATTAGTAATTATTGTTGAATCAGCGCACTTGAGTTTGATAAGTCGCTTTGACTATCGTCTTTGCTGCAACTGATGGAACTTGCAAACGGATGTGGGTGTAAACAGTTGCTGGTGCTGGTTTAGTTTCCACTTTGCCGTTAGGGAGGGTTACTCTAACAGTGGGATTTTCAACAAAGCTGCGTCCACCATCAATGCTGTAAGTAATTTTGGCATTATTAGTGGCATTAGCAGATTTCAGTACGTACATTATTCCTTTGGGAATGGGCTGATTTAGAGTTAGATTTTTAACTGCGCGATCGCTCTTATTCTCCCCACTCAAGGTATAGCGCAGCACATCTCCTGGTCGCACCACAGCTTGACCTTTTAAAGGTTGCCATGTCTTGCTTTGCTTACCTTGTTGATCCTGTGCCACTACTTGCTTTTCTGCCTCTAAGCGCAACTGTATTTGCCCTTGAGTTTTGACATTCTCAGCAACAGCACTTGTAGAATGCCATAGAGAAGCCACTCCCGGCACTTGACTGACAAATGGTACTGTAGCAATGAGTGCGATCGCTCCTAAACTTGCAAAAGAAAGCCGCTTCATAGTCAATAACCTCAAAAACTTCTAGAATGTCGATTGCTGATTTATCTTTCCCTGTTGTTGCTGGGGAATAATCAGTTCGTAGTTGGCGATTTAGCGCTAAAGCGCCAACTACAAAAACATAGGTGCTATCACACCCCTCTTTGCAAACAAAGGGGAGTAAGATCAAACTATCTAATTAACCTTGCGTTGGAAGGTAAATGTTCTTTGAACACCCGGTGCAACCTGTCCAGTGGCAGTATCTACATATTTGGTAATATCAGTGTTAACCGTGGTTCCGGTTTGGTCGATGCCAGAGCTATTAGCGGGACTACCACTGAAGAACTGAATAGTTGAAGCCCCAGAATCTTTAGCTGAACCAACGATATTGCTGGTATCAATTTGACCACTAACATCGTTGTCTAGCGCCCAGTTGTTGCCCCCGACAGTACCATCTTCAGTGATCACAACCTTATCAGCATTCAAAATCACGTTACCGGTTCCAGCTTGAGTATCAGAAATATTTTTGTACCGAATTTGGTACTCAATAATGTTCCCTGGAGCAGGCTTTCTGGCTACATCAGCAGTTCCTGAATTCGGATCAATAACAGTATTGGTAACGGGATTTGTGTAAGCTGGTGTAGACTCAAAGTCATCTTGACCTGCACCAACTGCTGGCCCAGTTCCTGGCAGAACTCGTGACACTTTCACCATTTTCAGGAAGCCAGTGTAGACGCGATCGATGGTGATGTTTGTACTAATACTCCCGTTGGCATTAATGGAAGCAGTAATGGGTACAGGGAAACCAAATTCTTTATCGCCCGTGTAGTTGGCGATAGTATCAGTTGAGAGGGGAGTACCGCTTGGTAGATTAACTTCTACACCATAGTTGACAGTTGTACCAGGAGCAACGTTAGGGATTGTAATTGCTGCACCACTAGTTGGTGTAAAGGTTCCTGCTGTTTGATCGTAGGTATAGACAGCAGAACTACTACCATAGGTAATAGTCACCTGAGTGTTATCTCGTAAATCTAGTTTATTTGCTGGTTGCGTTGGGGTTAGTGTAATAGTGCCAGTGTCAGTACCACTATTAATAATGGTGTTAGTGAAGGCAACTGGTGAGGGGTCTAATGTGGAACCAGGGGCTGTACCAGCAGGAACAAGTGAAGATTTGTTAGTGAAGTCATCATTTTGATCCGTTAGTCCAGTAGCATCTGGCTTATTCTGTGGGCCGTTGAGTACTGCTGAAGCCACAGGTGCTTGCACTGTGAAAACGTTCGCCTCACCACCGATTGAACCATCGCCACTATTATTGTTACCCGTGTCAACTCCAGTTTCAGGAGTTGTGGGGGTATCAATATAGCCGTCATCAACACTGTTAAGTGGTAGAGTATCAGGAACACCGTCAGCATTGGTATCTGTACCCACAGGAGGTGTCATACTGCCTGGAGTCCCGTCGTAGTTGCTGGGATTTTGGTCGCCAGATTCGTCGTATACTGGGGCGTTAGTGCCAGGTGTTTGACCAAACAATTGAGCAATGTTAGCAACGGTTAATGATGATGAAGTTACACCTGATTCAACCGCTAGCTGAATCGAGAAGCCATTCACCGTTGTACCAGGAGCGATGGAAGTAATAGTCCCTGGTTTATTGATAAAACCAACCTCATATCTTGCACCTGGAAATTTGAATGTCAATTCCTTGACTAAGTGCTAAGTTTCTCAGGCGTTGAATGTCTTGTAAAAGAAATAACACCGCCAAGTGTGGGAATATAGTTTGGAACGCGATTTC
>NZ_JAIVFQ010000024.1:86471-87260 GCF_020829495.1 Nostoc favosum CHAB5714 | reverse complement strand
GATAATGCTTCCAAAAATATAGAAATGGTCGGCATGGGGCATCGGCACGACCTTAAACGGACGGGGAGCGACCATAAGACTACGAAGAGTAGCTAGTTGCTGTGAGCCGCCAAGAATCACCGCACCTAAAGGTGCGGTGAGTATGTCAAGCAGTAGCCCCGTAACCACTTTGGGAAACCCCTCATCGGCATAAAGCAATACCACCCTTAAGCCGCCTCTTGCCGTGCGATCGCCGCTTCAATTTCTTCAGGATAAACCTCTGCATACAGCCATGCATTCACCAAATCAGCAGCAGTTAGCGTCGGGTAATCTTCTAACAAATAGGCTTCACTTGCCCCTTGATGGCGCAGGCTAACCAACAGCCAAACCGGAATCCGAGTCTGCCGAATACAGGCATCGCCCCCCATGACGCCCGGTGTTTTCTCAATGCCAATCAACCCATTGCCCAGACTCGCCGCCAAAATCTGAATTGCCTGTGCCTTTTCTTCCAAAGACAGGGCTAAAAGTTGAGGTTGTAGCTCTTTGAGTGTCATTGTGGGCATCAAGCTGAATACTTGAGATGACGATTGTTCTCTATTATAAGTAAGAACCAACGAACAAACAGCGTGAGACGTAGCACTGCTACGTCTCTACATTCTTTTTCGGAGATGTCTATTACCTCAAACAAAGTGCGATCGCTTGTGTGGTAGGCTATTTTCTGTACTTAAGATAGATATCTTTAAATTGATTGCTCCAGGGTTGACGTTTGGGTGTTTCGCGCAGTCTGTAGCAACTTCTGCCTTCCCTGTG
>NZ_JAIVFQ010000024.1:0-86375 GCF_020829495.1 Nostoc favosum CHAB5714 | reverse complement strand
TTTAGGAACTTCCGTCTTCACGTTTGGGTGTTTCGCGCAGTCTGTAGCAACTTCCGTCTTCCCTGTAGGAACTTCCGTCTTCACGTTTGGGTGTTTCGCGCAGTCTGTAGCAACTTCCGTCTTCCCTGTAGGAACTTCCGTCTTCACGTTTGGGTGTTTCGCGCAGTCTGTAGCAACTTCCGTCTTCCCTGTAAAAACTTCTGCTTTTGCTGTAGCAACTTCTCCTTTAACTTTACTGAGTCCTGAGTGAGAAAAAAGTAAGAGCGGGTTTACTCTACAGATTTCTAACACATCCAAATTTTTCATAAGCTCCCCCCTAGTTGCTTCTTGTGGAGCCACTGCGGTTATGAGAGGGAAAGAAGGGGGATAAAAATTGGTGAAATTACTCAAATTTCAGTCTTTTTAGGAAAAATCAACAATTTTACGCAGGACAAACTTTTAAAAAATTGTCCACTATAGAATTACTAAAAATTTAGGTTGTTTTTTCAGATAAAGGAGTATTAATTATGGCAAGGCACAAACGCGATTCACGTATTCTTAGCAAAGCTGAGATGCGCTTGGCAAGTATTAAATCTATCAGTCCTACTCTAGATGTAGGAGATAGTTTAACAGTTAAAGATTATACAGACAAAATTGCAAGTCTCCGTCAATCTCTAGAAGCCTACAATACCACTCTCTCTACTATTGATGTTTTATTAACACAAATCACCGAAAATGAACGAGACTTAGCAGACTATTCTGAAAAAATTTTGCTTGGTGTTGCTTATAAGTTTGGTAAAAATAGCCACGAGTATCAGATGGCTGGGGGTACTCGTAAAAGCGCTCGCAAGCGTACTGTGCGCCAAGGTGTTGTTTTGACTACCAGCTAAGAGCAAAACTCCTATCAATACGCTTTGCATAACCAAAGTAAAGATGAGGGGATGAGGAAAATTAGAAGGATACGGAATAGACATAGGAGTGAAAAAGAATTGTTTTGACGTAGCATTGCTACGTCTCTACAAGGGTTCTAGATAACGCATATTTAACTCAATTCCGTGGGTTTAAGTCCACCGGTTCAATAAAAATTTTGTTTTGTGTTGGGGTTAAATCCCCATTACAAAACAAAATTTACGAAAGCGTTGCGGGGCGTTTGCGATAGCGTCTCTAAGAGTTGCCCATTACGAATTACGTTAGCGCAGCGTTAGCGACGCAGGAGCGTCATTACGAATTATTTAAATTTCTGGAGATGTCTAATACAAAGATTTCACCCACTCCCATTCTTGTGTCAAACCTTCTCTCAAGGAGACTTGCGGCTGATATCCGAGAATTTTCTTTGCTTTAGATACATCAGCAGCAGTGTGGCGGGCGTCTCCCATCGCCTTTTCTATGTGGTTTCTTTTGATTGATTTCCCGACAATTTCTTCAATCGTATCCAAGACTTCTGCTAAAACTACCCTGCTACCGCCACCGATATTAAAGATTTCTCCCACTGCAACGGGTGCGATCGCTGCGGCTAAATTAGCGGCGATAATATCACTAACAAAGGTAAATTCTCGCGTTTGCTGCCCATCGCCGTAAATAGGAATTGCTTCATCCTGCAAAATCGATTTAAAGAACTTATTAAATGCCATATCTGGGCGCTGTTTGGGCCCATAAACTGTAAAATAACGCAATGTCACACAAGGTACGCCAAAGTTTTTGTGATATAGTTCACACAAAAACTCCGATGCTAGCTTTGTAATGCCGTAAGGAGAAACTGGTTGAGGACAAATTTTCTCATGGGTGGGTAATGTTTCTGCATCACCATATACACTTGATGATGAGGCAAACACTAATCTTTTTAGGTGTTTAGCATCTTTAGCTGCTTCTAGCAAAACTTGTGTAGCATTAATATTTCGTTCTGTATAACCTCGAAAAGCTTTACCCCAACTTGCTCTAACCCCTGCTTGTGCCGCTTGATGGTAAACTACATCAACATCTTCTAGGAGTTTCTGCCAATCTAAAAACTGCATATCTCCTTCAATTAATGTAAAGCCAGGTGATTGATGTAAGTGGGCAACATTTTTAAACTTTAACATCGGATCGTAGTAATCATTGAATTCATCAATCCCGATTACTTCTTCTCCTTGTTGCAGCAATGTTTCTGCAAGATGAGAACCAATAAAGCCAGCAGCTCCAGTAACAATAATTTTAGCCATGTTGCCTATTTTTTGATATTTTCATTAATCTCCATATTCACAGGTTAATACTTGTAACCAATAATCGTCATTACCTGAAGATGATTTTTTTTACTCAATTATTTTAATGGTTAAAAAACCCATCATAAATACTTAAATATTGTACTTGTATTGGAATAGTTTCAGTATATTTATTTAAATATTGCTATTGATAACAGTTATAATTATACTAATTAACTAAATTTGATTTTAAGATGAGGAAGTTTTCAGGCTTTTCTTAATTATCCTGCGATCGTAAATAGACCATGCTGTAGGGGCAAGGCGCAATGCTCATTGGTGTCAACTTAACGTGAAACCCTTGCAATGACGTTATATCAAGCCTACTCAATTACTAATTATGCCCTCGCAACCCCACCCCGCTTTTGTCTAGCGACAAAATCTCCCCTCCCCGTGAACGGGGAGGGGATTAAGGGGAGCCAGTGCGGTCTTGGGGTTCACCTGCGTGGAGCCGGATAGCGTGTGGGGTAAAACGGCTGTGGGATAAGCGTTTGAGCTTAAGTTGACACTAATGAGCAATGCTGTGCCCTTACGAAAGATATGGTTTTTAACCTTGACTCATATTTGGTATTTTTTGTCAATGCGTAAGTTCTATAGCTATATTTCTTATTGCCCCTGCTCCCCCTGCCTTTTTAGTCATAAGGGGGCTTGCACAAGTGTGAGAATTGGTGAAAAAATTGATCCGCGAGAGTGCTAAGGCATTCTCGTTTCGCAAGGGACGCACGAGGAAATCAGTGAAAGTTTTAGTTGTAGGTAATGGAGGGCGCGAACACGCTCTGGCATGGAAACTGTTGCAATCTAAGCAAATTGAGCAAGTTATCTGTGTACCAGGGAATGGAGGTACAGCAAGTATGGAACGTTGCCATAACTTGCCCCTAGCAGTAGATGATTTTGAGGGTATGAGCCGATATGCTCTCTCAAATGGCATAACTCTGGTGATAGTTGGGCCAGAAGTCCCCCTGTCTAAGGGAATCACAGATTACCTCCAAGATAAAGGACTGATGGTATTTGGCCCAGTCAGAGCGGGAGCGCAGATTGAGGCGAGCAAAGCTTGGGCAAAAGCCCTGATGCAAGAAGCGGGAATTCCGACGGCACGGGCTGCGGTATTTACGGAAGCAGCAGCAGCAAAATCATATATAAAAGCTACGGGAGCGCCAATTGTCGTCAAAGCTGATGGCTTGGCGGCTGGTAAGGGCGTAACTGTAGCTGAAACAGTTGCACAGGCAGAAAGTGCCGTTGATGCGATTTTTCAGGGACAATTCAGTGCTGGTGAATTTGTCGTCATTGAAGAGTGTTTAATTGGGCAAGAGGTATCAGTTTTAGCGTTAACAGATGGGGTAACAATTAGACCCTTGCTGCCAGCTCAAGACCATAAGCGGATTGGTGACGGCGATACGGGAGAAAATACTGGCGGGATGGGAGCATACAGCCCAGCACCGATTGCTACACCAGAGTTAATGGCACGCATTCAAACAGAAGTCTTAGAAAAGGCGATCGCAACCCTACGAGCTAAAGGCATTGATTACCGAGGTGTGCTGTATGCTGGGTTAATGATTGCACCCGATGGCGACTTGAAAGTTTTGGAATTTAACTGTCGTTTTGGCGATCCAGAAACCCAGGTGATTTTACCACTGTTAGAAACACCCCTAGAAGAATTGATTCTAGCTTGTGTACAACAGCGATTAAGCGAATTGCCACCCATTGCTTGGAAAGGGGGAGCATCTGCCACTGTCGTTGCAGCTTCAAGTGGTTATCCAGGAGAATATGAGAAAGGCCAGGTCATTACTGGCATTAGCGAGGCAGAGGCAACAGGAGCAACTGTATTTCATGCAGGTACAAAGTTGAACCAGCAACAAGAACTAGTGACAGATGGGGGTCGGGTATTAAATGTGACTGGAATCGGAGAAAATTTCGAGCAAGCGATCGCCCAAGCCTACGCAGGTATCAAATATATCCAGTTTGAGGGAATATATTATCGGAGAGATATTGGGCATAGAGTGGTCGTCAGCGTGAAGCATAGGGAAACCCCATAAGCATCCAATACTGTTCGGTTAAGCTTAAAAATAACTCCAATGTAGGTTGGGTTGAGGAACGAAACCCAACATTTTCAGAGCTTTGTTGGGTTTCACGACCTTCAACCCAACCTACAAATCTTCAAAACCTACGCAGTATTGCATAAGCATCCAGTCTAATGTCGGCTTTAAGGCTGGCACTGATTTCCATGAAGCAGCGAGGCTGACTTATACTTAAGCTATGCCCAAGTTAGACATTATCCATAACGCGGTAAAAAACGCACTTATAAAGGACGGTTGGGCGATTACAGACGATCCCTACGTAATTCAGTATCGAAGAACAACGTTATACGCTGATATCGGTGCTGAACGCCCCATTGGGGCTGAACGAGATGGAGAAAAACTTGTTGTTGAAGTAAAAAGCTTTGTTGGCGCATCAAAGATACAAGATTTGAAAGAGGCTCTCGGTCAGTATGACATCTACCGTTATCTTCTAGAGGAGACAGCGCCAGATCGTAAACTTTACATTGCTGTCGGTGCGATCGCTTAATAATTGCTTTTTCAACCAAGATGTGATTCAACTCATCGTCCACAAACATCAACTTCCACTCATTGTCATCGATACAGAGACAGAGGAGATCACACAATGGATAAATTAACTGACTATCCCAAAATAATTAAGCGTATCCTGACCGAATATATAGAACTATCTAACCGTCGTCCTAACATAGACATCGAAACATTCTTGATTATAGATGAGCCAAAGGGTCACTATATTTGGATGAACCTTGGTTGGCAAAATGGCGAACGGATTACTGGTATCACCGTCTACGTTCGGATTCGAGATCGCAAATTCTGGATCGAGGAAGATTGGACTGAAAATGGGATTGCAACAGACCTAGTTCATGCAGGTGTTGCCAAGGAAGATATAGTGTTAGGATTCCATGAGCCTAAGATGCGGCAGTACACAGATTTTGCAGTCGCATCGTAGCGGTGGCGCATTGGTTTGAATATCTTAGTGCTAAGTTCAAGTTTACTCCCCCATTCCCCATTCCCTAACATGTTTGTCAAATTAACTGTTAATTTTTTAGTTGTTAGGCTTTATAACAAAGACTATTAAAAACTTTATTTAAAATGCTAAGTCTGTTAAAAACAATTCGACATGCGATCGCTACTTGGTGGTCGGAGTTCACACTCCAGACCAAATTATTGGCTGTAGCCACAATGGTAGTTTCATTGGTGATGAGTGGTCTGACCTTCTGGGCTGTGAATACAATTCAGCAGGATGCGCGGATGAATGACACCCGCTTCGGTCGTGACTTGGGGCTGCTGCTTGCTGCCAACGTTGCTCCCCTAGTCGCTGACAATAATCTCACTGAGGTTGCCCAATTTTCTCAACGCTTCTACAGCAGCACCTCTAGTGTGCGTTATATGCTTTACGCTGATGAAACCGGAGAAATCTTTTTTGGCATTCCTTTTTGGGAAGCGGAGGTAGAAAACTCCCTCACCATTAAACGGCGGATACAATTGCCAGAAGATTACCCTGGTGATGGGGAAAAGCCGATGGTGCGGCAACACATGACTCCAGATGGAACAGTCACCGATGTATTTATTCCCCTGATCGTCAATAAAAAATACTTAGGTGTATTAGCGATCGGTATCAACCCTAATCAGACTGCTGTCATCTCCACCAATTTTACCCGCGATGTCACCATTGCCGTTTTTATAACCATTTGGGTAATGGTGATTTTGGCAGGAGTGATTAACGCCTTGACCATCACTAAGCCCATTAAAGAACTGCTGGTGGGGGTAAAGCAAATTGCTACCGGGAATTTCAAGCAGCGCATTGATTTACCTTTAGGGGGCGAACTAGGGGAGTTAATTTTAAGCTTTAATGAAATGGGAGAGCGATTAGAGCGCTATGAAGAACAGAATATTGAGGAACTGACCGCAGAAAAAGCCAAGCTACAAACCCTAGTTTCGACGATCGCAGATGGTGCTGTGTTGATTGATAACAACATGCAGGTGATTTTAGCTAACCCCACAGCAGAGCGAATTTTTGGCTGGGAAACTGCTGATGTGGTAGGTCAAAATCTGTTACATCACTTACCCCCATCGGTACAAATGGAAATCACTCGCCCTTTGTACGAAATGGCAGCAGGCGAATGCGAAAGCGCCGAATTCCGAATTTTTATTAACCAACCCATCCCGCGAACGATCCGCATTCTCTTGACTACAGTACTCAATGTGCAAAGGGAAAGCATCAAAGGCATTGCGATTACCGTCCAAGATATCACCCGTGAGGTGGAATTAAACGATGCAAAAAGCCAATTTATCAGCAACGTTTCTCACGAACTGCGAACGCCTCTAACCAACATCAAAAGCTATATTGAAACCCTACACGACTCCGGCGAAGACTTAGCTTTACAACAACGGCAAGAGTTTTTGCAAACAGTCAATTATGAAACCGATCGCCTAACCCGCCTAGTTAACGATGTTTTAGATTTGTCAAAACTCGAATCTGGTCGCAACTACAACTTCGATAGCGTAGATTTAACCCAAGCGATCGAGCAAACACTACGTACTTACCAACTCAATGCGAAGGATAAAGGTGTTGAACTCCTTCAGGAAGTTGCTCCTAATTTGCCGCTAGTAATGGGTAATTATGATCTGTTAGTACAAGTGTTTGGCAACCTGATTGGTAATGCCCTCAAATTCACCAAAGCCGGTGGTAAAGTGGCAATTCGCGCCTACCAACTAGATTTTAAACCCAGTCAAACCCAATCTTCTCCAGTGCGGATTGAAATTTCTGATACTGGAATTGGCATTGCCACAGAAGATCAACATTCAATTTTTGAACGCTTCTTCCGCGTAGAAAACCGAGTTCACACTCTAGAAGGCACGGGTTTAGGTTTATCGATTGTCAGAAATATCATCGATAGACATCGTAGTAAAGTCCATCTAGTGAGTGAAGTTGGTATAGGCACCACTTTTTGGTTCGACTTAGCCGCCTTTGAAGAAAAAGCGCCACCGATACAAGTTGAACCTATTGCGGAAGCATCCAAAATCACCACAGTTTGAAGATTGCAGAAGCATCCAAAATCATCACAGCCTGAAGATTAGGGATTGGGCATGGTTTGTTATTTTTGACCATTCCCTATAGTGGGGATTTTGGATGAAGCGTTTGAGGGGATTGCCCGCTGAAGGGGGGATAGCTGCCAATACGGTTCGGTGAAGGTGCATAGTCCTTAAAGATCCCCCTTAGTCCCCCGATAAATTGGGGGAAATAGAGCCATTATTAGCCCCCTTTTTAAGGGGGGTTGGGGGGATCAAGTCTTATCCGAACCGTATTGCATAAACCCGGATTTCTCACAAGCAATAAAAAATCAATTTACATGAGGTCATGTAAATTGATTTTTTTGATACATCATCAATTCCAATTGGGAGCATCCCAATGCAAGCAAATTTACCAAGTTAGCAGGTAGTCATTGCGAATGGAGCGTAAAGCCTTCGGCATAGCTCCGCGTTAAGCGAAGCTATGCCGAAGGCTTTACGCTTCATTTCATTACGCTCGCAATGACAAAATATGTTTTTACACATTTGGGATGCTCCCATTCCAATTTAGCTGGGGAGACAATTTAAATATAAAATCGTAACTATTTAGGTCTGTATTAGACTCAACACAGAAGCGTTATATTCCCCACTCCCCAGAAAACCCAAATCAAGACCTTAATATAACGAACAACAAACAGACCAATAATAAACCCAAAAGTAACAGCAAAGCCTGATTGCGTTTTACCCAACTTTTTACAGTTATTGCAAAACTGTTAGTGTAACGCTGCTGTTCCAACTCTAACTTTGTCTCTTCAATATTTTGGTAAAGGGTACAGTCTTTGGCGTAGGGACGCTGAGGAAAATTGCAAGTATCATCAGCGTGATAAGTGCAGGTGTCGCACAGATACCCGTCCCCAGTGGCGCGGTGCAATGGAATACCGGGATGACCGTAAGCTTTGAGTGTCGTCCGGCAATAGGGACAACTAATAGCTTGACTATCAACGAGTTGATGGCAGTGGGGACAAGATACAGTAGCCAAAACCTTTAGCGCAAATAGGTAAACACTTTGATTCTATCCATTTACAAAAATAATGGGGAAATACATACGTAGCCTGGTACTTTTGAATATAGCTAGCTCTCAAAAGTGGTTACTTTACCAGCAAAAGTACTAATTTTATGATAATTATTTATATCTTTGTAAGTGATTTATATCACTCAACATAATTAAGGCTATGCCATAATCTAGCAAATATCAGGTTTTATCCCAAGTTCAATAATTATTTAGAGGTAGAAAAATATTGCTTTTTAATCCTGAGCTGTGCCGTAACGAAAGCGAAGTTGAAAGCAAACTCATAGTGCAATATTTGCTACCGCAGCTAGGTTATACTCCTGACACCTGGCATCAAGAGGTTGCCGTTGGTAGCATCCGCTTAGATTTCTTAGCATTTGCCGCACAAGTGATTCCCTTTGTCTTAGATGCCAATTCGCCGTTGAGTGTCGTCATGGAGGCAAAGCATCCCAAACAAAACTTAAATCATCATGTCCTCCGACTCAGGCATTATTTAACCAGCTTAAATGTCAGGTATGGATTGCTAACTAATGGCAAAGAGATTAAAATTTATCAAAAATTGCAGACTGATATTCAATTAGTATTTCAGTGTTCTGGGAAGGACGTTGAGACGAAATTAGAGAATATTAAAGGTTTAATTGGTAGAGAGAGTCTAAAAGAAGGACAGTTGGTAAATAAAACAGAAGTTAAAATAACTGAAAATGTTTTAAATTTGCAAACAAAGAGGCAACATTCAATGAAAACAATCGCAATCTATCATAACAAAGGTGGCGTAGGTAAGACAACTGTTACGGTTAACTTGGCAGCTGCATTAAGAAAGAAAGGAAAGAGGGTATTAATCATTGATATAGATAGCCAAGCTAATACTACGTTGGCAACAGGATTAATTAGATTTGATGATGAAGAACTAGATGATTTAAAAGACTGTAATATTAGTAACGTTTTACTATCAGAAGACTCTTTTCCTATAAAAGAGGTTGCGAGGACATCCCTATTTAGTCAACCGGAGATTGATGTTGTTCCTTCTCACATTAACTTAATGAAATATGAATACGAACTTAGTCAACAGCCTGATAGTAAAATGATGTTGATTCTCAAATTGAATGTGATAGAAAATAATTATGACATTGTTATAATTGATACACCTCCCGCCATTGATCTTTTTTCCGAAATTGCCTTAATAACAGCTGACTATTTACTTATTCCTTCTGATTTAAAACCTTTTGCCAATCAAGGGCTATTGAATGTAAAGGAGTTTATTAAGCGAATTGATAAGGTTAGAAAATATATCAGTAAAGCACCTATTGAAATACTTGGTGTTCTTCCTTGCAAAATTTCAACTAATGCTAAATTTATCCAATCTACTTTACCAAAACGTATAGAACAGATTACAAAACGCTATGGCTTGAATGTGATGGATAGTGTCATATATGAAAGAGAGGATCTAGCAAAATGCGGCGAACAAGTTAAAATTATAGGCAATATGGAAATACCTGATCCCAGGTCTGTGCTTGATTTTAAACCAAATTCTACTTCTGCTCAAGAAATGGAATTATTAGCAATAGAAGTTTTACAAAAAATAGGAATGCCTTAATGAAACTATCTAATTCATTTATAGCTGTAAAAAAAATATCTTCTCCTGTTCTGTGTTCACAATTCTCAGAAGATAAATTGAGGCAAACAGCAGAGTTAATTTTGAAAATTGAAGGAATTATCAACCCATTAATTCTTCGTAGAACTAGTGCACAGTCGTATGAGGTTGTTGATGGACACTTTGAATACTATGCTGCTGCTATAGCAAAAGAGATAGATCCTCAAAAGGGTGAGTATATTGGAGCATTTGTTCTTGATCCAGATAATGAAGAAGTTCTCTATAAACAAATTAAATTAATGAGGAAAAGAGAATTCGGTGACAACGACGTAAAAGAAAAGTTAGAAAGTCTTGCTACTCAAATTACTGAATTAGCTGAATCGGTAAAAAAAATTGAAAATATTTTGAGTACACAAAAGCCGAAACCTGGTAATCAGAAAAAAACTCAGAAAGAAAAATCTGAAAAGTCTGAGTATGACGCTATGACAGTTCCACAGCTTAAAGAGAAGGCCAAGCAACAGAAAATAATGGGTTATTCAAAAATGAATAAGAGTGAACTCATTGCAGCAATAGCTAATAATTTAAAATCTTAAATTATTCTTCAACAGCTTTTGGAAGACTAACTCTTTAGCAGCTAGTAGGTTGGGTTGAACGAAGTGAAACCCAACAATTAACGCTTAATGTTGGGTTTCGTTCCTCAACCCAACCTACGCAGCTTAAAGTTTTTAGGGTTAACTGAACCGTATTAGGATAAGTTCTTCACAGTGTAAAAACCCTGCATAATTTTCTCTGCACTTCTACGTGAAACATTTCAAGAACTATTTTCTAACCCCGCACCTGTCGCAATGCATTAAACGCCTTACCTCGCAAACCAACTGGTAACAGTGATAATCCTAAACCAGTCCAAGCTTTAGGAGTTGAAAAAGACTGTCCTGCTAAAACTAGCTCTCTGCCTTTTTGCGTTTCACCCTTTTCAATTAAACGCAAACCTAATAATAATTGCGTTTCAGTTAGACGATTTTCCCTGATTGTCTCTATTTTTTCCGACTCAAATTTATAACTTTCTAAATACCGGAGTTTATCAAATAAATAAGGAATAGCTCGATTGATACCTTGCTGCTCTGCATGGTAGCGATATTCCATCAATAATTCTGGTAAGTAATATCCCTTTTTTCCAGCCAAAGCTAGACGCACAAATAAATCATTATCTTCACAATTTTGCAGATTTGGCTGCATATATCCTAGTTCTTGCAATGTTTTACGGCGAAATAATGTTGCCCCAACTTGAAAGCTTTGCTGAATAAATACAACTTCTAATAAATTATCTACAACCCCTGCTGGTAAATTATTTCTACCCCAGCGATGAGAATTTTCTTGAGTTTTTGCCTCATCCCGCACATTGTTAATATCAATTATCCAATGGTCTGTACCAACAAAATCAATGCTAGAGTCTTGGGTAAGAATAGCTGCGGTACTTGCCAGAAAATTAGGTGTTAGCCGATCATCATCATCAAATTTAATAAAATATTCACCACTGGCTGCATCAAAGCCAGAGCGCATATTATTACTTTTACCAATATTTTGCAGATGATGGATATATTTAATCCGGTGGTCTGTATACTGTGACATCAACTCAGGTGTGCGATCGCTAGAACCGTCATCACAAACAATTAGCTCAAAGTCTTGCTCAGACTGATTGAGTACACTGTCAATAGCATAAGGAAGGAGATGCACACGATTAAAAGTAGGAATGCAAACAGTAATTTTAGGCATATTATATACTATTATAAAAAATTTATATTAATTGCTAATTTAATCCACCGCCAATAAAGCTATATTTAGCTGATATAGCAATCCTATTTGAGTTGTGAAAAATATAGATTAGGAAACGAACCGCCAAGGACGCCTTCTCTGCGAGAGGCTTCCGCCAACGCGCAGCGTCTCGTAAGAGTTGGACGCCAAGGAAAAAAAGAAGAAAGAGAGATATAATTTTCACGAATGATTTAGGACTGCTATATCTATTTTAATTTTATTGATTGTTTTGTTGAACAATTTATTAGTTTTTGCAATAATTATACTCAATAGAAACTCGTAGGAGTGCTAATAAGTCTAGCTGTTGAACAACTGCCTTCTAGAAAATAATTTCAGCAACCCGGCGGTTCCAACACCCCAAGCACCATTAACTAATAAACCTGTCACTATTCCCACAAGTTTCCATCCTCCAGCGATGGGCTGACCCTTGAGTGGCGCAACCACAAACCAAGCCACTAGGGTCGGGACAATTGCACCAAATATCAATGCTGCTAACCAATAGCTTTTATCATGTCGAAAACGAGGCGCGATTGCTACCCAAATCAGTCCCCAAATCCCTCCCCAGAATGCGCTTGACCAAATTTGCGGAATTCCGAATGGTTGTGTCGGTGCAGTTGCATAGGGGGCGCGAGGCGCGAAATTCACTGCATGTAGCAACGCCAACACACCTTGGTGAAATAGCAAAACAGACACAAAGCCTGCAATAAATGCCAATGCAAATCGAGATAAGGCAGCTTTTTGAGTCATTGCTTATACGAAAACCTCTAGAGCTTGCTTCTTGGAGTTGTCTATGATAGTTTGCTAACTAGCTAAGTACAATAACTCTATCGAGTTACCGTATTTCGTTGAATATTATAGTCGAAGGAGTCTGGAGTTAAGAGTATCTAGGTACTCTACCAAATATATGACAAGTAGAAAAGCCAGTCTTACCGATTGAGAAATCGATGCCTCTGAATTTTTAAATTCATCTAAAACATTTCTGATCAACGAAGCACCTACTGCGATCGCTGTGAACAGGTAGTGAGGATAGCACCTTACAAGGAATATACGTATGCAAACTATTCACAACCGTAAAGTCAAAGTCGCGCTAAACGTAAGCACAACCTCTGGCTTTGTCAGGCTGGCACTGTATAGGGCAGCAGTTGCATCTGTTTTAGGATCAGTAAGAGGTAGGGAGAGGATTAACAATTCAAAATTCACGCATTCAAAATTCAAACATTTTAGACATTTTCAGATGGGGATTTAAACCCCAACTGAAACTGCGCTACGTGTAATGGTTGGGGTCTTAAACCCTTTAATTTCCGATAATTAATGCTCAATACCCAATGCCCCATAGCCAATTATCAATTACTAAGGATTTAGATAAATGACAGCGAAATTAGAGGGAAAAGTAGCAATTATCACTGGTGCTTCAGCGGGAATTGGAGAAGCAACTGCGATCGCCTTGGCTTCAGTTGGAGCAACAGTAGTGCTTGCTGCTAGGCGTGGCGATCGCATTCAGGCATTGACACAACGTATAGAAGCTAGTGGTGGCAAAGCATTGCCCATTGTCACTGATGTGACTGACGAAACCCAGGTAAATAACTTGGTGGCAAAGGCAAATGCAGAATTGGGAAGGGTTGATATTCTTGTAAATAATGCAGGGATTGCCTTACTAGGAACCATTGAAGCAGGGAATAGCTCAGACTGGCGGCGATCGTTTGACCTCAACGTACTAGGAGTGTTATACGCTACTCATGCTGTTTTGCCTGTTTTGAAGGCGCAAAAATCGGGGCATATAGTTAATATCTCCTCAGTGGCTGGCCGGACAGCGCGGGCTGGCGTCGGTGTTTATAATGCTACCAAATGGGGTGTCAATGCCCTCTCAGAAGCATTGCGCCAAGAAGTCCACAAGGACAACATTCGCGTCACCATCATCGAACCAGGTTTGGTGGATACGGAAATTGACAGCCAAATTACTGATCCCGTTGCCAAACAACGGATCGAAGAACGACGCAAGGCAATTACACCTCATTACTTATTAAACCCGAAGAACCCCACCCCTTAATCCCCTCCCCGCTTGCGGGGAGGGGAGACAAAGCGACGATTGTCGGGGTGGCGTGCAATGACTGTGGGAATCATAACTAATTATGCGGACATGATATGAAACCCTTGTAGCAGGGCAATTCCAGTATCTTTCCCCCTGCCCCCAGCAAGAACTGCTCCCCTGCCTCTTCGGTCAAACAGGCTCCATATCTGGTTTTGAGTTTTCGATTCTGTATTTCACCTAGTTGCAAACTGTCGGTAACGGGAGTTATATGTTAATTAATTTTTCTTAAAGATATAGTGAAATTACTGAAGCTTTACATAAAAGAAAATAATCTAAATTATGTCCCTCAGTTGTAGCGACCTCGAAGCCGGAAATGAACAGACGATACTCTTAGAAGCATTACACTTTGGAATAAAGCTAACTACCCTGAGCAAAGATGAGTTACAGCGATCGCTAAAGCTGTTGCCTCATGAGTAGTTTTGGTAGGGAGTCAAAATAATTCGTAATTTATAATTCGTAATACTTCGGCTACGCTCAGTACAAGTTCGTAATTATTACCCCACGACTGAAGTCGCTTGCTCTGAAATAAGGAATAAATTTATTTGTCTCCATAAACTTTAGTTAGTTGCTCTGTACCTTTAATTACGAATTACGTTAGCGTAGCGGTAGCGATAGCGCAGCGTTAGCGAGGAACGAGCGTCGGAACGAGCGTCATTACGAATTAGTAATTATTTGGTCACGCAGAAATAACCTACCTTCAAAAATCATGGCTTACAGCCGTATTGATAACTGAGAGGGGAGTGGCACTGATCCCGCACACAAAAATATCTACACAGGTTTCGATATAATCCTCACAGCTATAGCTGCCTTGATTGTAATTTGTACTACGGCATAGCATTCCAGCTAACAGCATTCCTGTAAACATATCGACTGCTGGAAATGGATCAAGGTCTGCTTTTACCTTACCTCGTCTTTGACTTGATTGCAGGTAAGCTACCAGTTTTTCTCCTAAGGGCTTGGCAGCTTTTTGAATCACTTGTTTGGCTGCCTCTGGATGACGTTTAGCTTCTCCAATAAAGGTACGAATTAAGTCTTCCTGTGCCTCTAGCATAGTATTGTAAAGGTGTGCATACTGTTTTAAATCAGTTTTTAAATCCTGCGTCCAGGCTTCGGGGTGTGCAAGGGCTTCTGTTTGGAGTGCCGAGGCATTTTCGATTACTGCTCCTAGAAGTTGTTCTTTGCTAGCAAAGTGACGAAATAAAGTCACCTCATTCACACCAGCAACACGAGCTATTTCACGGGTAGTAGCTCCTTGAACACCTAAACTAGCAAATACTTGCGAGGCGGCTTCTATCAAACGTGTACGGGTGAGAGTTGATGAACGGATGGTTTTATTCATTTATGCTGGCAAGTACTTAGTTACATGATATGTTATGTGCAAAAAGCTGCCGCAATTTGAAGAAAAATAATCTTGATACCAGGATTTTTAAAGTTATTGAAAATCTTGTTATATTGACTCAAATTTATTTCGGTGCAATAGCTAATATTTTACTCATTTTAGTAACTGGGACAACTACTCCATTTCTTAAATAATGAGGTGCTCTTTGGATGGCAGTAAATCCCAATCGTAAATAAAAGCCTTCGGCATAGAGACTAGCAGTTGTAATTACCTTATTTATACCTTGATTAGTTGCTTCATCACAAAAATGTTGAACTAAAGCACGCCCGATCCCTTTACCTTGATATTTAGGATGGACATATAGCCCGATTAGTTCATCAACCATAAAACTAGCAAAACCTATAACAGCATCTCCCTCGATCGCAACCCAAAAAGTTTCCACTTTCATACTCTTCAAGATATTGGAACCATCAGGTTTATCGCGGTTATTACGCCAAGCTAAAAGTTCTTTTCGGGTGTAGAAAGTTGCAGGCAGAGCTTTGATGGCAGCAATATGAATTGCACTCAGCACCCACGCATCTGTTTGTTGGGCAGGCCGAAGAGATATTTCGTTAGCGCTCATAGGTTCAGGGCTGGTATTCAGATTACATGCCTGTTTGACTTTTTGGTATGTTGTGAGAAATTTTAGTTACGTAGGCGTAGCCCGTCGTAGACATCGCAACACATCAACTAGCCAAATTATTAACTGCTTTACTGATCTTAGCAGTTTGCAATTGAGTCACAACTCGCTAGACAATCTGCTATCTGATTTCTTAAACATTGTGACTCGCAGCAGTAACATGAGCAACTACAGCCGCACGGGAAGTTTGGCTATAGCCACTGATCACACCGCCGCCTGTAATGCGATCAATGACAACTCTAAACTATAAGCTACGGTAATTTTATACACAAAAACTATAATAGTTTTTAATCAACATAAACACTATCGACAAACCGTATATTATGGATAAAGCAATAAAATAACCAGCTTCAAAATCTGTATTTTGAATTAATCAAGCAATATCTTGTGATATTTAGCTAATTTTGCGGTGCTTATTTGAACATCTTCTTAAAGCTTGCCGATTCAACTATTTACAAAGCTGGAAGCCATTAGAAATTGAAAAGGAGTGAATGTGATCAACGCCATACAGATTAACGAAAACTTGACAACAACGGGACAAGTTATACCAAAACAGCTTGAGCAAGCTATTCAAGAAGGTTTTAAGTCCGTTCTAAATCTGCGATCGCCTGATGAGTTAGGATTTTCCCAGGATGAGCAAAAAGTAGCGGAAGCATTGGGGCTGCATTATACGAATGTTCCCCTCAAGGTGGATTTAAAAAATTTGAATGAAGAGGCTATTACCAAAATTCTCAGGACACTCGAACAAATCCCTAAACCAGCAGTTGTGCATTGTGCAGCTGGGATGCGCTCGACTGGAATTGCACTCTTAAGTATCGCTATCCACGAAGGATTAACACCAGAAGAAACCTTAGCAAGAGCTAAGAATCTGGGCTTTGGATTCTTTGAACACGCTGGCGTTAGTCCCCGGCTGAAGCAATTATTTGTGGACTACGTTAACAAACATGCGAAAGTAGTTGTGCCTACTTGCTGAAATAGCGAGTTTGAAAAACCTCTCCCTGCCTTGAACTTTCGTTCAAGTCTGTCCCTCTCCGACTCGGAGAGGGACGGTTTTGCGTAGTAAGACCTTTTTTTTACTCAGGTACAATTCGTGCAACTCAGCAGTGGATGAGCCAAGGTACAAATTCAAGGCGATCGCCCCATAATACCCGGTGGTTAAAAGCTTTTGGTTGAAGGGTGTGAGGGTGCGATCGCCTTTCGCATAGCCATCAACCTATGGAGATAATTAGCACTTCCAAGAAAATCCAAAAATATTATCTAAGACTATTGGATTATTTGAGAATAAGCGTTAAACTATTTCCATGAACCTTAGCCAAGGTTTTTGGTAATTAACTCATGTCAAAAATTATATACGATGTTATCCAGCGTTTTGAAGTAGAAAACGGCGTTCCCCGTTTGGTTTCAACAAATATCCAGGTGATTGAAGGTGGAGAAGATTTAATGTCTTTGGCTACCAATCTGCTGGATAAACTTGGTTTTTATGACAAGTTTGAGGAGAAGCGAACATCTCAATACATAGGATATAAACTGAAAAATCCTGGAAAAGGAGCTAAACGTTATCAGCTTATTTTGGCTCAGAGAAAAGAAGGTTTATCCATTTCTATTCCTCAGGAGATATTAGAGCCATATTTGCTAAAGCTAAACTTTTCAATCAATTTTTTGACAAAAATGCCTGAATTGAAAAATGTAGTAACAATGTTTCAGGAAATATCTAAATTTTATTGGATCATACCTAGTCAAAAAAACGTTTTTTTTGATTTAACTAAAGAATATAGAGAAACTTTTAAAGGCCAAATTGCTGGAGATTTTGAATTAAATTTTGATGGCATAGCTTATAGGGAAGCAGAAAATGCTTATTCTGATTCTAAAATTCAGAATATTAATGATATGCAACTCATTGATATAATACAAAAAAAATATATAAGTAAACATCCACTTTCAAACTATTTGGATAATAGTGACTGTTGCTTAAAAATTGGTAAGGGCGACATAGGTAAAGACAAGCTTTTTAATTATGCATATCAGGTAGCTATAAATTCAAGAGAAGTTTTAGAAGAATTTATTACTTATTTTGCAAAAATACTCATGGAGCAACAATAATGTCTCTCAAAGTCAAAAGGCTAGTTAATGCATACGAAGAAAGGATGCTAGAGTTTTTGCAAACTTGTGTAGATGATAGTTATAAAATTCATACACAGGTTAGCTTATGCCAATTTTGCGAACTGGATAACAGCATTGATTGGGAACTAAAAAAATTTTTCTTTAGCTCTAATGTGGATGCTTTAATAACAAACCATGATTATAAACCTTGTTTGGTTGTAGATTTTCAGTCTTCATATCATGACTCAGATGAAGCAAAGGAGCGCGATCGCAAAAAAGCAACTTTACTCGCTCTTGCAGAGGTTCCCTTACTTTATTCACGGGTGAAAGATTTTGGATTATTATATATTTACTCTGAATATGAAGAAGTAGTATGTAATTTATTTACAGGAAACCGACGCGAAAATGCCCAAGCCCTAATTAGAAAGTATTGCGAACAATCTTTTTCTTCTGATGTTCGAGTTACAGCTTGCTAAACCACAAGATGTTTGCACATCAATAGCTATAAATCTCAGCGATGCCTCCGGCTGTAAACTACGCAAAATTAACAGACTATGGTATAGCTTTAGCTCCATTAAATTACTATAAAATATAAATAAGCTTTTATATCAAAGGAGTGGTTATCCTTCCAACAGCAGCACAAGGGCTAAAATGTATCCATCTGTGTCAATCATTGACTACAGCTTACTTGCCCATCTACATAGTTCGTCTAGATGAGCGGACAGGAAACATATTCATCTTATCTGGCAATGAAATAGAAATTTTAATTAGTCGTGATGGAAATTGGCGATACCTATGACAAAACCAAACTTTGATGCTATGAGTGAAGCAGAATTACGCACCTATGTCTATGAACATCGAGACGATCAAGAGGCTTTTTACGCATTTGTAGATCGTTTGACGGCAAAACCTCCCTCTGCGACTTATCCCGCATCAATGACTCCAGAGGAAATCCACAAGGCAGTATTAGACATTATTCAACAGAAACAGCGTAGGCGCAGCCCGTCGTAGACATCGCCAGACTCCGAAAAAACAGCATAAATTGTTAACACCCTTGCTCCCAGATATAACGAAGGTGGTACACTACATCCATGCTAGGGGTGCCTACATAACCAGGCTGAGATCACACCCTTAACACCTGAGTCTGGGTAATACCAGCGGAGGGAAGCTGTTTATTGAGGAATTACAATATGCGGACAGAATGGGTTGCTAAACGACGTGGGCAGAGTAATGTATCTCAAATGCACTACGCCCGCCAAGGTGTTATCACCGAAGAAATGCACTACGTCGCCCAACGCGAAAATCTCCCTGCTGATCTCATTCGTGAGGAAGTGGCGCGGGGACGAATGATTATCCCTGCTAATATTAATCACACTAACCTAGAGCCGATGGCTATTGGCATCGCCTCTAAATGTAAGGTAAATGCTAATATCGGCGCTTCTCCCAACTCTTCTAATCTTCAGGAAGAAGTTGATAAGCTGAATCTGGCGGTGAAGTACGGTGCTGATACCGTGATGGATTTGTCCACAGGTGGCGGTAATTTGGATGAAATTCGTACCGCCATCATCAAGGCTTCACCTGTTCCCATTGGTACAGTGCCAGTATACCAAGCTTTAGAAAGTGTCCACGGCACAATCGAGAATCTGACTGCTGATGATTTTCTCCATATCATCGAAAAGCACGCCCAGCAAGGAGTAGACTATCAAACTATCCACGCTGGGATTTTAATTGAGCATTTGCCTTTGGTGAGAAGCCGCATCACTGGTATTGTCTCTCGCGGCGGCGGTATTTTGGCGCGGTGGATGCTACATCACCACAAACAAAACCCGCTTTATACCCACTTCCAAGATATTATTGAGATTTTCAAGAAGTATGATGTCTCCTTCAGTTTAGGAGATTCCCTGCGTCCTGGCTGCACCCATGATGCCTCAGATGAAGCACAATTAGCTGAATTGAAAACCCTTGGACAGCTAACTCGCAAAGCCTGGGAAGATGATGTACAGGTGATGGTGGAAGGGCCTGGACACGTCCCAATGGATCAAATTGAGTTCAACGTCCGTAAGCAGATGGAAGAGTGTTCTGAAGCACCTTTCTATGTTTTGGGGCCATTGGTGACAGACATTGCTCCCGGTTATGACCATATCACTTCAGCTATTGGAGCAGCAATGGCTGGATGGTACGGTACTGCAATGCTGTGCTATGTAACACCTAAAGAACATTTGGGTCTACCAAATGCCGAAGATGTGCGGAATGGGTTGATTGCCTATAAAATAGCAGCTCATGCGGCTGATATTGCTAGACATCGCCCTGGTGCAAGAGATAGAGATGATGAACTTTCTAAGGCGCGTTACAACTTTGATTGGAATCGTCAGTTTGAATTATCACTCGATCCAGAAAGAGCTAAGGAATATCACGATGAAACTCTGCCAGCAGATATCTATAAAACTGCTGAGTTTTGTTCGATGTGTGGGCCTAAGTTCTGCCCAATGCAAACTAAGGTTGATGCTGATGCGCTGACAGAATTAGAGAAGTTCTTGGCAAAAGAGGCTGTGACTCAAAGCTAATACCATTTTGGATTTTAGATTTTGGATTGAGAATCGCTTTTTATTTGCGTGTTTAATTAATCCATCTGTCTTAATCATTTTTCAAATTGGTATAACAGATTGTCATATCGACTTTAGTTTTGTAGGGTGCGTTACGGACATTCGTCCTAACGCACTTAAAATTTGAGGTGATGCCGTACTTTCGACGATCACACACCTTATAAGCCAATACGCTTGGGTTAAGGCTTTACTCTTTGTCAAAGTGAATTTTTTTAACGAACCGCAAAGAACGCAAAGGACACGAAGGAAGAAAAGGAAGAGAAGAAAGAGAAGAAAAAATGCTTAACTAAACTGTATTGCTCTACAAGCTTTAAAATCCAATTTCAATGGTTAAGCTGCGAATTTTTCCTGTATCTGCGTCAGCTTGATCTGCAACTTCAATAGTCCAGGTTCCTTCGGGACTTTTACCTTTAAAGGTAGCAAGTTTAAGGGTATTTACCTCGTCATAGGTTGTTTTAATATTATCTGTAGCTCCGCCCTGGCGATCGTGCAGAATTACAGGAAGTACACCTGTTTGCACTGGGGGAAGGAGAGTAACTACAAGGTCACCAATAAAAGTATGCTCGATGTCTACATTAACTTTGATGGATTTTATCAGGCTAGTACTACCGATCGCCAACGACAATGTTGATATCTGCAAATCGTTAATTGGGATATCTTGAACTGCCTTGAATATGCTGATAGGCGATGTTTGAGCGGGCTTGGCCAATTCTACAGCTTTGAGAGCATTCATTCGACCGTAACCGTAGAAAGGGCTGCGACCATTGGCATCATATTTACCTCCAGCTTGATCAATGCGATCGCAGGAGCGTTTAATAATATCTCGCACTTCGTCCCAACGCAGATTTGGGTTTCTGGCAATAATTAGGGCTGCTATACCAGCTGCACCTGGACAAGCACTGGAAGTTCCGCCGAATTGGTTCGTGTAGTTGCCTGGGACGTCACCTAGATTCCGATTACCCGAATTATAGCCAAGTACACCAGAGCAATCGGTTGTCCAAATTCCAGTGGTTTGAGAACTCTCACCATTGTTGCTGGGGAAGGCACACCAGACCGCCTGACCAAAGTCACTGTAAGCGCTTCTCGTGCCGTAGTCGTTACAAGCTGCCACAGCAATCACCTTTTGGTAGCTGGCGTAGCCATCATTATCGACGCTTTCGTTACCATTGCCAGCCGCAAATAAAATTACACAGCCCTTGCCGTTGCGTCCCTTATTAATTGCAAAATCTATAGCAAGGCGTGTGGAGTCAGGCAGAGGTACTTTCTGGTTGTGTACAGGATCGTTTGGCTCAAACCAAGTACCGTCTGCTGGCCCCCAGCTACAAGAAATTACATCAGCACCATTTTGAGCCGCCCAAACAAAAGCATCTGCTTCATCCTGCGACCCCAGCGCCGAAGCTAAACGAATCGGCATCAGCTTTGCACCTGGTGCCACACCAGATGCACCAAACTTGCCGTTTGCACAAGCTACTCCTGCACAGCCTGTCCCGTGGTTATTGTCGTTTCCCGGTCTGGGATTGTCAGTTTTACGTGTGACATCACGCGGGGCAACAATTTTTCCAGAGGAACGGAACTCTTCATGCTCAAGATCCACACCGTCGTCAATAATTGCAATAATCGTCCCAGTGCCATCGCTCAACTTCCAAGCTGCCTCAACGTTGGCATGGGCATTAATTACCTTACCATTAATTGTTGTTTGCTTTAAGTGCCACTGCTGCGGGAAAACCTGACGTTGGCGTAACTCACGCACTAGTTCAGGATGGCACAGATCAACTGATTCTTCATTCAAAAGTCTCTCGGCGATTTCAAAGATGGCTATACCAGTATTTGCAGATGCACTGACAAAGTAAGCATTTGGTGCATATTCCAGTTGACGTTTAATTGTTAAGTCGTAACGTCTTAAGACCTCTTGGCAAACCGTTAACTCTTCTTCGCTATGGAATTTAAGGAAGAGGTTTTCGGTGTAAATTATAGGTTGTTGGGATACTGGATCGACAAGAACACGTCCGGCAAATTGAACTTCAGGCTCTCTATTGAGAATTTCACGGGCGCGATCGCGCAAAGCCACACCTTCAGTCGGAATTTTCGCTCGCAAAATTTCTACACCCGCTTGCCGAAACCGCGTTGCTAACTCGAATTCATTAAGGATGTTGCGAGCTGTGGGTGATACTGGTGCGACTTCAAAGGGTCTTGCACCAATAAGAGCGCTGCGGCTTTCGGTACGCACTACAACGTGTTCGTCACTGATAGCAAGTTCATATTGTTGGCCGTTCTGCCCACCATAACGAACTTGAACCATAATTTTATCTCCTGGGATATTTGGAATATTACTATCTTAAAAATTGGGCATTGAGATGGGAAAAACCGCATCATGCGTTGTGTTCTTGCAGCGTGCGCTTGGCATTTACTTTTAGTTTATGGATGCTTCTAATTTCATGTGCTATATGTGTATTACGGTATTAAAAAGATACAGCTTAAACAGAATTTAATCTATCTAAGTTCATATAACGCTTCGATTCGTCTTTCCAGAAAAGAGGCATTCAAGGTCAGGCTGTTTTACTAATCTTCAATATCAATAAAGGCGTATAGCTTGCATTGGAATGAAAGATTTGTATTCCATACCACTGAAAAACGCTATAACATCATTAGAACTTGAGAAAAATGTTTTATTTAGCGGCAGAGTATTTTCTACAGGCGTACTCTTTACCCCTGATTGCTGAAGTGAAATTTCAAAAAGACTACTTTTCTGAATATCCTGAACAAATTCGCGTTGGCAGCGATGCCTACGACGGGCTACGCCTACGCACTGCTGTATTCTACACTCGTAAGTCTGGGTACTATGCAATACATTACAATCAACCCAGGACTCTGGCAACAGGAGCAATTTTACAACTTAACGATGGTAAAATAGCAATTTTTCCAGGCGAACCCAATGAATCAGAACAGGGAACACTAACTCCAATTTACACACTACAACCAAATGGTTCCCTAGCAGTACCAACTGGGCTTGTTTTCATCCGCTTTGCTAAAGGCGTTGATGTGAAGTCGCAGCGTGAGGTAATTAATCGAGCGGGTTACGAAATAGTAGAAAGCCTTGACTATGCACCTCACACCGCTTGGTTGCGTGCCCAATCAGGTAATATTGCAGATGCGATCGCCAGGATTCCTCAGTTAGAAGTGATACCTAAAGTTGAGAATATCGAACTTCAGATGCTTATGGAAAGAGGTTTTAGGCTAGGGCGTTGATCGTAAATTCAAGGGTTTAAGACCTCAACTATTACATATAGCATCAGTTACCCTGCCGATTCTTGCTACAGTCGGGGTTTAATATCATGTCCGCTTGATTGCTTATTAAACCCGAATCACCCCACCCCGCCAAAGCGTAGCTTTGTCTCCCCTCCCCGCTTGCGGGGAGGGGCTGGGGGTGGGGTGTAATGGCTGTGGTTAGCATAACTATTTATGCGGACATGATATAAATCCCCGTCTGAAATATCTTTAATTTTGAATTGTTAACCTTTTGCACTTCCCAGTACTGAAAGGCGATCGCACTAGTCACAATTGCGAGAAACTGAAAGCAGATTAATTAGGAAAGGAGAACCTAATGAGTTGGACTAAAGTTCTTGCAGTCGAAGCACTTTCCCCAGGTACGCGACAAGTGGTGAAAGTTGGCAACCGAAAAATTCTGGTTTTGAATCACGAAAATCAGCTTTATGCTGTAGATAACAACTGTCCCCACTTAAAATTACCGTTGAAAAGTGGGAAAATCACTGAAGATGGAGCAATAGTTTGTACGTTCCATCGCAGCGCTTTTGATCTGCGGACTGGTGAGGTACAAGGCTGGTGTTCTTGGCCACCTGGTGTAGGTAAAGTACTCTCGATGGTTTCGCCACAAAAAGCATTGCCAGTATTTCCTATTCGTGTGGAAGAAGGCAGTATTTGGGTTGATGTTCAAGAGGAATAGCGGCCTCTCCCTGAATTTCTTGCAATATATTAGCCGATCTATTTTTTAGGAGTTAAGCGACAAAAACCCCAGCCGATAAGTTTAGCTGGGGTTTTTCTCAAAATGCAACTATTTCAGAGATATATAGCGATGCCTACAGCAACCCTTGATCGGGAACGCTTAATCATTCAACGCTTTGATTCGGGCGATCGCTCCTGAATTGTTCGCAATGACAAATAATATAATCTGTAAGGATTCCTCTGTCTAAGGCTAGCGATCGCTCTGGATTGGTATTGATAATACTAAGCGGTTTGAGCGCTCTGAGGTGATGTTTCTTGTATACTACTTTTCAAACGAGTCAACCTGCTTTTACGGACGCGATCGCTCTCACGAACGCCACCCGCTATCTCATATTCGCTGCTGTTTCTGCCATACTTGAAAGCAACTCCCCTCACCAACTTGTCTGAAAGATTACTCAAGCTTTTTTCCATCTCATCAATCTTAGTTTTAGAAGAGTCAATCACAGCTAGAGCGGCATTATAAGAATCAATCATAGTGCGTAACTGCTCAATTGATTGAGTCAGGTTTTGCAAATCGCAATTATCACCAAAATCCATACTTGAATCAATCGCTTTCAGTCCAGCGGCTCTGAATTCAGCTTTTTCGATAATACGGGATGTGCGTTTTTGACGGGGCATAAATATATTCCTTAGAGGGGGATTAAACCAATTCGCAATTCGCAATTCGCAATTCGCAATTACGTTTTGTGACGGGGATTTAGACCCCGACACAAAACGTTCTGCCTGTCTTGCTGGGGACTTAAACCCCCAAACTTTGTTAAGAGCTATTTTGACCTAATAAAGCTGTTTTTTGGTACAGTAAAATTAGTGAATAACTGTACTATATTAAACACTATCCCTAAACAAATTTGAGTAATTTCTCTTAATTAGCCTTTTGCACTTGGTTTTATTGGCGATCAATCGCTTTAACGCAATACGCTTGGGTTAGCGCCAAAACCCTTAAACTGCGTAGGTTGGGGAGCCACTGCGCCCTTGCGGTTTCCCGACTTGTTCGCGCAGCGTCTCCCCTTCTCCCAAAGGGAGAGGCTAGCGCCAAGGGAGAAGCAAGTGGCGTTTGAGGAACGTAGACCCAAAGGGGCTTAGGGACTTTTAAGAAATAAATTATCCAAATAAACGTAGACGCTGCATCGGCTTGCCGCAGGCTACCACTCCAGACACAGAGAAGCCAGTGCGCCCTTGCGGGTTCCCCGACTTGAAGCAACTGGCGCGACACAGAGGAATAAGGAGGAGAGAGTTTTTTCGCCAGTTTTTTGAGTATTTTTTTATTTGGAAGTCCCTTAAGGCACAATACGGTTCACTTAAGGCTAAAACTCTTTGTCAAAGTCAATTTTTTTAACGAACCGCAAAGGACGCAAAGGACGCAAAGAGAAGGAAGAAATGCTTAACTGAACTGTATTGCCTTAAGGCAGGGTAACCCAACAAAGCAATTTTTCACAAAGCCAAGCGTATTGCGCTTTAACGTTAGTGACAAAAATCGTGATGTTGATGATGAATATCGCCATATTGATAATGAAAGTCGCAATATTGATGATGAATATTGCGATATTGCTTATCAATGTCCCGATGTTGATGATGAATATCGCTATATTGATAAGCCATATTGCGATATTGATGATGAATATCGCAATATTGCTTATCAATGTCTTGATGTTGATAAGTATGTTGTTTTAGCGATACCTGCGGCACACTGCGTGAGAGCTCGTTTTTTGTCTGACTTCAGAAAATCGCGTTGCTCCCGTTCTGAGATGTACCTCAATAAACTGGGAAACGCTATATACCCTGTGAAGTTAGAATCCCCTCTCTAGCGATACGCTTGCGCGAACGACATAGCTGCGGGGAGTGTCAAAGTGGAGGAGGTAGGAGGCATTGGTGTCAATGAATTTTACGTATTTTCACTGAATCATATCACGTTATAAACTTGTGCAAATGGGGAACTCTATGATTAGAGATCAATCGTTTAAATTATTCTTTTGGCATACCCACAAGAGGCGCTTGTTAATGATTAGTATAATTACACCAGTTTATAACGGTGAGAAATTCATAGAATCTTGCATTCAAGTTGTCATTGACCAAAACTGTTTAGAAGTGGAGCATATCATTGTCGATGGAGGTTCAAGCGACAAGACAGTAGACATTATTAAGGATAAAGCCAATCAATATCCCCATATTCGCTGGATTAGTGAAAAGGATCGAGGACAATCTGATGCTCTCAATAAAGGAATTGCTATGGCACAAGGAGAAATTATTGGTGTTTTAAATGTTGATGATTTTTATGAAATAAACGTTCTTAACCGCATCTGTGAAATTTTCCAAATTTTACCAGAGCCTAGCTTGATTGTTGGCAACTGTAATATCTGTAATCTGGAAGGGAAACTAATTTTTATTAATAAAGCTAAACAATTAAAGACGATTGATTTATTGTTAGAAAGACGAATTAATGACGATGGAATTATCGATGCTTCTTTTCCGTTAAATCCTGCTGCTTACTTTTACCACAAATCATTGCATCAGCAAATCGGACTATACAAAGTAGAAGAACATTATGCAATGGATGTAGATTTCCTTTTGAAAGCGGTTAGGTCATCTCATGTTAAGTATTTCAATGAGACTTGGGGTAACTATAGATATTATCCAGGAACAAAAACATTTGATGATTCTGCAAGAGGAATGAGCCTGGTGCGAATGAGAAACTTATTTAATGATTATATTAAAACACTACCACTGATGGAGCAATGGCAGATTTGGTTAGCTCGGAACATAAATTTTAGTTTATTAAAAATCTTTTATTTTTCTAAGCATCCAGAACGATTACCTGAATCGATTAAGCAACGATTAACTAAATGTAGTCGAACCTGATAAAATTACTTTTTACTACATCCGCAACCTGCGAGAGTGCGCGGGTGGGGTATTTTTGTACCTCATAAACTTGAAATATGCTGTAACTATAGGACTCATATTTGAATACGCTTGGGTTAAGGCTAAAACTCTTTATCAAGGTCAAATTTTTCAACGAACCGCAGAGGCGCAGAGAAGCCAGTGCGCCCTTGCGGTTAAGAGACTTGAAGCAACTGGCGCAAAACAGAGAGAAGAAAGAAATGCTTAACCCAAGCGTATTGACTCATATTTGATTTTTTAAAATATACGTAGGGTGTGTTAGCGACAGCGTAACGCACCATTTTTAAGGGTTTGGTGCGTTACGCGAAAGGCTATTGTCTTATTAATAAATACTTTTAATTTAGCCCACGGATATTATAAAATAATACAGTTCAGTTAAGCCCCAAATCCAATGCAAGAGGCGTTGCAATTGCTAGTCTCTACATACCTAAATTCAACACCAAAAATCCTTAACCCAAGCGTATTGTATTATAAAGAGAAATCGTCAATCCACTATTAGTAAAAAAAGCCCCCCAATTTATCGGGGGGTTGGGGGGATCTCTTATCTATAATCTTGCGTTTGAATACTCCCCAAACGAGCAGCATCACGAATATTGTAGTCGGGTCGAGTAAAGCGATTTATCTGCATCTCAAAAAAATCTCGATTGGCTTGTAAATGCTTGGGATTTTGGTCATCTAAAGGATATAAAAGTGCAGTTCGCAAGGCTTGAATTACCGCAGAAGTGACACAGTACATCGACCGTTGAAAACTAACTCCCAACTGAATCAACATATCTTCTTCACCCCGGCAATGTTGGCTGTAGTAATCAACAAGATATGGGGGCAAAAAATGCAACATATCTTGCATTAATAATGTGGGCGGAATGCCAGCAGTACCGACTGGGAATACATCAGCGTAAAGAATACCATAGTGAAAGTCTTTCTGGTCTGCCGGTACTTGACGCGCTTGAGCATTATAAGATTTTGTCCCTCGGAAGGGTGCGGTGCGGTAGAAAACAGCTTCTACATAAGGTAATGCTGCTTCATATAGCCACATGAAACCCTTGGATTTGGGGATAATTTCGTAGCATTCGCCACGAATATAAACGTGATGGTAAATGGGACGACCTGCGATCGCAAATATACCATTAACTAAGAAACTCATTGCCTCTGGGACGCTGCTAATGGTACCTTCGTCATAGCGATCGGACATTTCAAAGAACACCGGGGCCATGATTTCCCAGAATAAGCCCAGATTAGCGTAGTATGACATCTGGCGGCACTGTTCTAAAAACATATCTGGGAACAGCTTGTAAAGTCCCAGCATTACGGGGTTCCCTTGGAAGTAAGCTTTAATTGCTCGGTCAGCGTTGGCTTTGTATTCTTCTGAATCTAGGTAAGGGTCAAATTGTCCACCCATCCCTCTGTGCCACAACATCGCCCGCATACAAGCTTCAGCAAATTCCATGTTAATGCGATCGTGGAATAAGTGATGCAACAACTTGGGCATTTTGAAAGTTTCACCTTTCTCAATAAATGCCAAAAGTTCTGGATGTGCAGTAGCTTCGCCGCGCCAAATTCGTAAATCGGCATCATCGCCAGCGTAATGATTATGCCGTTCTAAATACTCTTTGGGTAAGAAGTATTTAAAGAAGGGAAGCGGGTTTAAAAATTCGCGTTCGGCAATATAAAGTAGGTCACGCCAGTAAAAATCCATCGGCACAGCATAAGCTTTGTATAAACCGATGATTTGCATTAAATTTTCTGGAGTATCAGGTAACATTGCACCGCCTGCTTCTAAGCGGTGAATTACTTCAGCAAATTCGTGATTAGAAGGAGGTAATTTAATTGCTGTTTTAATTGCTGTCATGGTAATCGGAAATTGGTAGAAACGCGATTTATCGTGTCTGGGGGATAGGTTTTGAGAGGTGATTTATCGGGTCTGGGGGATAGGTTTTGAGAGGCGATAAATCGCCGTCTCTACAAGTGTTTTGATTTATTTTCTATTTCAGCGCTACTTCAGAGATTACGGTTTTTTCTAAGGAGGGAATTGCAGCCACCATTGTTGTAGTTGTGGATTCGCTCCAACGCACTAACCAAGTGGGTTGTACTCCCAAAAAGATGATAAAAGCTGCCAAAATTAAAGCTGGTATTTTCTCAGACCAAAGAACTTTAGGATAGTAGGCGAAGTTATCGAGTTTACCAAAACAGGTACGGTTGAGGAGGATGACAAAATAAACTGCGGTTAATCCACTAGCCACTACACACAAAATTGTCGGAATGGGAAAGGCAGAGAAACTACCTTGAAAGACGATAAATTCTGCGATGAATCCTGTTAAACCGGGAATACCTGCACTAGCCATCCCACTTAAAACTAGTAAGGCACTAATTAGAGGTAAGCCGCGTATGGGACTCATCAAACCATTGAGTTTATCTAACTCGCGCGTTCCGACTTTAGCTTCTACAACTCCCACCAAGTGGAAAAGAATCGCCAGGATGATACCGTGGCTAAACATTTGGGCGACTGCACCTACAAGCGCTAAGGGAGTACTAGCAGCACCAGCTAGCAAGATATAGCCCATGTGACCGACGGAACTGTATGCTACCATGCGCTTGATATCTTTTTGAGCGATCGCAACTACTGCCCCATAGATAGCGCTGACTGCTCCCCAAATTGCCAGAGTCGGTGCAATAATACTCCAAGCATGAGGAAACATACCCAACCCAAATCGCAACAATCCATAGGTTCCCAGCTTTGCTAACACGCCACCGAGAAGAATGGCAATTGGTGCTGAAGCTTCAACGTAAGCATCCGGTAGCCAAGTATGGAAGGGAACTAAGGGAATTTTGATCCCAAAACCTAATACTATCCCTGCTAGTAAAAGGATTTGTTTTGCTGTTGACAAGTTTTCTGTTGAGACTGCATCAAAAGCAAAATTGGTAGAACCACTCAGCCACACCATACCCAAGAATGTTGCCAGAATTAATGCTCCCGAAACAGCAGTATAAATCAGGAATTTAATTCCAGCATAACCCCGTTTTTCTCCTCCCCAAATGGAAATTAGTAAGTAAAAGGGGATTAATTCTAATTCGTAAAACAGGAAGAATAGTAGTAGATTTTCAGCCAAGAAAGCACCTGCGACTCCTCCACTAACTAATAAAATCATGGAGTAAAACAGCCGAGGGCGTTCAGTTTTTTTACTACTGCTGTAAATAGAAATCCAGGTGAGCAGGCTATTTAACACCAACATTAATATAGAAAGCCCATCAACACCTATTTGATAGCTCAATCCAAGGGTTTCATTCCAGGGTAAATACTCTTTAAATTGCATTCCTGGATTGCTGATATCAAATTTTAGCAGGATAAAAAGGTTCCAGAAGATAACTATTCCAGAAAAAACTAATGCTGCTAAACGAATACGATCTTTAGGGATACTTACAGGTAATATTGCTATGAAAATAGCAGCGAAAATTGGAAGCCAAATCAATACACTTAACATGGTAATTTTGTCCTTTTTCCTTCGTTTTTTGTCCTTCGTCCTTTGTCGTTTGTCCTTTATGAATTACTCTTAACCAATACTTCTCTACGAGAGGCTGCGCCAACGACTGCGCTCAGTACAAGTGACTAATGACAAAGGACAAAAAAGCTAACTAACTACGCTGATTTTCCCAGTATCTAAATCGTAATAAGCTCCGACTATTTTCAGCTTTTCTGCCTTGATTAACTCAGATAAAACTGACGAGGTTTTCAATCTTTCAACCTGCGCCGCAATATTTGCTTTACAAGCGTTTTCTAACTTATCTCCTGATTCTCCTTTTGAGCTTTCTACGCTTGGTTTAATTGCCTCAAGCAAACTTCCAATTTTTCCTGGTACTTGAGCGCCTTTGATTGCGGCATCTACTGCACCACATCTTTCATGTCCCATTACCATAATGACTTTGGAGCCTAATACTAAACTGCCAAATTCTAAGCTACCAATTTGCTGTGTTGTGGCAATATTCCCAGCTATACGGCAGACAAATAAATCTCCAAGTCCTTGATCAAAAACAATTTCTGAAGGAACTCGTGAATCTGCACAACCTAGAATAGAAGCAAAGGGCTTTTGACTTTTGGCAACTTCGACTAAACGTGAATAAGTTTGGTTGGGATTGCGCCGTTTTCTTTTCACAAACCTGTCATTCCCATCTAATAACTCTTGCAATGCCTTATCCGGAGTAATGTCATCTTCTGCTGGAGCTTTTTTTTCGGCTGCAAGTAACTTTGAGCCAAGTCCGGCTGTCAATACACCTGTACCGATCGCACCTGCACTAAACTTGAATAAACTTCTTCTGGAAAGATTGAATTGGGGATGTTGTATGCTCATAGAATTCTCCTGAAAAGATTAAACTGTCTGCTTGTAATAAAACGGTGCTTAACTACCCAAGTGTCGAGATTTGAAAAATCAAATTTAAAAACTGCATTCCCCAAAATGGCCAAGTTACCCACATTCCTAAAACACCTACTCCTAAAAGAACGGTTAAGGCATAAAACTGGGTTTGACCAGAGGTGCTGTATTTAAGACCTTCACCACCCAAAAGCGAAAATAAACCAACGAAATTAACAATGCCATCGACTACAAAACGGTCAATCATATCGGCAAGTTGGGAAATTTTGGCAACGCTGAAGATAATCGTCATCCGATATAGTTTGGGGGTGTAAAAGTCGTATGCGAACAAGTCCTGCAAACCTTGCCAAGGCAGACGAATCGGTTTAGGAATATTACCTAAATAAATCACGCCAGTTATACTGCAACCGAAAATACTCGACCAAATTAAAAGCAGTGCGACATCTTTATTGAGAGTTGCCCAATCTGGTAAAAGTGATAAGCTTTGCAACACTAAAGGAAGATGTAGACTGACAGCAAGTAAAATTATCATTGGCAGAATCATCGGCCAGTGTGCTTCAGGCGATCGCTGACTCATTTGTCTAGCTTTACCGCCAAAAATTAAACCGAATTCTCTGGTTAAACTCACGGCTGTCAAAGCATTTACCGTTATTACTACTCCCACTAACCAAGGTTGCGTTTCCCACAAGCCATCTGCTAATTTGATCAACGCCCAAAAGCTACCCAAGGGTGGAAAACCAATTAATCCCAAAGTCCCGACGATAAAGGCTATTGCTGAAATCGGGCGACGTGTCCACAATCCGCCTAATTGGGTTACGTCTTGGGTGATGCTATTCCAAATAATTCCCCCGGTACTCATCACCAACAATGCTGCTGATATGGCATGGGTGAGTACTAACAACAGCGCCGTTTCGTATTGTTGCACTCCCACGGCAATGAATACTAAACCCATGTAGGCACTGACAGAATAGGATTGGCAGCGTTTAAGATCAATTTGAGCGATCGCAATTAAAGAAGCACCCAACGCTGTCACTACCCCAATGGCCACCATAGCCGAGGAAACTATGGGCGAGATAGTTAACACAGGTTGCAATTTAATCAGCACCCATGCACCACTAGCTACTACTACCGAATTCCGCAAAATCGTACTGGGAACAGGGCCTTCCATCGCTTCATCTAACCACAGATGCAGGGGGAACTGGGCACATTTACCCATCGGCCCGGCAATTAAGGCTAAACCTACCAGTGCCATTGTTGTCGGGTTGACGTTAGCAGTAGCCGCCCACTTGGCTAGTTCTGGATAACTCCAAGTTCCGGCTAAGGGCCATAATGCCAACACGCCCATCAGTAAGAATAAGTCTCCCACCCGCTTAGTTAAGAAAGCATCTCTCGCACCTGAGACTACTAACGGCTGGCTAAACCATAAGCCGACTAGTAGGTAGGTTCCCAGCGTCAGGACTTCCAAAATTACATAGCTGAAGAACAGGTTATTACACAGAACAAGGGCACATAGTCCCGCTTCAAATAATCCTAATAAGGAATAGAAGCGTCCCCAACCCCAATCCATTTCCATGTAGCCGATGGCATAAATCTGCGCCAGTAAATTCAAGCCAGTAATCACAACCAAAGCGCCGACACTCACCGAGGATATTTCCAAAGCAATGGTGAGGTCTAAACCAGCTGTAGATAACCAAGGAATAAATACTTCTTGGGCTGGCTGATTCCAAGTTGCTTGTAAGGCGATCGCACTATGTACAAACGCCAAAAATGTCATTACCAAGTTTACATAACCCGCCGGTCTTGGCCCCGTTTTCCGAATGATCCCCGGCGACCAAGGTACGGCTAACAAGCCACCTATTAAGGCATAGCACGGAACTAGCCAAACAGTCTCAAGTAGAAACTGAGCCATCAACTTACCTCTATATTGTCATCAAAAATTTGGGGTTTTGAGTCAACTCGCGTTGATCCCCGTTAACCCAGCGATGTCTACGATAGGCTACCCCTACGCAGATCAGACAAATTTATCTTTATTTAATTTTCTTAGAAACAGCTTACCGTTATCTTTGTCAAAATGGTATTACTTTATCTAAACAAATTTGAGATCAATACTCTAAATAAATCTTATATAAAAGACTATTGGAGTAATGAATAATAGCTATTGTTTTTTATCTATGAATTAACTGTTGGCTTAATCAATATTCATTATGAGTTTTTACTTATTGACATAAATGATAAAAGACGCAAAGGACTTGCGTCTCTACAATTCAGCTAAATGTGATTCACGCTTCGGTAATTTTGTCAACCTGCCAAAAAACAGAAATAATCGCAGGTGTTTGGTCAAATTGGCTGATGGGGGCGGGTTTCATGTCCCGGTAGTCCAACAGTTGGACTAAGATGAGGTAAGCGATCGCTAAAATGATCGAAATCGCACCTGTAATAATGGCAACTAATTTTGAACGCTCCATCAGTATTTCCTTTAATGCAAGTTATTGTACTGTGTCTATATTCACATTAATACTTGAGACACACACCACACGGTTGACGGTTGACGGTTGACGGTTGACAGTTATCGGTCATCAGTCAACGGTCAACAGTCATCAGGTAAATGTACTAGTTTTATGCGTAACAGCTTAGTACCAATATCTGCATTTAACCTAATTATTGCTGCTTAATTTTTAACTTCCTGTGGTTTGTGTACAGTTTTAAATTAAAACACAAAGTTTGGTCTTGCTCACAAGTCAAGAATACCCTTAAATGAGCGCTTATATTTAAGTCATCTCGGTAAATGCATTCGACTTATTTATCTTTATATAGTTTAGTTTTTTCGTGCCTATCTACTTATTGAAGCAAGATATCAATATAGAGTTTTGCTTACACTGCAAACATTCGCAAACCCTAAAAAGTGGGGCATAACATAACAAAGTTAAGATTAAAGTTAAGTAACAAGAGGCTTATAGCCATTCCTTATTACAGTTTCTTTACAGTTTATAAACATTATCTAAACATTATCAGTGACGGAGAAGCTACATACTTACTGTTATCTCGCTAGGATATTCACTTAGGGCTATTTCATTCTATACATAAACCGCCCAGAACTAAAGTTCTAGGCTAATAGCTAAAGTCCGTTAAAACGGACTAGAACCTTTTCTCAGTCATCTTTAGATGACTTTCGCTATTAGACTCAGAATTCATTCTGAGGCGGGCTAGATGAGAATGAAATAGCCCTGCATATTCACTAGTGCGGGATAATCACTTATATTTAAATTAAAAGTGTCATGATTAGTATTACTAAATTAAATAGAATTGACTTTCTAGTTATGATTATTATTGTCATAATTGGTCTTGTACATTTACCTTTTCCATTTGATGGAGATCAAGCCTTTTTTAGGCTAGGTGCTTTAGAGATGCAACAAGGAAAAGTACTCTATCGTGATTTTTGGGATGTAAAGCAACCAGGGATTTTCTGCTTTTATTTTTTGGCGGGAACTTTGTTTGGTTTTAATGAGATTGGCATCCATGCCTTTGAACTTATTTACATGCTATTTTTTTCTATAATATTACTGCTGACTCTAAAAAGCTATTTTCGGCATCAGATAATCGCAAGCTTAGTACCTTTGTTAACGGTTGGTGTTTACTATGTTGTCTCAGGCGCTTGGCACCTTACTCAAGTTGAAGCACTGGTTGGTTTTCCTTTATTCCTTTGCCTTTGGCTAACTTTTCAATCTTTTAAAAACGAAGGAAAGCAAAGATTTATCTTGCTTTTACTCTCAGGCTTGATTGGCGGAATTGTCCTGCTATTTAAATTAATATTTTTGCTTATATTGTTTTCGTTTTGGCTAACTATATTGATGTATTCTGTTTTAATAAAACGGCAGGGTATTCAAAAAATATTTATTGAGATTTGTTTGCCAATTTTTATAGGGATTATCTTTCCTCTTGTAGTCGTTGCCAGCTACTTTGCCTGGTATAACAGTTTTTCAATAGTGTATCAGACATTTTTTATATATCCACCTCTTATTATTGCTAATTCTGCATTAAATCAAAAGGACTTTGTTTCGGGAATCAAATGGTTTTTACAGAATTTTTACCCTTTAGTTTTAATAGCTATTATTGCAATAGATGCTTCATTGCGTAAGTCTAAGAATGTATTGACTTTGTTACTTGTTGTTTGGTGTGTTTTTGGTTTGAGTGTTATTACTTTACAATATAAAGCATTGTGGGAATACCATTTTTTACTATTGTTTGTACCCATAGGGATTTTAGCAGCTAAAGGATTAGATATATTATGGGACTATTTAAAAGAATTAAGGTCTCAAATACCGACAATTCTGCTGATATTTTTATTGTTCTTTCCTTTATCATCCACTCTTACAAAAAAGAGTATGACTCTGGTTAATAATAACTTTGCTTTAACTGAAGATACGCGATTAAAATATCAGACTGTCTTTAGAAAAAAATATCCATCCCTTCACTCAGAGGCTAACCTTATCTCTCAAGCAGGAAGTCTTGCTGGTGAGATTTATGTAGCTGGTGATCCATCTATTTACTACTTTTCTGGTCGGACTCAAGCAACAATCCTCCGTGGTTGGGCACTTGAATATTTTCTGCCTGAGCAATGGTTAACACTTAGAGAGCAGTTAGATTCATCAAAGCCTCCTTATATCTTTATTGATTATGTCCCCCAGGCTATAATCAAAGAAAATTTTCCCAAACTGCTAGAATTTGTTGAGCAAAAATACCAAATTTTACGTCAAAGTAATAATGGTATTTGGTATATCATCAAATCATAGTTGAAGAAGAATACAGAATGCAGAATGGAGTTGCACTAGTAGTCTGTCCCATTAATTCTGATAGGTGAATCAAATTTAAATTTCTCTTCTTTCCTTCTTCCTTTGCGCTCTTTGCGTCCTTTGCGGTTCGTTCTCTTATCCCTAAAATTTAATGAGACAGACTACTAGGATGAGGTAGGCGATCGCTAAAATAACAGAAATCGCATCTTTAAGCTGTGGGACAAAAGCATCCCTAAATCTGCAATTATTTTTTTCTTAACCCTTTGCTAGCCGTTTCTTAATCTAACTGGGATACTTTGAGAGTGCCCAATTCGCAACTCATAACAAAAACTTATATAGCTGTCTTCTAATCATCTCTAAAAATAGTGTTTTAGAAGGCATATTTTATATTGTCCATGTTGATATTGCAAACTCTCTAACTGCAAAGATGCACTTCGCAGTTAACGGTCTTTTACTGACAATATAAATGGCATTTACACTGAAAGTTTTTCACACTTTTGCAGCGATGCAATTGGGCAACTTGGTTCTGTGGTCTTCGCAGACAACCACTAATTTCCGCAAAACTTGAATCTACCCTAGCACCAACTTATGGTAAATAATAAGACAATCCGCTTTTCCCAATTCAATGCTTCCCTAAACCGCAGCGCTCAAGGCCAATTAGTGGCCGATTTGTCAACTCCCGATAATGCTCAGGCAAAAGCTGTTGCAGAAATTATCCAGCGTAACAACCCGGATGTGCTGTTAATTAATGAGTTTGACTACTCTCAAGAGGCAGTTCAACTATTCCAGCAAAATTATTTAGCTATCAGCCAAAACGGTGCGACTCCCGTTGACTACCCCTACTTCTATATTGCTCCTTCTAACACGGGTATTGCCTCTGGTTTTGACTTGAACAACAACGGCGCAGTAGTTACAACCCCAGGCGAACCGGGATATGGCGATGATGCCTTCGGATTCGGCAATTTTCCTGGTCAATTTGGGATGTTGTTGCTGTCTAAATATCCCATCGATACAGCTAACGTCCGCACCTTCCAAAACTTCCTCTGGAAGGATATGCCCAATGCTTTGCTTCCCGATGATCCTACAACACCACAGCCAAATGATTGGTATTCTCAGGACGAACTGGAAGTTTTACGTCTCTCCTCCAAAAGTCATTGGGATGTCCCAATCCAGGTAAACGGCGAGACAATTCATATCCTCGCCAGCCACCCCACACCCCCAACCTTTGATGGGCCAGAAGACCGCAACGGGAAGCGCAATCACGACGAGATCCGCTTTTGGGCAGACTATATTACTCCTGGTAAAGGTAATTACATCTACGATGATCAGGGAAAAATCGGCGGGATTGCTGCTGGGTCAAGCTTTGTGATTGTGGGTGATCAAAATGCCGATCCGGTGGATGGTGATAGTTTTGACAATGCTATTCGCCAACTATTGCAAAACCCCAATATCAATACTAATGTCATTCCTACTAGTCTTGGTGGCCCCCAACAAGCAGACTTACAAGGTGGTGCAAACGCTAGCCAAAAAGGAAATCCTAGCTTTGATACCGCAGACTTTGCTGATACGGCTCCAGGCAACCTGCGGACTGATTACGTGCTACCTTCACCTGACTTGACAATTGCCAACTCAGGAGTATTTTGGCCCCTGAATACTGACTCAACGTTCCCCTTGGTGGGTACTTTTCCCTTCCCCAGTTCTGACCATCGCTTAGTATTTACAGATGTACAAACTGGGCCAACTGAACCAGGTAAAACCATTTCTCGTATAGGATTTCAGGGGCAGTCTACTTTCGTTACTGGTTTTATTCCTGCTGGCGCGGCGGGAACTGTGAATGGAGGAGAAACTCCACTGGGTGGATTGTCTGGTGTTACCTACGATGCAGCTAACAACCGCTACTACGCTATCTCAGACGATCGCTCCCAATTTGGCCCCGCCCGCTTCTATACTTTCACTGCTGATACTGGGGTGACTTTTACCAATGTCATACCCCTGAAAGATAACAATGGCAACTTATTTGCAACCAACAGCCTTGACCCTGAAGGCATTGCTTTGACCAATAATGGGACAGTCTTCATCTCTTCAGAGGGTGAAGTTAATCCTACTGCTGGTCGTGTTACCAATCCCTTTATTAAGGAATTTTCCCTTACAACGGGGCAAGAAATAGGATCGCTACTTATTCCCAGCAAATTCCTGCCAGTAGTTGAGGATACCAACAGCAACGGTATTGTAGATGTAGGTGATACGCAGACATCAGGCGTTTACAATAATTTGGCATTTGAAAGCCTCACCATCACACCCGACCAGAAAACCCTATTCACCGCCACCGAAAACGCGCTTTCTCAAGATGGATTAAGGGCTTCACTCACTAGTGGTAGCCGTTCCCGGATTCTGCAATACAATCTGGTTAGTGGACAACCAGAGAAAGAATACCTCTACATTACTGATGCGATCGCCGATGTGCCGAACCCTAGCACAGGTTTCAGTGACAATGGTTTAGTAGATTTACTAGCGATCGATAACCGGGGAACCTTACTGGCGTTAGAACGTTCCTTTGCACAAGGTGTCGGCAACACCATCAAAATCTACGAAGTTTCCTTGCAAAGTGCAACAGACATTAGTTTCTACGATTCTCTCAATAATCTGAGTACTGAGCAACTAGCTGCTATCCAACCCGCTCAAAAGCGCTTACTGTTGAATTTAAATGATTTAAACTTGCCTAACGGTACAGATAACATCGAAGGTATCACCTTTGGCCCCAAACTAGCAGATGGTCGTCAGTCGATTGTGCTGGTAAGTGATAACAATTTCAATCAAAGCCAATTTACCGAAATTCTCACACTGGATGCAGACTTAGTTCCAACTGCTGCACCCACGCTAGAAACCCGTCCCGATTTGTTGGACGATGAAACACTCCCAGTTGATCAACGGGCTGATGCTGATGATCCTGCCATCTATGTTAATGCCACAAATTCTGCCGATAGCCTAGTATTGACCTCAGTAAAAAATGCCGGGCTGCGGGTTTATGACTTGTCTGGTAATTTGTTGCAAACAGTTAATCCGGGTGGTATTCGCTACAACAATATTGACCTGCAATACGGTTTTAAATTAGGCAATCAATCTGTTGATATTGCTGTAGCTAGCGATCGCGGTAATGATAAACTAGCAATCTTCAAAATTAACCCCAACCCTACCACTCCCGGTAACTACCTGGAAGACATCACCGACAGCAATATTGCAACCCTTTTCCAAGGGCTACCTTTTGCAGAACCTTATTCCTCATCTTCTCGGAGTGCTTACGGGCTTACCCTATACCGCAGTCCAATCACCAATGATTATTATGTCTTTGCCAATCGCCGAGAAACCGGAGATGTCGCTCAGTTTAAACTGATTGACAAAGGTAATGGCAAAATTGGGACTGAACGAGTGCGAGAATTTACCGTACCCACAATTGAGGGACGCGATCCGCAAACAGAGGGTATGGTAGTAGACCAGGAAACTGGTTTCCTCTACATCGGCCAGGAAAATGTCGGGATTTGGAAGTTCCAAGCAGAACCAAACGGTGGCACAACTGGTAAGCTAATTGATCAAGTCAGAGATTTGGGTGGTAGTTATCTCACCGATGACGTAGAAGGACTGACCATTTATTACGGCAAAAATGGCACAGGCTACTTATTAGCATCTAGCCAAGGCGACAACACTTTTGTTGCTTACACTCGTGAAGGTAACAACGAATATCTGGGTAACTTTGCCGTTGGTAACAATGGGGCCATTGATAGCGTACAAGAGTCAGACGGTGCAGATGTAATTAACGTGCCACTGGGGCCTAACTTTCCATTTGGTTTATTTGTCACTCAAGATGGTTCCAATGAACCTGCCAAAATAGTTAGCGATGAAGGTGAAGAAGAAAATATTAGTTCTAACTTCAAGTTTGTACCTTGGGAAAATATTGCCAATGCCTTCCCTAATTCTCTAACTATTGACACCACTAGTTACGATCCACGCAATCCTGTTGCTCAATCCAAGCTGACTATCTATGAATTTGAAAACCTACCCAAGTTAGGAACAACCTCTGAAAATCAAGATATTTTCTTAGGTGGTTTCTCTGGGTTGTATTTTCAAGGATTTGCAGCAAATGGCAACCTGAAGTTTGTCACCCACACAGACCGAGGCCCCAATGGAGAATCTGAGGGTTCAAACAGACCATTTTTCTTACCCGACTTCCAACCAGAAATAGTCAGTTTTGAACTCAACCGCACCACAGGTGAAATCAGCATTACCAATAGAACAGGACTATTCCGCCAAGATGGGACGACACCATTAACTGGATTGCCTAATTTGCAAGCTGGGGCAAATGGTTTGGCTTACACTGATGAAATTGCTGTTGACTTAGACAACAATATTCTAGCTAACGATCCTTTGGGTGCTGACTTAGAAGGTATTGTAATTGCGGAAAATGGAGACTATTGGATGGTAGATGAATACCGTCCGGCAATTTACCACTTTGACGTTAATGGTAAACTAATTGACCGCTTTATTCCTCAAGGAACTGCCACTGCACCCAACCCAGATCAACCAGTGGGAACTTTTGGAACTGAGGTATTACCATTCGTTTATGCCCAACGCCGCAATAACCGGGGATTTGAAGCTGTAGCCCTGGAAGGTACTAAATTATACGCTTTCATCCAAAGTCCCATTGACAATCCAGATGTTGCTAATGACGCGACATCTAAAGCTTCTCTCAACCTGCGAATTCTAGAGTTTGATATTGTCACCAAGCAGGTAACAGGAGAATATTTGTATCTCCTGGAAGGTTTACCTGCAACTGACAAAATTGGCGATGCAGTATCTTTAAGTAACGGCAAATTTGCAGTAGTTGAGCGAGATGATAATGGTACATCTGCTGGCAATAAACTAATTTACCAAATTGATTTAGCCGGGGCAACGAACATCAATAACCCTGCTAACTTTACTTTGCCAGCTAATAAAACCATCGAACAACTTTCCTCTGCGGAGTTAGTTGCTGCCAATATTACCCCTGTCACCAAAAGCCTAATCGCTAATGCCGCTCAATTGGGTTACACCGGGGTGGAAAAATTAGAAGGTCTGGCACTGGTAGCACCGAACACTCTAGCTTTGATTAACGACAACGACTTCAACATTACAGGTAATACGGCTGCTGAAAAACTCGGCATCCTGGAACTACCAAATAATCTGACAACTGTACAGCCTACTTTCCCGAACGGTTTTGGTTCTAGCAACAGCGATACTGTCAGTCTTCAGCCAGGACAATTCTTTAGTGCAGGTGACGGAGCAGATTTTGTAGAAGGCGCTCAAGGTAACACAATCCTAGCTGGAAACGGTGATGACACAGTGCTTGCAGGGAGTGACTCTTCAGTTTCCGGGAATGACGGTAACGATCAGATATTTATTGGTCAAAATGGCCCCGCTCAAAATACCAGCGCTGATGCTGGCAATGGTGATGATTTGATTGTCGTGCTAGAAGCCAGTGGTAGTAATAATCTATTTGGGGCGGCAGGTGATGATCGTCTCACAGTAATTGAAGGTTCTCGCCAATCATTATTCGGTGGCTCAGGCAATGATACCCTTAGCAGTGGCGGTAGCAATAACCGTCTCTACGGTGGTTCTGGAGATGACAAACTCTTCTCTAATGTCAATGATTCGCTATTTGGTGGCGATGGTGATGATGTGCTATTTGCTGGTCAACAGGGTAGCGGCCTCAGTGGTGGTGCTGGTGCTGACCAATTTTGGATTACCAATGGTAGTCTGCCAATTAGTAATAACATCGTGACTGATTTTACAGTCGGGATTGACAAAATCGGACTTGGCGGTGTTGGCGTAACTCAATTTAGTGGGCTAACACTGTCGCAACAGGGTAGTAACACTTTAGTAAAAATCGGAAATACAGAGTTAGTTTCATTGCTAGGAATTATCTCAACCAGCCTGACTGCAAATGATTTCGTTTTCTCTGCTAGCGTCGTGGCTTAGTTTGTTGCCTAGTGTTATCCCAATCCTAAATCATTTGTGAACAACGAGATACCTGACTTTCTTAAGAAGTCGGGTATCTAAATATTTCATTAGTTGCAAATATTTTCACAAATCCAGGACTTATGCAAAGCTGGTGAAACTTCTGCATCAAATGTCTTTTACTGCTTGCAAATAACAAGCTTTAATAGTTCTCTTTATTTATGCCAACTTACTATGATATTATTTAAAGTTATTTTTTATCTTGTATTAATCTGAATTTTGCAGTGCAGATGTATGTATCCAACAAGGTGCAGGCGATGCCTCAATACGGTTCGGATAAGCAAAAGAAGCAGGGGAGGAAAGAGGGTTATTGTTGAGTAATTCTTCTCTCAAGAACAGCTTCTCTTCTCGAACTGCCTCAACCAAGAAATTCCTTAACCGAACAGTATTGGGCGATGCCTACGACGGGTTATATCATGTCCGGCAAATTGCTTATGATATGTCATTGCGAGTGCAACGAAGTGGAGCGTTCGCGGAGCGTCTCGTAGAGAAGCAATCACAAGGACTCTGCGATTGCTTCACTTCGTTCGCAATTGACTTGTGTTCAACCGGACATGATATTATTTGGCATCGCTTCTCAAAAACTAGCATTCTTTGGATGCAACATGCAGTATGGGCGCACAGCTAGCTGTACGCCCATACTAAAAGACTATATTTTATGCAACTGAGAAACGCTACAATCAATCATCTGCAAGAGTAAGCGCGTTACCCAAGTATTAGAATTCGGTGGTTGAACACCAGCGTCCCTATTATTACTCTTTTATTGGCGAAAAGTTATTAGTACTCGCTGCCAATAGGATATTGTAACGCATCTAGCGTCCAACTTTGTTTGAGATATCTTTGGCTGCTTCTGCCGCACTGTCCCCTACATCACTAGCAGTTTCTTGAGCGCCCTTTACGTATCCAGATCCAAACTCTTTAAGGGCTTCTCCTGACTGTTGCCCAATTTTCTGAAGTCTTTCACCAGGAGAACCTTCCGTTTCACGAGCGTCCTTATACCACTGCCCTACTGTTTTCGGTCTTTCAGCATCATTTTGCTCTACCTGTTCGCGAACTCTCTCCTTTAAGCCTTTATCATTCTGTCCCTGCCCATAATTAACATTCGTTGTCAGCACTAGAAAACCAACTACGACAACAGCCAAAAAAGATTTTACCTGAAGTCCTTTAAGTAAGGAACTGATGTTAGCAATCGTTCTATAAATCAAATTTATCATGCCAATTAGCTTTTTTTTTGACTACAAATAAAGATTAACTATAGAAAGGTAATTATCCTTCTAGCAAAAGGCAGATTTTAGTTATAAAAAAGAAAGGATTTTTAAATCTTTGGGAAGAGGTGATTTGTTAGATGCATGGATATTTGCAATTCGTCTATGGGCACGAGCAATGAGCAAGGCTGCCTTTCTCCAGAGAGTTTGTATAACAAGGCAGAGAGAGCATTATCCGAAATTGACTGCTGAATGAATACATCAAAATGTTATTAGAAACTCGATAAAGGGCTAAACCTTCCTTGATTTGCAATTTTTTCAATCCACTCAGGTAAATCATTATGTTCAAAAAAATACAACATTAGAGAAAACACTGGTTATATTCCTAGACTTGCAGATGACAGAGTAGGATATTTTATTACTGCTTATGAACTACTCACCCCTACAACGTTATCGGGGTGAGTTTCTACATCCACCCCAGTAGAATTGAGTTTTCCCACTTAGAAGCTTCTGGCGATCGCATCGCTAAAGCATTAAATGCACAATTACTTTCTAAGTAGATATTGGTCATTTGTCATTGGTCATTTGTCATTAGTTATTCTCCCCCTGCTCCCCCTGCTCCCCCTGCTCCCCCTGCTCCCCCTGCTCCCCCTGCTCCCCCTGCTCCCCTGCTCCCCCTGCTCCCCCTGCTCCCCACTCCCCACTCCCCCAAGATACATTTGCAATAAACCAATTACAACTTCTGGCATTTCCAAATGAGGTAATATTCCTGCATCTGCGATCGCATAAAAATCTCGAATTGCACTTGGATTTAAATTTGCCAAGCGTTGTCCTAATTTGATGCTGGTAAATTGTGCCTTTTCTCCCCAAAAGATGACAGTAGGAATTGTCAGTTGTTTAATATATAAACTCAGATCAAAGTAAAGATCGCCCCGCAAAAATGACAAAGCGGCAAACTTGGCATTAGGCTGTTGTGCAGAGGTTAAATAAGCCTCCACCATTTCTTGAGAAACTCGTTGTGACTTGGCAAACAGAAAACTTTGTAAAAAATTTCGGACTGCAATTTCATTTTCAGCACCAAGCATATAAATAAAATTGTCCAACAGAGGCGCATTGATCACCGAAAGCGGAAGTCTGCGTCCAGCACCCTGCCCAAAATCATCAAATCCAGAGGGGGACACCAAAAACAGTGCTTTGAATAAATTGGGTTGAACAATAGCTAGGCGAATAGCAAAAGCGGCTGTCAGAGACGATGCTACCACCGTCACTGGTTGACGACAAGTTTCGATGATAAACTCTGCGATCGTGCTGAGATAATCCCTAATTTTATAATCCCGGACTGGATGAGCCGATTCTCCCCAGCCGATTAGATCGGGAGCTAAAATGTGGTAATTAGAGGCAAAAGCCGGATAAACTTTAGACCATTCATACGCAGACGCCCCACCACCAAAGTTATGGAGAAACAGTAGTGGAGGTAAATCTTCAGTATCAGCAAATGCCCAAGGTGCATTCGTTTGGGTATAGTAAACCATTGCCCCCAAGGATGTATGGATAAGTTTATGTCCAAAGCCAGGAGGTTGAAACTGAAGCATAAAATTAAAAAGTATAGTTTAATAGCACTTTACCCGAAGGCAAAATTACGAGTTTGCATACAGTCAAACTAATTGATTCATCCTTGCTTTTTGTCGGCATCTCCTGTGATCTGAACAAGTTGATGGAGGTTATCGCCACTAATATGATAGGCTGCCCCAAAACCAACTACAAAACGACCTTCACTCGGAGTTAGCTGGAAAATCCGAAAGTCAGACAAGCCGCGCAGAACCTCGATAATTTCACCAAACCGCCCTTGAAATTGCTCAACAATTTGATTCCACTTGTCAGTTTCACGCTCTATCAAAGTTGCCGTACAATCAAAACTCAAACGACGACGGGCAAAAATTAGATTACTCTTGGCTTCATCCTCGATAAACAAGACACTAACATGAGGATTGACATAGAGATTTTTGGTATGAGTTGAAAGACCACTGACATAAATGTAGATGTTTTTGGAATCATCTATTACAAAGGGAGCATAACTAGCATTGGGTATTGCCTGTGCGTTCACGGTGCTAATAATTACACTCTCAACTTCTTCAGTAAACTTTTCGTACTCAGCTTGAATGTTTTCAAGTTGGCTCATAAGTAAATTACCGTTTAATTAGGAACACCTAATTAAGTATCCTAGCGTGCTTGAGCGATATCTACGACGGGCTATGACGCTCGATAGCGCAGCGTAAGCCTTCTCTTCTCCTTCTCCTATCAAAGACGCACTCGCACTCGAGAGGCAACGCCTTCTCTACGAGACGCTGCGCGAACGGCATAGCAACGCTATGAGCGACGCAGGAGCGTCTGACTGGCTAACGCTTCGCTATCGGCTTGGCATGGAATGCCAAATGATTTGGCTTAAGGGAATAGGTTACAGCAAATGCGATCGCTCAACAAGCAAATGCGTACGCTCAACAAGCAAATGCGTACGCTCAACCTGACTTTTCATATCATGTCCGCATAATTAGTTATGATTCCCACAGTCATTGCACCCCACCCCGCCAAAGCTACGCTTTGTCTCCCCTCCCCGCAAGCGGGGAGGGGATTAAGGGGTGGGGTTCTTCGGGTTTAATAAGTAATCAAACGGACATGATATCACGGGATGTGGAAAAGGGGATAGACTTTTGCAAGAGGTCTAGTGTACATGGTCTGCTTCGCCATTAAACTCTAGCAAGGTACTGTCAATATCCAAGCTCTGAGTACCGGAGGATTTGGAGAAACAAACATTGGGCTAAACTAAAGAAAGTTATGAGGACGCAAATATGACTGACAAAAATCGTTCTCAATGGGATTTAGGCAGGTTTATTGAAACCCTGACTTACTTTGAGGTAATTCCTTTCCTTAACTGGGTACAGCAGTTAATCCAAGGCCGTCCTAAGGATAATCAATATAGACCCAATGGAGGAAGAAATGTGGGTGTAATATTAGTAGCAGGTGCAACAGGCGGTGTAGGTAAACGAGTGGTGCAGCGATCGCTCCAAGAAGGTTATAAAGTTCGCGCCCTAGTTCGAGACATTGACAAAGCTCGGTCAATTCTTGGTAATGATATAGACTTGGTAGTTGCGGATATCACTCAACCAGAAACTTTAACTCCTTTAGTTATGGCTGATATACAAGCTGTAATTTGTTGTACAGCAGTACGCGTGCAACCAGTTGAGGGAGACACAGCAGATAGAGCCAAATATTATCAAGGTGTTAAATTTTACCAGCCAGAAATTGTTGGCGACACCCCAGAAAATGTAGAATATCAAGGTGTTAAAAACCTAGTCCAAGCGGCTGCAAAATATTTACCCCAAGCAAACGAAAAACCGATATTTGATTTCACCAAGCCATCAGCAGAATTAAAAGATTACTGGGGGGCGCTGGATGATGTCGTCATGGGTGGCGTGAGTGCCAGTAATATTCAATTAGTAGAAAATACAGCTTTGTTTGCTGGTAATGTCTCCACGGCTAACTCTGGTGGATTTGCTTCTATCAGAACCAAGAATTTTGATCCACCCTTCAACTTATCTGATTGCGAAGGTGTGAAATTGCGCGTCAAAGGTGACGGTCAGCGTTATAAAATATTTCTGCGGACAGATACAAAATGGGATGGGATTGGCTACAGCTATTCTTTCGATACCGTAGCTGATACCTGGATAGATGTTCACATTCCCTTTGCAGATTTGATTCCCGTCTTTCGGGCAAAAGTTGTCAAAGATGCGCCACCAATTGAGCAGAATAGAGTTTGTTCATTCCAACTGATGTTGAGCAAATTTGAATATGATGGCGCTTTGAATCCTAAGTTTTCTCCCGGTGGTTTTGCTTTACAGTTGGAATCAATAAAAGCTTACGGTGGGACAACTTTACCACAATTTATTCTCGTCAGTTCAGCAGGCGTGACTCGTCCCGGACGCCCCGGCATTAATTTAGATGAAGAACCGCCAGCAGTGAAATTAAATGACCAATTGGGAGGAATTTTAACTTGGAAGTTGAAGGGAGAAGATAGTTTAAGAGAAAGCGGAATTCCTTATACGATTATTAGGCCTTGTGCTTTAACTGAAGAAGCAGGAGGTAAGGAATTAATATTCGAGCAAGGCGATAATATTAAGGGCAAAATCAGCCGTGAGGATGTAGCAGAACTTTGCGTGCGATCGCTAAATTTAGGAAAAGCTTGTAATGTCACGTTTGAAGTAAAACAGACAGACAATACTGTTAACTCTATCGATTGGCAGAAGTTATTTTCTAATTTAGTAAAGGATAAATAAGTGAAGTAACTACAGACTTCTACTCTGTAGTCATCCCAACACATCCTGTCTAAATAGACTGCTATGAAAAAAATCCAAGTGCTAATATTTGCCGGGATTTTAGCAACAATTCTCTGGGGTGGGTTATTTGGAAACACTGCTTCATCCCAGCAAGTAGAGTCCCGTATCAACAACCTGGAAGCGGACTTTAATCGTGTCGAGTCACGATTAAACCAGTTAGAGTCTCAACTCGGTCGAAGTCGCCAGTCTTCATCCCCAAGAACAACACTTACCCCACGACAGTCAACTGGTTCCAGAAGGAACTTATCACAGCAAGATCCGATGTTTGATCGGCTGGCAACTTTGGTGGTTGAATTGAAGCAACAAGTCAACAAATTAGAGGCGCGAGTTTCTAAATTAGAAAGTCCCTGAGTATTTAGGGCGTGTCATCAATTGAGCCAAATGACACAAACAGCCAGATAAATTGCACCCATAAAGTTTGCAGCGCGTTTGTCATAGCGTGTGGCGTAGGCGTAGCCCGCCGTAGGCATCGCTCGATACTGCTTGAGTTTGGCAAAGAAGTTTTCAATTAAATGACGGGCTTTGTACAATTCCTTATCGTAGTGACGAAGGCTAGTACAGTTGCGCTTGGGGGGAATCACTGCGGTTTTGGCCTGTGTCTGAAGTCGCTCAATCATTCGCTCCGAAGCATCATAGCCATAAAATCTAGGACTAAAGTCCTTACTACAAACTTGTTCACCCTTCGTAACCAATGGGATAGACTACTAGGTGAATTTAGTAACTGAAAAATCGGGGGTGTTAAATCTGGGCGTTGAAGAAATGATGCTGGTTGAGGCTGTATTTGGTTTTATTCTAAATTGTAAGCCATCCAAATTTGGAACTAACCCACTGCAAACCCAGTATATTGCCTCACCAAAGGTTCATGAAATGCCAAAACAATATCTGACTTTGGCACTCCCAACTTTACTAATTCATCGGCAATACCAATTTCCGTACCATCATGGTGTATCCAAATTTTATCACCTTTAATATCCAGATGCAAAACACAACCGTACATTGGCTGCCGATTCTTCCATCCTGTATGAACAACTTGATAGCGATCGCGCTCAACATCAAAAACTAGCTCAGTTTCAGCTTCACCATCTGATGGACTAATACTTGCATAATCACTCAATAATTTTTTGATATAAGTTCGATAGCGTTCTAGTTTTTCCATTCTAAAATTACCTCGCCGATTGGATCGTAAATGATTAATGTAATTTGAAAACGTTGAATTATGGTTTGGACAAAGGTCAGCATAAAAAACTTGCGATATACACCTATTGGAACTGCTAAATATAAAATTCGTTCGGGTTGCCGTTCTTCCAAGGCTACTCGATAGTTAATAAACTGCCCTACCGCAGTATGAAATTCAGAAATATTTGATGTGCCGATAAAACTTTTAATTTCAACAGCGATTTTTTCCTCTCCCCGTTCTGCCGCGATGATTTTTTCTGCTCCCAAGTCAATTTCCATATCAGCCCCACCTGCCTTAATCCTCAATGGGTCATCTGTAATCCAATACGGTTCACTTAAGGCTAAAACTCTTTGTCAAAGTCAATTTTTTTAACGAACCGCAAAGGACGCAAAGGACGCAAAGAGAAGGAAGAAATGCTTAACTGAACTGTATTGATCTGTAATCAGCCAACCTTCCTTTTCTAAAAAATCAGAGTTTGAGAGATATTTTGCGTAAGTCCTATGGAAGTCCCTGACGATAAGCAGTCTTTTCTGGAATTGAGCCAGCCGCAATGCATCGACTCACAAAGCCATTGCATCGGCTTGTAAAAATTAGCCCATCCTACCTAAAATCTAGTTTCATACTGAACTTGGAATTGATTTTCATCCCCTAAATTAGTTGAGCCTCGCATCAAAATTTCATCATTGAGTCGATAAAGCACGTTATAACGGAAAGACTCATCGCTAGAAAGAGGGCGTGATAAAGAAGCAGAGAAATTTCTATTGATGTCAAATACACCTTCTGCTGATAAATTCAGAACTGAAGTTCTCGTTGTTTCATTACTAGTAGTAGGGGTGGGAAATATCCGAAATTCGCTGAAACCAACAGCCTGTCCGATCGCAGTAATAGTTCCTTGCAAACCACCTAAAATGGTAGAGCTAGCGAAATTAGTCAGCCCTTGTCCTGCATCTGTTTGACCGAAAGAATTAAGAATCGAGCCACCCAGTAAAGCAACTATTTCTCCCTTACTACGGCTAGGTTCACTCGTCAGTTCGAGATTGTCGCCCAATTCACTAGCTGGACCGTTGGCCCTGGCTTGAACGCGAACGGTACGTAAAGTCCCGAAGTTGGTAGCAGAAACATCGCTGATTTCAGCAGACAATGGTGATTCCAAAATTCTACTGTTCGTTCCTGATGCTTCAGGTACAATTGCGGTAAGTCGGACATCCAGGGTAGGGTCAAGCCCTTGACTTGGAATAAACCGCGCAGTTTGTTCGTAACCTCGCGCCAAGGTAAACTCAGTGGAAAATATGCTGAGTCGTCCTCCTGTCAAACGAATCACTCCTTCGGGGAGTGGCTTGGCTAACGTACCATTGATAGTTAGACCGCCTTTTGCCTGAAAGTTCAGTATGGGCTGACTCAATGCGGCTCCTCCTGGTACAAAGTCGAGTAGTGACTGAGTTGTAACGCTAACATCGTCGTCTAGAATTAACCTTAAATCTGCAAACTCTATAGGTAAATTGGGTGGAGTAACTGCGCTAGCGTTAGTATCTGCTGTAGTGACTGGGCTAGCGTTACTCTCTGTTGTAGGTGTGACATTAACTTTAACCTCTTCTCTATTTATGACGTTCGCGTTAGCTTCAGATGTAGCTGCTGATTTTTTGTTAGCAGTAGCCGAGTTTCCAATGATTACCCGACCATCACTCAGCTGAATCTCTCCACCAATTACAGGTTTTAGTGCTGTTCCCCGAATTACAACATCGCCGCCGACACCGCCTTCATACAGTCCTGCAAGCTTAAAATTGAGTTTGTCTGCTATTGATACTGTGAGGGGATTCGCTGGGGCTTGCTGAGGATCAAAAATTGGGAGGATGCCTGATGCACTTATTTGCCCTTGATTGTAAGTGCCTTGGATACCTTGGACATTCACTGTATTGCCATTAAATTGCGCTGTCCCTGTGACATTCGTTAGGGGTTCAGATAAGGCTTCAGCGCGAAAAGTTGCATTGTTGAGTGTGGCATTTCCGTTAATAATTGGTTCGTTCAAAGTACCCTGAACGTTTAAATCTACTTGTCCTTGACCGTCTACCCAAGCGACTTGATTGTTGGTAAACAGGTTTAACAGTGCCAACCCTTCATTGTTCACGCTGGCGTTGATGCTGATTTGATTGCTATCTGGTTGCACTTCGGCAAAAGGCAAAGCAACAGGTACGCTACCTGTAATTGTAACTGGTTGCGTTCCTGTCACTAGCAAAGTACTGTCAAAATTCAAGCGAGCATTGTTGTAGCCAAAGTTCACCTGTCCTGTTTGCACAGGTTGCTTGTTGAGAGTCGCATTAGCCAGTGTTACTTCCCCTTGCACTCTGGGATCTTGTAAACTACCTCCTAAGGTGGCATCAGCATTTACATTACCAGTGATATCTATCGGGTATTTTTCTATAAAAGGTTGTAAAAGCGATAGAGGTAAACTTGCTACATTCAAGTTTCCAGATAGTTGCTCAGTTCCTAACTGTCCCGAAAAAGCCACCAGTCCTTGATTGATACCAACACTCAACGGCGAAAGTGTGACGACGCCATCAGCAAAATTGCCTTGAGCAACGACTTCATTAATAGAGTATTCACCCCATTTCCAATTAGCACCTTGGAAATTAAAGCCGACATTTAACCCAGATTTTAACGAGCCATTAGCTGTAATTCCTCCGCTTAAAACACCCGTTAATTCTGCAAGGGTGGGTAAAGACGCGTCTTCTTTTGTTTCTTGTTGCTGTTGTTTTGCTACTAATGTTGTAATTTTTGAGAAATATGCTAATTGTGTGAGCAAATCTGTATCGGGTAAACTGACAGGTTTGGTATTAAGTACCTCTGCTCCAGCCAACTTTGGAGGCTGCAACCCCGTGCTAAGGTCTTGAAAATCAAAGATATTAAACGCTTGTAATAGTCTCTCAACTCTGGCTTGGTCTAAATTAGCTTGGAATTGAAATTGCGGGTCATTCCCTGTTTGTACATTTCCACTGAGGGCGATGTTGCTATCTGCAATTCGCAATTGACCATTAGCCAAGCTAGCAGTACCATCAGCATAATTAATAGTGCCGCGAAATTCATCTGCTGCGACTCTGGCAACACGAGGCCCTGCGATCGCAACGTCTCCCGCAATGGCATAATTATTCAGATTAACAACTAAATTCCCCGATAGTTGCCCCGCCAAAGGTTTCAATTGATTGTTCGGTAAAAAGCCCCCAACCAAAGCTATAGGAAACTGTTGAGCGTTGATGAGTAAGTTCTCTCCCTCAGTTCTACCTGTGGTAACTGCATCATCCCGCTTGACTAAAAATGAAGTCGGACGATAATCTGCACCTAAGTTAAGTGCAATCCTGTCTTGCTTCCCGGCTAATCGCAGACTTGCCCCTTGTCCTCCCTGAAAATTCACGTTTCCAGTTAAAAGTGGGTCAAATGCCAAGTTACTCACATTGAAATTCCGCAGCCGGATATTACCATTAGCTTGAGGTACATCTGGAGTACCTGTAACTTGCCCATTAAAATCAAGTAGCCCCGCTAATGCTACGTCTCCAGGAACTTGAAAGCCAGTATTTTTTAAGTTAAAATTCTGCGCCAGCACATTTAAATTAAATCCCGCAATTTGGGGTGCGCCAGTTGGTGGAGTTTGAATAGCGATCGCACCATTAGCATTCAATCCTTGGGTACTTGCGTTTTCAACGATAATCTGCTGTCCATTCCACTGAAATTGAGCCGTAAGCGGTTTTGCCAGCAGTGCTACTCCTTGGGAAAGGCGGATTTGTCCGGCGGCGCGAATATCTGCAAGCTGGAAAGATTGAGTTGTGCCTGCTAACTGAAGATTGCTATTAAGCCGTCCTCGCAGTTGTGGTGAGAAACGGTTGAGTTGAATTTGGGAAGCGTTGACAACTCCTTGCCAGCGTTGTTGTGCAAGTTGACCTCTAGCTCTGATTGTACCACCTGCCACGTTCAAAACCGCATCTGGAAAGACGATATTCTGTCCTTGTTTGGCAACAACAACTCGTCCGCTAGTGGGATAGGTGGCTTTCGGCGCTTGCACCCGCGTTACTGCTTGCAGATTGCTCAGAGTGCCAGAAATATTGGCATTTGCTGATACATTCCCAATGGTGATGCCGGGTGAAGTGTTATAGGCTCGTGCGATCGCATCCCCTGGTAAATTTTGTGCTTGCACATTAAATGATACCCTGCCTTGGGGTGCAAGCTGAAGTTGGCCACTGGCTGTTACTTGCCCTCCCACCTCTGGATTTGCTTGAACGCTAGCAACATTTACGTTTAATGGTCTACCTAGAGAACCAGTAACTTTTGCGTTCGCAGATATACCTCCAATATTAATCGGGGTTGAAATACCGTAACCTTGAGCGATCGCATTTGCTGGTAAACCTTGAGCTTGAATACCTAAAGCTACTTGACCTTGAGGTGCTAGTTGAACTTGACCACTGGCTGTAATTCTTCCTCCTGTTGGCGGCGTTACTTGAACACTGGAAACATCAAGTTTCAATGGTTGTTTGCCAAGTGAACCAGAAACTTCTGCTTTTGCTGAAATATTGCCAACTGCGATCGGTAGAGCAACGCCGTAGTTACGCGCTAGTATATCCCCGGATACACCATCAACTTGAGCATTAAAGATTACGTTGTCTTTGGCTCCTATATTAGCTTGACCGCCTCCTGTGATTTGACCACCTGCTGCGGGGATTATTTTCAGATTGGAAACTGCAATTTGAGATGCAGTTTGAGATACATTCAAGCGGAAGTCAGTATTGACGGCTGTGAAGAGAACGCGGTCAACTTGAATCGGTTTTGTATTGCTTACTGTACCGCTAACGACTGGCTGCTGTAGTGCGCCGCCTACCTTAATATTTGCTTGAATTTCGCCACTAGCTGGGACTGGCGAATTTACATTCAGTGTGTCTAAGATATTTTTCGCACTAACTGGTTTTATTTGAGCCGAGAGATTAAAACCTGTTTGGGTATTAATTGTTCCATTAGCCAGAATAGGAACTTTGCCAAAGTTCGTATTCAGATTTTCTAAAGAAACTGTCTGACCTTGAAATATAAAACTCCCATTAAAATTAGAAACTTGCTGAGGAATCTTTGGAATTTTAGCAGCGATTTGATTAGCTGTAGCTGTTCCTGTAACAGCTATTTCTGACAAGTTCGGTGGAATCTGAACCCCTAAGTCAGCATCTAAACGCCCTGCTTGCAAGGCAATTGGCAACTCAATTAATCGACTTATATCAGATGCTTGTAAATTTTGTGCTTGTAGCTTGAGGTTAGTTTGTTGAGCTTTTGTTTGTGTCTCACCAGAGATTTTAACTGCGCCTCCTCTAGCGAGTTGACCATTAATGTCATAACCAATTCGTTGATTTTGATCAAAAAATCGGGCAATACCACCAAATTGATTTAATATTACTGACCCTTTCGGTCTGGTTGGTGCGGAGGCTGGCAATAACTCTACATTCCCATCTTGAATTTGAAGTGTCTCCAACTCAGTTTGAATAGCACCTTTTCCTTCCGCAGCCTTGACTTGGGCTGTAACCCAGCGACCATCCTGATCTTGTTGGATGTAGACATTGGGTTGAACTAACGTGACATTTAATGCTAGTTTTCGGGTAAGGAAAAGTTGCAAGGGCGAGAACTGCACATCTAAGGCTTTTGCTACCACCTGATCTGAATCAGTGGAAGTTGCTGGTATTGATAGAGAGCTAAATCTTAGACTACTTAGCGAAAAACGTTCAACTTTCCCTACTTTTACTGGACGCCCAAGCAATTGTTCGAGATTTTGCTGTACTAATGGCGCTAAATCTTTATATATGTAGCTTCTAGCCCACCAAGCACCGACTGCAATTCCAACCAGCAAAACGACACCAAAAGCCAAACTGGTACGTCCTAAGAGGAGGAGCCATAAACGACGATTAGGTGGTTTCTGGTTATTTTCTGATTTTGGAGAGTGCGTCATTATCGTTACAGTACTTTTATCTGGAATAAGCCGAGAGACAGGCTAGTAGCAGTTGTATCAGCCAGTTGCATGTGGCTTTTTAATATATTTTGAGTAACAATTTTCCCAAAATTAGTTGTTCTCGCCTTTCAATTTGGAGATTTCATCTAGAGTATGGTACTTAATTAGCACTTCCTCAATCTGAGCAGTAATTACGTTAATTCTCTGCTTCACCTTTTGAAAGTCTATAGTAATCCAAATAGCTGTTTGACAAATTTTGTCTCCTTTTTGTTAGCCAAAGTATATAATTATATGTGTTTTTCCACAATATTTATATTGCCATAAACTATCTTTTTGTATAAATAATTAATATCTTTAGATAGATTTTATTTTCTTAATACTATACCTCAAAGTTTAGGTAACAAATCATTGAAGATTAAACTACTATAGGACTTACGCACTGTACAAATGCATCGTGATGTCCATTACCTATCTTGAGGAAGTTTTCAGGCTTTTCTTAATTATCCTGCGATCGTAAATAGACCATGCTGTAGGGGCTAAGCATTGCTTAGCCCTTACAAAAGATATGGTTTTTAACCTTAATCCATATTTGGTATTCATTGTCAATGCGTAAGTCCTATACTATATGAAAATTACTGTCAAAGAATTTTATCCAGTAATTCATCAAGTGAAATTTGATACTCCGGCTGTGCTATTAGACATCAACACGCCAGAAGTATATCAGGAAGAACTGTATAATCTTGGGTAACAACAGACTACTAACAAGATTCCCGACTTTTTAGAGAAGTCGGGAATCAGAGCATTTTGATTACTTTTTCGCAAACCCAATCAATCATCAGTTGGATCATCGATCATTTCCGGTACTAAAGCTGGGTTACTTTTACGTTCTTCTGGTGATTGCTCCCGAATAACATCGTCTATTCTCGCAGGGTGTTTGATTTTGTCCAGTACCTCTGGATCTAGTTGCGATGGATCGCCTTCTGGACTAGACTTTTCAGCTTGACTAGGAACTGTTTCCTTATTCATCACTATTTCCCCAAACTTATACGCCAAGCTTAAGTTCTTTTGTGATGAGGTACACACTATCTTGAGACTTAATTTCACACAGTGGTGGGTAAGAAAAGGGATAACCCCTTGTAGACCAAAGATGATTCACTAAACTAAATAGCTTTACTATAAAAAACGTAAATATTCTGTATTCTCCGTTTCACAAATAGGAAATAAGCAGTGTTACCAAAAAAGCCCCCCGCTACCAATCAAACTCAACGCTGGACATTTGCTCAACTTTTTGGACTGGTAAAACGTAATCCCTTGATGATTTCGCAGTGGGTGATCCGCTGGGTAGTTGTGGGCACTGCTGGTGGTCTATTTGCTGCGTTGTACTGGAATGTTTTAGAACTTTTAACTCACCATCTGCAACGATTTGAAAGCTTTAACCTTCTGATAGTGATGCCACTAGCCGGTTTAGTTATTGGGCTGGTGATTCATTTTTTGGGAAATCCCGGTGAAATCGCCGTGATTGTTGATAATATCCATTTTCGTGGCGGACGCCTAGATGCTCGGAAAAATCCCTCAATGATTCTTGCTTCTCTAATCAGCATATCGGCAGGCGGTAGTGCTGGCCCAGAAGCACCACTGGTGCAGGTAACAGGTTCTTTTGGTACTTGGGTTGCCGATCGCTTAAAACTCCAGGGTGAAGACCTCAGAACCATGAGTTTAGCAGCGATGGCGGCTGGCTTCACTGCCTTGTTTGGCGCACCTCTTGGCGGTGCAATGTTCGCCCTGGAGATTTTACACCATCAGCATATTGTGGAATATTACGAAGCCTTGATGCCAGCCATTGTTTCGAGTTGCGCTAGTTATTTGGTATTTGCAGCAATTACACATCTAGGAATTGCGCCCACTTGGTATTTTCCCCAGTACCACCTAGACAAGATTGATGATTTTGCGATCGCTATCATATTCGGCATCATCGGGGCGGTGGCGGGATGGATTTTTATGGGCATTTTTCGGGGCTGCGATTACTTGCTTGCTCGAATTCCGGGCCCCATTTATCAGAACGCCGTAATACCCCATCCCTCTATAGGGTGGGGATGCAAGGTGGCGATTAACGATTGCATCTGTAATCAATTTTTGCCGCAGGCAAGACAGAGAATAGATGCATGAGGAATGAGCTATTTCTTAGCAGGTAGCGCGAGGGTTTTAATATAATCTCTAAGGATTTCAGCCATAGATAGTTGTTTCTTCTGCGAGTATTCCTTGATAATTTGATATTCCTCTTCAGTCACATTAAACTGCATTTTTCTTTGTCTAGCCACTTGATATACTCCAAAACCTACTCTATATTTAAAGTACATCTAAGTCAAATCCATTAAGCGAGTCAGGATCGTTAAACGTGCGGATGGCTTTTACGTTCAATTCTGCTTGGATATAGAAGTCAGTTTAGAGCCAAGAATAGGTGATGGTGAGATTGGACTAGATGTGGGGTTAGAGCATTTTTACTCTGATTCAAATGGACACCATGAACCTAATCCCAGATTCTTGAGGAAAGCTGAAAAAAGTATCAAACACGCTCAAAGACAGATATACAAGAAAGAGAAAGGTAAAAACCAACGACGGATAGCAAGAGCAAGATATGCCCGTAAACATTTAAAAGTAAGTAGGCAACGTAATGAGCATTCCAAGAGACTGGGACGTGCGGTGTGCAAGGCTAACGCCTTAGTAGCCTATGAAGACTTAAATGTAAAAGGGCTAGTAAAAAATCACTGTCTTGCAAAATCAATTAACGATGTTGGTTGGGCTTTGTTCCGTCAATAGTCTTAATTCCGGGACTTAATCCGGCCCTTGCGATGATTTGTACAATGGCGGCTATCAATGCATCCGTAACGCGCACACCTATAAGTACGACTTTGCTACTGTCAAAACTGGCTAATTTGAGTCCTTTTACGCCAATCCTTTTTGCCAGTTTAATTGGATTTTTTCTCGCGCCCAAAGTTCCCCTAATTGCATCTCAATTGAAGTCTCAGAGAGAAGCTACTGAATAAAAGGGTAGCCGATAGTCTGTCAAGCGAAGTTTGAAGGGTAAAGGAACGAACCGCAAAGACGCAAAGAACGCAAAGGAAGAAGGAAAGAAGAGAAATTGATGAGTAAGTAAGTTCGTAGTAAAAACTTTAGTCCTTATCTTCTAAGCACTAAAGTGCTTACTACAAATCTTCAAAACTAGCTAGGTATTGTGTTAATCTAGGTACAACTATTTTTCATTAGCCAGGAAGAACGCAAATGTGCGATCGCTTCTTCTTTTTGTTTGGCTTCGACCTCTATCCACGGTGCTTGGTGGTAAACGTTGGGCATATCGGTAATCAAGTTGCTGTGTTTCCTGTCATTGAAAGCTTGCTCACCATTGGAAATATGGACTAATTGCCAATCTGGATTTGTCCAAGTTTCTCGCGCTGCATAAAACATGGATGCTACACTCGGATGATCGTAGCTATCTAAATTTTCGTGGCAAATATGGTGATGGGCATCAAATACCATCGGTACGTCAGCTTGCTGACATACTGCTAAAATTTCGTCGGCGCTATAGGCGTATTCATCGTTTTCTAGCGTCAAGCGGGTTTTGATATTTTCTGGTAGTTCGGAAATTACTTTTACTAGTTGTTCAGGACGTTGAGATTTGCCACCATGAATATTCATCAATGACCAAGGCGATCGCGGTAAGCCGAGTAAGTCAAATATATGTGCATGTCCTGCTAAATTATTGATACTTGCCTGTACCACCTCGGGAGAATCAGAACTCAGCACTACATATTGATCTGGATGCAACACCATTCTTATGCCCAATGCATTTGCTCGTTGACCGATTGTTGCTAAATCAGCGCTCATTGTTTCTAATATATTTGCGCCGATTCCGTCTTCTAAGTCACTTAGGGGAAATAGAGCAGAAGACATCCGGTAAAGCTGAATTTGATTCTGCTCACAAAAGGAAAGGGCGTCATGCAAACGCTGTAAGTTATGCCGATACAGTTCACTTAGGGCACTTTTGCGATCGCTAAGGGAAAGTTTTAAATATCGGGTGCGCGTCATTGTCCGAAAGCGCACTTGTTTGTCAGAGGTGATGCAAACTAGCCCTAAATGGGGCAGTATACTTCTTTGGCACTGCTGTGAATTAGGTAAATTTTGAAACTCGATTACGGTCATTAGCTAATACTAACTGTTGCCTATTTTGAGCCATTCTTTAATTTAAACAAGTTCTGCCACTACCTTACAAGTACCTAAAGAATGAAGTCTTAAGCCTTAGAGGTTGTTTGAAAAGTTATAAGGGGTAAAATTTTATGCCAATCGTCTCGCTATAATTCGGATCGTGGCACAATACAGTTCAGTTAGGAATTTCTTCCTTCTCTTCCTTTGCGTTCTTTGCGTCCTTTGCGGTTCGTTAAAAAAATTGACTTTAACAAAGAGTGAAGCATTAACCCAAGCGTATTGGATCATAGCAAGGTAGACAAATGTTTCTACCGTTTCAGGGAGTATGTCCTTGTTGACCCAATTATTTATAGGATTGCAATTTTGAGTTCCCTGAAGGGCTGCGCTTGGTGAATGAACAAACACCTAATGCACCAAACGCTACTAATACGCCTAATATAGAAGTCGGTTCAGGAACTTTTTTTGTAGTGTCAATCCTCAAGACTTGTCCTTGTCCTGGGCGATCGCCTTTATTTGAAACGTAAATAGCACCATCAGGGCCAACAGTCAAGGCAGTAGCAGACTCTAACCCATTACCACTCAGCAGTGTTGTCCGAGTTCCATCAGGGGCTATTTGCACTAAAGAACCATCTGAAATACCTTTCCACTGTGGTTCATTGCCATATTGTAAAGCATATAAATTACTTTCAGCATCAAAAGCCAAGTCACTCAGTTGGGTAAAACCATCAGCGTAAACTGTAGTTTCACCATCAACTCCAATCCGAAAAATCCTCGCTTTACCTTCTGGAAAAGGGAAACCAGTGTATTCGCTCACATATATTGCACCATCGGGGCCAAATGTAACACCTGTAGGTACTGATTGAATTTCAATCTCCTGCGGTGTTTGTCCAGATGGCGGCGCATCAGGAGGTAGTACTTGCCCTGGCTCAGGAGCGGGGAAAATGGGATTAGTTATCTTTTGTGTCGGAAGCACAGTTAGTGACTTTAAATCACTTCCATCAAGTCCCACAGTCAAAACGTTGTTTGCAGCCGCATCAACAATATAAGCAGTATCATCCTTAATTGTAAAAGCATAGGGGTTACTAGCTATTTCACCGCTAACATCAAGCACATCAACCCCATCTGCATTATTGGCGAATTCATATTTTGCCAAATCAGCAATACTTTTCAACGAACCTGTTTTCAGGTCTACTTTATAAAGCTGTCCCCAGCTAGGAGAATTTTTTGGAAAATCGGAAATAGTTGGATTACCAGCATACCCAATTAGAAGATAGGGATTTCCCAAGCGATCAAATTGGATATCTTGAGGCCCTTCACCTGTAGTACCAGTAGGTCTTAATGCTATTGAAGGTAATCCTGTAATTACACGTTCTTGTTTCCCATCCTTAACTCTAGTCACAGCACCACTTGTACCAGCACATGAAAGCAGACCTTCCAAACTAGGGCCGGGGATACATCGCCCATCTCCCCCCACACCTGACTCTGTAATATAGAGACTACCGTCAGGAGCAAAATTAAGACCACGGACATTATCAAGACCATCAGCAACCACACTAAATGACGCAGCTTTTGCTGGTTTTATTTCAGAAAAAACGGCAAGACAAACAGTGATAAATGTAAAACTAAGAGCAGATTTATAAATTAAAGATAAAGGCATTGGACAATCCAAATAGGGTAGAGGTTTATTAAGTATTTTTATTAACCAATGGTTGCAATAACATGGTGCGTTATAGCAATGATCTCTTAGATATAGCGTTTCTCAGTCGCCTAAGGTACAAATTCATTTACAGCAGATTTCAAGGAAAGTGAGGTACACAAGCTAAGTCTGTTACTCAGGTATAAAGCGTGTTTTACTCCTGAATTCTGCTGTATGTTATTACCGTTATTCATACCTCATTTAAGTGAGAACCGCTATATTGCATTTATTACGCCACGGTTCATCCAGCTAATCGACGGTAGCGCCGACGCACGATAAAACTAGCTCCAATCAAACCTATGCTAATCAGTGGCGTCATAGTTTTTGGTTCTGGAACTTCTTGGGGAACTTCGATAGAACCGCTTACTAAAGCCTGACCCTTCAAGGTAATAGTTGATCCCAGATTAACTATGTCTTCTTCAGAAAATAATAGTGTGCTTGTAGCGTTTTTGAATATGCCTTCACCATTGGTGATATTTACGACGCCAGAACCTTTCGCTGTCAGATTTTCAAAATTCACTGAAGCACTAGCATCACTTGTTCCAAATAACTTGTTAGTACCACTACCAAATACAATGTAGCCCTGCGGGAAACCTTGGACGCCGAATACCTCTGGATTATTATTAAAAGTCAGATTTCCATTGGCATCGAGCACGGAGTATGTTAGACCCTCGTATAGTCCTAAATCATACGGGGCATCATCACTTAAACCTACCTCAAATACCTTTGAAACGTTGCCTGAGATCGGCTCAATATTAACTGTTGTGCGATAGTTGCCAGTAAATGGATATATGGTTTGTGCTGTAGCTCTCATTGCATCTGAGCAAATGCTAGTGAAAGTGAGAACCAATGGAACTAGCCACACCTGGAGTGAGCGAAGTATCATTTCAAACTTCTAACCTCAAAAACTATTGATTTTGACAACAAGTCGAATATTCAATTTTCGGAAATATGGTACTTTTGCAAAAGTTTCTCAATTCGGGTCAATTGTGTGAATTGTTCTCTAGAGAAGACAATCTAAAGATTTTGAAACTAAAAAATTAATGTAAACAGACCCTACGGCATTAGAATTTACAGGATTTAAAATGCAGTTGCAATGAATAATCTTTTGATAAACTTGTCAATTTTTTATTAGTACTGGACTGCCTTTCTAGGGAATTTAAGAATTCCACAGGTTTATTTAGGAGGGCAGAAAATTTATCTATCTGAACATTTAGCATCCTTTCTAATATGTCCACCTCATTGGGACGACCTCCGGGTTTTAGCTTTGGTATTAACCCGCTCATCAATTCAAACTAATCTGGAGTCAAGTTGCTAAGATAAGCTTTACTCATAGCTCTCAATGGTGCTTTGTCTACGTATTTACTGTTATGTGTTAGTATGTTTTTATACATAATCGACTTTTTAAACAATTTCGGATGCTTTAAAAGTATTATTGCTAACACCAAAATCTCAGAAACCTAACCCTCCTTCGCTTGTAGGGAAGGAGGGTTTGAAAGCCTTTCTATTCATGTACTGAGATGCTTTACCGTGCTGTCTTTATCTATGTCGTCGCTGATGCCATTGCCAAGCATGGGTGAGGATTTCCTTCACGTTGGGATACTGGGGATGCCAACCCAAAACTTTAGTTGCTTTGTCGCTGCTACCAACTAAAATAGGAGGGTCGCCTGGTCTGCGATCGCGTTCCTCTATTTTGATTTTTTTGCCTGTTACTTCCTGAGCAGTTTCTATCACTTCTCTGACGGAAAAACCACTGCCATTTCCAAGATTAAATACTTCGCTTTCTCCATCTTTGAGCAGATATTCCAAACCCAAAATATGAGCTTGCGCCAAATCAGTTACGTGAATATAATCCCGGATACAAGTACCGTCTGGGGTCGGGTAATCAGTGCCAAAAATAAAGATAGATTCGCGTTTACCCAAAGCAGCTAGTAGTACTAATGGTATGAGGTGAGTTTCCGGTTCATGGTCTTCACCGAGCAACCCATTGGGGTCAGCACCGGCGGCGTTAAAGTAACGGAAACGTACAGATTTTAAATTGTAAGCTGTATCAAAATCAGATAAAATTCTTTCTACCATCCACTTGCTAGTAGCGTAGGGACTAATGGGATCTTGCGGATGTTCTTCGGTAAGGGGAACAAACTTTGGTACACCATAAAGGGCACAGGTAGAAGAAAAGATAAATTTCTTAACTGACGCAGCAAGCATTGCCTCTAAAAGTGTCAGGGTTCCTGCAACATTATTTTGGTAATATTTAGCTGGGTCGGTGACAGATTCACCCACGGCAATATAAGCAGCAAAATGCATTACTGCCTCTATATTATGAGTTGAGAATATGTTATCAAGCAGGGCGCGATCGCTCATGTCGCCAACAATCAACTTGACCTGCAAAACTTCTTCTACAAGTTCACGATGTCCATTGGACAGATTATCCAGAACAATTACTTCATAACCTGCATTTTTCAGAGCTAATACAGCATGGGAGCCAATATATCCGGCTCCTCCTGTTACTAAAATGGTTGACATAATTGGGGATTGGGGGTAAAGAGAAAATTTAGTTACTAGTACAGCGCGGCGGAAATCAAGCTACCATTTTAAAACTTGCAAAAGCCTTGATATATAAAACTTTTGACTTTTGAGTTTTGACCTTTTGACTTCCGGCTTGCGGTATTAGATTCTTTCTTCCAAGTAACGAGAAATTGCACTCTCAAGCGATGGCATAAATTCACCTCGGCTACTACCAAGAACGCTGTAAGTTGGGCGGGGAGCAGTTAAACCTAGTTGTTCTGTGGGCAAAGAAATCAGATTGCTGACACTGACTCCAGCTTGTTTAGCCGCTAACCGCGCGAAATCAGCCCAGGCGATCGCACTCTTATTCGCCAAATGCCACAGCCCACACTCGCCGTCAATTAATAAATCTAGGCTGGCATGAACTAAATCTGGTACATAAGTAGGTGAAACAATTCCATCCTCTGCGGCAATGAAATTATTACCAGCACTAAGCTGACGCAGGGCGATCGTGACGAAATTATACTCATCCCACGGCCCAAAAAATGCACTAGTGCGAATCACCAGCGATGCGGGATAAGCCTGCAATACCAACTTTTCTGCCAAAACTTTGCTGCACCCATATACATTGAGAGGGCCAACGGTATCAGTTTCGACATAAGGATTAGATACAGCACCGTCAAATACCAAATCTGAGGAGAAAGTTAATAGCGGTACGTTATGTTCAGCACAAGCAGCAGCTAGAATCGCTGGACCTTCGGCGTTCACTTGTATGCAAACATGGGGTTCACGTTCGGCATCGTCCACCCGCACGTATCCGGCCGCGTTCACAACTGCCCACGGCTTCAACTGGGTAAACATCGCATCTACAGAGGCAGGATCGGTAATATCCATTTCTTGACGCGTCAGCAGGTGATATGAAATTCCGCGCACTTCGCACAACCGAGCAAAAGCCTTTCCAAGAGTTCCTCTAGCACCGACGATCGCCAGGGGACGTACCAATTTTGGATTTTGGACTTCGGCTACGCTCAGTCGAACGATTTTGGATTTTGGATTATTGGTTGACTCGTCAGTTTTCGAGATTTGGGAATTTTTCCTACGACAACTGACTGTTGGGTATAACAGGCGCTGTTGTCGATGCCACCAGCCAGGGGTTTCAAGTAGCGGATGATTTAGTTGATGCCCATTTGCTAGATTCTGCACCATTTTAGCGATCGCTGTTGGTCGAGGATGTGGCGATTCTCCTTCAAAGACGCTACGCGAACGCAAATCAAATACCCCTGGCTCGTAGTAGCCGTCAGCTTTTGTGACTAAACTATTCCAATCGTAGCTGCCAAGGAGCGCCCAAACAGTGACAGCGCGGATATCTACACCCTCAGCTTGTAATTCCTTCGCCGCATTCCACACCTCATAAAGCCAGCGTAGCTGCTCCTCACGGGTGCAGCTAATATGAGCTTCGGTGACAGCAAGGGGCAGGTGATAGCGTTCCCATGTCTCTAGTAGCAATGTATGCGGCCCTGCTAAACCCTCAGCACAAACTCGCACCGCCTCTACATCTGCATACTTGTCTCGTCCATTACCGCCATGCGTCCAAGCTGGATAATTTTCTGTATGCTCATCCAAAAAGCGTTCGCTGGTTAAATAATGGTTAATCCCAATGATGTCAGGGGGACAAGTATTGTGCAAAAATGTCTCAAGTTCAGCCTCGTTAATACCACAATTCTTTAAGTAACCCCACATTGAATGAGTTGGGTTGATTCGACCGCATAATAAATCAAGGCTCAACCAACGGCGATCGTTCTCAAATTCTGCTTGATATTCTAGTTTCGGTGTACTGTAAATCTTACCTAAATCCTCGGTTTGCACTAGTTGAGCGCTAGGGTTGACTTCTCGGATTGCCTTCATTGCCAAGGCTACTCCGCGACACTCTCCCAACAAAGCACGGGCGAAAGTTAACTCATCCCGCCCGTGAGGATACCAGTGACCATACATTCCACTGAATCGCGCAGTTGTCAGTGGCTCGTTTACAGGCGTGTAATATGTTACCCAAGGATAGCGATCGGCAACGGCACGGGCGAATACAGCTAGTTTCTCTGGAAATTGTGGGTCTACCAAACTCGTATCTCGTGGGCCACTACCATGATGCACTAATCCCACAATCGGACAGATGCCAAGTTCTTGCAAGCGCCCTAGTCTTTCATCCGCCCAAGACCAATCAGCATTTTCTAGCCCATTAGGTGCTATCTTCTCCCACAATATAGGGTAGCGGATGGCTTTTATCCCTAGTTCTGCAAACAAATCTAAATCATTTAAGCGCGTTGCATGACCGTTGCGTTCCAACTGGTCTAAATACTCATCACCCACGCGATTAACTGTACATTCTACACCAGCCCACACTTCCAAGGGGAGTTGTGAATTATTCTCTCTCAAGACGTTATTCATCGCGTCTTTATTTGAGTTAAAGACAAAAGACATAATTTACACAACCAAAGCTTCTATTACCTTTATCAGGACTTACGCAAACAATAGCCGAAACCCTTTTTTCTTCTTAAGGGCAATTCATGAATCATTGGTAGAAATAGCTTAACTGTTAGCTGACTCACCCGCCTGGAACTAAAGTTCTTTGGCTTTTAGCTAAAGTCTACTGAAGTAGACTAAAGATTTTTGGTATATTTAGTCATCAAGAGATGACTTTTGCTATTAGCAAGGAACTTCAGTTCCTTGCGGGACATGACTTTTACGTTAAGTTGACATTAATGTTCATGAATTGCCCCTACGGCATGTAGTTTTGCGTAAATCCTACTTTAATATTTCCGCGTTTTGATAACGCAGATATATATAATGTCTACTATTTGCGGATCGTTGACTACAAAAGCATGAAGAAAAATACAGAATTCAGAATCAATTAGTGGAATACTCAGGCCCAACAGTTTCCTAGTAACCACTAAATCATCTGCCAGCCACATAAAATTGCCAACCTAACTTCTGTAGAGACGCGATGGATTGCGTCTCTACTTTAAAAAATCGCAGCCTAAGCAATACCTGCCCATAATCAACATCAAGAAACTTAAGCCTTAACCGCTATTTGTTTGTATGTTGCCAAAGCCTGCGCCACACAATGATCCATGTTGAGATACTTGTATGTAGCTAGCCGTCCCACAAAATGCACACCTGATGTTGTTTCAGCCAGGGCTTTGTATTGTTTGTAAATTTCCTGATTTTCAGGACGTGGTACAGGATAATAGGGATCGCCCTCTGCCTTGGGAAACTCGTAAACAATACTAGTTTTCGAGTGTTCCTGTCCGGTTAGGTACTTAAATTCGGTAATCCGGGTATAGAGTTGTTCGTTGGGATAGTTAATTACTGGCGCTGACTGAAACACAGGGGTGTGATGCGTTTCGTGTTTGAAATCTAATGAGCGATAGGGTAGTTTACCGTAGCGACAATCAAAAAACTCATCAACTGGCCCAGTGTAAACCATCTCGCGGCAAGGTATAGCCTTCTCGATTTCGCGGTAATCAGTGTTGAGCATTACCTTAATGTTCGGATGATTTAACATATTCTCAAACATCCGGGTAAAGCCATGCAGGGGCATTGCTTGGTAACTATCTGTGAAATATCGGCTGTCGCGGTTGGTACGGGTGGGAATTCGGGCAATTACTGTTTTGTCAAGTTCTGAAGGATCGAGTCCCCATTGCTTGCGAGTGTAGTTTTTGAAGAACTTTTCGTAAAGTTCCTGACCAACTTTACTAATCACTACATCTTCAGAGGTACGGATGTTTTCTCTCGGTTCTGCAACGGACTGAAAAAACTCTTCTGCCTGGAATGAATTGAGGTTCATGCCATAGAGTTTGTTGATGGTGTCAAGGTTAATGGGGATGGGAACAAGTTGACCATCTACGCTGGCTAGAACGTGATGCTCGTAAGAACGCCAGGGAGTGAACTGTGAAAGGTATTCAAATACTTCGCGGGAACTGGTATGAAAGATATGGGGGCCGTATTTATGTACGAGAATCCCGTGGTCGTCATAATGGTCGTAAGCATTACCGCCAATGTGGTTGCGCTTGTCTACAACCAATACTTTTTTACCGGAATGTCTCGCCAAGCGTTCAGCGATAACGCTACCAGAGAAGCCTGCACCAACAACTAAGTAATCAAATATAAAGTCTCTGGTAATGATGCTTGGTGCTTCTGGGATATCTGTTGAGATGGGAGATTTCCCATTTTTACCATTAGTTGTGGTATCTGGTGTAGTTGCGATCGCAGAATCTATCAACTGCATCATCGATCCCCAAGTTCGATCCCAAGAAATCTGCTCTAAGAATGCATCTACCCGACTCAACCATCCTGATGCTGGAGTATCTTCTTGCAATGCTTGTTCTGCTGCGGCGACGAACTCTTCAGCAGTGTCTGCAATTCGTACTAGCTTCAAGTCTCCATAAGGGCGCACCACATCTCGAATCGAAGTAGAGACTACAGGTTTACCTGCGGCTAAATACTCTGGTGTTTTAGTCGGACTAATAAAACGTGTTGACTCGTTTCGCGCAAACGGCAACATTGCCAAATCCCAACCCCCCAGATATGCAGGCAAGTCTTTATAGTCTTTACTACCGAGATAATGAATATTTTCATGCTGTGGCAGAATTGCTGGGTCAATTTTCACAACTGGCCCAATTATCACTAAATGCCAATCAGGACGAGCCTCGGCAATTCCAGCTAGTAATTCAATATCCATCCGCTCATCAATTACACCAAAAAAGCCAAGGCGCGGATGAGGAATATTTGCTTGGTCTGCTGGCTCTTCTTTAAGGGTTCTTCCTTGTCCAAAGTGGGCTACATCTACACTACTTGGAAAGGCATAAACGTTTGCATGCTGGTTTACCTTACTTTCGTAAAGGCTTTGTCCCCCTGTAAATACTAGGTTTGCCCGACGAAATAGTTCTGCTTCGTAGTTCTTTAAAGTAGGGGATGCTCCTTTAAAAGCAGACAATTCATCCATGCAATCGTAGATAACAGCTTCAGGTTCTAAATGGCTTGCCCATGCGATCGCCATTGGTGTATAGTACCAACAAATGTATTTAGAGATATTATATTCTGCAAATAACCCATCCAGCAGTACTTTTATATCTGCGTTTACTGCTTCTTCACTTAGACCTTCTGGTAAATATGGAACAACAACTATCACTCCACTTTTGTCTTCACTAACGTCCAATCGCCCCAATGGTTCCCGGCTAAAAATTGGCTCTTCAATAAAGAACACTCTCTTTTTTTGAGCGCAGCGACTTAGAAGATGTTGTGGTCTTTGATAGACAAAATTCCAGCGCAGATGAGATAAGCAAACTATATCAGGCGTATCGGTAAAAGCTTTTGTTGACCGAGAGTTTTTGTTAAATGAGGATAAATTTATTGATGTCCCTAGCGATTGCGAAATCGCAATCTCCGATGATTTTGCCTCATTTACCGTTGGCGACACAATATGACTCACACCGTTGTTTTGTACTTGCACTTTATTGCTTGACATAGATTATTAACTCAACTTGCAGAATGTTGGACTAACAAGTTCTCTTTCTGGTAAGAATTAATCTTATTATTTGCTTTTTTTAATCTTATATTCATCTATCTAAATATAGTAATTAAAAATTATTGTATTATTCTTAAGTATTAAATTTCTAACGTTAAGAATACTGAATTATATGTCAAATTTAGCTAAATCTATAATTAGATATACGCCAAAAGGCTTACATAGCGTTATATTTGTAAGTAAAGATTAAAACTAAGTAAAGTACAAGTATAACAAATAGAGCTTACTTAAGTATCAACTACATTTATAGTTAATGCTCAGAAATATCTGATGATGCCCAGTCCAAAAATTATTAATATAATTCTGATATCAAACCAGTTCGGCCAAGGCTTCCATTATATTTATCTTTCAACTAATAGGACATTAACAATTCAAAATTCTTGCATTAAAGACATTAAAATCTATATCTATCAGAACTTTAGACTTTTTGCCGCTCGCCTAAACTACCTAAAATTGTCCAAATTTCCGGCTTTGGACTGGAACTTTTGAGCAATTGCTTAATAACATGGTTTATATCTTTTGATTGGATAAAGTCGATCTGAGAAAAATTTACTTTTTATTTGGGGTTCTAAACACACCTCAAGAAAGATGGATATTTATCGCAAGGAGAAGACTATTGGAAATAGCGTACTTTTCCAGACATATCAAGTTCTTTGCAGGATCATCAATCTCGCCAAAAAAATTTTGAGCTAATGGAAATACACGCTAGTTGAGCCAAGCTTTATTAGGAACTGATCATGATTAAACGAACCTTAGTTACTATTGTTCTCCTTGCAGTCGGATTTTTCGTCTCATTGGGATACTCAGCATTACTTCCAAATAGTGAGTTTGTGAAGGCTCAAACAAATCGAACAACCCCAACCCAAAATACCCAAGTTAACGAGGTTGATCGGCAGTTCTTTATAGATGCAGGTCAAGCAGGCTTAGGTAACATCGCGCTGGGGCAATTAGCATTGCAGCGTTCAACTAATCCTCAAGTTAAACAATTTGCCACAGCAGAGATTCAAGAGCAAACACAGGTGAAAAATGACTTGACACGGATTGGTTCACGATTGGGTGTAACTCCTCCCACCACTCCTGCGCCAAAATTTCAAGCATCACTGGCGCGACTGTCTCAGTTAGAGGGCGATCGCTTTGAGCAAGCGTATATGGATGAGGGCGGTGTAAATGCTCATCTAGAGAACGCAGCTCTTTTTCAACGCGAAGCGGCGCTTGGACAAAACCCTGACCTTGTAGCAGTAGCGAATCGAGGATTACCAACCATCAGGAAGCACTTTAACACTGCTAGCGCCATCACAAAATATCAATTTGGCGAGGTTGCGCAAAGATATAATAATTTGCCTAATAATTCTGGTGCATCAGCCCCTCAAGGCAATACTTCCCCTACAGCAGGAGGCGATAGCCTACCTGAGAACAATCCTTCACCTACAGGAGGAGGCACTAGGATACCTCAAGGTAATACACCTACAAGAACCGATCGGTAAAATCTTCTCCCATTGGCGATGTCTCATACCATTTCACTTTAATAATGATACAAATAGGCTGGTAAGGGCATGGCATTGCCATGCCCCTACGATAAATCTATATGTGTCAAGGTTTTGGTGAATTGGTATTAATCTTTGGAAATCAAATTGATTTGCAGGCGATCGCTTGTGGTGTCCAGGTGGGGCCTTCGCAATATGGGCCATCTGGCGTCCAAATGAGTTTATCCAAGCACATTCGCCGCGCATCCATGTTCGCCGCCCAGGCATGGTAGACAATGTACTCAGTCTGACCATCGGGCCCGACAACGATTGAGTTGTGTCCAGGCCCTTTGACACGATCAGGAAGCGAACGCAGCACCCGTGGCCCCGTTTCGTTACCGAAATCCGAGTAAGGCCCCATCACATTATCCGCAACTCCATAATCTACACCATAGTCCTCAGTTTCCCAGCGCCCACCACTATAAAAGCAATAATATCGACCTCCATGTTTACGGACACAGGGGCCTTCTAAGGTATGCCAATCAAAATGCTCACCATACATCAATCGGTTGGCTAAAAATCGTTGCCAATCGGAACGCGCCCGTAAGACGACTTTCCCAACACCGCAAAGTTTCGTCATATCTTGGAGTCGGTCTACAAAGAGGGCAGTGCCAGCACGCACGCCGCCCTCGGTGTCTAAAAAATCACAAGCATAAAATAAATACCACTGTCCATCATCATCACAAAATGGGTGGGGGTCAATGGCAAAGGAGCAAGACTCCGGGTCTACAAGTGGCTCACCAATATCTTTATAGGGGCCCAAGGGAGTATCGCTCGTGGCAACACGCAACTGATGATTCTTGTCCTGGTGTCCTACAGAGTAGTAGAGGTAGAACTTGCCGTTGCAATAAGCAACTTCCGGGGCCCAAAAATTATCCCCAAGGGAAGGGTCTGGTCGCAACAGGGCGTTAGCAACAAAATCCCAATTGATGAAATCAAAGGAGCGTAATAGAGGAAATACACGCAGTTTGTTAGTAGAATCCGCTATTTCGTCTACCATTCCTTCTGCTTCGGCTGCACCAGTGCCGATCGCATAGTATATACCCTCAAATTCCCAAACAAAAGGATCGGCAAAATAGCCTTTGTAGACTGGATTGGTATAAGTTAACATCTCGGCGCTCGCTATAGCGTGTTAACTCAATTCTTTAGGAAGTGCGATCGCAAAAACAACTATCTTTATGCTGGTTCGCGCCCTTGAATTGTCCGGCATTGCTGAATTTGAGTATGAATGATTCCAAACTCCTCTACAAAAATACGAAAACTCTAATATCATGTTCGGCAAATCACTTATAATATGTCATTGCGTTCGCCCTTGGCGTTCCCGAAGGGTATGCAACGAAGTGGAATGAAGCAATCGCAAAGGTTTGGGATTGTGCGCTTTGCTCGCTTTTGACTAAGTATTAAGTCGAACATGATATAAGACTACCCCTTCCAAGGTGACTCGTAAAATAAGATTGTTTTTTCTCAGCGCTCTCTGCGTCTGGAGCGGTTTAAAAGCGATTTACAGCAGATTGCAACAGGCGTGAGGTACAGATATCGTAGAGGCAAAACATGTTGTGCCCCTACCCGTGTACTTTATTTACCTGAAATACGCTGTATTTAACCGCAGAGGCGCAAAGAACACAGAGTAAAGAGGTTAAAGAGGAATTAATTTATTGACTAAAATTTTTACCCACCTTGAAAGGGCTATTACGCATTGACAAGAAAAACAAAATATAGGTGATTTGAAAAATCATATTTGTCGTAAGGGCACAGCATTGCTGTGCCCGTAGGGCGTGGTATATTTACCTTAAAATAGCTGTAAATGGGGAATAACTTATTAGTACTTAAAATTTACGTAAGTTTCAACCTTCTCCTTTGGCAACTGTTCCACCACCTGACAACGAATCATTTGCCTTAAATTCTCTGGTAGGTTCTCATAATAGTCTCGTTGGAGAGTTAAATCTACCTTCGGCGTGTGTAACCAATGCATAGCATAGCCCATAACTACCATCGGTCTTGGCTGGTTAGTCCGATTTGGTGAACCCCGGTGCAGCGCCAAAGGTGTCCGAATCATCGCATCCCCTAGCTCCATATAAAAAGATTCCATCGGAATTTCACCAGTGGCAATTTTCTTTAGTCCCTCTTCACGCGGCAAGATATGCGTACCACGCGCCATCTGGAACGGGCCGTTTTCTGCCGTTACTTCCACAAGTGGGAAGTTAACCGCAAGGGCGTAGAGTGGCGTTACTATTTGGTCGGAGAACAAAGGGCGATAGTCCCGGTGGATTTCCTGATAATCCGAACCTTGTACTGGGAGATCAACTCCCAACTGAACCATCACATATTCCTGAAAAAATACTCGCTCAAGGACACCCATAATCACCGGATTGGCGAAAACTTCCACGTTAGCAAAGGGGGAAACCCAAGGCAACGTTAGATAGTAACGGGCAATTTCACGGGGAGCCAGTCCACCTGGTTGATTTTGGCGCTCTCGGAATAAATTTTCAAAAGCTTTTGCCCATTCGCTAATCAATTCTTTATCAAAAAGACCACGAATCACACAAATTCCGTCTCGATTCAGGTCTTCGGCAAATCGGTTTAGGTCAGTATCTGTATATTTATTTACTCTGCTTATACTTTGAACCATTTTCTTATCCTCGCCAATTTATCATGTTAAAGTCGAATTTAAATCGGACTCTCAACAGCAGCTTTTGCAATTGTTCGTCGATAATAGCGCACCATTTCTGGAATTGACTTATCAGTTTTTGTAGACTTAGGTTATCGGAATCTCTTTTTAGATAAGGCTTTATATTGATTAGTTTCTAGGGTTTTCCGGTTGTGAGGTAACGTGCTGAATCAGAAATACAGCAATGGTTCTTAAGCCAGTTCACTGCCCAAATTGTGATATTATAAGTGTAGTAAGAGGTGATAAAACTACTGAAGGCAAAAATTGCTGCCTTTGCCGCCAAGATGGGAGTTTTCGCCAGAAATTCAATACCGCGACTGCTGAAAATTAGCTACAACTCCGCAATCCAGGAATTAAGATAATTTGTAATTATTAATTAAGTTTTGTAACGGAGATTTAGCGCCAAACCGGAGCAAAAGTCTGCTTTGATGTGGATTTTGCAATCTTAGACCCCCCCGCTTGTGAGTTGTTCTTGACTTAAACCCCCAGAATTAGTTAAAAAAACTTCCAGCGTTACCGGGCAACAGAGTTAATTTGCAAAATCGAATTCAACATAACTCTTGTGGGGTGGGCGTTTTCTCCCCTAGTAAATGCAATTTAGATGTGGAACATTACCTAATTTTTTGCTGCCGACTTGGCAAATATTCACGATATGTGTGCCATAATGTCACGAGTCAACAGTCTATACCTAATTTTATAGTCCTAATACTAGGGCGCTTGATGTATTTTATGTTTACTATTAAGCGATAAATAGCGTTAGGTAAGTACATGTATAAAGTTATATTGCTTACAGAGGAAGGAGAAAAAAGCTCCTAGAATGTCTCAAAACAGCCTAGTTTAGTCTAAACCGAAGGCACAAAAAAATTTGTTCTATTGTAGTTACATTAAGAGGTTTTAATGAAGTTGTTGGATATACAAAATCGTAAAGTTGAATTACCCTCTAATACAGACAATCAAAGGATTTCTGGTTTCCCAGAAGCTGGGTATCCACGTCCACAGTTACAGCGATCGCACTGGCTAAATTTAAACGGTGAGTGGAAGTTCGCATTTGACGATGAAGGGCGATGTGTTCAACCAGGCGATATCCAGGGGTGGACTCATCATATACAAGTTCCCTTCGCTCCCGAATCTACCAAAAGTGGTATTGGTGATACAGGTTTTCATCCAAACTGCTGGTATGAGCGGGAATTTGAAACACCTGAAGGTGACGGCAGATTACTACTGCACTTTGGGGCTGTGGATTATCGCGCCCGTGTATGGGTCAATGGTCAATACATGGTAGAGCATGAAGGGGGACATACTCCTTTCACGCTGGATATTACCGCCGTTTTGAATGACACTGGCATAACTAAAGTAACAGTGTGGGCCCAGGATGATCCTTGTGACCTTGCCAAGCCTAGAGGAAAGCAGGATTGGCAATTAGAACCGCACAGTATTTGGTATCCTCGCACCAGTGGTATTTGGCAAACAGTCTGGATTGAGCGGGTGGGTAGAACTTACATCGATCATATTCGGTGGAGTCCCGATTTTGAGCGCTGGGAAGTTGGTTGTTATGCTGCGATCGCAGGTGATGCCCCTGCTGGTATCCAAATCAAGGTAAAACTGAGCATTGGCAATACCGTGTTGGCAAACGATACCTATGAAGTGTTTAACGGAGAAATTGGCCGTCGCATTTCCCTTTCCGATCCTGGTATCGACGACTACCGCAATGAATTGCTGTGGAGTCCAGAAAAGCCCACTCTAATGGATGCCCACGTTGAACTTTGGTATAAGGATCAACTATTGGATGAAGCAAAATCCTATACAGCAATGCGGACTGTGGGGATACAGCGCGATCGCTTTATGCTCAATGGTCGTCCTTATTATTTGCGCTTAGTTCTGGATCAAGGCTACTGGCCCGATTCGCTAATGACAGCACCGGACGATGGAGCATTGCGGCGCGATGTCGAACTCGCCAAAGCAATGGGTTTTAACGGAGTCCGTAAGCACCAGAAAATTGAAGACCCGCGATTTTTATATTGGGCAGATGTGCTGGGGTTGTTAGTATGGGAGGAGATGCCCAGTGCATATCGTTTCACACCTAAAGCAGTGGAACGCACGACACGAGAGTGGGCTGAGGTGATTAGGCGGGATATCAGCCACCCCTGTATCGTAGCTTGGGTAACGTTTAATGAATCCTGGGGAGTTCCGAATCTGGTTGAGACTGCGGCTCACCGAAACTACGTTTTGGCAATGTATCACTTAACTAAAACTCTCGATCCGGGCCGCCCAGTAATTGGCAACGATGGCTGGGAAAGTACAGATACAGATATTCTGGCTATTCATGACTACGACACCCACCCACAACGATTAGCTCATCGCTATGGGCCAGAAGTGAAGCTATCAGATTTGTTTGACCGGAAGCGTCCTGGAGGGCGCATCCTGACACTGGATAACTTTCCGCATCAAGGACAGCCAGTGATGCTGACTGAGTTTGGTGGCATTGCCTATGCCCCTGTTGATAACCCCGATGCAGATAAAGCTTGGGGATATGAGCGTTGCTCGAATATTTCCGAGCTAGAAATTAAATACGCTTCTCTGCTCGAAACGATTAATGATATCGAGCTATTTAGCGGATTTTGCTACACCCAATTTACAGATACTTTCCAAGAAGCTAACGGTTTATTATACGCCGATCGCACGCCTAAATTTCCCCTACAGGCGATCCGCGCTGCGACCCTTTCAGGACAAGGATTATGTACTCCTACAAGCTGTTAAAGCCGGATGGTCGCCCACTGACCTTATATAGTCGATACCCGATTGCCGAGAATATCATCGCCACTAGCCCTAGTAATGAACCAGTGCAGGCAAATCCCCACCTGCGCTGGCATCCTTTACGCGGCGAATGGGTTGCTTACGCTTCTCACCGTCAAGGGCGGACTTTCATGCCACCCCCGGAGTATAACCCCCTCGCACCCACTACGAAACCGGAGTTTCCTACAGAACTTCCCCAAGGTAAGTATGATGTGGCGGTGTTTGATAATCGCTTTCCCTCAATGGCTCAAACGGCACACGACCCGCCGAAATGTATTGTGGAAACATTGCCTGCTAATGGGGCGTGTGAAGTGGTGGTTTTTGCTCAAAATGCCCAAGCTTCCCTTAGTTCCCTGGAACTGGAACACCTTGATTTGCTATTGGAAGTGTGGGGCGATCGCACCCGCGTATTAGGAGCAAATCCCCAAATTCAGTACGTGCTGCCTTTTGAAAACAAGGGTGTAGAGGTTGGTGTAACATTGCACCATCCTCATGGGCAAATTTACGCCTATCCTTTTACACCGCCAGTGCCGGCGCGGATGCTGTCAATGCAGCAGGAGTATTATGAAAAACATCGGCGTGGTTTACTGCAAGACTTGATTCAGAAAGAAATTGCAGACAATCAACGGATTATTTATCAAGATGAGTATGCGATCGCATTTGTCCCGGTATGCGCTCGTTACCCCTATGAAGTTTGGATTGCACCAAAAGAGCCAGTTGGCACTTTTATGGATCTTACCCCAGAGCAACGTTGGGGACTTGCTAAGGCGTTAAAAACTGTCACTCTCAAGTATGACGGCTTGTGGAATCGGCCATTTCCTTACTTGATGGCTTGGTTCCAAGCACCAACTGACGGTTTAGCCCATCCAGAAGCGCATTTACACGCCGAGTTTTTTCCACCATATCGGACAAGCGAAAGGCTGAAGTATCTAGCGGGAACTGAACTTGCAGCAGGGATGTTTGCCAATGATGCTTTGCCAGAAGAGAAAGCCAAGGAGCTACAAGCTGTGGTGGTAAATATTGAAGAACCAATTTCGGCGTGACAAACCTACCTATTTATTCCTGTTTGTCCACTTCTTGAACAACAAACTGTCTTAACCGTTCCTTCTAATCGGGGACGGTTTTTAACTTTTCTGTAATACTGTTTCACTTTAATAATGATAAGCTGTTACGCATTTACAGCTATTTTCAGGTAAATAGACCACGCGGTAGGGGCACAGCATTGCTCATAGGTGTCAACTTAACGTGAAACCCTTGCAATGACGTTATATCAAGTCCACTCAATTACTAATTAAGCCACTAATTAAGCCGTCGGAACCCCACCCCGCTTTTGTCTAACGACAAAATCTCCCCTCCCCGTGAACGGGGAGGGGATTAAGGGGAGCCAGTGCGGTCTTGGGGTTCACCTGCGTGGAGCCGGATAGCGTGTGGGGTAAAATGACTGTGGAATGAAGCTCTCTGACTTAAGTTGACACCAATGAGCAAAGCTTAGCCCCTACGATAGATGTGGTTCAAATATATGATTTCTGCTGTAACTTGTACATTTACCTGATGACCAAGCCCGAAGTTAGTTCGGTACTGGTGACCGATGACGATAAAGATGACTGCTTTATTTCTGTAGGACTTACGCACTGTACAAATGCATCGTGATGTGCATTACCTAAAATGGGAAGTTTTCAGGCTTTTCTTCATTATCCTGCGATCGTAAATAGACGATGCTGTAGGGGCACAGCATTGCTGTGCCCTTACGAAAGATATGGTTTTTAACCCAATACAGTTCAATTAAGCATTTTTTCTTCTCTTTCTTCTCTTCCTTTTCTTCCTTCTCTTCGAGACGCTGCGCGAACGTGTCCTTTGCGTTCTTTGCGGTTCGTTAAAAAAATTCACTTTGACAAAGAGCAAAGCCTTAACTGAACCGTATTGGTTTTTAACCTTAATACATATTTGGTATTTCTTGTCAATGCGTAAGTCCTATTCTGGTCATGTTTTAAGTTTGACGTTTGGAGTTCCTTGCAAGGAACTGCATGTTTTGTCGGAATTATGCTTGCAAGACAAAATCTGATGCCGTCAGAGTTGGCGCACTAGTTAGAGTCGCAAATAAACCACCACTGCCAAAACCAGTTGCGTTGCCATTAGGGTTGTAGAACAACTGCCCACTCACGGGATTGTAGACAATTATCGCCGTGCTAGTCCCCGCTTTCTTAGTCACTTCAAAACCACTCAAGTTATTAAAACCCGTTCCCGCAGCAGAGGTAATGTCACTAAAAGTAGTTTGATCCAGTACAATCTTGTCACCTTGGGAACTGTTGAAGTCAGTAATGGCATCTACACCAATAGCAGTCAGGGCAAAAGCAGCATCGGTGTTGTAAAGGAAAGAGTCAGCACCTACACCACCAACGAGAATATCATTGTCTTTGCCACCCACAAGAGTATCATTACCGAATCCACCGATGAGAATATCATCGCCTGACCCGCCTCGCAACAAGTCATTGCCACTGAAGCCATTAATGATGTCATTACCTCCTTGACCATTAATCACATCATCTGAGTTGTCAAAACCTGCGATGTTATTGTTTAATTCATTCAGGAAGGTGACAGTGTTTTTGTTGAAAATGCTAGTTTGAGTAGAGTTGGCATTAATTACATCAAAGCTGTCGGAGATGCTGAATTGCCCATCAAATAAGATATTGCCCAGTGCAAATCTTGAATCAGTTTCTGGCAAGTTATCCAGGTTTTCTAAGAGGAAGTTTTGCAGAGTTACTTTGGTAGATGCCACATTTTCAAAGGTAACTTCTAAGTTGTTGCCTTTTTGAGTTAGTTGCAGATTTCGGGCAGTTAAGCCATGACCTGTAAATTGCAGTGTATCAACATTGGCAATCACTGCCTGAGATGGGTTTGTGCCTTTACCAACGCCACTAAAATCAGTGATAATGTCATTGCGATCGCCAGAGCGAAACACAAACTTATCTTGACCACCGTTACCTGTGAGGCGATCGTTACCAGCTTTGCCGTCGATGATGTTGTCGCTGGCTGTGCCTACAAGGGTATCTGTGCCAGGAGTTCCCGTCAGGTTAATGGTGCTGCCACTGCCTATATTCTTACCGCCAAACACTACATAGCTTTGCCCAGCATCAGAGATGCCATTGGGGGAGGCATTTCTTGCCCCAATAATCAGGTCGTCAAGGCCATCGTTGTTGATGTCCCCTGCATTGCTGACTGAGGTGCCTGAATAGTCATCTGCTGCAATGCCGTTAATTAAAAAGCCATTAGTGCCATTCAAATCAGAGAAGTTGAGGATGCCGCCACTGCCCAGATTTGTCCCCCCAAACACTACATAGCTTTGCCCAGCACCATAGATGCCGTTGGGGGAGGCACTAAATGCCCCAATAATCAGGTCGTCAATGCCATCGTTGTTGATGTCCCCCCCATTGCTGACTGAGGAGCCTGATTGGTCAAATTTTGCAATGCCGTTAATTATAAAGCCATTAGTGCCATTCAAATCAGAGAGGTTGAGAGTGCCGCCACTGCCCAGATTTGTCCCCCCAAACACTACATAGCTTTGCCCTGCATTATATTTGCCGTTGGGGGAGGCATTTCTTGCCCCAATAATCAGGTCGTCAAGGCCATCGTTGTTGATGTCCCCTGCATTGCTGACAGACCAGCCTGAGTAGTCATCTGCTGCAATGCCGTTAATTATAAAGCCATTAGTGCCATTCAAATCAGAGAGGTTGAGGCTGCCGCCACTGCCCAGATTTGTCCCGCCAAACACTACATAGCTTTGCCCAGCAACATCTTTGCCGTTGGGAGAGGCATTGTCTGCCCCAATAATCAGGTCGTCAATGCCATCGTTGTTGATGTCCCCTGCATTGCTGACTGAGGTGCCTGAATAGTCACCCCTATCAATGCCGTTAATTATAAAACCATTAGTGCCATTCAAATCAGAGAGGTTGAGGCTGCCGCCACTGCCCAGATTCCTCCCCCCAAATACTACATAGCTTTGCCCAGCAACATCTTTGCCGTTGGGGTCGGCACCATATGCCCCAATAATCAGGTCGTCAATGCCATCGTTGTTGATGTCCCCTGCATTGCTGACTGAGATGCCTGAATAGTCAAATTCTGCAATGCCGTTAATGAAAAAGCCATTAGTGCCATTCAAATCAGAGAGGTTGAGGCTGCCGCTACTGCCCAGATTCCTCCCCCCAAATACTACATAGCTTTGCCCAGCAACATCTTTACCGTTGGGGGAGGCATTATATGCCCCAATAATCAGGTCGTCAATGCCATCGTTGTTGATGTCCCCTGCATTGCTGACTGAGTAGCCTGAGTCGTCAAATTCTGCAATGCCGTTAATGAAAAAGCCATTAGTGCCATTCAAATCAGAGAGGTTGAGGCTGCCGCCACTGCCCAGATTCCTCCCCCCAAACAATACATAGCTTTGCCCAGCCCCAGAGATGCCGTTGGGGGAGGCATATGGTGCCCCAATAATCAGGTCGTCAATGCCATCGTTGTTGATGTCCCCTGCATTGCTGAGTGAGGTGCCTGAGCCGTCATTTACTGCAATGCCGTTAATTATAAAGCCATTAGTGCCATTCAAATCAGAGAGGTTAAGGAAATTGAATAATGAATTAGCCATAATTACCTTTCCCACATCTGGTTATTAAATAGTTATTGACTGCGTAGTTCATATATTAACTCGGAAAAAGATAAATCAAGGGTTTATACAAAACATCCCACTTTTTTTTTACAAAGCATTCCAAATTCGAGGATGACAGCCGCTCGTAGACATCGCGCTCTTTTTAGAGATTGTATTGAGGAACGAAACCCAACATTGGGGCGTTTGTTGACTAAAATTTGAGTTCAACACAACTTAAACTACAGCGTTAGTAACAAAAATAACGACTTTAGTAACCAAAATGATTATTTTGTAACGAAAATTTTGATGTTTGTAACGAAAATAATGACTTGAATAACCAAAATGGTTATTTAATAACCAAAATTATAATGTTTGTAACAAAAAGAATTATTTTACTAACCAAAATGATTATTTTGTAACGAAAATAACGATTTAAGTTACAAAAATGGTATGTTGTAACGAAAATTGCGACTTGATATCATGTCCGCTTGATTGCTTATTAAACCCGAAGAACCCCACCCCGCCAAAGCGTAGCTTTGTCTCCCCTCCTGAAGAGCGGGGAGGGGTTGGGGGTGGGGTTCTTTTATTATGCGTAACTTGGCGGACATGATATGAGTTACTAAAGTTGCAATGTTTATAACTAAAATCAGGGGCTAAGTAGGTAAACATAATTAATTACACAATGTCATTGCGAATGTAGCGTTCGCGGTAGCGTCTCTAAGAGTTGCGAAATGAAGCAATTCGCTTGCGGCTGGGATTGCTTCTCTTCGAGACGCTCCGCGAACGCTTCTCTACGAGAGGCTGCGCCAACGCTCGCAATGACTGTAATTAATTTTGCGTAGTTACTTAATGTTCAGAGAATATCGCGTTTTGCCAGATATTGGTACATCTGCCAACGTGCATCTACCTCAGCTTGCGCTTGTTCTAACAAGTGCTTGGCTACTTCAGGTTTACTCTTGGTGAGCATTTTGAAGCGATTTTCTTGATACATCGAATCTTCTACAGATTGCGTAGGCGATCGCATATCCAATTGCAATGGATTTTTACCCTGGAGGAGCAACTTTGGATTATGCCGATACAGCAACCAACGTCCTGATTCTACCAGAGTTTTCTGATGATTCATCCCTGTGGTCATGTTAATGCCGTGGGCTATGCAATGGCTGTAAGCAATAATTATTGATGGGCCATCATAAGCTTCTGCTTCCAGAAATGCTTTCAGGGTATGTTCATCTCTAGCGCCAAGGGCTACACTCGCTACGTAGACATTTCCGTAGGTCATGGCAATCATCCCTAAGTCTTTTTTAGGTGCAGGCTTACCACTGGCGGCATATTTAGCAACTGCGGCTCATGACGAGTTCTAAGCCTGGAACTCGGTGTTTTGTCCGAATTATGCTTGCAACACAAAATCTGATGCGGTAAGAGTTGGCGCACCAGTTAGAGTTGCAAATAAACCACCGCTACCAAAACCAGCTGCGTTGCCATTTTGGTTGTAGAATAACTGCCCATTCGCAGTATTGTAGACAATTTTCGCCGTGCTAGTCCCCGCTAAATTAGTCACTTCAAAATCACTCAAGTTATTAAAACCCGTTCCCACAGCAGAGGTAATAGCACTAAAAGTAGTTTGATCCAGTACAATCTTATCACCTTGGGAACTGTTGAAGTCAGTAATGGCATCTACACCAATAGCAGTCAGGGCAAAAGCAGCATCGGTGTTGTAAAGGAATCTGTCAGCACCCGCGCCACCAACGAGAATATCATTGCCTACACCACCCACAAGACTATCATTGCCCTCTCCACCGATGAGAATGTCTGCATCAGCAGTTGCCGTTAGGATAATCGCGCCGCCACTGCCGATGTTCTTCCCCCCAAATACTACATAGCTTTGCCCAGCATCAGAGTTGCCGTTGGGGTCGGCATATCGTGCCCCAATAATCAGGTCGTCAATGCCATCGTTGTTGATGTCCCCTGCATTGCTGACTGAGTTGCCTGAGCGATCACCCCTATCAACGACTTTAGTAACTAAAATGATTATGTTGTAACGAAAATTCGATTGTTTGTAACGAAAATAACGATTGTAGTAACCAAAATGGTTATTTTGTAACGAAAATTCGATTGTTTGTAACGAAAATAACAACTTTAGTAACCACAATGATTATGTTGTAACGAAAATTCGATTGTTTGTAACGAAAATAACGATTTTAGTAACCAAAATGGTATTTTGTAACGAAAATTGCGACTTTAGTAACTCAAGTCGCAATGTTTATAACGAAAATCAGGGCTAATACCAATTCACGAAAATCCTGATACATTATAGATTTCTGGTAGGGGCTTGTCTTTGCCCATTGGTGTCAACTTAAGCTAAAAATCGCTTATCTGTTGGCTTCCACGCCCGCCCAGAAATGAATTTCAGGGCTAATAGCTAAAGTCTACTAAAGTAGACTAAAGATTTTTGGCTATATTTAGTCATCAAAAGAAGACTTTCGCTATTAGCAAGGAACTGAAGTTCCTTGCGGGACATAGCTTTTACGTTAAGTTGACACGTATGGTCTTTGCCATGCCCCTACCAGCGTATTTGTATCATTATTAAAGTGAAATGGTATAATGTTCAGAGAATATCGCGTTTTGCCAGATATTGGTACATCTGCCAACGTGCATCTACCTCAGCTTGGGCTTGTTCTAACAAGTGCTTGGCTACTTCAGGTTTACTCTTGGTGAGCATTTTGAAGCGATTTTCTTGATACATCGAATCTTCTACAGATTGCGTAGGCGATCGCATATCCAATTGTAAAGGATTTTTACCCTGGAGGAGCAACTCTGGATTATGGCGATACAGCAACCAACGACCTGATTCTACCAGAGTTTTCTGATGATTCATCCCTGTGGTCATGTTAATGCCGTGGGCTATGCAATGGCTGTAAGCAATAATTATTGATGGCCCATCATAAGCTTCTGCTTCCAGAAATGCTTTCAGGGTATGTTCATCTCTAGCGCCAAGGGCTACACTCGCTACGTAGACATTTCCGTAGGTCATGGCAATCATCCCTAAGTCTTTCTTAGGTGCAGGCTTACCACTGGCGGCATATTTGGCAACTGCTGCTCGTGGCGTAGCTTTGGAAGATTGACCGCCTGTATTAGAATACACTTCTGTATCCATTACTAAGATGTTGACATTTCGACCACTAGCAATTACATGATCAATACCGCCAAAGTCAATATCATAAGCCCAACCGTCACCGCCAACAATCCAGACGCTTTTTCTCACCAAGTAATCTGCAAGGGATTTTAGATTTTGGATTTGGGCATGGGGGAGCCACTGCGGTCTTGGGGTCTCCCCAAGTGGAGCAAGTGGCGTCATGGGGCATTGGGCATGGGAGTGGTAATTCCTTTTTTCTAACAGTTCATCTAGTTTTTGTTTCAACAGCGCTACCCGTTCTCGTTGTTCCCAAATATCAGCCTCAGTGTTTTGTTTGGCATTGAGAATAGACTGTACCAACTCGTGAGGTATTCCCAATTCCCCATTCCCTATTCCCCATTCCCCACTCCCCAATTCTTGCAACAATTCCGCCGCAAACTCAGCTTGTTTGTCGAGGGAGAGACGGAAGCCGAAACCGAATTCGGCGTTATCTTCAAATAAATTATTAGACCACGCGGGGCCGCGTCCTTGGGCGTTGGTTGTCCAAGGTGTTGTGGGGAGATTACCACCATAAATTGAGGAGCAACCTGTAGCATTGGCGATGACGGCGCGATCGCCAAACAATTGTGTTAATAATTTTAAGTAAGGGGTTTCACCACAACCTGCACAAGCACCAGAGAATTCAAATAAAGGTTCTTGCAGTTGTTGTTGGCGAATCTGGTTTAATTTTAGCGATCGCCTGTCAGGATTAGGTAAACTCAAGAAGAAATCCCAGTTTTTTCGCTCTTGTTCCCGCAATGGCAACTGCTGTGCCATATTAATCGCTTTCCGCGATGGCTCAGATTTATCTTTAGCAGGGCAAATATTTACACAAATAGTGCATCCTGTGCAATCTTCTGGGGCAACTTGAATGGTAAATTTCTGATTGGCAAAGTCTTTATCTTTTGCAGCAGTTGACTTGAAGGTTCCTGGTGCATTGACTAACTCATCCGCTTGATAAGCTTTTGCACGAATGGCACTGTGAGGACAAACCATCACGCACTTACCACATTGAACGCAGACATCTGGCTCCCACACAGGTATCTCTTCGGCAACGTTACGTTTTTCCCACTTGGCAGTACCTACGGGAAAGGTGCCATCGACAGGTAGTGTGCTAACAGGTAAGTCATCACCTTCCCATACCATGATTTTGCCCAGAACTTCTTGTACAAATTTGGGAGCGGAGGGAGACGCGATTAATCGCGTCTGTACAAATTTGGGAGAGATGCGATTAATCGCGTCTATACTGGGGATTGTTTGTGGGACATCTACTTTATGCAAGTTGTCTAGGGTGTTGTCTACAGCTTGCAGGTTCATGCGGACAACTTCTGCGCCTTTTTTACCGTAAGTTTTGTCAATTGCTTGTTTGATTTTAGCGATCGCTTCTTCTTGCGGCAAGACACCCGCTAAGGCAAAGAAGCATACTTGCATAATGGTGTTAATTCTGCCACCCATGCCACTTTCGCGGGCAACCTGGCTAGCATTGATTACGTATAACTTCAAATGCTTATCGATAATTTGCTGCTGCACTTTGAGCGGCAGATATTCCCAGACGCTATCTGCATCATAAGGACTGTTAAGCAACAAAGTCGCCCCAGGAATAGCAGCTTTCAAAATATCTATGCGTTCTAGAAATCCCCAGTGATGACAACCAATAAAGTTGGCTTGGTCAATTAAGTAAGTAGAGCGAATTGGTTTTGGCCCAAAGCGTAGGTGAGAAACAGTCATCGAGCCAGATTTCTTGGAATCGTAGACAAAGTAGCCTTGGGCGTAATTGTCGGTTTCTTCACCAATAATCTTGATGGAGTTTTTGTTAGCCCCAACAGTGCCATCAGCGCCCAACCCATAGAACATTGCCCGAACAACATTATCCGATTCTGTAGAGAAATTAGGATTAAAGCTCAAAGAAGTATGACTAACGTCGTCATTAATCCCAATAGTAAAATGATTTTTTGGTTTAGCTTGAGCAAGGTTGTCAAAAATGCCCTTCACCATCGCCGGAGTAAATTCCTTAGATGAAAGACCGTAACGCCCACCAATAATTTTGGGGGATGAGGGGGATGAGGGGGATGAGGAAGATGAGGGGGATGAGGGGGATGAGGAAGATGAGGGGGATGAGGGGGATGAGGAAGAATTTACTTCCCTATCTCCCCCTGCTCCCCCTGCTCCCTCATCTCCCCCT
>NZ_JAIVFQ010000244.1 GCF_020829495.1 Nostoc favosum CHAB5714 | reverse complement strand
TCTTACCCCACAATACTGATACTAGGCGCATGGGATGGTGGCAAGGGTGAGTGTGATTCAATCCCATGTGAATAATTTCGTCTTTGTAGTGAGAGCCTTGAGAAAGTACACGTGTTACCCGAAATCCTTCTATTTCTAGCGATCGCAATACATCTGTGAGATGCTGTATTTGTCGATACACTATACTCAATACTATTGCTGCCATTACTGGCAAGGTCAGTACTCGTGAACGCAAGCTCCGTTCTTTGTCTTTTACCCCTTTGAGGTTAGCAAATGTACCTGGGCTGACTAGTTCAAACAGGCGTGATTCTATCTCTTGGCTGGCTGGGGCAGGTACGCTGACTCGATGGCGAAAATCTGGATTCCCTTGCTTTTTCCGTGGTTTACTCATGGCTTTTTCAACACAGGGGTGTTGATTGACTTTTACCATTGATTTGCCCACTCTTGACAGCCATCTATTTTTCTTAACTTGACACCAATGGGCGCTGACAAACCCTAATCCGTTGAGAATCATTGCTTTTACCACTTGACCTGCACTTATTACTTCTTGCGGATGGCTTCCTAGTAGCCGATTGATTTGCTCTACTAGTTCCATTTCGTCACAGATGCCTGCGACTATGCCGCAGTGGTCAATATCCTGTACTCTTATATCTAATCGTGATGCTGTCATGCTTCTAAAATGCAGCATTTAGGTCATTTTTTAAAATACAGCATTTTCCGATCGCACCTGCGGAATCTAGGATAGTTGTACTCATAAAGTCTGTAGTTGTGAGTTTCTGCGAGAATAGAAAGAGAAAGGAGGGATTATGACAAACGCTTTTCCACCGGAAGATATCAGTGCAAGGTTTGATAATATTGATACTCGTCTAGAAGAGATCGGTGACGAACTGGATTTGCTGAGGACAGTACAGAATGCTAACAGGCGGGAAACACGAGGAAATTCCCAAACCATTGCAAGGTTGGAGCGTACTATTAGGGAACTGGCTGACATTGCGCGCCTCCATCAAGAAGGATTACGCGCTGCTCAAAGAGATGCTGAACGTGATCGTCAAACCATAAGGGAAACTGAAATTCAAGCTGACCGAGATCGAGAAGTATTGTTGGCTTCTCTACTCCAAGCAGAGCGCGATCGCCTTGCTTTTCAAGAAGAAATCCGCAGAATTTGGGAGTATTTACGTGACCGAAATGGCGGCAGTAGCACACCGAATTAATTAACTCCATCCCGTTTACCTGGCCAAGTTCAAAAATTTCGATGTAGATAAATCGCACAACATCGTCGCAGTGCCGAGCTTACCGTAAAGGCGGTTTTTCTCAACAATCAACTCAATAGTGTGATCGCTGCTGTCATTGCTGTACACGGAGTTGCGATAGAGCATAATTAACTGGTCGCATACCTCGAAAATTTCACCAGAGTTGCGGAGTAAATGACGGTTCGGGCGTTTATCAGCCGTAGTTTGATTCCCCCGATTGATTTGACAGCCCAAGAAAACAGGGATTTTGTGAGACTTGGCAATATCCCGAATCTGGCGGGTAATCTTGCCGACTTCAAAAGCCATGTTCCCGCCTGACTCCAGAGGAATCTGCTGCAAGTAGTCAATAAACACAGCACCAATAGAACCACCAAATTCGGCAATGGCACGGCGCACCGCAGAAGCAATCATTGTGGTTGTAGGGGAGGAATGCTCGTAAACCTTCCAAGGCAGTTCCACCATCTGTCCTATACCTTGTGCTATTTGCTCCCAGTAGCATTGAGTATTGGTTTGAATCATAGAAGCGTCTACGCCTGTGATTCGGGCCAGCATTCGGGCATTGAGTTGATTCTTATCCATTTCTGGAGTAACATACAGAACTGGTTTTCCAAGTTTGGTCATGATTTCGTAAGCGTAAGAAATCATGAAGTGAGTTTTGCCCATGTGAAGTAAGTTGGCGTGAAAAAACCAAAGTATGTAAAGATAAGTAAATACGGAGAATGCATCTACCGAGGTGACTAAGACATGGGCGCTCGTTTAAGGATATTTCTGACTCGTGATCAGGATAAAACTT
>NZ_JAIVFQ010000243.1 GCF_020829495.1 Nostoc favosum CHAB5714 | reverse complement strand
AATAGAATCTATAAAAAATGAAGAATTAATTGATAAAGCTATTGAGAAAACTAGCAAAGTGCAATTACTCTCAAGAGAAGAAATGTGGGAAGCACCACCCCATATTTTAATTACCAACTACTCCATGCTGGAGCATATGTTGATTCGACCCAAGGAGCGAGAAAAAATTTTTGAGGCTTCAGTAAATACTTTCAAAATGTTAGTAGTAGATGAAGCTCACACCTATGATGGTGCTAAGGGTAGTGAAGTTTCCATGCTGTTGGAGCGTTTTAAAGCTTCCGTAGGTGTGGAACAAAAAGGTAAAATTCGCTGCATCGCTACCAGTGCCAGCTTAGGAGATGCTTCGGTTGATGATAAAGTTATCGCATTTGCAGGAGAGTTTTTTGGTGAAACTTTTAGTCAAGTAATTCGCGGTCAGCGTCTCAATGCCAAAGACCGATTAGGCAAACCTTATACCCTATCTGCTGCACTTACTAATGAAGAAATTATACAATATTTAAGTATTATTGAATTACCACAACAAGGTTCTCCAATTAGTTCTTGGTTTGACCCACTGAGCGCTATTGTACCCGAACAACAACTAAAAATAGCTGAGTCGCAAGCTGATAGCGATATCCACAAATTCCTCTGGTTTGCTCTCAAGGGACATCCCTTAATACATCGACTGATTAACATACTTTGTCGGGAACCTAAACCTTGGGAAGAAATAGTTCGCTCTACAGAATTATGGGGTGTAAATCTGCCAATTAAATTAGATGGTAGCGTTGATGATACAGATGCAGAAGTTGCACTAGCTCATTTGCTGCAAATAGGTACTCTCGGTCGTGCAAATCCAGATGATTTACCTTTACTTCCTGTGAGATTGCATCTTTTATTTCGCAGTTTAGAGGGACTTTATGCCTGTATTAATCCCAAATGTTCGGGAGCAGCGCACGACCCAATTTATTCAGACCGTGAAGTACGGTATGGGCAACTTTATTTGAATGAGAAAAAAACCTGTGAATGCTGTGGTTCCCCTGTATTAGAATTGGGCAGTTGTTCTCAATGCGGTCAGGGTTATGTATTTACTCAACGCCAAGATTCGGGAGAACTAGAATCTCTACCCAGATCAATTCAAGCATTAAAGGATAATACCAAGATTTACACTTTGACTTCTGGCAATTTAGACAGTGTAACAGAAGAAGAGGAAATGGGTGAAGATGAAGAGGAACAAGAATCAACAACACTAAAAACTTTTAAATTTGAACTTCAGAAGCATGGCTGGATTGGTAAACTTTCAGATGAAGCGTTTACAAACAAAGTAACACCAGAAAATGAATTTATTTTAGCATGGCATCGCAAAAAAAATGACGGGGATGAAGGCGGTTGTTATTTAAACAGATGTGCTGCTTGTGGTGCTGGAACTGGGCGCACTACTCTAGCAATTAATCGATTTGTGACTTATACAGATGGCCCATTAGAGGCGATGCTTGATAGTCTCTTTGAACTACTACCAGAAACAGAAAAGACTGATAAAAACTCTTCAAAGCGGAAAATACTTACCTTTTCCGATGGTCGTCAAGATGCAGCCTTTTTTGCGTCTGACTATCAACGTACCCATACCGAAATGCTATACCGCCAGATGCTTTGGCAAGCATTTAACCAGGTAAAAAATACTGAAGGTATTACATCTGTTAATCAAGTAATTCACCAACTGAAAGCAGACTTTTTAGAATTTTATATTCCTCACCCTGACCGAAAATCTGATGTAAATTATAAAAGCTACCGTCCTAACGATCCAGAAGAGGAACCTAAAGATAGAAAAAATAAAATAGATGCGGAAGATTTAGCTCAAAAACGAGCTAAGGAAATATTAGTTAAGGAATTTGCTCTTTATTTTAACCGTCGTTTAACCTTAGAAGCATTTGCATTGTTAACTTGTCATATAGAATTAGAGAAGCATTTAATAGAGTCAGTTGCTGGTAAATTTGAAATCAGCAATGATGAGGCGCAGATTTTCTTGACAGTTATTACTGACATCATCCGTCGCACAGGAATTGTTAGCATTGAAGGCTCATCCA
>NZ_JAIVFQ010000242.1 GCF_020829495.1 Nostoc favosum CHAB5714 | reverse complement strand
TACTCATGTCATCATTCGCACTTCCGATACCTCCAGGATCTCTCACGAGTATCCCTTCACAGGCTTACGGAACGCTCCGCTACCGCTTGCAGCAAGCTGCAAACCCTAAGCTTCGGTGCATGGTTTAAGCCCCGTTACATCTTCGCCGCAGGAACGCTTGACCAGTGAGCTGTTACGCTATCTTTAAAGGATGGCTGCTTCTAAGCCAACCTCCTGGTTGTCTAAGCATTCCCACATGCTTTCCCACTTAACCATGACTTGGGGACCTTAGCTGTAGGTCAGGGTTGTTTCCCTCTTGACGATGGACGTTAGCACCCACCGTCTGTCTCCCGAGTAGTACTTCCAGGTATTCGGAGTTTGGTTAGGTTTGGTAAGTCGGTGAGACCCCCTAGCCCATCCAGTGCTCTACCCCCTGGAGTATTCGCTCGAGGCGATACCTAAATATCTTTCGCGGAGAACCAGCTATTTCCGAGTTTGATTGGCCTTTCACCCCTAGCCACACGTCATCCCCGTAATTTTCAACTTACGTGGGTTCGGCCCTCCAGTAAGTGTTACCTTACCTTCAGCCTGCACATGGCTAGATCACTCGGGTTCGGGTCTAATCCGTCTAACTTAACGCCCTATTCAGACTCGCTTTCGCTACGCCTACACCTAACGGCTTAAGCTTGCTAGACAGACTAAGTCGATGACCCATTATACAAGAGGTACGCCGTCACCCAGAACGCGTCTTGGGCTCCGACTGTTTGTATGCATCCAGTTTCAGGTACTATTTCACTCCCCTCGTCGGGGTGCTTTTCACCTTTCCCTCACGGTACTGGTTCACTATCGGTCGCATGCGAGTACTTAGGCTTGGATAGTGGTCTACCCATGTTCAGACAGAATTTCACGTGTTCCGCCTTACTCGAGGACCTATGAGCTTTCTACCGGTACGGGGCTATCACCCACTATGGCGGACTTTTCCAAGTCCTTCCCGTTCTTACTCACAGGCCACTGGCCTGGTCCGCGTTCGCTCGCCACTACTAACGGAGTCTCGTTTGATGTCCTTTCCTCCAGGTACTTAGATGTTTCAGTTCCCTGGGTTAGCTCCCTTTCGGGTGACCTTAATGGTCGGGTTTCCCCATTCGGAAATCCTCGGATCAAAGCTTATTCGCAGCTCCCCGAGGCTTATCGCAGCGTATTACGTCCTTCATCGCCTGCATGCGCCAAGGCATCCTCTAGATGCACTTAAGACACTTGATCGTTCTCATTATCGATGCCCGCAACATCCCCGGCCCCTCTTGAAAGGCCGGCTAGTCATCGGGCAAGAACGAAAGCCACGTCATTACAACGTGGCAGTTTGATCGGTCAGATCAAAAAACCAGAATTCACGTGCTGTTGCTGTCTCTCGGCGGGGTGCGCCTCAAACAAGCAGCAAAGCATCTCTTTACGATGTCGAAAGATCCGGCGGACATCACTTCCAAAGGAAGGAGTCTGCCAAACTTGCTCTCTAACTATGCGACGTTGCGGTACTCTCGGGGAACTGGTGGAGCCGGACGGGATCGAACCGACGACATTCTGCTTGCAAAGCAGACGCTCTCCCAACTGAGCTACGGCCCCATTCCATTCCTACGAGGATGGTGGGCCCGGGTAGACTCGAACTACCGACCTCACGCTTATCAGGCGTGCGCTCTAACCACCTGAGCTACGGGCCCTCTGGATCACGCCAGAGAGCCGGCAGCTAAGCCGGCGAACGCGACAGGCTTGTGACCTGTTGCGCTGACGCGTGAATAACGTCGCATGTGAAGAAAGAGAAACGAAGGCGGCGAAGTTCCGCAAAGTGCTGTCTGACTTGACAGCTTTTGTTCCAATGAAAACCCGATAACCGAAGTTGAAGGGTAATCCTTAGAAAGGAGGTGATCCAGCCGCAGGTTCCCCTACGGCTACCTTGTTACGACTTCACCCCAGTCGCTGACCCTACCGTGGTCGGCTGCTTCCTTGCGGTTAGCGCACCGGCTTCGGGTAGAACCAACTCCCATGGTGTGACGGGCGGTGTGTACAAGGCCCGGGAACGTATTCACCGCAGCGTGC
>NZ_JAIVFQ010000241.1 GCF_020829495.1 Nostoc favosum CHAB5714 | reverse complement strand
AGGCACTGAAAAGTGCGGTAATGAGTCAAAAAAACTAGTTACATTTTGTAAATTTTTCTGCTTTGTTAAAAGGGAGTTATCAGAGGTTACGTTGTAGAAGAATTTAACAAAAGTCAGTCACATCAAGCTTTCTACGACGTGGATTCTACATAAAGCTGTGCAAAGAGCTATAAGGTTGCCTCTGTGGTTATTTGCTGGATTTCTGTCCCAATGATGTACCTGTAGGGTGTACACTCTGCGTTTTGAACGTGTAAGCTTTGATGTTTTTTCACCAGGGGGAATGCACTGTAATCCACATTTTTGACAACGCCACTGGGCTTGTTGCTTAACTGAAGTGGCAATTTCTGACCAATTATCTGGGTACAGAGAATGGGTGAACATCATCAGTATAATTAAACTGCGGCTTGACCAATTGTAATGCGAATAGCAGTACGAAAGCTTAACCAAATTCATTCATATAGGCGATTAGGCGATCGCATTTTAGTCAATAGCCTGCCTTCTGATGGACTTAATCTGTCCTCGCTTAGTTTTACTGTCAAGACGTTTTTTTTCAGAGCTGCGAGTGCTACTCCCTACCCAACCTCTGCAAGGGCTGTAAGTAATTGTTCCATAGCTGTGTTTTTTATGTTGTAGGCGTTTGCACCAGGCACAAGAAACTTTTGGTAACGACAAATAAAACACATATTCTATTCTTATGTTGAATGCTTCCTCATTAAACCCTATTGCGGAGACAGTTGAAATTATTTCACCGGATGGTAAAGTCCGTCTTTTTTATGAAATTCCCATCCCAAACCCCTTGGGTCGCGGTTACGAGTCCAGCTGATAAATTCTTTGGGGCTGAGTTTTTCTTTTTCCGATACCAGGGCTGACGGTGTTAAACCTAGTCGTGGTGCTAGGTTTTCATCCGGCAATGCAAGGAGTTCAACTTGGGGAAAGCTGGTATGGGTTAGCTTGTCTTCTTTGTTTGGGTTGACTGTTGTATCGAGTTGATGAAATAGCCCGTTCGATGAGTTCTAGTTTTTTGGTCATTACGTCGAGCTTCTTCTCCAGCTGCAAAACTAATTTGCTGCTTGGGGCAACATCGATATCAATCTTTTATGTCTTATCGCATTTTAAATAACAACAACAACAACAGCGTAAATAATTTTAGGCATTTTGGAACGTTGTTAATTTATTATCTGTGTTGAATAAACAACGTATACATCGAGCCACTTTTTCTACGACATTAGTCAGTTTAGCAATCAGGACATCGTTGTAGAAATTTACCCGAAAATAGCAACGCTGTAGAAAATACTAACAACGTAAAATGCTTATTCTATGTAGATTGTAGATGCTGTAAACGACATAAAGTTTTGCTATCAAACCCAGAGAGCAATTCTTCTAAGCCTTGCAACAAGGCAATTGTATGTCCCTCTCTGTGCAGTTTGGATAGTTCTCTGACTACTGGAATTAAAGCAGTAGGGACGCGAATCATTTCGCTTGGTAGGGACTTTTGGTCAGCCATTTGATATCAATTTTGATAGCAATAAACTGATTGTAGAGTGAAAGCGTTGCTTGCCGCCGTTAGGCATCGCCCTGTTCAATTTCAAGCGAGGAAACTTGAGCTTGAGGAGGGAGCGATCGCCTGCTCAATGCAAATGACTTATGGCTGCACCAAAGACAGGATGATGCCAACGAGCGAACCCAAAAGTAGCACTATACTGCCAAAAGAACTGATGACAAAGCCAATCATCCGCTTTTCGGCAGCCTGATAGTATCCGCGTCTTGTAGAGTTAGCATCACAAAAGTTTTCGGTCTAGGGACTTCCAGCCCATGATACTATCCTTATGAGTTTTTGCAATCCAATATATGTAGTGGGAAAGATACATGAAAAAAGCGTGGAGTAAAAAATGCTTAACGTTAGTCGCACCGTTCATGTACATCTTAGGGGTCGCCGCTCCTGCTGTTAGGGACTTGCGGAGAAATAAAGTACCAGTCATCCTAGAAGGTAGGAAGTGCGGGTAGTTCCGCACTTAGACTAAATCTCTAGAATAGGAATCCCTGTTTTGATGCTCACTGACAACATCAAATCT
>NZ_JAIVFQ010000240.1 GCF_020829495.1 Nostoc favosum CHAB5714 | reverse complement strand
AGGCACTGAAAAGTGCGGTAATGAGTCAAAAAAACTAGTTACATTTTGTAAATTTTTCTGCTTTGTTAAAAGGGAGTTATCAGAGGTTACGTTGTAGAAGAATTTAACAAAAGTCAGTCACATCAAGGCTTCTACGACGTGGATTCTACATAATATGCAACACAACGGAGCAAGGTTCTCTAAACGGTTATCAGACGGATCGAAATTATAGTGATGTACCTGAAGGTTATAAACCCGACGCTGACTCAAAGTTAATTCTGGTGGCTTTTCACCTGGGCGCAGACAAGGGCGTTCACAACGAGAGCAACGCCAATTAGAAGAATTCTTTACAGCAGTAGCAATTTGTTTCCAATCAGGAGAGTAGCGAGTTTGACTCATATTTTATTTGAGGGTAGAACGAAATCATTCTAATTAAGATACTCCTTAATATCACTTTTTTGACGACGAAGAATAGAAAGTGCTTTATGTTCAAGCTTGCGAATTCGTTTTCGGCTTAAGTTAAGCTCAGTTGATGGTCATTTTCTAGCCCGAAATGTAGAGTTAGTCCTTCTCAGTGTATTGGGGCTAAGGACGCTAGCAACTCTTTAATATTCTGGCGCTACGCTAAATTTTGAGTGAAGTCCTCTCTTGAAGAGAGGAACTGTTCAAGTTCGCTTCACATTTGAACAAGGCTTAAAAACGCTTTGCGTAAATCAATTGGAAATTATAAATACTTAGTTGAGGAATAATCATGGATATGCAATCCCTACTAACCTTGGCAATCGTAGTCATCTTTTGGGCATTCGTTACTCTCGTTATATTCCAGTTCATTAGCGGACTATTTGTATCGGCTGCTTACGCTAGTAATGTGGTTTCGGTTAGCAATAGAAATATAACCGCTTCTACAATCCCATCAGTATCAGAAATAATCACATCACAAGCTCGGACTTTTGAAAAATTGCCAGATCCTTGGACATTAGAGGATGAAGTTGTTCATCGTACCAGTAACGAAGCAGTTGTTCTCTCATTCCCTACATTGAGATTACTACCTCCAGTTAAAGAAATTTCACCACAACCAAAACGTACTACTCGTTTAAACAAAGTTGATAATCCTGCCAACAAGTCACCGAAAACTAAAAAGGCTGATGTAAATTCTTCAGGCAAGCGCAAGCCAGGCAGACCGCGTAAAACTGCATAAAAGTTACTCAACTATAACCTCCGATTGCTCAACGGAGGTTAAACTTATTTCCTGAAAAATAGTGAACGCGACATATTGTTGTTTATCATCTGCTTTGAATCATATCCCAAGCAATCACTCCCTACTCGAAGCAGCAAGATTTGAATTAGGAATTGCTGTTGGTTGTGCCAAAGAGTATGAGAAAACTTGGCACTCTATTATCTGGATTCAGTCTAACGCTTGAACTAAAACCAGAGTGCGTGAACAATTAAATCATCTGGCATTTGACTGCTATACACACTTTTTAAAAGCTGTTGATTACCTCAATCAATACGCAGACTTAATGGACGAGCAAGGTAATCAACCTCTTAAGTGGTGGTTTGAAGTCAATTGCAGTTTAAATCTGGCTTACACCTCAATCAATCGAGAAAATAAACGGGAAATTTCAACAAGGCAACTGTGCCTGTTTGATAGCTAACAAAGCCCACATATTAGCTTCGCTTTTTCAAGAGTGAAAATTAAAATTATATAGTCCAATGGTACAGCAACTTTTTACTCAAGGTTCTTTATTCGATTTGCAAACAGTAATCGATTATGGGCAGTCAGTTATTAGTGTTGCCCAAGAGCTTGCAAAAGTTTTAATAGATAATCGCCCTCTCTCTACGAAAACTGTTTCTTCCCAGATGAATCGCTACTTTCTAGGCACTGCCGCGTCTGGTGCATGGCAATGGAAAGATGCTTACGAAGCAGTGGAAGTGGCGCAAATGTTATATCTGCGCCAAAAAGGTTACAAGCTTTTATTAGAGTCGCGGCTAGCCCTGTCAAGGTGACAAATAGCCGGATAATAATGCCATGCGATCGCAAACTAAAAAGTAGCGGAGGAGATGGTGAATGCTGGGAGCAATATTTGAGCGTTTTGTAAAAGAGAGTCCAATTAGT
>NZ_JAIVFQ010000023.1 GCF_020829495.1 Nostoc favosum CHAB5714 | reverse complement strand
GCGCTTTCACCTCAGCACTTGAGGGGTAGGATTTACACCTACAAAGTCATTCAGTTTAGAGATAAAATCTCTAGGATAATCCTCCAAGACCTTTACAGGTTCTAGTTTCTATCCAACAAATCACACCCAACCGATTGAGTCTTGGCCACTGCGGTATTGATTTCCGATGACTATGCAGAATTTGTAACCAGTTAGCGCAGTGATGCGATCGCGCAAGCTAGACAGAACCTCTGTCCAAGTCAGGGGTTTCAAAAACACGCTGTTGGAGTAGAGGTAATCACATCCGTAGTCCCCGTAAATACACTCCAGGCGAGGAACAGGCAGAGTTTTACCCAACATTCTGATTTGATTCTGTTGCCACTCCAGTTTCAAGCAGTGTTGGTAGAGCGAGTTGGCTTGTTCAAGACTTAAGAAATCGGGATAGTAAGTGATGGGTAAAACTGGGGTTGATTCAGCAAATAAATTGAGTTGTTGCATGGTAGTTCTCTCAAATTTTGAAACTGCTGTTAGTTCTGTTCGGCTTTAAAAACCTCAACCAAAATACTTTCTGGATACAAACCAACTTTTCCAAATCTGGGGTCATGAATGCGTTCTATTTCTATGCCTTGTTTTCGACACAATGCACTTGCTTTTCTACCTTTAGTACCGGCTTCTTTTACCGATATTTCTAAACCTTGAAGATTGGCGAATCCAACAACACTGTATTTGTGACCGCATGGGGTATTTACCCTGTCTTGCTCAACTTCAACAGCTTTGAGTCTCGCTAAGATTTGAGTCTGTTGCTGTTGTTGTTGGAGTAAATGCTGTTCTTGCTCTGCCAAATGTTTAGCTAGAGCAGCAAGTAACTGTATTTGAGTCATCGCTGTTTCGCTATTTGAGGCGGGTTTTGTCCAACCCAATTTATCTTGAATCCATGCCCGAATGCCGATGGTGTTGAATGAACGGCATACTAATCGGGCTTGTTTAGTGCAGTATCGCCCTGCCTCGTAAGCGTAGTACTCTAGGATGATTGCGATCGCAGTGTCTGGGATACCACTGGTTCTCCAATCAGTTAGGTTCGCGGTATCAAAGCCATGTTGCATAAGCATTTGAGCCAGTTTGGAGGGTTCCAGGTTCGCGCTCTCTAATGCTTTACCGATAGCTTTATCACTAACCCCAGCAAGTCTTGCAGTTGCCCGAAGGCTAGCTTTCGCTTGACCATTAGCCTCAACTTCAATCTCTTGTTTTATCTGTTCGATTATTTCGGCAATTTCAATTTGTGACATAACTTTAATTGGGTGATAATTTTTGTTGTGTGATTAGAGAGACTTAAACATTTACTCGCACTAAACTTTTTTCCCCGACTAGTGAAAAATGATTAGATATAGTCGGTGATGGAGTTAAGGTTGGCGACATCAATTCAACAACGTAAAACCAAGAATTATTTACCAGCGCTATCCCCAAAATCAGCCGTTGCTTTGTTGCTTTATCGTGAGAACAGAACATCACTCTTTCGCCCAGAACAAAAGCAGATTTTTGCACGTTGAGGGTTTCTAACTGACCTGTGGAGATGATTTGATGCTGTGTTGCATGGAGTATTTCATTACCGCAATCAACGGAATAAAGCCAACATTCATGTTTCCATTGAATACCACAGCAATAGCCGAATGTTCTGGTGGTTCGGAGGTATACTCTCTCCAGTAAATTGACCTCAACAGGTGGAATTGTTCGACCCCAAGGTGGGGAGAGATACCAGCTTGTTTCAAGAGCAGTAATTAACTTAATCATGCGTTTTTCTGTTGTTGAGATAAAATTCTTTTGAGTCGCTCAAAGATAGGTGCAGCACATTGGGGAACAATGGTATTGCCTAGAGCCATCAACTGTTGTTTGTGTTGTCTTCTGATGCTTTGGTATTCTGCATAGAGTTGGCGATATTCTCGTTGGCTATTTGGCGTAAGCGCTGCAATTTCTCTACGACTGAGCCGACTGAAGCTGGGGATTGTGGCAGCGGCAAGCCAATCTGTAATTCCTGTGTAGGTAAGGAGACATTTGTCCAACCTTGTGGGAAGCCCATCATTGCCTCCACGAAATTTACACAGAGCGATACCTGCGGCACGCCCAAGGGCGAACGCTGGGAATTTAACTCAGTAGTGTGATAATCTCTGGAAGTCATCATCATCACCGCCGCCGACAGATGCAGCGTTTGTCCGCTTTTGTGTGTACTGACTCCAGGATGTTCCCCGTCTTGCGCTTTGGGAGTTGGTAGCAATAATCCAAACTCGTTCTCGCAAGTGGACGGCTCCCACCGAAGCTGCCGAAACAATTCCCCATTCAACATCAAACCCCAACGAGGTAAGCTGCCACAGTATGGAACGGAAAAATTGACTTCCCTCAGCAGTAATGAGTCCGGGTACGTTTTCCACAATCGCCCATCTTGATCGAACTTCGCAAAGGATTCTAAAGAATTCCCCGAACAGGTTGCGCTCGTCTTGGGATGCAAGGCGCTTTCCGGCGAGGCTGAAGGGAGGGCAGGGGAGTCCGGCGATGATACCGTCAATTTCTCTAACTCCGACTCGCAAAAGAGACTCAGTTGTAATGTCATGAATATCTGGAATAATTGGAATATGTGGAAAGCGCAGATTTAAAACTTGTTGGCAGTAAGAGTTAATCTCGCAAAATGCCACAGTTTCAAAACCACCGCTAATCAAGTGACCGAGGGTGAAGCCACCAATATCAGAACAAAGGTCAAGGACTTTTTGAGTTTCCAAGGGAGTGATTTGTTCTGTCATGTTTTTCTCCCTAACAAGTAATTAATTGCTTCTGGATCAAAAGAGGTGATACGTTTTTTAATTGATTGTGGTGGGTTATCAAAAAACTGCTTAAGATGCCATTTCCGAATCTGATAATGTCTAGCAGAGCGTTTTGTAGCTTTGAGCCATCCTCGTTTTACCCATCTTGTAACAGTTGAGAAATTCAATTGAAGAACTTGAGCAATTTCTTGACAAGAATAGTTATCAAGAGTGGGACGGGCTGAATAACCTAAGCTATTTAACTTCAGAGAAATTGCAATTGGTGTGCGTTGATATCCTCGTCTTTTTAAGATTGAAGCTATTTGTTTGACTGTATAGACTTCAGCTTTCGCCTCAATAATTGCTAGTTCTTCATCAGTCCATTTGATACTCATAATCTCACCTCCCCTATTGATGCAGATTTAGTATCAGAATATTCTTTGACAATCCGAGCGCTAATAGATTCAAAATCCACTTGAAAGATGTTCATATCTGTGACCATTTCCCCAGTGTTGTAGCGGTCTACTATGTGCTGTTTAATTGCGGATTGATTCAGCCCATCAGGGATATCGATGTGCGCTTCACTGATGATTTTTTCGACTATTGTGACAATGACTTTCATGGTTTTTATTCCTATCTGATTAATTCAGGATTCAGAAATAAAACTTCTTCTGAATCCTGACTTTCGATTTACACTGCCCCAGTCTTTACTGCCTGTAACTGTTGCATCCATGCCCTAATTGCTGCTAATTCATCAGCACCGTCAGCAACAGCATCAACAACCTGCTTCTGATAAGAAAATTCAGCATGATTGGGATATTCACACTTGTTTGAAGCCCAAGCCAAACACATGGTTTTGATTAGTTCATTAATCTGGTTAATATCAAGTAAACTTGGGCGGTCAACATCTTGAAATTGCAACCACTCTCTGACCAAATCAAGCGGATAATCAAGCAAAGTACGAATATTTTTTACTCGCAAGTCTTGTGTAGGTACTGCTTGAGGGACTACGCTAAGTTTTGGTGGAGTCAGTGGGGGTTCGGGAATCGAGTTTGAAGTTGCACCCAATAAAGATTGGATGTCACGAATGATAGTTGCCCAATTCAAATCTCTACTCCATTCCCTGTAAATCTTGGATTTGGTTGCAGCATCGTAAAGATTACAGAAAACCGTGTTCTCTTCGCCAGCATTAGCGACAATAATCAGTGCTTTGGAAAAATCTTGAATTAATGATGCAGCTAAAAGAAAGCTTTTAGCGAAGTTGGTTTCAATACCAGTTCTTATGATGTAAAGTTCATCAGCATTCACGACAATATCCAGCTTTAGGTTGTCCTTTCCTTTGAATTCTTTAGTTGTCAATCGCAGTTCTGACAGATACCCAGTTAACGCTCTTTGAGTCACGGGTATTTTCTTATCCTGGCTGATGTTGAACTTGTACCAAACGTAAGATTCCCCATCTACTTCCCCCTGGTTGACAAATAAATAGATAGGTTCGGGAGGGTTGCATAAACCTAGTTTGATTTCAGCAATCATGTTTTGTTGATCTGTGCAATAATTAGTGGTTTGTAAAACTAAAAATCCTCAGCAATCTCCAACAAAAAGCCGCATCCTGTGTTCTGTACTTGCACCAGTTCTTTATCCAGCAGTGTTTGAATGACTGAATTTGAAACTTTGCATTGGAGAGAGTGCAGAGGAACACAGCCACCGCAAAGCTGAATCGAACGGAGCAAATGATTGGCCCTACGGTCAAAATTGCTTGTAGAATTAGCCATTGTTTGCGCCTCTAGTTAGTATGGTTAACTGTCGGTTGAGAATGCTTATCTGTTGTTGATAAAAGTCAATCTCTGCGGTAATTTCGCGGAATAATTCTTCTGGCGTGAGCGGTTGGATTTGATCCTCTTGCAAGTACGATATTTCATCAGAATTCTTCTTAGGCATCAATACATAACGCCATCCTTCATCAAATTGTTCACCCAATTCTGTACCAGATGGGTAGTAGTAAAGTCCTAGAATCGTGCCTTGTTCTGTACGCTGATCCAAAGCAAAGCGAGGGTAGCCCCAGTGTTGGGGGATTGCGATTGTCGGTTGCATTGATTTAATGGAGGATTGGTGAATAAATAATTAGGGAAAGGGGGAAAGGGCAAAGGGGAAGGGAATGAATAAATTTCCCTTTAACCCTTCTCCTTTAACCTTTTCCCAGGCGAAGCCCAAGACTACGCCGTGACTAACTCCGCTCTCTCCAGCAGTCGTTGCAATTTATTGCCAGTTAGCTGTTCTAACGGTTGCTCTAAAAAATATTTATCAAAAATGGATTTGCCATCAGTAGACACATCCACCATCGACAGCGATCGCACTGCTTCCATTGCAGAATCACAGGCTATACGCTGGGTTTCGTCTGCTATGCGTGTGAACCACCAGCCGCCGTCAGTTTGCCCTACTTCACCTAGTTTGATGTCATTCTGGTAAATGCCGTCGTTGAGTATTTCAAACTCGTACTTTTCACATTCCGCGAAAATCTGCACCATGATTTCGTTACCAGTGGTCGCAGTTTCTTCAACCTCAGTTTGTGTGGGTACTGGTTCGTTGAGTGTTCCATCTTGGTGATGCCATTCAATGAAGCGGTTGCATCTTGCCCAGGTGTTAGCTCGGAATTTTTCAGTGCCGTTTACCATCACTACCCAAGGCTGGGTTAGATTATCGTCATGGCTGATGCTGGCTACCAGTTGATTACCAGCATAATATTCGTGATGGTCAAACGAGATTTCGACTATTGTGAGCGGTTCGGGAGCAACAGCTTGGGCTTGGGTTGCGATGTAGTCGTCGAGTTCGGCTTGAGCAAGGGCTTGGTTGTCTGGGGCAACAGAAGTGAGTTTCTGAATCTTGCTTGCCTGATATTCAGCGATCGCCTCCGGCGCGCGGGACGCGATCGCAGTAATCCAAGAATCTTTACAACGTTTGTCGCTTACTTCGACTGTGCAGCCCATCTCGCTGTAGATTTGCTTGAGACGGGCAATAGATTTCAGTTGCAGCTGTTGATGGCTGTAGATGATATAGGTCATAATTAAAATTCCCTGTACGAGTGTATGGGTTTTTCAAAAGGCGATCGCACGAAGTTTCTCAGGCTGTGGGCGGTCGTCTTTTGTTATGTACCTATATTACTATTTTGGTTAGTAAGAGTCAAGTAACATCCTGAATTTTCTGAGGTAATTTTACTAACGGGCATCCCAGAAAATCCTCAATTTTAATAGAAAGTGCTTGACATATACCTTCTAGCTTTTCAGTGGAAACTGTGGGTGCTGAGTTTCTTGGACTTGATTCTGGATATTCTCCGCGCTCCAAATGCTGAATTAATTGATAAGCACAACCAGCGCGTTTAGCCAGAGACTGCATAGACTCTGTACCTCGTAAAATTTTCAGTTTTCTGCCCAATTCCTTATTCCATCGAATAGACGCAATTAAGCTTTTATCGATAATCATTAATTCATTACCCAATTCACCAATTGCATTAGTAGACATGATACACTGATATTACTAATTTGATTAGTAAAAAAAGACAAAACTACCCAATTAAAGTATGACTGCGATCGCTCGTAGTCTTTGCAATGCAATCAAAAAGGAGGCGAATAGACAAAGAATGGTAAGCCTTCAAACCTTGCAAGGGATGTTTTACTAGAGGAGATGAACAATAACCCTAGTAAAAAACGTCGTAGAAAGGGCGAGGGTAATGGATCTATTCACTGGCGCACCATAACTAAAAACGGCATAAGGGGGAGGGAAGCGGGAGCATCTACTGGCGAACCATTACCAAGAAAGGCAGAGATTATCCCCAGGCTCACTATCACTACGAGTTTTGGAGCCAGGGGGATCGCAAGCGTCAAGTCGTCGAAGTATATTCCCAAGCGGTTGCTGAAGTGAGTTCAGGAGATGGAGCGGAAGAAGGCGGCGGTTAGGGAGATTTTGCAGGTGTTGGGGTCATGAAATCATCAAAGCAGAATTAGGGCAAACGCACGGTATTTTTGAAACCCTTACAGCATAAGGATATTGATGAAAAAATCGGCTAAATTGAGAAACGCCGAAATCCTTGCTATTAAAGGATTATTATCTTTGAGATACATTTGCCTTGATTTTAGCTACTATCGTAAATATACTGAATATTGCTAATATCAATCTGGAATCAGGTTCTGTATATTTGTAGCTTTGTATAGACACTACTTAGAATAACCGCTATGCACATTAGTATAACAGACGACTGGAAAAAACGTTTTCATGCGGCTTCTTGGTAGATTTTGATAGTTAGTTAAGGCTGACAGTAGAATAGCCAAAAAGTGAATACAACTTATTAAAAAGGTACTGTTTAGAGAAACAAGAGTTAAAACGACAGGTTATACGTTCTTTAAATTGTAGTTTAACTGTCCCTATCGAATTGAATCAGTAAGAAAACCTAAAATCGCTCAATTCCTAAAAAAAAATGAGGTGTTCTATGTCTTCTGTAATAAAGCCGAATGTTGACGAATTGCAAAAAGACGTTATCAATTTGCTACAGCATACCAGCAAACTCATGGAACGCGCTGGTAAGACGCTTTCAAATGCAAGCTCTCATAATCAGTATGTGGAATCTAAGAGGCTGTTTGAAAAGTCAGGAATGTTGTAAAAAAGCTCTCCCAGTATACGCTCTTGATAGATAACAAACAGCACTGAGAGAGTGGTATGAGTAAAGCTTACCCCAGCAACCTGAGTTGGGAGCAATATAAATTGATTAGTGACCTAATTCCGGAAGCGAAACTGGGTGGTCGAAAACGTGAAGTCGATATGTGGGCGGTTCTTAACGCGATTTTCTACATTTTGGTAGAAGGAGTCAGATGGCGATCGCTACCAGGAGATTTTCCCGCTTGGCAGACAGTGTACACATATTTCCGCAATTGGCGTAAAGACGGGACATGGCTACACATCCACGACAGCTTGCGAGAATGGACGAGAATTGAACACGAACGCCATCCGAGTCCATCAGAAGCGATAATCGACAGTCAAAGCGTTAAGAGTGCAGCGATGGTGAGTCAAGAAGTAGGCTTTGATGCGGGCAAGAAAATCAAAGGGCGCAAGCGATTTATGACAGTTGATACCTTGGGGTTAGTTTTACGGGTCTTGGTCACAGCTGCCAGTGTGGGTGAGCGTCAAGGGGGCAAACAAGTTCTCCAACGAGTCAAACAATCTAACACCCAGGTATCTCGTTTGACAACCCTCTGGGTAGATGGCGGCTTTGACGGTGAGGCGTTCATGCAGTGGGTAATGGATTTTTGCCGTTGGATTGTCCAGGTGGTTCTGCGACCTGAGCAAACCAAGGGCTTTGTATTGCTCAAAAAACGTTGGGTAGTGGAGCGTACTTTCGGTTGGCTGATGGGATGTCGGCGATTAGTTAGAGACTATGAGTTATTGCCCGAAACATCCGAGACGTTTATTTACCTTGCCATGATCCGGATCATGGTGAGGCGACTGGCATAAAATTTGACCCCTCAAAACTTTTCAAACACCCTCTAAGGGGTCGAGATTGGGAGGATGTGGAAGACACTGATTATTCCGATATTGAACAAGGCCGCTTATCACAAATCCTACAACAACTTCATCAAGTTCTAATTCAACCAATTGCCGATCTACTGCCCACAGAAGATACTGCCAAAGTTATCTTTATGCCTCAAGGATCTCTGTTTTTGATTCCCTTCCCAGCTCTGAAAGATTACTCGAATAAATATTTGATTGAAAAACACACAATTCTCACTGCTCCTTCAATTCAGGTATTGGAGTTAACACGCCAACAACAAGCAACAGTTCAGCAAGCTGCTCTTCAAGAGGTATTAGTGCTAGGAAATCCAACTATGCCACTTCATCTAAGACCTTTGCCAGGGGCAGAAGAGGAGGCAATAGCGATCGCAAACCTTCTTCAGACTCAAGCTATTACGGGAGGTGATGGCACTAAAGAGAGAATTGTAAATAAAATGTTACAAGCAAAAATTATTCATCTAGCCACTCACGGATTACTAGATAATGATCGGGGATTGGGTAGTGCGATCGCCCTAGCTCCTTCTGATAATGATAATGGTCTGCTTACTGCTGAAGAAATCTTAGACCTTAATCTAAAAGCGGAATTGGTAGTTCTCAGTGCCTGTGATACAGGACGGGGACGATTGACAGGAGATGGAGTGATTGGATTATCTCGATCCTTTATTTCTGCGGGTGTTCCTAGTGTGCTGGTATCTCTGTGGGCTATACCGGATGCGCCCACAGCGTCGTTAATGACTGAATTTTATCGTACTTGGCAACAGCAACCAGACAAAGCCGTTGCACTGCGTCAGGCAATGTTGGTAACGATGCAACAACACCCTAATCCAAGAGATTGGGCTGCTTTCATCATTATTGGTGAGGCGGAATAGGCTTTGCTAGATGGCGTTGCATAAATGCAATTTCTCTAGGGAATACCAAACCACCCTCCTGTATCTCCTCCGGCACAACAGTCTCCCTGACAACCGGAAAAATTTTCGTCTGCCAGTCGCTTAAACTCGTCTACAGCACTGATATCTTGTTCCTCATAGCCCGCAGGGTGAAAAATTCTGCCAATGTATTTTCCTTGTAAACGAATTTGTCCAATGACATAAATGTCGTCTCCAACGCTGTAAACGCCCTGACTAGCATTGCGGGAGTAAATTGCAATATAACCTCCATCATTGCCTTGATAGCGATTGACCGTTGGCAAAATACGCTCTTGGTAGCCAGGGGACGGATGATTGATGATACCTCCCTCACCTACATATACTCGAAAATCTTCAGGAAGCATCCTGTTTTCCCAATCGATATTGTTTACCATCTTATTTTTTTGAACTTAAGTAGAAGTCTTTAAAATTTGAGGACAGGGTGCTGAATTACACCATGACAATTGTAGTTAGCCAAATGGTAATAGTTGTCCGAAATAATACTTAATTTTTTTATAATTTTTATGCCGCATCAGATAGTATTCTAGATTTTTACTTTGGTTAGCAAAATAATTTATCTTTAAGAAGAAAACTATATCCTCAAGGATTAAACATGCAGTATGAATCGTCTGATAAAAATTTAATACGCATGAAAATCCCAAATCCTCAAGGTGCTTCAGGAAAATATTTTGAACAAATTTCTCATACTTGTGTGATGACTGGAATGCAAATCCGCAAGGGTGACATTATTGATGCAGTAACACCAATTTTTCAACCTCTTGAAGCAGATCGCTCTATTAGACCCGAAGTTTATATTGGGAAACAGCAGGGAGGACATGGAGGCGGTGGAGATATTTTCTTACAATTCGGGTATGTAATAGTTGGTCTACGCTTTCAAACTGTGAATTACTACGGACACGGAGCTATCAATTCCCTCAGCCTGATTTGGCGCAGGTGGTTGAATGGGCAGGTTACTAATGAAGAACTTATCAGCGAACCATTGATACCTCAACTGCCATCTTACGTTAAGACATTTGGCTCTGCTGAAAAGGTAGAAGTGTATGTACCTGATGAATACGTGGCAATAGGTATTTGTGGAAAAGCTTCCAGTTATCTGAACACTCTGTCTCTCATAGCTGGTAAACCTGCTTTTAATATATCTGCAATTGTACGAATGCAAGATATTAACGCTCTTGTACGAGTAAACCTCCAACAGATGGAGCAAAAACTAATTGACGAGCAAAGAGATGCAGATGAAGCAGCCGAATGCGATCGCCAACGCATTCAGCAAGAGTACCAACAAAAGCTGGCCGACCAAGATGCAACTAATTATCAGTTAAGTTGTGAGTTTTCAGGGGGAATGAGAAACGCTACAGATGGGTTGTCAGTGGTAACAATTAATAATGATGATTCCGAAGCCTTCGATGGTAAGCTCCGTTTGCTGTATTCAAATCGCAGTTGTATCCGAGCTAATTTTGAATTAAAAGAGCAAGCTAATTTTGCAATCCTTTACCTCAGCCATCTCTCTTCTGGAATGGGAGGTAGAAAAGGGTATTCACCAGTGAATATTGAGGTTAATAACAAGTGTATAGCTGCTAACCATGACCCCCGAAGTGATAATTCTACTGTTGATCGCTTTGAAATTACTTCCTATCTTCATGTCGGCAGTAACGAAATAACCATCACCCTTGGCGATTCCACGACACACTACTGGATAGAATGGCTGAAATTATTAATAAATTTAACTCCTAGTTTCTAAAGCCCGATTGGGGTAAGAGTACTGTCAGTAGACTGAAAAGTTTTGCGATTGCTCTGTGATGGATAACAGTGAACTACTTTAACCTATACCGCAACCAACCAATCGCACACCACAGACGTACACCCCCAAGCAAAGTTAACCCAAACCTGCCACTGCCCCAGATAAGCATTCCAGTAAGGCTCACCATCAGCAACGCCGACAGCCTCGCCAACTTTTGAGACTAATTCACTGTAGAAGTTCCCAGCGCTATTTAGCCCAAGCTGCATTTTCACCATCAGCCCCTTCCATCGTTGAATAGCAATATTTTCTGGGGTATGTGGTGCTGTGTCAATGACTGGTGTAGTTGTACTTATATTATTGCTGACTGACACCGAATCCCTTGAAAATGCTTCATCCCGATTTAACCACTGCCCAAAAATCGAATCACGCTCATCATAAGGGGCAACGAATTGGTAAACACACTCCCGATTTTCACGCTTACCCAACCGACCGATATAATCGAGTTTCAAATCAATTTTGGCAAGTAATTTCTGTGCGATCGCAATCGGGGTCAGTTTTTCCGAGACACTGACATTCAGGTAATTCTTGATAACGTGCCGATGCGTTACAGCCAGTGCCTTAAACTCCACCATCTTCTCGTCGCTGCCACGTAGCTGAACGTCTGGTGTAAGAAACTGCAATAGATTCAGATTTTCCAGTAACAACACAGCCGGCAATAGCTGCCCCTTGTTAAAGTCAGGTTTCCAAATCGAATTTTCCCCAGCTTCTAACTGTGCCTTAGCCCGTTTAGCATCACGGTTCGTCAGATGATAAATAAATCTTTCCCTGAGTGCTGCCCAAAACATTCTGTACCAGTTGTTTGAGGTTTTTGAGAACAGATACCCGACGTTTTTGCACTTCAGTACCAGAGTTGAGAAGATGCCAGAATACTTGGTCGCACTCGTCAATAATTATGACATCATTAGACCAGTCATTGGGATTGAAACGGGCAAGGCTATCCTGATGCAGTGAATCAACACACACCCCATATCCCAACAATGTGCCTGTTTGATTCGTATGGACTTCAGTAACATAGTTAACACCGAAGCGATTACACAATGCTTCGCCCAGTTGGATACGATGGGTGATAATTAACACCCTGCGTTCTTGGTCATGGGCTTTAGCCACCTCAGTTGCCAGCCATTCGGTTTTACCAGTGCCTTTGGGGGCTTTGAGTATGATAAGTTTTTCGCCTTCGGGAACAAGCAGATGACCCAAGAATCTTTGGTTAAGTGCGATTGACGGCGGGTAAGTCAGCAGGGTGAACAGTTTAATCTCCCATAATTCCAGTGCAACAGCTGTGTTGTAGAGCGCGTCAAAAGCTGACTGTCCTTTGGCAACGATAAAATCATCAACCCCTTTCTCTTGGCCAAAAGGTAAATCAATCACTCGCAGCGAACAGCCCTCATTTACCAGTAGCCGTCCCATGCGACTGATGGCGGTTCTGACTCGCTGGACTGTCTCAGGTTTATTGTCCTGGTCAAAACAAATGTTGACAAGTCTCCCCTCTGTTGCAAAATGCTTCAAGTCGGGAATCAGAGAGGGTTTACCAATAGCAGTACCGTACTCATCAGTAGGTGTGCGGTATCCAGCATTGACACCGGGAATTGCGATCGCAGCATAACCAGCAGTCAATAATGCCCCCGCTTTTTTGACACCTTCTACAATTGTCACTGGTACATTGTGCCGCCAAACCCAGTGCCAGAAACCCCCAGGATGCTGTAGGTCTTCTTCTGTGATGGGGATGCCGCTACGATTGGAGACTTTCACCCAGATGCGATTTGGTACTAAGAGGAAAAAAGTGCGTGTCTCTTCTCTGTATGGGTGTTCGTACTTGATGAATTTGTGGATCTTTTGGCGATCTCTTCGGGGGTGGTCGGGTTTGAAACAGCCCCACATCATTAGGGCGTAGTTGTTGAGCGGGTCAACGCCATTGCACCACCAGCCGCCTAGTTCGATGTGCTGGTATTTCTTCAAGTCCCTGTCTCTGAGCCGTCCATCATTGCGACGGGAGATTTTGGGACTGTAGAGCAGATATTCGTAAGGTGTTGTCCCGTAGAGCGATCGCGCATTCAGATGAAAGATTTCTTCGTCAACGCAACTATTGAGCCATTCTTGTAAATGTTTTGCTTGAGAATCGGTTTCGATTATATTCATATCCCCTCCAGTATTTTGAAGCAATGCAAAGCTTGGGGTATTGAGTCATACCGCCTTTTAGGTTAGTTACGTAGACACAGATCAAAGAAACGTAGTTTTCAGTTCAGCAATCAACAGGACTTGTATTGGTAGTTGTTTTTTTCGTCCTATTGACTGCTTTTTAACCGGACTAAATAGTACAAATGAACTAATGAACTGTCATTCTACATGATCACTGGACTTGTCAGAATCATCTCCCACCTCCGGTATGTGGTCGGAAAGTCAGATTAATCCGAGTGCTAACAACTTTGTTGGTCTTGGGAACCTGATGCAGATGTGTGGACTGACAGCCGGGGTGCATCACGAGCAAGCTGCCGTGTTCGAGCCAGAAATCCGTTGGTCTGCCGCCGATGGCTTTGATTTGGAATTTGCGACATGACCCCAGGCTTATGCTGTACGTTCGCTCATTTTGTCAGGGTGAGAGGAATTAATGTCTTCTTGGGAAAGGAATAGAGCGATCGCGCTCTGGTGCACCAAATTCCTTTAGTCTGTAAGATATGCTGTTGGAGAGGGGCATACGTATAGTGGTCAGCGAGCAGGTAAAAATTAATTCCGAAAGAATTGATGATATTCCCGTGATCATGGAATGGCTAAAAAAGATGGAAATAGCCAAGTTTATTGACCAAAAGCTGAGTCCACCTCATGGAAACCACAAAGGACTGAGCTACGGGCAATTGAGTGTATTGTTATTAACATATATAATTACCCAGTCAGACCATCGGTTGTCGGCTGTGGAACCCTGGGTAGAAGCACAGCGAAAGATTTTAGAGTTAAGTACGGGGTGGTCGATAGGGGAAAAAGATGCCAGTGATGACCGATTAGCAAGGGTAGTCGAAGAGTTAGGTAAGCAGTCAGAGGCAAGGCAGGAAATAGAAGTAAAGTTGGGACGGCATTTGATTCGTGCCTACGAATTACCTACTCTAGTAGCACGAACGGACACAAGTAGTTTTAGTGTGAATCATCAACAGGTAGATTCCCCAGAAGAAAGTCTACTGCGTTATGGCTATTCCAAAGACTTTCGCCCAGACTTGTTGCAATACCGTCAATTACTGGCAACCCTCGACCCAATGGGAATGCCATTGGTCAGCGCCACTCTCGCTGGGAATGGAGCCGATGACCCATTATATTTCCCCACTTTTAACTCCTCCTCAAGTGCTGCGATCGCAGCATCATCGATTTTCCGCTTTGCCCCTGGTGCTTTCTTGATTTCTAATAAGCCTGACAGCCCATCAGTTTTGTACTTCTGCAACCATCTTGTGACCGTTGAAGTATCTCGTGCCAAGCGTTTTCCGATTTCTTGCTGTTCCTTTACTTGTCCGCTTTTGATCCACCACAACATAATAAGTTTTTCTTTCTGGTTTCCCAAGTTGGCTGTTTGCAGACGTTTTTTTAGTTCTTCTTCGCTCTCTGCGATTTCAATCTCAAAAGGACGGCTCATGAGTATTCAAAGATGATTTGGGACTAACACAAGCGTTCATTTGTGATCGCAGCAGAGTTAATTGACAACAGAACTACTCGAACAGCAGATTATAAGAGGATTCCTCTTAATTCTATACACTGGCTAAAATGAGCGGTTGGTAAGGCTTCTAGAAATCTTTTCGATCTACTGAATTTATAAAGAAGGGGAAGGGGAAAAGGTAAAAACCTCGCCTGATGTTAAGCGAAATAATCCTTATTTATGAGGAAGGTAAAAACCTCGCCTGATGTTAAGCGACCTGTTCATCCCTTTCCCCTTTTCCCTTTAACCTTTTCCCCTCTTTTTTATTCATCCGCCAGTTGTACAAAATACCCAATTAAATTCTGACGACTGATGCCAATATTGCTGTTTTACCCAACATAATTTTTGCTTCAATGTAAGTGATGTGTGCGACAAGTTGCTAAAAGCATCTACGCACTCTGTACATTCTTCCAACAATGCTGTGTGCTAGCTCTGTGCATTTAATCGAAGCTATGGGGTGCAGGATATCTACATCAACAATTAAACTATAAGAAGGTGAAAAGAATTATTTTTAAGGTCTGTTAAGTGTGTGGTTCAATCCCTTATCAATTCTTAAATTTAGAATTGCTGCATTTTGCGACAATCTAGCTTAACTAACTCTAGTAAGATCAAGTATATTTTCTGTGTTACAAGTATCGACAATACAAGAAATTGCATCCTTGACTAAAGTTTCGATTTTTTCCTTACTAATTGAAGGCTCAGAAAAGATGAAGTTTAAAATCATTGTGCCTTGGAATGTTGTAATAGCAGCACCAAAAACACCACCAAAAACTGCCTGTGCAGGTACAAAACTAATCTCTTCAAGTTGAAATAAACCATAATCACTGGGAATGTCTATTCGACCAATATTGGTAACACATACTGTCACGGGTGCTTCATTTGGGCGAGACAGAAGAGACTCGTAAATTTTCTTAGACATCAATACTATATTAAAGATATCTTCACTGACTAAACGGACTTTTATTTGTTGTCTGACATCCCGCGCTAAATCCCAAAAATATGTATTTGTGTCTATGTTATGTAAGGTGGTGATAGCCGAAGCTAATATACCTAAGTTTTCCCGATTAACTTCTGGCTTGAAGCGTTTTCTCAAATCAACAGAAGAACTGCAACTCAGGCGTAAATTTGCTTGATTTTTACTTCTAATTTCTCTGGCTACTGCCAACATCATCGCTGCACATAAAGCACCCTGTACCGTTGTTCTTTCTTTTCGGCAAAGTTCTATCAATTGTGCAGTAATTTTTTTATTAAGCTTTTTTTGAACCATGTTACAACGACGTGATTTCGTAGGAACATACTTCTCAAACTTTAGAGTTTCAGGACGATGTAAACTCAGTATTAGTTTGAAGCGCAACAATAATAAAATGCCCTTTATTGCTGCAATTTTTCCTTGCATTGATTTTGGCATCAATTCTTGAATATCTGGAAGTGGATGTAAGCTAGAAATCTTCTCTTCTCTTTCACCGTCTACTATTTTCTGGCAGAAAGTCAAAATTTCTGAATGCAACTGAACAGCTGATAATCCATCTGATATTGCATGGTGCAATGTTGTCAATAAATAATTTAATTTCTCATCTGGAAAAGTAATTAATACTGTACGTAATAAACATTTATCGCTGCCAATAGGTTGATTCAATTCTTCCAAAACAACTTCTTGCCACTGCTCGCTAGACTGCTTAGAAACTACACGCAAAGGAATTTTTATTGCCCCCAAGTCAAAACGAAGACTATCTAAAGTACCGACAATACAAGAATTAAGGCGCGGATGACGAGTTTGAATTAAGTCAAGAGCCTGTCTAACTATTTCTTCTTTTAAGCCTCCCTTAACGCGGCTAATCGTTACTATATTCGAAGAACCAGCACAACGGTTTAAAATTTCCATGCTTTGCTCGTTTTGAGCAAGTTTTCTGTTGCCTGTCATGATTAGTTGACCTAAATTAAATAGTAAAATTTACAGGGAGGGCTTTTAAGCCACGTAAAACTACGTTTTTTCGCCACTCTAGTTTGTCTGAAGCTAACTTTAAATCAGGGAATTGTTGAATAAGTGTGTTAACTGCAATTTGCGCCTGAATACGTGCTAGCCCAGCTCCCAAGCAATAATGAATACCATCACCAAAAGCAACATGGGGATTGGGATCTCGATTAATATTTAAGCGATCGGGATCTGGAAATTGTTCTGGATCTCGGTTAGCAGCCCCCAAGCAAAGAACTACCTTTTCACCTGCTTGAATTGTTTGGTTACCTATTTCAAAGTTCACGGTAGCAATACGAGTTGTTATCTGAACTGGGCTATCGTAGCGAAGTATTTCTTCTACTGCACTTTGGATCATCGTCGGTTCCCTTTTGAGTTGTTCTATTTGGTCGGGATGATTTAACAATGCGAGCATTCCATTGCCGATGGTATTTACTGTGCTTTCTTCACCTGTTGTAAATAACATGATGCAAGTTGCTAATAGTTCCTCTTGACTTAGCTTGTCAGTTTGCTCTCTAGCTGTAATTAAGGCACTAATCAAGTCTGCTTGTGGCTGTTTTTCTCGTTTGGCAATAAGAGCGCGTAAATACTCCTGAAACGCTTCTGTAACCTCATTCATGGCTTCAAATTCTTCTAGTGAAACCAATGAGTCTAAGATACGGGCGAAAACATTAGACCACTGATTAAGCTGGTCTTGATCTTCTTGTGGTATTCCCAACAGCCTACTAATCACCGTGACAGGAAGTGGAATCGCAAAGTCGGCAATAATGTCCATACTCCCCTTGTGCCGAACTTTGTCAAGCAATTCATCCACTATCTCCTGAATACGGGGGCGCATACGCTCAACAACTACAGGAGAAAATACTTTAACTACCAAACTACGTAATCTGGTATGGTCTGGCGGGTCCATATAAAATAAAAGTTGGCTGGCAGTATGGGCAAGGGCATTCAGATTTTTCCCCTTGTCTTGCAGATATTTGTTTCTTTCTTGTATTGATTTTGGCTTGTCCTGACTGCGAACATAACCACTTCTCAAAATTGCTTTGACATCAGCATAGCGTGTAACGAGCCAACCACCTCCAACAAAGTTTTGATGTACGGGAGATTCTGAGCGGAGATGATGGTAAGCTGGATAAGGATTAATGTGAACCTTGGGGTCAAAAAGATTAAATTTAAATGCTTTTGTTGACCCTATTGTTTCGGTTTGATCAGTACTAATAACTTCTTTGTTCATGTTAGTAAATTATTTGATTTAGTCAATTTGCTTTTAAACAACAACTTTTTCAGATGTTGATGGCAACAGCTGAGATTTTACTGCTAAAAACTTTGCTAATGTTTCAATGTCGGGATACTCCCAGAAAAGAGTAATTTCCAGTTCACATCCAATCCATTGGGCTAATTCACCTGTCAGACTGACTGCCACTGCTGAATCTAAACCGTATCCAGTAAAAGGCTCTTGAATATCTATCTCATCAGGAGGAATTTTCAAGTATATGGAGAGATGAGAAATTAGCCAGGTTTGGATTTCTTTTTCTGTCAAAGTTGGCTTTAATGATTTCTGGTCAGCCTCAGATTTATTAATATCTGAATTAACAGTTGAATTTGGCACTTGTTCCCAAAGGTCTTCTACTTCTGCTTGAAGTTGCAGTAAGTCTGTTTGCTCAAAATTCGCAGTCCAATCTCCGACAACATCCAAACTTTCATCCAGAAACCCAACTCGACAAGCGTGACGCTGAATTTTACCACTAGAAGTTTTCGGGATACTCGCTGTCTTCAGTAGCACAATGGCATAAACTTGTAACTGGTGCTGCTCTGACACTGCCTGACGAATAGCCCTAACGACTTCATCGACATCCAACTGACGTAAGTAAGTACGCTCTATCTCTTGAGTAATAACTAGCTGCTCAATACCTTCTATCTCCACAGAAAATGCTGCCCCGCAATTTGCCCGCAGTGCTGGATGACTATTCTGGACTGTCAATTCAATATCCTGGGGATAATGATTTTGCCCTCGAATGATCATCATATCTTTAAGGCGACCTGTAACAAATAGTTCACCATCAAGCAAAAATCCTAAATCTCCAGTGCCTAGAAATGGTCCTTCTTTTGTGTCTTGCATTTGAGCATTGAATGTCTGTTGAGTCTCTTCGAGTTTCTTCCAATAGCCACCAGCCACACTCGGTCCTGCAACCCAAATTTCTCCTATTTGTCCATCCAGACAGCGAGTTAATGATTCTGGGTTAACAATGACAATTTTTTGGTCTAAGCTACTATGACCAACACCGACAATCGCCCTAACATCTTCTTCCTCGCTGGTAGTAGTCACAATTAGATTCTGCTTAAAAGCTTGGTCTTGGACAAAGCGAATCACTGGTGGCTCTTTTTTCAAACCCCCAGACACAATTAAGGTTGTTTCCGCCATTCCATAGCAAGGGTATAAAGCACTTCTTTTAAAACCACAATCTGCAAAGGTTGCTGAAAACCTCTCTATAGTTTCCGCCCGTACAGGTTCAGCACCATTGAAAGCCACTTCCCAACTACTCAAATCGAGGTGTTGGCGTTGTTCGGAAGTAATCTTGTCAACACACAAGTCATAAGCAAAATTAGGTCCACCGCTGGTAGTCGCTTGATAGTCGGAAATAGCTTTTAGCCAGCGAAAAGGCTTTTGTAGGAAAGACTGTGGCGACATCAGTGTAACTGAGAAATTACCATATACAGGCTGTAACACTCCACCAATTAACCCCATATCGTGGTAAGGAGGAAGCCAAATGACACCTCGACTGTTAGCTGTATGCTCAAAAGATTTATAAATTAAAGCAGAGTTATACAGTAGATTGTCATGATTCACCATCACCCCTTTTGGGTTTCCTGTCGTACTAGACGTGTACTGGAGAAGTGCCAGTGAGTCGTTATTAATTTCAGGCAAAAACCAATCATCTGCTAATTTCTCGGCAATATTATCAGTCGCTATACATTGTAAAGCTGCTAATTCTGGTTCTTCTTTGAATCTTTCTCCCAATTTAGTCATTACAGATGAGGTAGTGAGTGCAAAAGTTGCTTGTGCATCTTGTGCAATAGCTTGCAACCTTGTCATCCGCTGTTTACCTCGTGGTGGATACACAGGCACAACAGTTACACCTGCATACAACCCCCCAAAAAAAGCAGCAATGAATTCCAGTCCAGGTGGATAGAGAAGCAGCACTCTTTCTCCAAAAACTTTCATGCTTTGAAGCAATGCTGCAATTGCGCGTGCTTTTTGGTCTAATGTTTCATAAGTAAAGCTAACTTCTTCTGTTTCTCCATCTACCAAAAAGGTATACGGGACATGGTTTGTTTGTTGTTGCGCTCTATAGCGTAACAGGTTAACTAAAGTCGCTTCTTGCTCTGAATGTGGTGAAAACAAATCGTGATACATGCCTATGTTTGTACTTGAAGTAGTTACAAATTTTTGACAACTGTTCTCAAATAGTCTAATTCAGTTATTAATCAAAGAATTTCCGAAAAATTTACTGCTAATATTTAGCACTGTCTAATTTTCTTACTTAATTTTCCTTGACGAGCGTGCCATTCAGCCATAACTGTTTTCCTAATCTTTCTGAAATAGGGATATCTGGATTAATTACAATACCTTGAAGTAAGCTGATAAAGTCTTTCACAATTGTTTTAATTGTACTTTCAAAAAACAAATCGACATCGTATTCCATCTCGCCCCAAATGCCTTTTTTACTTTCTCCCATATGCAAAGTTAGATCCCGTCTTGCTCCCCTGAATGGTCTATTTTGTACCTGAACAGAAAGATGATCTGATAGTTTGACATTCTCAGTCAGTAAGGGAATTTCATTGTGGAAAAGTAGAAGCACTGGTAAAGGAAATGAGTGAACATTATCTCCTTTAGACAGAGGTACAGTTTTCAGAATATGTTTCAAGGGAAGAGCACTGTAAGCATGTGCTTCTAAAGTGGTTTTGCGAACAACAGCAAGTACCTCCCGGAATGTGGGATTGTCTTCTAAATTGGCTTTAATTGGAATCTGGTTAATAAAGCAACCAATCAGGGCTTGAAGCTCAGATTGATTGCGATTGGCAACGGTAGTGCCAATACAGAAGTTAAGCTGACCTGTATAATGGTGTACTAGTATCTGTAAAGCTGCTAATAAAAGCATGAATAAAGTACACCCTTCCTGTTTGCTGAGTGCTTTGAGTTGTGCTGATAACGCTTCAGATATTTGGAAGGGGTAGATTGCTGCTTTCAATCTTGGTACAGCAGGACGAGGCTTATCTGTTTTGATTTCAGGAACGACCAGATGTGGTGCAAGTTTTTGCTGCCAGTAGCTTTGTAGTTTTGTGAGTACATCTTTTTGCAGCCACTGACGCTGCCAGACAATAAAGTCTGCATACTGCATCGGTAATTCTGGAAGCGGCAAGGGTTGTCCTTGGGAGAAAGCTTGGTAGACTGCTGCGAGTTCCTGAAAAAAGATAACCATAGAGGTGCCATCTGTAATCAGGTGATGCACAGTAATGAGCAGAATGTGTTGATTTTCCAAGAGCTTCAGCAGTGTGGTTCGCACAAGTGGTCCCTGGACGATATCGAACGATTCTTGAGCTTCCTGTTGGGATAGCTGTTGCACTGCTATTTGCTGTTCTGGTTGAGAGAGCGATCGCAAATCCACCACCGACAATGGCAGATTCACCGTTAGATGAATGATTTGAGTGGGTTGCTCTGCGGCAATATCAAAAGTGGTTCGCAGAGCAGCGTGACGATGCACCAACTCATTAAAACTGCGTTCTAAGGCTGGAATGTCGAGTTCACCGATAAAGTGCAGGGTGAAGGGTAGATTGGCAAAGGGATTACTTGGGTCTAGTTTTACTTGCGACCAATATGACTCCTGAGCAAAGGATAAAGGCAAAGCAACAGCCGCTGTCCTCGTAGCCATCATGGGAGCATCATCAGATTCACTCTTAAGCAAAGGCAATTGGGACTGTAATTGTTGAGCCAGATCAATCAGGGTCATGTCTTCAAATAATACCTTGATTGACAACTCTAAAGCAAAGTCTTTTTTAATGCGGTTTACCAGTTGAATTAACATCAACGAGTCCAACCCCAAGGTATGGAGCGGTTGTTCAACATCTAGCTGGGATGGAGCCAATCCCAAGACTTTAGCAATCTGTTCTATCAAATATTCTTCAAGCAGTTGCTGCTGTTTTTCTGGGGATGCCGCAAGTTGTACTCGCCTTAACGAAATCGTCGATTCAGGGGCAATAACTTCAGGGATGGGTACGTCTATATTTGTGATTTGACTGATCAAAGAAGATTCATGTTCATCAGTTGAGAATGCAGTTTCCTGGTGATGTCGAACTAGAGCAGTGATTAGTTTTGGTAGGAGTTGCACTTCTAAGAGTGAAAATGATTCGCTTTGGGCAAGAAGCTGAACAATCTGTTCCGCCGAATCTCCCCGGTCAAGTAAACTAGAAATCAAAGAGCGATGAGGTAGTGGGGATAGATCGGGGGGTTGAGACGAGCGACTACTGCTGAACCAATAGTGTTGTCGCTCAAAAGGATAAGTCGGCAGTCGTAGGCGATCGCGGGGATAGTCACGATCAAATCCTGACCAATTTACAGGTACTCCTAAAACATAAAGTTGTGCCAAACTGGACAACAATTGTTGCCAGCTGGATTGCCCCGAACGTAAGCTTGGAACCCAAACCCCAACTCCTTCAGGCAGACAACGGATGCCCATTGACAATAGATGGGCTTTTGGTCCGATCTCGACAAATACCGTGACTCCTTGCTCGTGCATGGTTTGTATCCCTGTTGAAAACCTCACGGGTTCCTGGAAAATAGTCCTCCAATACTCAATGTTGGTCATTAAATCAGGAGACAGTTGCCCTGTGACACCAGAAATTATCGGAATTTGGGGAGAAGAAAGAGCAAAATCCATTTCTACCAATTCCATCAGAGGGGAATGATAGGGGTGGAATACACTCGGCCGAGTCGTTTTAATTCCTTCTGCTTTCAGACCAGCTATAACTGCATCAACTGCCTGTTGCTCACCGGAAATTGTAAGCATGGGTTCAGCAAAGATACCAATGAAAACTTTGTCAGCGTAGGGTTGAATTGCAGCTGCCACTCGCTCTTCATCTGCAAATACAATGCCTACCGTCCCTTTTTGGCTTTGAGATTGGACTTGCTGCTGTGCATCAATTACAAGTTTGAGTACGTCTTCCAGACTTAAAATACCGGCAACACAAGCAGCGGCATACTCTCCCAGGCTTATTCCCATCACGACCGTAGGTTCAATCCCCCAAGATTTCCACAACTCGCAAAGCGCTATTTGCAACGCAAATAATGCCGTGCGGTTGTCAATGCTATCGATGACAGTTTCCTCAGTTGCGGAGATATAAAGAATGTCGATAAGCGACTTTCCGAGCAACGGCTCGGCGATCGCATTACAGCGATCAAGAACTTGACGAAAGATGGGCGCTTGTTCGTACAGTTGACGATCCAGTTCTAGTTTTTCGTGAATTAAGCCGGTGAACAAAAACCCAATCTTCGGAACCTTCTTTGGCTTTACCAAACCACTTACCAACTCAGCGGATTGCCTAGATACAGCAAACGCCTCCAAACGTTCTGCAAATTGTGCTGTAGAGTTCCCAGTAACAGCCAGCCGATGGTTAAATGAGGTTCTGCCAGTATTAGCACTAAAACAAACATCGGCAATCGACACATCAGGATGATTAACTAAAAACTCGTAATAACTTTGGGCTAGCGATCGCAATGCTGTTTCAGTTTTGGCAGATAGGGTCAGGATATGTAGGGAGCGATTGACCAAAGAGGATTCTACGACTAAATCGGGTGCCGCTTCCATCACTATATGAGCATTTGTGCCGCCAAGACCGAAGGCACTCACGCCGGCGATCCAGGGGCGATCGCTCTTGTAAGCCTCCAAGCTTTGCTGCACTTGCAGAGGCAGTTTATCTAACGCCACATTCGGATTTGGCTGCTGAAAATGCAAGTTAGGCGGGATCTGTCCAAACTTAAGGGACAACGCTACTTTAATCAATCCAGCAATTCCACTGGCTGCCTCTAAGTGTCCGATATTAGTTTTGACAGAACCAACACGACATTTATCTCCAACAGAGCGATTTTCTCCCAAAACGGTTGCCAGGGCTTTGAGTTCGATCGCATCCCCCAATAAACTTCCAGTCCCTTGTGCTTCAACATATTGTACTGACCTTGGTAAAATTCCAGCATCTTGATAAGCTTGCCGCAGTAGTGCCTGTTGTGCTTGAAGATTGGGAGCAGCCAATCCATTACTGCGTCCATCTTGGTTGACTGCACTACCTTGGATGACTGCATAGATGGGATCAGAGTCTGCCAATGCTTGAGACAGCAACTTCAGCACTACAACACCAACTCCTTCACTACGAACGAAGCCATCCGCTTGAGCATCAAATGCTCTGCAACGTCCTGTAGCCGAGATCATCCCTGCATTTGTTAGGCTTGCTGTAAACTCAGGTAACAGCATGACATTCGCGCCGGCGGCTATTGCCAAACTAGATTCTTTCCTATACAAACTCTGACAGGCAAGATGAACTGCCACCAAAGAGGAGGAACAAGCCGTGTTAATTGACAAACTCGGCCCCGTCAAGTTAAGCACGTAGGAAATACGGTTAGCAGCAACACTGCTGAGATTACCAGTAACTGCATAGCTATTTGCAGTGCGTGCTTCTGCCATTATTTCGTAGTAATCAGAGCCAGCAATACCAACGAAAACTCCCGTTGCGCTTCCTGAGAGTTTTTGAGGGACTAACCCGGCATCTTCGAGGGCTTCCCAAGTAACTTCTAGTAACAGCCGTTGTTGAGGATCTATGCTGACAGCTTCTTGAGGGGAGATGCCAAAGAACTGCGGATCAAACTGATCCACTTGCTTTAAAAAACCACCTTGGATAAGTTTTCGCTGTGATGAAGTGGGGTCAGGGAGAAAGCAAGAATGCAATTTTTGGCGTTCGGAGGAAATAGGAGCGATAGCGTCAACTTGATTGCAGAGTAAATGCCAGAAAGTTTCAGGATTGATTGCACCTGGAAATCGGCATCCGATCCCAATAATGGCAATAGGTTCAATACCCATAAAATACTATATTAACTCCTATGAATATTAACAAACGCAATATTGAAAGACTATACTTTCAAAAATAAGAGCGCATCTGGAAGAAATGATGGGAGAGCGGGGACTATAGTGGTTTGTTGCTCAGTATTCGTCAGACCAGGGTTGTAACTAGTCGTTGCCGAGCCTGGACAGGTAAGAAGGTTAACATCGAGAGCGTGTACAGACTGCTCAGTTAGACTCAACTCAACACCAAGGGTTGCGCTAGCAATAGTACAGGCAAGTACTGATACTCTATATCGGGTATTAAAGAATGCCGCTAGTTTAGCCATGAATCTATTCAAATTTGATGCAAGTTTGTTAATGTTCTACTAAGAGCCTGTCAAGAAACAACTTTTACGATTTGCCACCTAAAAAGCTTACTAATAAAGCATTTATAACTAAAAAAAAGGAAGGTTTTTTCGTGACAAGCTCTAAGTAAATATATTTAGTAGTTTCTCTGTCTCCAGGAACTATACTGATATCATTATGCTTATAAAAACAACCTCTAGGAGGTAGACAAGTAGCACATAGGATGTTAATAACATTCTTTTTGATGGTTTTAATCCTTCAAAGGATACCGCCTCATCATCTCCTCAATCTCCACTGCCTCACCCTCCACCGTATAAACCACTCCCCCCGACATCGCAATCACAATCCTCTGTCTCCTTGCCCACTCGAACCAAGCAATCACACTAGATTTAACCTGTTGTGCCTCCGGTTTTCTCCCTGACCATCTGTGAAAGGTTAAGGTAATTGCACTTTTGTCAAGAGGGTGCAGGGAAAGTGGACAAATCCAGCCTGGAGACTGGCTTTCGGAGATATTTAACCACACCTAAGTCTTGATTCTCTGGGGCAGCGAAGTACTTAATCGGGTCATCCGCTTTGCCTTTCTCATTTGCGACACTAAAATGGTACAAACCACGAAAAATCATCTCTAAAGAAATGCGGTCAAATGGCAAAGCTAATTCATCAGCTACCGCATCTTCCAAGTCAACTAATACTGCATAAAAGAGCCAAGTTGCCCAGACTTGTAACTTGACACCATTAATAGAACCAGTCCACAAATAAGATAGTCCCAATAAACGTTTAACTACATAAAAAGCCTCTTCAATTCTCCATCTTCTTCGATATAAATCAGCCACCACGTAGGGAGGTAGTATTTGTGGATCGAGGATAGAAGTAATATAAGAATAGCTAGTTTTCCCAACTTTTATCTCGATTAAACGTAAAGTCAGTACTGGTGCGCCACCACGGCCAGTACCAAGTTGAATCAATCGGTCTTTAAGAGAATGGATCATAGCTAAAAATCTTTAGATATTTAATAGATGCTTGAATGGCACTAAGAAAAGCTGAAATACTTGCCTGGCAAGGGGTTTAGAAAACTAATAGTTTTAAGGTCGGGAATCAGAATAATCTGCAACTCTCAGTTTGCGATCGCTGCTTCATAGCCTACGTTTTTCCAAAGTGATGAAAGCCTTGTAAATAATACATTTGCGCTTTTCTTAGTGCCATTCAATAGATGCTTTAGCTTTTAAACGAGTAATAAAATGGACTTCTTGATTAATCTGACTTTTCCCGTTAAGTCTCGAAAAGCTTGCAGGTAAAGGATTTAAGAAACAGTACAGCAAATACGGTACAGTAATTGAAATCGGGTGCTAAAGGTAACAAGCAATGCTGGACTGGTGGGAGAAAAATTTTGCAACCTTAGAGCTAGGCGATCGCAGATTAAATGAGCGTGCAATGTCGATAGGCTATACGCTAAGTCAAGGATTCGGCAAAGCGCTGTCAGAAATATTCAGTAGTGGAATAGTACTCAAGAGAGCCTATGAGTTTTTGCCAATCCAAAAGTGCAATTTTCAAGCGTGATTGAGCCGCACTGTCAGATGACGGCGGAAAATGTTGCAGCACAAGACTTGGTGCTGTGTGTTGGAGACACAACTTTTCTTGATTATGGCAGTATTGTGGCTAAAAAAGAAGGTTATGGGCCAATTGGTAAGGGCGGTAACGGTTTAATATTACACAGTGCATTAGCTATAGAACCTAAGAATGGTCAGTCCCTTGGGTTATTGTGGCAAAAACTTTGGAATCGGGAGTCAAAGCCGAAACCACCAGAAAATGAAACCTCAACACAGAAGAAACAACGACAAGCTCAAGCTCGTAAAGAAGCTCGAAACCGACCTTTTGAACAAAAAGAATCCTACAAATGGGTAGAAGCACTCACCACTATAGAAAACCTTACAAGTAAGTACACACGAGTGGTTCATGTTTTCGACCGAGAAGGTGATATCACAGAAGTTTTCGATAAAGTTCGCCAACTTAAGCACACCGGAGTTCTTGTTCGCGCGGCTCATAACCGCAGTTTAGATCAAGAGAGCGAGCGTCTTTGGTCAAAGCTCCTTGCACAACCTATCAGTTTTGAACAGGAAATTGAATTACCTCAGACTGGACAACGTTCTGCCCGTAAAACCAAGTTGGCTGTACGATTTTGTCAGGTAAATCTCCGTACTCCCTATCGTTTTGATAACCGTGACCCTCTACCCGTATATGCTGTTTATGCCACAGAAATTGGTTGTCCCGAAGGTGAAACACCTGTAGAATGGATGTTGCTCACCACAGAAGTTGTTGCAGATATCCAGACAGCTTCTCTGATTTTACGCTGGTATACGTATCGTTGGCGGGTTGAAGAGTATCATAAAATTTTCAAGTCTGGATGTCAGGTGGAACGATACAGGCTTGCTGCTGAGGGTATGAAAACCTTAGTTGGCTTTTTGAGTGTAATTGCTGTAGAACTGTTGCAGTTGACTTATCTACACCGCACCCAGCCTTCAGCCCCCGCCATTGAAATTCTGAATCCTCTAGAACTCAAGATTTTAAAAGCTAAGTCTCCAAAACCACCCAAACTCCTCACAGTTAATTGGGCTGTCGAAGCGATCGCTCGTCTTGGCGGCTACCTAGAACATCGAAGCAAAACACCAATTGGTATCCAGGTACTGTGGCGAGGTTGGTTAAAATTGCATGACCTTTGTGAAGGTTGGCAGCTTGCAAAAGAGACTTAACGGGAAAAGTCAGCTTGATTAATCAGTTGCAGGACTTACGCAACTGGCACAGTGCGATCGCCAGTCAATAGTACATAAGTATTGGATTATCGAGAATGTGTTTGAGCGGCTTGGCTCGAATTAATAACAATAATTAATGATATATCTTGTTGTGCAAAATTTTATGAGAAAATTGATATAAGATGCATCAAAAAGTTGGTTAGTGATGAGATTTACTAAACTTAATTATTGTCAATATTTACTTAGTAGTCAAATTAACTATACAATGACTAATCTAGCAGAACATTTGTCAAATATTAGTCATGATAAAATAAATTATTATTTAAAAAATGAAAAATTAACTCCTCGTTTACTCTAGGATAATGTGAAAGATTTAATTATCGCTGACGAGGATGCTTATATTATATTTGATGATACAGTTTTAGATAAAAGATTTTTTGAGGAAATAGAAATAGTCCGAAGGCAATATAGTGGCAATGAACATGGCGTTGTTAGAGGAATAGGAATAGTAAGTTGCATATATGTTAATCCTAAAAATCTCAATTTTTGGGTAATAGATTATCGCATTTTAATCCAGATAATGATGGATTGACCAAGATTGACCATGTGAAAAATATGCTGCAAGGTCTTGTATATCAAAAGCTTCTACCTTTTGATACAGTGTTAATGGATACTTGGTATGCGGTCAATAATTTAATGCTTTATATAGATAGTCTAGATAAAGTTTATTATTGTCCTTTAAAGACTAATCGTTTAGTAGATGATAGTTTTGGTCAAGAAAAATATAAAAATATTCAATCTTTATCATGGAGTAATGGAGATTTAGAATGTGGTAAAATCATAAAAATCAAAGGTTTTCCTGCTGAGAAAAAAGTGAAACTTTTTCGGGTTACTATCTCTACCGATAGAACGGATTATATCGCAACTAACGATTTATCTCAAAGTTCTACTGATGTTACACAACAGGTGTGTAAAATCCGTTGGAAAATAGAGGAGTTTCATAGAGAAATAAAACAACTAACTGGTATTGAATCATGTCAATGCCGTAAAGCCCGTCTTCAAAGAAATCATATTGCTTGTGCTATGTTAGTTTGGCTAAGACTGAAAAGTTTAGCTTACCAAACAGGCCAAACTATTTATAAGCTCAAGCACAATTTGCTTTCTAATTATTTAATTGAGCAACTAAAACGTCCAGATATTGCTATGTCTTCTATGTAGTTTTTGGGCGCTCGGCGCGCTTCGCGCACCATTGCTTGTGCCAGTTGCGTAAGTCCTGAGTTGTTGTAAAAACTGGAAATGATAGAAACCTCTATCGAGTAAAATTAAAGTCTTGGCAGTCACTAAATTTAGTAATGTAGATTCAAAATTGGTGTCTGAAGCTGCCGGATTAGTGTGAAACCAAACCTCGACAGGTAAACGGGTAACCAAATCAATAACTGTCAGTAGACCGAAAACTTTTGGAATTTGACGAAAAAATGAGGGTTTCAGGCGATACTTTTGGGCTTTCCATGACGACCACAAGCGATCGCTCTATTCGTCCATCCAGAACAGAGGTGCTTGAAAGGTAGATTAGAAGCTGATTTGGGCAGATGGTGTTCCCAAGGTGAAATCAAGGGCTGATAAGGGTTCTGGAAAACTTTTCGGTCTACTGAGTGTGGGCTACTTGGCTGTTTTATGCCGTCTTGGTTGATTTGGGCGATGCTGTTGCTGATGAATTAGCTTTACCATTTGACCGCATTTCTTTGGAGATGATATTTCGTGGTTTGTACCATTTTAGTGTCGCAAATGAGAAAGGCAAAGCTGATGACCCGATCAAGTACTTTGCGGCCCCAGAGAATCAAGACTTAGGCGTGGTTAAATATCTCCGAAAGCCAGTCTCCAGGCTGGATTTATCCCCTTTTCCTGCACCCTCTTGACAAATGTGCAATTATCTTAACCTCTCACGGATGCCCTGAAACTGGGTTTCTCCAGAACGAATCGCACGTTACACGTATCTCGGCTCAATACCAATTATATCCGGCTGTCTCACGGGAGTAAAGTTAACTTGCCAGACTACTAATCTAAAGTCCAGTCTCTACGTAAGCCTTATTATCTCTATTGCCATTGGACGGAAACTCCCGAAGGTACATATCATAAAGTTCATCTGGATCAATCGGTAGTACTTGGGTCAATAAGGCAACCTCTGAGGGGTTAGGTTGTTGACCTCGGATAATTGCCTCAATTCGTTCTGACGCACCCGGTACTTCGGCATCGAGAAACGCTTCAAGAGCAGCAGCGCGATGCTCCCTGACTAACTGAACAATAATTTTATAGGTTACTTTTTTCTTGGTATTACGATTTTTATTTCCATCTAAGCTCCTTGAACCAGTAACAAGTTCTTGAATGATCTCACCTCCTTTCGCCGTTATTCGAGCTAAGTCATATAAACTAAGTTCTTCCATCCATACGAATACCTCTTCAACCGAGGTGATTAATCGAGTGGGTTCACGACCTAGCTGTTTTACCTGAGGAATTCGCAAATATTCCTCAAGTGAATAGCCGGCATTTAAGTAGATTTGCAAGTCACCAACTGTAGTGCCAATATAGGCAGCTAATCGTTGAGCACTGCTTTCACCTAAATTGCCCTTTCCATTCTCCCAATCAGACCAAGCAGAATGGGCTACTCCAGCTTTTTCAGCAATTTGTCGTACCTTTTGATCCCCTCTCAGCTTGATACACAGTTTTGATAAGCGCTCTCTGGCCTCTAATGTAAGCAAGATTTTAACAAAACCTAATAACTGTTCTTAAAATACCACTTATTAGCCAAAATGGCACGAACCTATCCCACTAATATAAAAATCTGGTAATCTATTTTTGACTTGAGTTGGGTGTATCAGTTGATGGCTGGACGTTTTGAGGGATTGAGCGAGCTAGAATGGAAGTTATTTGAGGACCTACATGTAGCAGGGGTTCTAAAAAACTTTGTGATAAAGCTGACTTTATCTTCTGCCTTTTTACCAAACCAAACCCAATCTTTGCAACACAACCGACCAGTGCCCTGATCAGCCCTCAGTTAACTTGACAATATTTATATACTATGTATTTTTTGTTATAAGTTTAAAATTAATTTACCAGGAAAATTTCTTGCAAAATCAGATGCATGGTGGTATGTTAAGAACATCATCAAATTTTGTTCAGATTATGATTACATCAAAAATCAGAGAACGCCTATCATAAGGTGTGTATTATGTTAAGAGGAGAGCAAAGGGAATGACAAATTGCTGAGAAAGCTAGACTAACATCGCACATTGTGCTTAGTCTGATGGAAAACATTAATGAGCTTTACTAAGTAACCATTCATATCCCCCCTCTTAAACAGCGATTTGAAGGGTAAGCGGAATGAGAGAAGGTGATATCACCTTGTGATCGAAAGTTATGACATGAGCAAAGTTGTCCCTTGGACTTACTTTGCTTTATGGACAGGTTTGAATCACGCTTAAAAGGGAACTGTAAGCCAAACTAACTTCATTCGTGCAGGTATCATAACTGATCCGCGTGCAATGACACTATGTCTCTCAAAAACGTTCGGGACTACTAAACGTCCTGTCCCAACCTCGGTGTCTTGCTAGCGACTGCTTAACGTTTTTTCCATTTTAACTTGCCAGTAATCACGAATCACGTTGATGTCTAAGTAGCGGGGGCTGAAGAACGAATTGAGGCAAGTATCCGAGCTAAACAACCCAATCCCCCATCGTTTGGCTTATTGATTCAAGTACTAGTGATTGATCCAGACGAACGTTAGGATATGTACCTTCGGGAGTTTCTGTCTAATGGCAATGGAGTTACTCAGGGTTGCACAGCAAATTATTAATGATGAAGCTGTGCGACTATTTACTCAAGAATGCGGAATACATTACCCTGTTATTTTTGAAAATAAATCCATAAAAATATACGTGCAAAGTCAAAGGGCAGCAAGAGTGCTTTCGTGGCAAAAGTGCTACCTTTTATCGAAACAGTGTATTAGCTGGAACTACCAGAAAGTTGAAATTTATTCCCCTCCCTACTATTGCTCACCAATTACCATCAACCCCCACGCAATTCTCAAAAAATACTGTGATTACCAAGACTCAGTTATGAATAAAGTACCACCAATTATTGCCAAAGCAGGAATTCAACTCGACAATCTAAAGCTATCCCAGTCTTTACTCCCGATTATCATCAGGTGGATTGAAAACCCTAACATCAAAGGCGCAATAGTTCGCATTTCTGACGAACGCCAGATAGTACTCACAGAAGCTAGTGCTGCATTGATCTCTGGCACCGACTTAGTTGGTGCAACTAAACGCAAACGCTCAGACTATTGGTATCTCAGTGATTTATCAGACATGCGCCGCGAAACTAAACAACGGGGCGATTCCCCATTTGAGTTCCGTTGGCGGGGGACTAATGAACAGCGATCTCAGTGGACTTTGTTCGTCAATCGGTACTACATAGTGTGTGACGAATTTAGTAACGTGTACCAGATTTCCGAGAATATAGGAGCCGAACAGATTATCCCACCCCCGACAATCTAGTACCAATCCCGTGGAAAAATCTGTAAAAAACGAGCAAACCTTGCTAGTTATCTGTTTCAGATGAGGGATTTTTCATTGAGGCGATTCATTAAGAGCGGGTTTTCTGATTAATGTTGACGATGCTGCAAACAACCCCTCATGAATGAGAAGGTTTGCTCGTTTTTTATAGCTTAATGCGTCCCCTTGGAATTCGCTGATTCGCGCTATGAGAAAAGCTTTGATTATAGGCTTTATGGCTGTTTTGAATTCTCAGAATTTTGAACTTGAGATTGATTTGGAGTAACAAGAAAATGTAGCTTTATTTCGGCGCTTTTCGGTTAACCGTGGTTTTTACGGTTAAGTGCAAGCTCTTAGGTAAGTAACTGATAGCCTATTTTATACACTCATCAAAAAGAACAATTACAGCTATGCTTGCAACAGCTCAACCAGTACTCCGGCGCTTCTGGTATCCAGTCATTCCCATCGAATTGCTACAGGGAAGACCGCAATCATTCACGCTCCTAGGCGAACCCCTCGTCCTCTGGCTTGATGCAGACGGCAAGCCATCTGTTGTCCGCGATCGCTGCTGTCATCGTTACACACCTTTGTCACAGGGTATTGTTGTTGATGGGAACATTCGCTGTCCCTACCACGGTTGGCAGTTTAACTCCAAAGGCTGCTGTGTCGTAGTGCCTCAGGCTCCTGACAGCCCGATTCCTGAGAATTATCGCGTCCAAAGTTTTCAATGCCAGGAGCGCTACGGCTACGCTTGGGTTTGCCTTGGGGACGGTCTTGATGAAATTCTCAACATTCCGGAGGCAAAAGACCCAAGCTACCGCCTGATCCACGCCTTTTACGAAACATGGCACTGTAGTGGTCTGCGGTTAATAGAAAACGTATGCGATCATGGACACTTTCACTTCGTCCACAACCAAACCTTAGCTGATCGCGAAAATCCAGTTTCCTCTCCCCATAACGTACTTGAAAAGACGGAGCGCGGCTTCTACTTCGAGTCAATTCTCTTTATGCACAACAATCCCCATATGGAAAAGAATGTGGGGAGTTCACAGAAAACCATGAAGATAATACGTAAAATTAACTGGTGCATGCCCTTTGGTTTGCATTTGCAAGAAATGATGGACGGTAAAGAATTAGTACAGGTGAGCATAACGTATGCAACGCCCATCAACGATTCCAGTTGCCAAATGGTACGCTTTTTGTTCCGCAACGACACCGAAGCTGAGGCCAAAGCAGCAGATATAATCACTCATGAGGGTTTGATATTCAGCGAAGATCGCGCAATCTTGGAAACAATAGATTACGATGTGCCTCTCGATTTGAACGAGGAGATACACATGGCGACCGATAAACCGGGCATACTGATGCGGCACAAGCTGGCAGCACTGCTGGCGAGCCACGGCGAAATTGAGCAACGGCGAACAGCAGCGTGAGCAATGGCTGATGCACAACTTATCCAGGCAATAAAAATTTTTGGCGTTGCTGATTGAGTTCTTGAATTTTGCCTCATGCAAAGGCGCGAAGAATCTACCTTGAGCCTTGGTCAAAAATATCAATTCATCCCGCCAATATGCAACGCGAAATTTTCTAGCGTGATTTAGAAGAAATAATCTAGGAGTAAAAGGAAAGTTGCAATCATGTTAGAGATAATTAATCGTTACGCTCACGGATTTGTGCTTATTCCGACAATTATAGCTTGTCGAAAAAAAGGTTTCTTTGATCTGTTACAAGAGCAAAACTCACTAACGTTGGAGAAAATAGCAAAGCGGCTGGGGGCAAATGAAGGACACCTTCAGGTTGCCGTGAAAATTATGCAATCTTTAAATTGGGTTGTGCAACAGGAGAACGGAGAGTATTCTCTAACCGACAAGGCCAAAATCTCTCAAAAACTTCCAGAAGAGATTCTCGACTTATATCACTTGGAAATAGAAGCATACTTGATGGGAGAACAACAGAAAAGTTGTCTGGGAAAGTGGATTGCCCTCTCCCGGCAAAGATGGAATGTTGAGAACCCAATTATAGCAGACTTTTTAGATGGAATTTTAGTTATACCTGTCTTACTTGCACTTAAAAAGAATAATTTGCTTAATGATCTGGAGGATAGACAAAAACCTTTATTTTCAAAATTAAGTCATTCGGTGCGTGAGGAATTATACGAACTATTTATTAGCAAAGGGTGGGCATCTTTAAAAGATGGTCAAATCTTCTTGACTGATGTGGGTCGTTTTATAGTAGAACGGTGTTTGATTACCGGAACAGTTGCTTCCTACAAACCGATGTTATCTCGTATATCTGATTTGTTGTTTGGTGACACTCAGGTTGTATTTTCTAGAGATACGTCAAGTAACGAAAGACATATTAATCGCACTCTAAATGTTGTAGCCAGTGGGTTTCAACATGAAAAGTTTTTCTCTGATGTAGATGAACTAATTCTTTCTCTTTTTAATCAGTTGCCTTATGAAGAACAGCCAAAATATGTTGTTGATATGGGCTGTGGAGATGGCAGTCTCTTAAAAAGAGTATATGAGACTATTCAATATAAATCTGCAAGAGGGACTGTGTTAGAGCAGTATCCCGTGCAGATGATTGGTGTGGATTATAATCAGGAAGCATTGGAGGTTACTAATCATACTCTAAGTAATATTCCCCACTTTGTTCTTCAAGGAGATATTGGGAATCCGGAAAAACTTATAGCAGATTTAATAAATTTGGGTATCCATGATCCAGAAAATATGCTTCACATCCGCTCATTTCTCGACCATGACCGCCCTTTTATTCCTTCTTTGGATACTGCCAGATTATCTACGCGTTCTGTGATACCTTATCAGGGGGTTTATGTTGATAGGAATGGCGGTTCTATTCCTCCTCATGTGATGGTACAAAGTCTGGTAGAACACTTAGAAAGGTGGGCATCAGTTATGACAAAACATGGATTAATTGTTTTGGAAGTACACTGTTTATCTCCAGAAGTCACCTACAAATTTTTAGACAAAAGCGAGAACCTACACTTTGATGCCTATCATGCATTTTCTATGCAGCATCTTATAGAGGCTGATGTTTTCCTTTTAGCTGCTGCCGAAGCTGGTTTATTCCCGAAAGTTGAATTTTCTAAAAGATATCCAAGAACATTTCCTTTTAGTCGCATTACATTAAATTGGTTTGAAAAACGAGCTTATACAATTCGTCACTCAAATTTAGAAGACCTGCTGGCTTTAAACAACTTAGAAGTAGAATGTTGGTCAGAACATTTACAGGCATCTCCACAGGAAATCCGGCGAAGAATTGAAGAATTACCAGATGCTCATTGTGTTTTAGAAATAGGCGATCGCATTGTTGGTGTAGTTTATTCTCAAAAAATTTCCAGTACTGATTTATTGAAAAACACGACTTGGAAAAATCTACCATCCTTATATACAAAGCAAGGGACAATAGTCCAACTTCTTGGTATAAATATCTTACCGGAAATGCAGCAGCAGGGATTGGGTGACCAATTGCTGGAGTTTATGCTTCAATGGTGTTCTTTAAAAGGTGGTATTGAGAGTGTTGTGGGTGTGACTCGGTGCAAAAACTATGTCAATCACTCCGATGGAAGCTTTGAAGAATATATTCAAAAACGTAACGACCAAGGACAACTTTTAGATCCAATTCTGCGCTTTCATGAAAGTCATGGTGCCACGATCACAGGTGTACTGACTAACTATCGCCCAGAAGACACAGATAATCAAGGAAAAGGCGTTTTAATCGAATATAAAATTCACCACCGTCCAATCTCTCAACATAGAATTTCGGAAGAGATTGAGATATCAGAGAAGAAAAATCAAATCAATCAGAATCAAACCTCAGCTTCAATTGTTGAAGAAACAATCTGTTTAGTCATGGGTCAGAAGCGCATGGCTTCTTTTTCTGCCAAACGTTCTTTGAAGGATATGGGTTTAGATTCACTGGATCTTCTGGAACTCAGCTCGCAACTTGGTCAGCGCTTTAGGGTGGAACTACCTCCCACTTTCTTCTTTCAATATCCTACGCCGTCAGCTATAAGCACTTATCTTCAGGAACAAGGGTTGCTTAAAGAAGAAAATCTTCAAACAATACAACAATCTGATGTTCAGGCTCATAAAGAACAAGAAAGTTTAGAGCAACCTGCTATTCACCAGGAAAAAATTCAGCAACAGCTCAATAGAACCTCAGAAATAATAACTTCTTCTATATTAGAAACAAGGTCTTCTGATTTCTCTTCATTCCCAACTGAAAACAATACCCAGGAAATTATCGCAATTATTGGCATGGGATGCCGCTTACCAAGTGGTGTGAATAGTACCGAAGAGTTTTGGTCGCTGTTGTGCGAAGGTACTGATGCTATCACCGAAGTTCCTAAAGAGCGTTGGGACATTGAACATTATTACGATCCCGATGGAAACCAAGCTGGAAAGATATTTAGTCAACATGGAGGTTTCCTGTCTCAGGTTGATCAATTTGATGCCCAGTTTTTCAGGATTGCTCCTAGAGAAGCTAATAATATGGACCCGCAGCAACGCATTTTAATGGAGGTGAGTTGGGAGGCGTTAGAAAATGCCGGATTAAACCCTGAAGCTTTAGCAGGAAGCCAGACAGGTGTTTTCGTTGCTATCTGTAACCATGATTACGGCTATGCACAGGTCAGACAAGAGGAGGGGGACAAAAACTGTAATGCCTACTTTGCCACCGGAACCAGTGCTTCGGTAGCATCAGGACGAGTGTCGTACTTTTTCGGTTTCACAGGTCCGGCAATTTCTGTAGATACCGCATGTTCATCATCACTTGTTGCCTTACATCTTGCTTGTCAAAGCTTGCAGAATAAAGAATGTCATATTGCTCTTGCCTCAGGGGTAAATCTTTTATTATCTACTGAGTCAAGCATTAGTTTTTCTCAGGCAGGAATGCTTTCACCAGATGGACGCTGCAAAACCTTTGACGCTTCTGCTAACGGGTATGTTCGCGGCGAAGGTTGTGGTGTTGTAGTTCTTAAGCGTCTGTCGCAAGCAATAACTGACAAAGATAATATCTTGGCTCTCGTGCGAGGGACAGCAGTTAATCAAGATGGTGCCAGTAACGGTTTAACAGCACCAAACCCATCAGCTCAGACTGCTGTAATCCGTAAAGCTTTATCTGTAGCTGGTGTACATCCCAATCAAGTTTCCTACGTCGAAGCTCATGGTACAGCGACTTCCTTGGGTGATCCTGTTGAGATCAATGGATTAGAAGCAGCTTACGGGCAAGACCGAGGAGCAGAAAATCCTTTAGCGATCGCCTCAGTTAAGACAAATATCGGACACGCGGAAGCTGCTTCTGGAATCGCTGGACTGATTAAAGTTGTCTTGTCGATGCAACACAAGTACATTCCCAAGCATCTTCATTTTCAGAATTTAAATCCGAACATAAAACTTGAGCGTACTCCCGCAGTGATTCCCACTGAAGGTATGGAATGGAAAACGAGCAAGTTATCAAAGCAGCGTCTAGCAGGAGTCAATTCATTTGGGATCAGCGGTACTAATGCTCATGTCATCTTGGAAGAAGCACCAACACCCGTGCAAAGGAAGGCAGAGATTGTTCCTCCCAAGAACGTATTAACCCTTTCTGCAAAAAGTGAGAAAGGTTTGCAGGAACTGGCACAAAAATATGAAACTTATTTGAATCGCCATGCTGGGACATCACTAGCAGATATTTGTTTCACAGCCTCCACGGGAAGAGCGCATTTTGAACACCGACTGGCAATTATTACTGAATCTACTGCACAGTTGCGCGAGCAGTTGAGTGCTTTCAGTAGCGAGTGGGAGACTAGCGGACTGGTGAGTGGTCGTATTATCGACAATATTCCCAAGATAGCGTTCTTATTCACAGGTCAAGGGTCACAGTATGTGGGTATGGCACAGCAACTTTACCAGACACAACCCATATTTCGTCAAGCATTGGAGCGCTGCGAAGAAATTCTGAGTTCATATTTAGAAATACCCCTTCTAAAAGTTTTGTATCCAGCAACGGGAGAAAATTCTCCCTTGGACTCCACAGCCTACACTCAACCTGCTTTATTTGCCATAGAATATGCCTTGGCTGAGTTATGGAAGTCTTGGGGTGTAACTCCTGACATTGTTATGGGTCATAGTGTCGGGGAATATGTTGCTGCAACTGTTGCAGGAGTATTCAGCTTAGAAGATGGTCTAAAGCTGATAGCTCAACGAGGGCGTTTAATGCAGACATTGCCTTCTGATGGAGAAATGGTAGCTATCTTGGCGGATGAGGAACGGGTTGCAACAGCGATCGCACCATTCGCAAAAGAAGTTTCCATCGCTGCAATTAACGGACCAGAAAATATTGTCATTTCTGGACGCTGTAGGGCAATACGTAATGTTGTGAGTACTTTAGAAGCAAGCGGGGTAAAGACGACTCCATTGCAGGTTTCCCATGCCTTCCACTCTCCTTTAATGGAACCTATGCTGGATGATTTTCGGCAGGTTATCGCCGATATCACCTTCTCACCTCCACAAATCAATTTAGTTTCCAACGTCACTGGAGAGCTAATCACAAATGAAATCACCACTCCTGAATATTGGTGTTATCACATAGGGCAGCCTGTAAAATTTGCTGCTAGTATGGAAACTCTTCATCGTGCGGGTTATGAAGTCTTTTTGGAGATTGGACCAAAACCAATTTTATTGCGGATGGGTCGTTCTTGCCTACCACAAGCCGCGGGAGCTTTACTTCCCAGCTTGCGTCCAGGATATTCGGATTGGCAACAAATTCTGGAGAGTTTAGCAGAATTATACGTCCGTGGAGTAGCCATAGACTGGTCTGGTTTTTGGCAGGACTATGCGCCACGTCGGGTGATGTTGCCAACTTATCCTTGGCAGCGAGAACGCTATTGGTATGAGATTTTTGACTCGCAACCAGAGAAGCTGGAACAACATTTCCAACAAGCAAGATCAAAGCAACAGGTACATCCTCTTTTGGGATACCGTTTGCGATCGCCCCAGCCGACTTGGAATCAGTCGTTCGCTCGGCAGAAACTCGCTTATCTCTATGATCATATCGTCCAAGGGGCTGCGGTTTATCCTGGAGCAGCTTATGTGGAAATGGCTTTGGCTATTGCATCAGAAACTTTTGGGGAAAAAGCTTACATTGTGGAAGAGATTGAATTTCACAAAGCACTCTTCTTACCTGAAAGTGATATACCAACCCTTCAGTGTATTTTAGATTCAAGTCAAGCAACTTTTGAAATTTACAGTAATGCCAAAGATACCCAGGAGTGGGTTCGACATACGACAGGCAAGCTCACCCAACAGCCCAACAACTTTGTCCCGGATATAGTTGTGCTGGATGAAATTCATAGCCGCTGCACTAAAGAAATTTCTCAGAGCAATTTATACCAACGTTTCCAAGAAATAGGCTTTAAATATGGTTCTTGCTTCCAAGGAATCGAGCGGCTTTGGAGCGGTAAAGGTGAAGCACTAGCTAAAATTAGAGTTCCCAATGCTATAGAGACAGAAGTCAAAGAATATCAATTGCATCCGGCTATCCTTGATGCTTGTTTTCAGGCTCTGCTCGCCACTTTATCTGTTAAGGGGACTTACTTGCCAGTGCAGATAGACCGAGTTCGGGTTTACGGTCGTCCCGGAATCCAATTTTGGAGTCATGCCACCCTGGTAGAGCAAAGCGCCACCCATATTAAAGGAGACATTAAACTACTGGATGAAGCCGGAAACGTGCTGGGAGAAATTCGGGGATTTTCTTGCCAGTTTCTGGAGGACAAGCAGGGAGGTCTAGATAAAGAGGATTACCTCTATGAATACCAGTGGAAGTTGAAAGCACGCTCAGGTCAAGAGTTAATTCGCCCCGCAGCTGATTATCTACCCTCGCCAGTACAAATTGCTCTTGACCTTCAATCCGAAGCAACTCGGTTAAGTATGCAATTAGGACGGAAGCATTACTACGAAGAGCTAAAACCACAAATTGACGTTTTGTCTGCTGTTTATATTCTCAAAGCCTTAAGTCAACTCGGTTGGCAACTTCAATTAAACCAGCGCGTCAGCGTGAATTCTTTGGCACAGGAATTAGGCGTAATATCCCAGCATAAGCGGCTTTTAGGTCAGATGCTGGAAATTCTTCAGGAGGAGGGCGTGCTGCGTCTTCTTTTAGATGACCAATGGGAGGTCTGCCACATACTGGAACTAAACGACCCTATTGAGACTTGGAAAAAGCTTTTAGCTCAATTTCCTGCCTATCAAGCGGAACTAACACTGTTGGGACGGTGCGGTCAGAAATTAGCACACGTGTTACAAGGAGAGGTTGACCCACTGCAACTCCTTTTTCCTGAAGGCTCTCAAACAACAACTGAGCATCTATATCAAGACTCTCCTACCTATCGCATATATAACTTGCTGGCTCAAAAAGTCGTTGTTAAGGCGCTAGAGTCTTTACCACAAGGACGAACAGTGCGGATTTTGGAAATTGGCGCAGGTACGGGCGCGATGACATCTTATGTGCTGCCAAAGCTACCGCAACAGTGGACGGAGTATGTATTTACTGACGTTTCCCAACAGTTTATGATCTCTGCAAAGCAGAAGTTTCGCGATTATTCTTTCGTTGAATACCGAACTTTAGATATTGAAGCAGATATTATAGCACAAGGATTTGAGCCGCATTCTTTTGATCTCATTCTGGCATCAGATGTACTGCACGCCACTGCTAATTTGCACTCTTCACTTGAGAATGTTAAACAGCTTCTGAACTCACGGGGATTATTGGTTTTGCTGGAGTTAACAAACCCTCCACGCTGGGCTGAACTGGTATCTGGATTGCTCAAAGGTTGGTGGCTATTTACTGATGTGGAATTACGCAGATCGCACCCATGTATTTCGGAAGCAAAATGGCGAGATGTACTAGAAGATGTTGGGTTTACTGAAGTTGCTGGTCTTTCAGATAGAGAAGCAACAGATCAGCCTTTACATACTGTTATTCTGGCTACTGATTCTAAACACAGCCAACCTTTTAAAGTTAATGGTGAAGGCAAGACAAAAATACGTCACGAACAAAAGGAACAACTCAAATCAGTTGCACCGACCAAGCCTGAAAAGCAAGGAAGTTGGCTGATTTTTGCCGACAGTGATGGAGTCGGACAACAGCTAGCACAAAAACTTAGAGAACTGCAACAAATCCCGGTGCTGATTTCGCCTGGAGAAGTTTACCAGCGCCTTGATACAAATGACTTCCAGCTTTGCCCGGAAAACTCAGAAGATTTGCAGCGACTTGTTGAGACTGTTGATGCAAACCAGCTAGCTGATGGCGGTGTGGTTCACCTCTGGAGTCTGGACACGCCAGATCCTGAGGAGATGACAACTACTTCCCTAGAGTCAGCGCAGACACGCAATTGTGTTAGTGTTGTGCACTTAATACAGGCTCTGACTAAAGCCAATTGGTCTAGCTCTCCCCGTTTGGTGCTAGTCACTCGTGGAACCCAAACAGTAGGAGGTTTAAAATCTGTCTCGGTTGCACAATCTCCTTTGTGGGGTTTGGGTCGTACGATCAATAACGAACACCCCAATCTTCGCTGTACTAGGGTGGATTTGAGTCCAGCCACTACAGAAGAGGAGATTCAGTCTCTCCTATTCGAGTTGTTAGCAGATGAGCAAGAAGATGAAATTGCGTTGCGGGACGAGTTTCGTTATGTACATCGGTTGATACCGATGTCGCCAGCTTCTTTGCGCCAAAATTCAAAATCCCTTGTCCAAAATCAACAACCCTTCCGCTTAGAAATTTCTACACCTGGAGTGTTGGACAATTTGATACTGCGGGCGATCTCACGTCAACAACCTGCAGATGCAGAAGTTGAGATTCAGGTTTGTGCCGCCGGGCTAAACTTCAAGGATGTCATGGCAGCAATGGGTATGCTCTCAGACGAAGCTTTAGAGGGGGGTTACTCAGGGCGATCGCTTGGTATAGAGTGTAGTGGAATTATTACTGCCATTGGCTCTAGTGTAAAAGGATTTAATATCGGGGATGAAGTCATTGCTTGTGCTTCTTATAGCTTTAGTACACATACAATGACAGATGCCCGTCTTGTAGTGCATAAGCCGGAACATCTGAGTTTTGAGTCAGCTGCTACAATTCCCACGACTTTTTTGACTGCCTACTATGCGATACACTACTTGGGACGCCTCCGTCAGGGTGAGCGGGTTCTCATTCATGGTGCTGCGGGTGGTGTAGGTCTTGCTGCCATTCAACTGGCTCAAGCTGTTGGCGCAGAAATTTTCGCCACAGTTGGCAGCCCGGAAAAACGGGAATTTTTAGAAGCGCTTGGTGTGAAGCACATAATGGACTCCCGATCTCTAGCATTTGCTGATGAAGTGATGGAACGCACAGGTGGTAAAGGCGTAGACATCGTTCTCAACTCTCTAGCAGGAGATGCCATTCCTAAGAGCATCTCTGTCTTGGGAGCTTATGGACGTTTCATAGAAATCGGCAAACGAGATATTTACGCAAACAGTAAAGTAGGACTACGACCTTTTGGGAATAATTTGTCGTTCTTTGCTGTGGATCTGGATCGGTTATTGCGAGAACGCCCTGATTTTGCTACCTCGTTACTGCGTGAAGTCATGCAACAGGTTAACGCGAAAATCCTTCACCCGCTTCCTCACCGAGTCTTCTCCATCTCACGGGTGGCAAATGCCTTCCGCCACATGGTGCAAGCTAAACACATTGGCAAAATTGTCGTGTCGCTGCAAGATGCAGATGTAGCAGTGGCTCCTTCATCTGAACAAACAGTCACATTTGCTGCCGATGTCAGCTACTTGATAACAGGCGGACTGGGTGGATTTGGTATAGCAGTGGCTCAGTGGCTGGTGGAGCAGGGTGCCCGACACTTGGTACTGATGAGTCGCACGGGTGCCTCCTCACCACAAGCCAAGGAAGCGGTAAAAACTTTGGAGCAAGCAGGTGTTCGTGTGATGATTGCCTTGGCAGACGTAACACAACAAGAGCAAGTCCAGGGCGTTCTTGCTGACATTCAGCAGTCTATGCCGCCGTTACGAGGCATTATTCACGCTGCAATGGTTCTAGATGATGCTGCTTTGGTTGAACTGAACCGAGAGCGCTTACATAAGGCGATCGCACCCAAGAGCATTGGAGCCTGGAATCTACATATCCACACTTTAAACACACCTTTAGATTTCTTCATCCTTTTTTCCTCGGTGACTTCTATTATTGGAAGTTCAAGACAGGGGAATTATGCAGCTGCCAATGCTTTTCTTGATGCACTAGCGCATTACCGCCACACTCAGGGTTTGCCAGCCTTAACAGTCAACTGGGGTAGAGTGGCTGATGTTGGTTATGTTGCTGAACGTACCGATGTCAATCGATATATGGAGCGGATTGGAACTAAACCCTTGCAATCTCAGCAAGCACTAAAGATACTGGCACAATTACTTCAACAACAGGTCGTCCAGATGGTGGTAGCACCGATGAACTGGGAGCAGTGGGGTGAGATTCATTCCTCTGCGGCATCAGGGCGATTTTCTCGTCTGATTAGCGAAAAAGCAGTTTTACGAAAAGCAAATGCCGACAATACCGAAAGAGATTCCCTCGAAAAAGGTCTGTTAGCTGCCTCTTCGGCAGAGCGCCAGCAAATGTTAGAATTGCGCGTCAGTGAAGAAGTAGCTAAAATACTAGGAACTTCTATCGCCAAGCTAGACATTAAACAGCCCTTGACGAATTTGGGACTTGATTCATTAATGGCAGTCGAGCTGAGTAATCGGCTTAAGAAAGAGCTAGGTGTAGACGTACCCACCATGAAACTCCTTGGGGGTACAAGTATTGCCCAATTGGCTCAAGAGCAAGTTCAGCAAGTGCCTTCAGGCAACTCCACTTCCAAAACACTATCACGCTCCTCTGTTAAGCGATCGGCAACCGAATGGATCGTTTGTCATACACCAAATCCGGATGCCCAACTGCGTCTATTCTGCTTCCCGTACAATGGGGGAAACTCCTCTGTATTTCGTTCCTGGTTAGATGAGTTGCCGTCAGATATAGAAGTCTGTGCTATTCAGATACCTGGGCAAGTGAACCGTCCCAACGAACAGCCATTTCATCAACTGGCTTCACTCACACAAAACTTGGCACAAGTTCTACTTCCTTATTTGGACAAACCAATCGCATTCTATGGTCATAGTCTGGGTGCATTGATCAGCTTTGAACTAGCCCGCCTACTGCGCCAAGAATATGATATAGTTCCGTATCACTTGTTTGTTGGCGCTTTTCATGCTCCGCAACTTCCAGATCCATTCCCATCCCTGACTCATATCTCTTTGGATAAGCTTTCTGATCCTACGTTTTTAGAGACTTTAGGTTATACAACAGATACATGGACTTCGTTTTTAAAAGATGGTGAGTTCATGAGATCGTTGCTACCAGTTCTAAAGACAGGAAACCAACTCCATAAGACTTATACTTACTCTCAAGATGAGCCACTGGATTGTCCCATTTCCGTATTTGGAGGTCTCCAGGATAAACTAGTGAACCAAAACCTTCTTGAGGCTTGGCGCGAGCAAACTCGCAGCGCCTTTAAGCTACACATGTTAAATGGCAATCATCTCTTCCTGCACAGCGATCAAAAACAGCTTTTGCAAGCGATATCTCAAGAACTGATGTCAATTCTGAGAAAATAACTAAAGTAGCAAAAATCGTAGCAGATCAAGAACATCTGTCAGAGGTTGAGCGTCTCAACCTCAGCCTCCAACTCGATGCTCAACTACTAGTACATCCAATCTTGGCTGTCTTAACCAATCACCTAAATCCTTACTTAATGCTTGAAAAGGAGATAAATAAATGATATTACTTGATGGTCCGAAAACTCCAGGTCCTATACAGATGCTTCAGTGGATTTTTGACCCTTTAGGTTACACAGAAGCTGCTAGTCAAAGCTATGGTGATATTTTTCTCGGAAAAGTCGGTTGGGATTATAGTCCCCATGTGTTTGTCAGCAATCCAAAAGCAATTGAACAGATTTTTACCAGTGAATCAAAACAGTTTTACCCTTTAACAGAATCATTCAAAAAATTTAGCAAGCCGATACTAGGAGAACACTCAATATCAGTTTTAGAGGGTGTTAACCACAAACGTCAGCGCCAATTATTGATGCCTTACTTTCATGGAGAACAAATAAAAAAGTATGGAATAGCAATCTGCAATATTACTGAAAAAATTATGAGTCAGTTAGAACCTGGGAAACCTTTCTCAGTACATGAACTCATGAAAGATATCAGTTTACAGGTTATTTTAGAAGTTGTATTTGGTTTGTACAAAGGAGAGCGTTATCAGCTTCTAAAAAAGCTACTAATTTCATGGTTAAATTATTTAGTTTCTCCAGTTCATGCTACTTTATTATTTTTTTCTTTCCTTCAAAAAGATTTAGGCTCTTGGAGTCCGTGGGGACGTTTTATTCGCCTAAAGAAACAACTTGATGAAGTTCTGTATAGTGAAATTCAAGAACGACGAAAACAAGTTGATTCTGAACATAATGACATTTTGACATTGTTGCTATCTGGTCGAGATGAAAAAGGTGAGGGGATGACAGATAAAGAGTTGCACGATACTTTATTAACACTATTAATTGCTGGATATGAAACAACCTCAGGGTCACTGGCTTGGGCTTTATACTGGATTCACCATATGCCAAACGTTTATAATAAACTGCTAAAAGAACTTGATTCTCTGGGTAACTCTCCAAATCTACTTTCCATTTCTCAACTTCCTTATCTCACTGCTATTAGTCAAGAAACTCTACGAATTTATCCAATTGCGCCGCTAAATCTTCCACACTTAGTAATAAAGCCTGCCAGACTAATGGACTATGAGTTAAAACCTGGTACAAAAGTGGTTATTGATATCTACCAAACTCATCACCGTGAAGATTTATATCCAAATCCCAAGCAGTTTAGACCAGAACGTTTCCTAGAAAAACAATTTTCGATCTATGAGTATTTGCCTTTTGGAGGGGGCAGTCGTCGCTGTATCGGCGCAGCATTAAGCCTATTTGAAATGAAGCTTGTATTAGCAACTATTCTGTCGCGCTATCAACTAACGCTACTTGATAAACAACCTGTGCAACCACGACGTCAAATATCTTTTATAGTGCCTGCTGGTGGTGTAAAAATGGCGGTAGTGGGGCAACGCTAGCCCTAAGAGCAACCAAGCAGTAGATAGAGCATTAACTGTTTGTGTAGGCAATTTACTCAAAATTTAATCATGAGAATTTTATGATGAAAGAATTTGAAAATAAAGTTGCGCTAGTGACAGGTGGCAATTCTGGCATTGGTCAAGCGACTGCTTTGGCTTTTGCTCGCAAGGGAGCATATGTAGTTATTGGCAGTCGTCGAGTTGAAGAAGGTGAACAAACGGTTCAACTTATCAAGGATGCTGGTAGTGAAGCTATCTTTGTTAAAACTGACGTGACTCAGGCGGCTGATGTTGAAAACTTAATCAATAAAACAGTTAAAGCTTATGGTCGTTTAGATTATGCCTTCAATAACGCTGGAGTTGAGGGAATAATCGGTCCGAGCATAGAGCAAAGTGAAGATAATTGGAATAACATCATCGATACTAATCTTAAAGGAATCTGGCTGTCGATGAAGTATGAAATTCTTCCAATGCTTAAGCAGGGTGGGGGAGCGATCGTTAACAATGCTTCTGTCGGGGGAGTGATCGGCATCATGTACGGTTCTATTTACTGTGCTAGCAAACATGGTGTAATTGGATTGACAAAAGCTGTTGCCTTAGAACAAGCTCAAACTGGTATCAGGATTAACGCTGTCTGTTCAGGTGCGATCGAAACACCAATGGCTAAACGTGCTTATAGTACTGAGGAATTCCACGCACACATGCTAGCAAAACATCCTATTGGACGTTTTGGTCAACCAGAAGAAGTGGCTAATGCCGTAATCTGGCTATGTTCAGATGGGGCAAGCTTTATCACTGGTCACCCTCTGCTCATTGATGGAGGTTTTACAGCTCAGTAACTTTGACATTCTCTGTTTGTAAACCAAGGAGAAACAATGATACAGAACCAATTTGTTGGAACTTGGCGATTGGTATCTTATGAACTCAGGGGTGCTGATGGTCAGCTTTCCTATCCATATGGACCAGATACGGTTGGGTATCTCATGTACTTACCAGACGGATATATGTCTGTAGTGATCATGTCTGCTAATCGCCCTAAGTTTGCTGCTTCTGATATTATGTCCGGGAACATAGAAGAGAGAGCTACTGCTGCTAAAACTTATATCTCCTATTGTGGTAAATATGAAATCCAAGGAAACAAAGTTATTCATCACATTGAAGCTAGCTTGTTTCCCAATTGGATTGCTGTAGACCAAGACCGTTTCTTTGAATTTACAGCCGAAAAATTGTCATTGAGCACAACGCCAATTTTGGTGAATGGTCAGCAGCAAACTGCTCATCTAATTTGGGAACACGTTTAATATTAAGTTCGGTTTTCCAGCATTCAATAAAAGTGCTACTGTACATCTACTAATGCACCTTTACAACAGGTTAAGACACAGATGAATTTGAAACAAGAAATAGGATTGTTAACTTCTCATCCACTCGCTATGGGATCCTTTACCAACTGGTTAAAGTTGCTTATTTATAACGGTGGTGTTGATAAAAAATATATACCTAAAGCGCTTTATATATCGCTAATAAGCTGCTTAGGAATTCCTTTGAGAATAATAGAAAGAGTTAAGTATAACAAAAATTTTGAAAAATTAGAAATTGAACATTCACCAATTTTTATACTTGGGCATTGGAGAAGTGGTACTACTTATCTTCACCATTTGATAAGTCAAGACCCAAATTTAGGATATGTATCAACAGGTCAAGCCTATGCTCCAGAGATGTTTTTAGCTCATCAAAAACTATTGAATTTTATTTCAAACAATTTTCGTCCTAAAACCAGATTAATGGATAATGTAGAATCTTCTAATATTCTTCCTGAAGAGGAAGAGTATGCAGTAGGAAATATTTCTCCTTATTCTTTTATTCATGGTGCAGTCTTTTCAAAAAACATAAGTAAATATTTCCAAGATGTTGTTTTGTTTCACCAAGTTTCTGAAGAAAGAAAGTTGCAATGGAAGAATTATTATATAAATGTTTTAAAGAAAGCAACTTTACACATGGATAGCAAAAGACTCGTTCTCAAAAATCCTCCTAATACAGCAAGAGTTCAACTCCTCTTGGAAGTGTTTCCTACAGCAAAATTTATTCATATTTATAGAAATCCATATATAGTCTATGCCTCAACAAAGCATTTATCTCAAAATATTTTACCAGCATTTGCATTACAGGAAATCAGTGAACAAGAATTGGATGAAAATATCTTAAAATTTTATCAACAGTTAATGCACAAGTTTTTTGCTGATCAAAGCCTCATTCCCGAAGAAAACTTAATAGAAATTAAGTATGAGGATTTTGTCGGTCATGAACTGGCACAACTTCAGAAAATATATGAACACCTCAATTTACCGAATTTTGAAAAAGCCGAAGAAAATTTTCAAAAATATATTGATGCTCATTCTAACTATGAAACAAATAAGTACTTATTTGATGAAGAGACAATAACAAAGGTATATGATGCGTGGAAATTTACTATTGATAAATGGCAATACAGCCCTCCTAAGTCATCTTGATAAAGAGTGGTAGAAAAAGAGTACTAAATAGTGGATGTAAAATGAGGCAACAACAACGGGGTGTAACAATATGGTTAACTGGTTTCAGTGGAGCAGGCAAAACCACTATCTGTCAATTTGTAGAAGAAAAACTACAAGCACAGGGATATAAAGTTGAAGTCCTAGACGGTGACGTAATGCGTCAGAACCTCTGCAATCAACTAGGTTTTAGCAAAGAGGATAGGGAAGAAAATATTCGGCGTATTGGCTTTGTAGCTCACCTTCTTACCAAAAATGATGTGATCGTTTTAGTTTCAGTTATCTCACCGTACCGCCATATTCGCCAACAAATGCGGCAGCTTATTGGAAATTTTATCGAAGTGTATGTCAATGCACCATTAGAAGTTTGCGAACGGCGAGACGTCAAAGGGTTATATAAAAAAGCCAGAACAGGGGAAATCAAGTGCTTCACTGGTATTGATGACCCTTACGAAGTACCACTTCACCCTGAAGTCGAATGTACAACTGAACGAGAAAGCATTGTACAAAGCGCAAATAAGGTTTTAAATAAGCTGGAGGAGTTGGGTTATATCGACAGAGTAAACGCACATTTTCTTTTTTAGAAGATGGTTGACAAACACGGGTCAGATAGGGAAACAGCCGATGCTCAATTCAGAAGGGGAGCAATGCGATTTTGTGGGATGATTCCAAATTGGGTGCGATGCCTTCGGCGGGCGCAGTTATCGCTAATTACATTATCAGTATAAATAAATATTAATTACGACAAGTATAGTAATAATATTTAGATAAGACAACTCACTAAGAAGGAGCGTTCAGTCTTTTTTTGTAGCCATAAAAAAAGGTAGAATTCCTGAGTACCAATACTTTTGAAACAGGAAACATATACTTTTATGGAAAAATAGATATATGCAAATGTTAATTTAAGTCTTTCAGTATTAGATTTTCAAGAGCATATTACGAAAGTTTTAGATTTGACGAATATCGAGGAATGGGATGGAGAAGTTGTTAAAGAAAGAGAAGAAAAAATTAGACAAGCTGCGTTAATTTTAGCAGGTCAATGCATAGCTATATTATTCTATAATCTATCTCAATCAGAGTTGGGTAATCAAACAGCCATTAGTTAAACAAAAGGATGGTGGCATCCCAAAACACAGAAACACGATTATAGAAAACGATAAATATTAACTATTGGAAATGTTTTAATGACTCTAAAATTACTATACGTGGTAAAAATAACAGAAAAAATAAACGAGAAAAATAAAGCCACAAATCAAGGGCTATTGAAAGTTTAATCCGGCTAGTGGTCAATTTAAGAATAAAGGGAAATAGTAAATTTTGGTAACAAGATAATGCAGAAATTATCCTACATCTGCGATGTCAATGGATGACTAAAAGTTGGAATAACAAAAGTTATTCCATCTTCACGTCTTTCATCAACCCTCAAGCATTTGGCTAAATTTTATACCTTAAACTGGGACTAAAAATTTTTATTGTAATAATAAATACTCCTCTTCCTATCTGTTGACGTAGACAGTTTAGTTAAATAAGCTTCAAGTGCTTGACTAGAAATCTTTTTGAGATATTTCAAAAAGATAAATTTTAGTACAAATTCTTTAATTAAAAGTTATTTAAATGACTTTTTGTCTCAGTGTGGAGATTAGCGTAGGCGCAGCCCGCCGTAGGCATCGCACCCAATTTGGAATCATCTCACAAAATCGCATTGCTCCCCCCGGTCGGCGGTTTATGCGAGAAATATGCTGCCTATAGCTTATGTTAAAAAGTTGTTAACGTCTTATTAACAGTTTTGGCACTTTGGTAGCGCTGCCTTAAAAAATAAATTAGCCGAGCCTGGAAAAGTTTCCCAAATAGCGCTTTTTAGCGAGATCGAATTCCCGTTAAAAATACGTTAATAACAGTTAAAAAGCAGTTAAGAAGCAATTTTTAACAGCATATTTGACATTAGTCAACCTGCTAATGATAGTTGCTATTGAAAATTAGCAAGTGATAAAGTTTACTAGGAATTAAATGATGTTATACATCAAATCAAGGAGAAACATGTATGGCTACCATTATTGGCACCACCGAAAGAAACGTCATAACAGGGACTGAAGAAAGTGACATTATATTTGCCGACGCTAATCCCGACGTTGTAAGTGGTGGACCTGGCAACGATATTATAGATGGCGGCGCTAATGACGACTTTCTGTTTGGCGAAGCTGGCGACGACTCTCTGTTTGCCGGCAATAGTGGTACTGCTTTCCTTAACGCTTTGTTTGGCGGTGATGGCAATGACGCTCTCTTTGGTAGCAATGCCGTAGACGTTTTGTTTGGGGGTGATGGCAATGACGCTCTGTTTGGCGAAGATAGTAACGACATTCTAAATGGCGGTGATGGGATCGATGTTCTGAGTGGCAGCGATGATAACGACATTCTAAATGGCGGGGATGGCCAAGACTTAATAAATGGTAACGACGGCAACGACGTTCTGAATGGCGGCAATGACAGCGACGTTATGTTTGGCGACGACGGCAACGACGTTCTGAATGGCGGCACTTTCAGAGACGCTCTGAGTGGCGGCAACGGCGACGACGTTGTGAATGGCGAAGACGGCGACGACGTTCTGTTTGGTAACGATGGCAACGACGTTCTGTTTGGTGGAAATGGCGTAGACGTTCTGAGTGGCGGGTTGGGCACAGATACTCTAGTGGGTGGTGCTGGTGCTGATACGTTTGTTTTCGGTATCCTAACAAAAGAGATTGACGAAATTAGAGACTTTACGGTTGCTGATGATACTATCAGTGTCTCTGCTCTTAGTTTCGGTGGTGGGTTAATAGCAGGTGCTGCTATTGAGTCCGATCAGTTCATAATTGGTGCAGCAGCGGGTGATTCTAGTGATAGGTTTATCTACGACAACACTAATGGTGCGCTGTTCTTTGATGTAGATGGTATAGGCGGGAGCGAACAATTCCGGTTTGGGACGTTATCGCCCGATCTTGCCTTGACCAGTAGTAACATTTTCGTTAATGACGCTGTCACAACCATACTTCCTCCAAACCCTCCATTCAATCTTGTTGTATCAGGTTAACCCGAATTTCTCACAAGCAATAAAAAATTGTTCTTCACAGGACTTACGCATTGACAGAAGTATCGTGATGTGCATTTAAGCTAGATTTCTGTGCTAGCTGTTCTAGGATCAAGTCGCAAGCTACTTGAAGAGATAAATTTCTCTGGACTTCGTACCAGTTTTCAATTAACTCTTGAGTTCGCATTAATTCTAGTTGCGTGAAAGCGCGGATAGCACAGTGTTGCGGGTCTTGGTTACAGCTGCCAATGTGGGTGAGCGTCAAGGGGGAAAGCAAGTTCTCAAACGGGTCAAACAGTCAAACAAGCAGGTATTTCGTTTGACGACCCTGTGGGTGGATGGCGGCTTTGACGGTGAACCGTTTATGCAGTGGGTGATAGACTTTTGTCGTTGGATTGTGCAGGTGGTTCTGCGACCGCAAGAAACCAAGGGCTTTGTATTGCTCAAAAAACGTTGGGTGGTTGAGCGTACTTTTGGTTGGCTAATCCCGGATTTCTCACCACATCTCTCAAAGCCTGCGCTTGTGCAGGGGAGCAGGGGAGCAGGGGAGCAGAGGAGCAGGGGAGAGTAAGTTCTTTCCCCTCTGCCCCTCTGCCCCTCTGCCCCTCTGCCCCTTCTTCCCCTTAAGCTTGTGAGAAATGCGGGTAATGGGGTGTCGGCGATTGGTCAGAGATTATGAGTTATTGCCCCAAACATCGGAGACGTTTATTTACCTTGCCATGATCCGGATCATGGTGAGGCGATTAGCATAAAATTTGACTACTCAAAACTTTTCAAACACCCTCTTAGATATAATCCGCAAATCTTATCGTCTGGCAACCTCTTTCAAAACTTCCTGTTGTCAAATACTCCTAAGATTAACTCGTTTTAAATGTTTAAAACCTTAGGCTAATTTATTCTTGCAAACATTAAGTATTTCTGTGCCAAAAAGTGAAAAGAAAATGGTATTGCACCCTTTTGCTATTGCTTTAAGTTTAAGCGGCTCAATAAATAATATACCTTTTGCAATAGCTAGGTTTGATCGATAATTTCTGTAAGTCCTACGGCTCTTGCGTTAATCAATTAGCCACTGCATTAATAAGTAAATTATCGAGGTGAACATAAAACTACCAAATAACATCGTCCATGTTACTGCCATAGTTATGAAATTTATCCACTTATTATGATGATGAAATCGTCGCGCCTGCCAAATAATTAGTGTGAGATTTGTAGAAAGAGAAAACGCGATTATATTAGCTAGCAATAACCAATGGTCTTCAGTTACGCCTTGCATCCAAGGTATTAATGAACCTCCATTTGCGCTATCAGGGCGAAAAGTCGGATCTCTTAACGGTGAAACTTGATAAGCAAAAAGACTAGTAGCTATCGTTAAAAACAGCAAAAATATCAAACTGAAAATAGAAAAGTGCCGAATCCGTTGAAAACTTGTCATACAATCTCCTGAAATTTCAGCTAGCGCTCGCCTGATGACTACAACCAAAGCTGCAACTAAGAGCAATGATATTGGTTATTTGGTTCATTTAATTTTTCAGACCGGATCTAATTCTAAAAGGTTTCAAAACTATTTATACAAATTCTTGTTTGAATGCTACGGAGTAAGGGACTACAGCTAGATTTTAAACACTAAGTAGACAATGTAAAAATAAGTTTCTCGGCTCAAAAACTCCATCTGACTGTGAAAACTGCGATAGCGGGTAGTCGGTGTGGAAGACGAATGTGCATCCATTCCTAAGCCTTGTGCCATCGATACAGCTCGCTTCATATGCAATGGATCGCTAACAATAATCAACTTGGTTAATTGGTGAGCATTCGCTACTTCTAAAGCATTTTTGAGGTTCTGGTGAGTTGTGCGAGATTGAGTTTCAGTGAAAATATCAGCAGCTTTTACCTGTTGCGCGAGTGCATAATTTTTTCCAACTATAGCTTCAGCTGGTTCATTACTCTCGCCAACTCCGCCAGTAAAAATGATTGGCATTACAAAGGTTATAAGTCAGCACAAGCCAGCGTATTACAGACGGCATCCGCGAATTTGAGCTTCTTCCTTGGCAGCCGACAGACATGGTTGCTGGTGATGGGGTGCTGAGTAAGGAAATCTGGGGATGGAGGAAGTAGCGATCGCTCTCAAAGCGGGGCGTAGACATCACCCAAATTATTGAACCTGCTGCAAGAATATCGATTGCCTATTGAATGACCCCCAAAAGTTGGTTTCAAAGATTTCCTTAGCTTGTTCTAAAGAAGTTTCTTCCAGCATACTGGCATGAATTTGTCCAGCATTATTAATTAGTAAATCAATACGATTAGTCCGTGTAAGCAACTGTTTGATACATGATTGCACTGAGTCATCAGAGGTAACATCGAGTGTCAACATTTCCACATCAACTGATGCTGGATGTGACTTGCGACTAGTACCGAAGACGGCGTAGATATAGCGAAGCTGTCACCAGGGGCAAGATAGCCTGAAAGTACTGCGGTGGATGACTTTCAGACTATAAGATTAAGAGACATACGAACACTAGTATTCTTAGACACATTTACCCCGTCTCAATTGGCAACCTGACATTAAGATCCAAACGAAAAGTACCATAGGGATTAACGTGACCCCAAATTAAAGGCGAAAGCGCCCGCAAATCTTCCAACTTCATCAACTTCATCCATTGGGGTTGGGACAAAACCTCCTGAATCATCAACGTATTTATATATACCAAAGATATCTGGAGTAAATGCAGAGATAACACAGCTAATTCTTGGTCGGACAAACGATTAGTAGCAATCTCCCCACCCTTGCCATAAAAAATAAAACTGTTAGCACTATTCCAGTTCTCAACCACGTTGAGTCCAGCATTTATCTCTTGCCGCAGTTCAACCGAATGCAGGTATTTACATAAAAATATAGTTTTTACAGCCTTGCCCAATTCCGCCAAGGCTTGATAAGTAGGGTGTAATAAATTACCCCTAGTAAAACGCTTTAAGATGGCTTCAGTTTCTGCCATACCCAAACGCAGAGCAGTAGCATACTTCACCATTTGGTCATATTGTTGGCGAATCAAATCCCAATTTATCGCACGAGTTAAAATCGGTTGCAAGTTTGGATAAGCATCATTATTTCCAGTTGACGGGCGGTATAATTTCTGAATATTTATACGTTTAAGACGCGGCATTAACTGAAAACCCAGTAAATGACAGAAAGCAAAAGCCACTTCATTTTGACCGTGACTATCTACATAATTTGTCTCCACTTTCATCTCAGTACAGTGGCGTAATAATCCTTCAATCATGGCTGCCACCTCAGAGGAAGAACAAGTTTTTAACTGTGAATAAATACAAACAGAATTCTTCTCAACGTGCCAATAAATCATCACACCCCTTCCACCATAACGGATGTGCCATTGGGTGATTAAATTTTGATCCCAAGCACCAAACTTTTTTGAGTCAGAAGCGCAAGCGGTTGTACCCTCTCCCCAAATAGTAGAAATTCTGGCAGTAAAAATTGCATTTGCAACACAGGCAATAGCATTGCGTAATTGTTCTTTCTGAATAAAATGTCGCTTGACATGGAGTAAATCTTGATAATTATCGCCTTTAATTTCATCACTTAAACGCTTTAATCCAGTATTCGTTCCTAAACCATATAAACAAAGTAGCAAGCGTTTTTGTAAAGTATAATCGCTTAAAACCTCTCTGGTTGATACACTCTGAAAGTGTTGGCTAAACTTAACTCGTAAATCAGTTTCTTTCAGAATATCTAAGAGGCTAGTCATGCGCCAACGTCTAGTAATTTCAGTTTTCAATCTTGTCAAATTAGTTGGTTCATTTTGAGGATTCAAAGGAGAAACACAAATTCGGCTTTTACCTGTAGTTTTAAGTGTGACTAATTTGTTCTTAGGTATTCCTGTATCCAATAAAGTTAATGATTGCTCCAAAGATTGCTGCAAATTAGCAATAAAAATTTCCACATCTGATGGTTGTTTCAAAGCTTGGAAATATTCTAATCTTTGAGCTTCAAAATCAGCAGGTAAATCTTCTTCAGGGTTTCTGTAACGATTAGCTCCTACAACCCATATTTCCTTGCATCTCAGCTTTTCTCTCAATGCTTGCAGCACACTCAACTCATAATTAATGCGATTAACTTTGATTTCGTCGTCTGCTCCAGTCTCTAATATAATTTCTTGCCAACCACTACGTAATACCCCCTCAATGGGTATATCTTCTCCTGCATCATAATAACGCTGTTTACTATCAGCATATTTTTTCAGTAAAGATATCGCTTGAATAACTGGACGATGAACTTCATTATTTGAACGGAATTCTAGCTTGTTTAAAATTAACGGTAAAATTCGGCGATAATATCCGCCATAAGAAGAGCGCATCACCGTATAAACTTTCTCACGGTAAGCATTCCCTGTAGATTTATATTCTTTCACTAAATTCTTGAGAGTTACCTCACTCACCACAGGAAAAATCACATCTTTGATTGTGCCATCAGGTGTTTTCAAAGAAGCTTCTGCCATTTGATATAGTAGATTATTCTTTCCATGAACCCGCTTAAAATCCTGAATAAGTTCTTTATCTACACGTTTTTCTGCGTTGGCACCTATGCGATGCACAATCTGGATGAGTAACTCTACTAAATTATCTATAACTTCTTGACTTCTGAGCCAACAAAAAGCTGTAAATAGTGTGTAACGGATATGTTCTGGGTGACGGCGTAAGTCACGAGAATGTTCAACAATTACCCGACTTTTATAAACTTGGAGAACTTTGGTGGGAATTTTTTTAAATAAGTTTGCTGGTAATTCTAATTGCTCAAAAATCTCTAATTTAGCAACTTCTTTTTGAAAACTTTCTACACCAATTCTCCCTGGGTCTGTTTTTAGTTCAGCCCATGTTAATATGGGAACGTCAGTGTTGATTTCTGAGCTTTTCGTGTTATTTAACTGTTGAGATAATTGGATATATCCCGGATTATTCAGTTGTTTATCATGATTTACTTGTGTGGTATCATTTAATTCCTGATCTGAAGCTTTCTCTTTCAAAAAATCATCTATCCACTTTTTAGATTGGTTAGATAACTGGGAAGTTATGTTCCTAAAAAATTTATATTCAAAATTTCTGATAGCAGAGCGAATGATGCGTTCTAATCTGGAATCAGTCGGTGGTTCAAGTTTTAAATTCCGTAGTCTCGCCACGGCTGCAAGTTTTAGCTGTTCAAACTTTAACTCATAAATTAGTGCTTGTTCAGCTAACCAATTAGTTAACTCTTTAGCATCAGTAACTTTGGTTTCTTGAAATCCAAAGAATTCTCTGATTTGAGCGCGATGATATTTTATGGAGCGTCCTTGCCAATCGTAATAAGAGTACTTTTGGGGGGAAATATCTAAAAGTTTGGCAACATAATCAACAACGCTTCTGGATATTTCTTGATTATTCTCTGGAAATCTGGCATAAATCTCAAAAAACTTAAGCAATATAGCAAAACCTAACCGATTTTCGTCATTTTTCTGATTTAGTAGTGCTAATTCAAGAGGGAGTAGCGTCCAATACTCTACTAATTCTTCTGGCTGCCAGGTTTTTTTCATTAAGTCTCACTCTTCAACCAAACAGTATTCTAGCTTCTTTGGGGTAGGAATCTTTAACTGAGATAAAATGCTGTTTCTTGGTGAAGAACATAGTGTAACTGATTGATTCTATATAATTGCCCTAAAGGTCAGCATATAGATCGGAATTAATCAGTATATTCAAGGCATGACGTGCGGCTGATTCTGATTTCTGTGTTCGCGGAGCGTCTCGTAGAGAGGTGACTTTAGCGTAACGTAAAGTTGTCTGAATGCTTTCATGTCCCATTAACGAGCATAATTCTTCAATACTGATTAATCCCACTCGTTCTGTAGCAAATGTATGTCGTAAATCGTGAATGCGAACTCCTTGAAGCTGCGGATACTTGTTGGTTGTCTCCCGCCAATAATCATGCAATGTATGGTAGCTGATTCTACTTACTTTTAGGGTGACTGGATGTTGTGCTGTAAACAAGGCATCTGTGTTTTTATGCCGTGAGTATTTGAAGTATTTAGCAAGTGCTGAAGCTGCATCATCACTGTAATAACACCAACGTTGTTTGTTACCTTTACCTAATACTTGAAATTTCTGGTTTTTGATATCTACAGAATCTATATTTAGGGCTAAAAGCTCCCCTATTCTACATCCTGTGCGATGTATTAAATAAACTATTGCACTAAAACGTAAGTCATCTTTTACGGCAGAATATAGTATATTTAGTTGTGATTGTGTTAGATATCTTATTGTATTGTCGCTTTTATGTTCGCCTTTCTATCTTTCAGGTAGACGTTGTTTTAGTCCCCGGATGGGGTTGGATTTTATATACCCTTGTTCTACTGCAAAGTTAAGCAAACTTTGTAGTATTGCTTGATGCTTGTGGTGTGTTGTGTATTTTAAATGACTAAGATTATTTAGATACTCGACTAATGTTTGCTTACTGATAATTTCTATTGACCAACTTCCATACTTTTGCAGTAAAAGTCCGAGGGTCAGTTCATAGGTTTCTCTAGTACTTAGTGCTAGACCAGGACGCTCTAAAAATTCGGTCGTGACAGTGGCTAAAGTTACAGCCGATTTCACGGTTGTTTCTGTATTCTCTCGCTTGGTTTTTTATTTATAAATTATATATCTTTTGAGCAGTTACTAACAGCTTTTTATGAATACTTTTAAAACTCCTCAGCCATCTGAATCCTTGTCCAGTTATGTGTCGCGGATCAGGAAGAAACTCAATTTAACTCAGTTTGAGTTGGCGGATGCTGCTGGTATACATGGACGCTCTGTCGGGAAAATTGAGCGGGGACTTACGGTTAAAATTAATCGCCGGACGCTTCAAGGTTTAGCGATCGCCCTTGGTGTACCCCAAGAGTATCTTTCTGCTGTGATCAAGGGTGAGGAAGTATCTCAGGTTAGAGGGGTTAAGTTTTGTCCCCAATGTTGGAATCCTGGCGCGGCGGTTGACCGTATGTGGAGTCACGTCAAAGCCAAATTTTGTTATCTCTGCGGTACACCGATTCGAGCAACTGCGCGAATTGCGGTGAGTTGGTGTTGTCTTTGAGACACCGATTTTGTCCAATCTGTGGCTGTGCTTATAAAACGCCCGTCAAAACCCAATGAGCAACTCTTTTTTCTCAAACCCATACTCCACAATGCTTTCAGGCTATCTTGCCCCTGGTGACAGCTTCGCTATATCTACGCCAGATGTACTATCAGAAGGTCAAAACCTGCAAGATGCTGGCGTGTTAGTTAACTATGACCTGCATTGGAACCCAGTACGTATGATTCAAAGGGCAGGACGCATTGACCGCTTAGGCACTGATTATGACGAGTTGTTTATCTACAACTGCTTTCCAGAACAGGGACTAGACGATTTATTAGGGCTAGTTAGAAGATTACAAGAGCGCATCGCTACCATTGACCGGGAAGTAGGGCTAGACGGTAGTGTACTAGGTGAAACTATTTCTGGTAAATCATTAGACGAACTGTACAAACTCAAGATGGCTGACACCGATGCAGAAAAACAAGCCATTTTAGAGGAACTAGAACAAGCATCTGATTTGGTATCCCTAGATGAGATGAGATTACCGTTACTAGAGTTTTTACAACAAGCAAGCAAGGAACTAATTGATGATATTCCCTTTGGTATTCATAGCACCTGGAATAAACCCATACCCCATCCCAACGTTCCTGATGGGGGAATATTCTTTGCTTTTCGGGTACAAGACAAGCACTTTTGGCATTTTTACCCACGCATTGATAATGCTATCTCCCTAGACCCTAATAGGTTGATTAGCGACAAACGCACCATCTTTAACTGGCTTAAATGCCAATCCTCAGATTTTCCCAAACCTGATGAATTACCACCAGTTGAGTTTGATAACCGCATTTTCCCTGTTTTAGAAAGAGCCATAGGCAATCTGTTTACATCTTTCCAGCAACAGCAGACGGCTAAAGGCATTAAGCCGCAAATGTCAAAGCTCCTGCAAAATATTCATCATGCCCTCACCCAGCCTGATTTATTTCAAAGTGAACCAATTGATGAAGAAACCAAAGAACGGGTCTTAAAGGTAATTACCACAGTTAATTCCCGTAGTTATGAACGAGATATTAAGGCAGTTTGGGAGAATTTCAAACAACATAAAAATATTAACTTACTCATTTTCGAGTTAGATGAATATTTTGTAGACACTGACCAATATGAGGAACTTGCAGATGACCAAGATATAAGACCTATCGAAATTATCCAGCAAAAAGACATCAAGTTAATTTGCTATGAGTGGTTTAAACCGGATTCTTAGAGGAAAAGTTAAGGATGCGATGTGCCAAGCAGTTATCTTTATTTGATGTAGACACCACCGGAGAATCACCACAGTTGCAAATCCCCGACATTCTCAAAATTATGGATTTGCAACAGGAACAGTTAGCCAGGAGTTTAGGTGATGGGCATCGGGTAATTCATGGTGTAGCGGGTTCAGGAAAAACCATGATTTTAGCCTACCGTTGTCAGCACCTTGCACAAGTCAGTAATAAACCAATTTTAGTGTTATGTTTCAATGTCTCTCTTGCTGCCAAACTTAGGCAAGTGGTTCAAGAAGACCCAAACAAAATTAGTCGCATCCGAGTAAGACACTTTCATGGCTGGTGCATGGATTTACTCAAAAAGTACAACATCCCCAAACCCGACTCTAGTAGTCTGCCAAGCAAAGTTTGCTAAGTAATACCTGTGATTGGTAAACTAGCTAAAAACAGGGAATAATATGGCAAAGAAGTACATCGTTGACTTGAGTGAAGATGAAGTTGCTCAACTGCAATCAATAATAAAGAAAGGTAAGCACAAGGCAAGAACTATAACCCGTGCAAACATTCTTTTGATGGCTGCTGAAGATGAAACAGACTCAGCGATCGCTGATAGAGTTAGAGTTCATGTTGCAACAGTACAACGGACACGAGAAAAATTTGTCATTGGTGGATTAGATTTTGCGCTAAAGGATGAACCACATCCACCAAAACCTCAAAAATTAGATGAAAAGCAAGAAGCATTTTTGATTGCAACGGCTTGTTCTAATCCGCCAGAGGGGAGAGTGCGTTGGACAATGCAATTATTAGCGGATCACTTAGTAAACCTTGGGATAATAGATTCAATTTCCGACGAAACAATACGTCAAACTCTAAAAAAAACGAGATTAAACCGTGGTTAAAAGAACAGTGGTGTATTCCCGAAGTTAACGCAGAGTATGTATTCAGAATGGAGGATGTTTTGGATTTGTACAATGAGTCATATAATCCGAAAAAATCTACAGTCTGTCTAGATGAACGTCCATATCAATTAGTAGAAGAAGTAAGACTTCCTTTGCCACCAGAACCAGATCAGCCTGAACGTTATGATTATGAGTATAAACGCAATGGAGTTGTAAATTTATTTGCATTTTTCGAGCCTTTAGCAGGGTGGAGACATATTGAAGTCACACAGCGTCGTACAAAAGTAGATTTGGCAAAACAATTAAAAGATTTAGTAGATGTTTATTACCCCCAAGCTGATGTGATTCGTTTAGTTGTTGATAATCTAAATATTCATACTCCAAGTGCATTATACGAGGTGTTTTCGCCACAAGAAGCACGTCGAATTATTCAAAAATTAGAGTTTCACTATACTCCTAAACACGCTTCTTGGTTAAATCAAGTAGAAATTGAGTTATCTGTTTTATCCCGTCAATGTTTAGAACGGCGTATTCCTAATGCAGAAACGTTAACTTCCGAAATCGCCGCTTGGGAGAAACAGCGTAATCAACAAAAAGCCAGTGTCTATTGGGGTTTTCAAACTAAAGATGCTCGTAGAAAAATGCAGCGCTTATATCCGAGTTTAACCTAGCAAAGTTGCCTTGGCAGACTACTAGCAGAGCGAGTGCAACAATTACACGAGCGAGATATCCCCTGGAACGAAATAGCAATTATTTACCGCTCCAACTTTATGGGCGATCGCATCTACAACGACTTCCAACAAGCCCAAATACCAATAGAGTGGGTAAACGCCAGCAGTGACAGCCGCAACTATCACCCGGACGAACAAAGCATCAAACTCATAACCATGCACTCCAGCAAAGGGCTAGAGTTCCCAGTGGTGCTTATTCCTGGTATTGGTTTTATGCCTGACCAGTACGGACACGGTACACCAGAAGAAGAAGCGCGACTATTGTATGTGGCGATGACACGGGCAATGGAGCAACTGATTTTGAGTTGCGATCGCTCATCAGAATTTACCAACCGCTTGGAGACGGTATTAGGTAAAGTGGCAGTAATTTGATTGTATTTATCCTTCATTCAAGCAATCGCTCTCCCCATTCTTAGAGGAAAAGTTAAGGATGCGTAGTTTACCAATCGCGCTCAAGCCTAAAAATAAGCAGTTTAACCAAGATAAGGATATTGTGGCGGTTTGATTTTCAATAATTCTGTCCAGTATTTTATAGCATTATGTTTCGTGGTTTCGATGTCACGCGATTTGTGAACTCTGCCTATTTCCATTAGAAAATATGTAAGTTTAAGAGCAGTAAGTAAGTTAATCAACCCTACCGCTTTAAAATTTTGTAAAAATAAGTGGAGCAGAATTTGTAATTTTTGTTTATGACGAAAATACATCCACCATTTCATTTGATGTATGGCGATACTGGTTTGATAAACTAATGTAGTTTCTACTTGGGTTAATTTATCTTTAGCTTGATAATAAAACTGCATTTCTTTGTCAAAATTACCTGCTTCTTGGGCTAAAGCAGCATCATCCGCTAATTGATAAGCCTGACTAATTAAGTTACCTGCCGTTTCTGCCTGCTGTTGAGTATAACCAAGTTTCATATATATAGTAGCTGCTGCTAATGCCAATTCTGTAAACTCCTCAGCATCATGTAACCAATATATTTGTGCTTGTAATTCCCCTAGTGTGGCTGCTAAAGTCTCATTCATAACTTTTCCTATAAAGCAATCTGGTAGTAATTGACCATAGCAGTATTTTAGGTGTTAGGCGATGCCTACTGCCTACGGCGGCAAGCTACGCGCCCCCCAATCAAGAGAGGAAATTAAGCAATTGCTCCTGTTGAATTTACCAGTCGTTTGGAGACAGCACTCTTCAAGGTCACAGTTAAAGCAGCATGATTCAAGCGAGGAAACTCTCTCCCTAACGTCTACATTTGTAGATAGTGTAGACAACAGGGCAAATGCACGGTATTTCTGAAACCCTTGTTGGATAAGGATATTGATGAAAAAATAGCCTAAATTATAAAACGCCCCAACCCAAGTATTAAAGCACTATTAGTTCAGGTAAAACAATTAGGGTTGTGTTGGAATAATCAACACTTAACCTGATTGCAAAGAGGGATTAAAGTTGCGCTGTTACACTTTGCTGTGATTCAAACGCGACAATCAGGGGAGTATATGCAGAACTTCAACTTCGAGCGCTTGCTATCAAGTCGCTTGAGACGGCGACAAGTGTTGATTGGAACTGGAGCCTTAACTGGTTTTGCGATCGCCAATCAATGGTCTAACAAAGTTCTCGCCCAACCCCGATTTTCTAATTATCCTTTTAGTCTGGGTGTTGCTTCTGGTGAACCACTTCCAGATAATGTAGTGCTGTGGACGCGTTTAGCCCCCGATCCGCTCAATGGTGGTGGGATGCCACCATATAATGTTCCAGTGCAGTGGCAGGTTGCTACCGACGAAAAGATGCGGCAAGTTGTCCGCAGTGGCACACAGATGGCTACTCCAGAATTTGGACACTCTGTTCATGTAGAAGTGCAAGGATTACAACCTGCACGATGGTACTGGTATCGCTTCAGAGTAGGTAATCAAGTCAGTCCTATTGGGCGGACTCGCACTGCTCCTAACCCGCGCGATCGCGTTGAGCGCTTCCGCTTTGCCTTCGCTTCCTGTCAAAACTGGCAAAGTGGTTATTATGCCGCCTACAAAAATATGGCTCAAGAGGATTTAGACTTAGTGGTTCATCTCGGTGATTATATTTATGAAGGCCCACCGAGTACAACTGCGCTGCGATCGCACGATGGCAATGGTGAGCCATTTACCTTGCAGGAGTACCGTAACCGTCACGCTCTGTACAAGACTGACCCACACCTACAAGCAACTCATGCTGCATTTCCTTGGCTAGTCACTTGGGACGACCACGAAGTTGACAATAATTGGGCAGACGAAATTCCTCAAGACCCCGAAGCACAGTCACGCTCGGTGTTCCTTGCCCGCCGTGCTGCTGCTTTTCAGGCATATTATGAACACATGCCACTGCGGGACTTCTCAAAGCCTAGAGGTCTTGATTTGCAGCTCTACCGACGGTTGACTTTTGGCGATCTCGTTGAATTCAACGTCCTAGATACCCGCCAGTACCGTACCAATCAACCCTGTGGTGACGGACGTAAGCCGCGATGCGCTCTTGCTACTGACCCAACTGCTACAATGACTGGTTCGGAGCAAGAGCGGTGGCTGTTTGAGGGACTGGATCGCTCTGGCGCACGCTGGAACGTCATTGCCCAACAGACTATCATGGCTCAGTTTGACTACGATACCGGAGCAGGAGAAGTCTTCAACCTTGACCAGTGGGATGGTTATGTTGCCTCTCGCAATCGCATTCTCGGTTTCATCCAGCAACGCCGCCCGTCGAACCCCGTAGTCATTACTGGTGACTGGCATTCTAGCTGGGTTAATGACCTGAAGGCTAACTTCGACGACCCCAACTCACAAACAGTAGCGACTGAGTTTGTTGGTACTTCGATCAGTTCAAGCTGTCCTTGGACATTCGACGTAGAAGCAGCATTGCCACAGAACCCGTGGGTGAAATATTTCAATGGTAGACTGCGCGGTTATGTTCGCTGCGATCTGAACCGCGAACGCTGGCGTACTGACTACCGACTGCTGCCTCAATCTCAACCTACTGAAATTACCGTGTCCAATCCAAATGCACCTGTCATTACAGCAGCTTCCTTCGAGTTGCCAAATCAGGGAGTTGTAGCAAAAGTTTAGTAGGTATCAAGCCGAGATGTTTGTAATTTCCTGCAATATGAGTTTAAAAAGCTTGATTTTTCGTTGTAAATAGAGGCTTTTTTGACTCTGATGTAGCGAATTATCAAAGGCAGACAGGATAAGGTTTTTCAGACCATCTTACAGGAAATCACAAGGGTTTCGGCTCAATGCCTTGTAGATTACACGATTAAGGAGCTTTTTGCTTACGCTTTATTGCGATCGCCACCGGAAAGGGCGGGTACGCCATCGCACATTTACTATTTATTTTCTAGTACATTACTAGCCAGTTGTAGCGTTCGCGCAGCGTCTCCAAGAGTTGCGATGACCGAGCGCTGTGGGTTGGCTGCTGAGTTCTACAGCGTTGGGTCAACTTAGGCGATTTGTGGCTGTTCTGTTCTGTTGATATCTCATTTAAACGGCAATTCAGAGACAAGTGATGCCAAATTGCCAGAACCTTTGAACATGGCGCTGTAATTTCAACTTTTACAAGCGAGGAAACCCCAGGCAGGCGTAGCCCGTCGCAGGCGATCGCACCCATTATTAAGGGAAGACTAACAGTAGGAGCGTAGCTTGCCGCCGTAGGCATCGCCCCTTAAGCTTTTGTTATACATAGATTTTAGATTTGACAGTAAAGTTGTTTATACCGCATTTAACAGTAATTTTTATGCACTAATACAGTGAAATACCTTATTAGCACATTGTTTTTGCAGGGAGAAGGCAGTAATCTTTATGTGCTAATAATGTGTTTTAACCTGAACTCAGGTTATGTTAAGCCTCCCCCATAACGAGTCCTTCGATCGTATGCGCTTGTACGATAGGTTCTAGTGCGTCAACGATCCGGCAGGCGAAGTGCTTTCGGTGTTCTACAGGGATAGTCTCGTAGTAAGACTGAGTAAACTGGAGATCGTGCCGCTTTGCGTTTTGGGCATCTGGAGCATCCACACCAAGCACTAGCGCTGGCCGCGATTTTTGGGATTGGTTGGCTGTACCCCGATGAATGGTCAGCGCTGACCGGACAGATATATCTCCACGCTTTGGGAGCTTCCTCACGGTGCGCTCCTGGTATCGGCCATAAAGAGATTTGGGCGGAAACATTTCGTGTTTGAAGCCAATTGGCCGATCCCACTGAGTACCGGGCGCTATCTCGAACGGCCCCATGTCCTCTTCGACATCCACCGTGGTCAAGTTGAAGGCAAGCGAGTTGAGCCTGCGTCCTGTCAGAGTGGCTTCGGGCGCCAGAAAGTCGCGGTGCCACGGCTGATTCATGGAGCCAGTCAGAGGCACGTCGAACCCAATCTCCACGATTTTATAGTCCTTAGAGAGAACTGCGGTTGACACTGCCACTACCCAAGGATGTGTCACGAGGTCGAGAAACCCCCTGATTCTCTCCGGGTGAATCTCTACGTAGTATCGGTTAGGCCCCCGCCCTACCGCCCCTCTAGGACGGGCGAGCGCTTCTGAGAAGAGAACCTCAATATCCTCACCGAGGCGATCTGCCCACGTCGGCTCAAATGCTCCTTTCAATCCAATAATCCCGTCGCCGTAGAGTCCGCCCATTATGGTGGCAGTATCGTACTGCTCATCGAGCGCGGTTGGGGAGATGTCTTCTGTTTTCTCGGCTTGGACGGTGTTAGTGTAGTCAAGGGCAACTTCGTGTGCGGCGGTATTCATCCCAATCTCATCCGTGAGAGCGTTTTAAAACAAGGTTATAACAGGGGTCATCGTGGGCGGGATTAGTGTTTAGTTTGCCCCTGGTGTCAACGACGCTATATTTGCCCCTAATTAGCTCTTGTTTAATCGTTTTTGCACTTACTTTTGTGCTTATGTATTCATAATAAGTATGGTTAAAACTTCTGTAAATTCGGTTCTTATCACCTAATAATATGATGATTACCGCACTTAAGTAGAACTAAAAAAAGATTACGGTTTACTCTAATTGCTCAGTTCGGTAAACCAGAATAAAAACTATTAAGACCAATAATAATCAACTAATTATTCTGCTGTTGAAGGGGATAGTGCAATTAGGCGAGCGCTTACATTCCCAAAACAACAACACCCAAGTTCTACTGGCTTAGTTATTTCCTCACATCTATCATTCGTTCAGGGTTGTACTGATTAAACAATCAGTTACAGCGCCCTCTGTTTACCACTAGGAGGAAATATCAGCGTTCGAGTTGGGTGTTGTTCTTAGTTGACCAGACAGATTGCAATATAACAGCGTTTTTACCTCTTACTAAATTGAACATCGGCTGTCAAATCTGCCTATGAAGCTATAGGGCTTCAATTAATAAGTTATCACTCTATTAAAAGAGGGGATTTACTTTGATACTAAACTTTACTTTTTCTAACTAAACGGTTGCCCCCAGCGCTCCCAGTTCTCTTTATTAAATGGACTGCGCCACTTCAAAATTAAACTCAATTCCAATTCTTGCCGTGCGCGTCGGTCTGTGGGGGTGTCCCACCAAAACGCGATGTTGACTGCTGTCTTCATCTCATAGCGATAATGCAAATCCTGATAGCTGGCGATGTAATCCTTGCAGGCGTGAATCCCTTTCCAGCGCTTGTTACTTCTGCAAGTTTCCCCTACATATAAAATCAGGCCAGCCGCAGAGTCAACAACAAAGTAAAGACACGCATCGCCGGGGCTATCAGCTGGCATCCTCCAAAAAGAGAGCGATCGCACTGACAACTGCAACGGATCAATCCGGTCAGGGTCGCAATGGTTGGGTGCAAGGTCAAACAATGCCGTCTGCTGTGGTGGTTTGCTCTCCCTCACCTTCTGCTGATAGTCCAAAATCTGAGATTTCCACTTCAGCAGGGCATCAGCACTCATCACCAGCCCCTCTGCTCTACGTGCTGGCGTGGGTTTCACTTCTGGAAATAGGTTTAGCTGATTGGGTTGCAAGGGTATTACGGGGAGCGTGCCGACTAGCTGATTATCCAAGAGAACTGACAATTAAGAGCATTTGCTTTTGGTGTCGCCAGAATAACGAAAGTGGTAGAGTATATAGCGATCGCTACGCTAAAAATGTTTTTAAAATATGGCTGACCAAAAAGATAAAGCTCAAGAAAAAAACCGCCTTGAACAGCTTCAAGATGAACAAGGCAACACTGATTCTAAACACTCAGGGGGGAATAGCGCTTCTGGCGGCAATTCAGGTGCAGGTAAATCTGGTACATCAAAAATTTCTGCCACTGGTACACCTGATGATATCGAAAAAATTGATCAGGATCAGGAGTAAAACTGACTCCGACGAGTCAAGGTTTAACTGAGTAACTCAACTCAACAATGGTGGATTGAATACCTTATTATTCAGTCCACATAAGCTTTCGCAACGCGATCATCAGAAGGCTGTCAAAGAATTATGGTCTTTGATATTCAATCCGCACTTGCTTAACGTCAAGCTCAGATTCTAAAAACGCGAGTTTTTCTACTTACTCAAGTTGCTAGTTACAAGAATGCCTATTCTAAGGTGAAGGCAAAGATAAAAGCTCTGAGTTTGAGCAAAAAACCTTTTATCGTGACGTCATGAATTGATTTTGGGAACATCTGAGTAACGCTACAAAAGTTTGAGAATTAGCTGCTCTGAAGTGAAATTAGCCAAAAATTTATGTAAAATTAATGTATTTGCAGCCAATGTAGCATTAAATTACATGCGTCCTGATTGTATCTTGGATTAATCTATTAAACTTTTCAATACTAAGGACAAAATTATGCCGTTTGTGCTGATTCGAGGGACTTTTGAACCAACCAGTGGGGTTCCCGATGGAGATTCAGTTCGGTTTCAGGCAGAGGATGATACATTGTTTGATAAGTTAGAGGGGCGAATTGAATTCAAAAATGGTGGACAAGTTCAGCTTCGCTACGAAGGTATAGATGCTCTTGAGAAAGCGGCAATTCAACCCTTTTCCTCAAATGCAACCAAACGGAATATCCAATTACTCGGTGGCAATCAATCCAGGTTACCCGGATATATCCTATCTAACAATGCTGACGGCAATGGACGTCCTGTTTGCTTTGTCTTTACTGGCGAGCCACCAGATTGGGACAACACCGGAAGAGGAGATGAACTTCAAGCAGACATGCTGCGTCAAAGCGTCAACTACAGGTTGCTCCAGGAGGGACATGTCTACCCGATGTTTTATGAAACCCTTTATAAAGAGTTGCGGGATGAGATGGTGGCTGCAACTGAGGAGGCACGAGCAGAAAATCGAGAAATTTGGTCTGCTGACCGCTCAATGGATGGATTTGAAGTAGATATTCCTCCTGACCTCTCAGCCTTACCACCTATCTTTCCTAAACTTTGGCGGCGGTTGCAATCGTTTTATCAACGTCCATCTAACCGCGATAAAGGAATTAAGGAGTTTATTCGAGAGTTATCCAGAGGAAAAGATCGGCTTTTTACCATTCCTGATCAACGTTCGATTAAGTTTTCTACTACGCTAAAAGTGGATGGGAACAAGATAAAAATGCTGTATAAACCTGAAGAGATGGTGTTTGAGTCGGATGTCCGCTTAGAGCGTCTGGCTGCTAGTATCACTACGTCCTCTGTCTTTGCATAAAAACCTTTTTCTAACGGGACTTAAACATTTTTGAGCAAGAATTAAGGCTGAACCCCCTCAACGCTTGTAAACGCAGTTCGCGGTAAGCGGCGACATATTGCGAGTTTAAAAATCGGATTTTCATGTTAATTGTTGTATTCCCAATCAGTCAAGTTGGGAAAAGCAGCTTTAACTTGCTCTAAAACTTGTTGTATTTCAGGTTTTGTTAATAGCATTATTATTGTTTAATAGAGAATATTAATTTAAATTTAAATTTTTTCTATCTAAAAATTTTACTTGCTGTGGCGTAGCAGATTTAATTTCATACATACCCGGAGTAAATCTCATGTGCCAAATATCAGCCCACATAAAGTTGACCCCGGCTGCGATCGCTGCCTTATAATCCTCGTCTCTATCTCCTATCATCCATGACTTAGTTAAATCAATTCCAAAATCAAATACAGCCTGATAAATCATCCCAGTCCCAGGTTTTCTATATCTGAATTTTTCCTCTAAGAAATTGTCACCTGTGTGATCAGCAAGTTTAACAGGGGTAAATATAGCGTAGCTGACACTAGGGGCAAAGTAGTACAATTTTACCTAGAACCGAGGTTTGTAGTATGCAAGTTACAGGACTGAAACCCTTGTTCTTTCGTTACAGCCTTCTCTAACAAGAAGCAAACAAGGCTTAGATGATTTATCAAAAAGCGACAGTTATAAAGCTTATACAGTAATACTTTCAGCTCATCTTGCCCCTGGTGTCAGCTACGCTATATTTACCCCAATTTGCGAATTCGAGGTGGCAGTAGTCAACTTGCAATGTCATTTGCTCACTTTTTGGGCGATTGCATCCATCTTAATACCCCAGTTGTGCGGATTGGGCAGCAAGAACAAACTGTTGCCGTGAGTTTAAAAACGGTTCAGGGACAGGTTGAAGTATTTGCCGACTGGATTGTTGTCACAATTCCCTGGAGTGTTTTGCGCCATTTGTCTATTGAAGTTCCGCTTATAGAGGCACAACGAGAGGCGATCGCTCACTTGCCCTATGGGATATCGGTTAAGACTTTACTTCAGTACTCCAACCGTTTCTGGCAGCAATCCAGTTGGGGGTTAGTCGTGGCAGAAACACCTTATCAAACGGTCTGGGAATCTACCCTAACTCAGACAGGTGAAGCGGGAATTCTTGCTTGTACAAGCAGTGGGACACCTAGCCGAAATGTTGTTGGACACTCCGTTGAGTTAGCACAACAAACAGTATCCACGCTTAAGCCAAATGCTCCCAAAGCGTTCGCAACTGCAACTCATGACTGGAGTGCTGATCCTTGGTCACAGGGATCTTACTGCTATTTCGTTCCTAGAGACTTGAAAAGCTGGCGCTCTGATTTACCCTACTCTGCCGGAGGAGTCATTTTTGCAGGAGAACATACCGCTCCCGTTGAATATTGTGGCTATATGGAGGGAGCAATTCGCAGTGGACAACGAGCAGCAAAGCAAATTCTAGCTTTCGCTATGACATGAAACGCAGATTTTTCACACTTTTTTACAGATTATTACGGTAAACATTTAAAAGTCAAGGAATGTACGCTTAGATGTAAATCTTTGCAATGGCTGAGTTTTAGTCATCACTGACAAGTGGGGATAGTGCAGTTAGGCGTTGCTTATATATATTCCCAAAATAACAACACCCAAGCTCTACTCACTTAGTTATTTCCTCACATCCATCATCCGTTCAGGGTTGTACTGATTAAGGCCTACTGAGCAATCAGTTACAGCGCCCTCTGTTTACCACTAGGAGGAAATATCAGCGTTCGAGTTGGGTGTTGTTGTTACTTGATGGGACAGATTGCAATACAACAGCGTCTTTACCTCTTACTAAATTGAACAAACAGGCTGTCAAATCTGTCTATGAAGCTATAGGGCCTCAATTAATAAGTTATCACTCTATTAAAAGAGCGGATTTACTTTGATACTAAACTTTACTTTTTCTAACTAAACGGTTGCCCCCAGCGCTCCCAGTTCTCCTTGTTAAATGGACTGCGCCACTTCAAAATCAGACTCCTGCTACAACCATTACTGTAAAAATCAAAGAAGGGTTCTATGAAAGAAACAATAAAACCTTTTAAAAAAATCGCCATATTTGATATGTTGTCAGGAGAGAATTCCGAAATAATTTGTTCTGACAAATCAAAAATTTCTGCTCAAGTTACTAAATGGGTAAATAGAGCTATCAGCAACGGTGCAGATTCGTGTTATATAAGATTATATGAGGCAAATAGAGAAATTATAGATATAATTATTGAGAATCTATCCTACAAAGAATTGCCAATTATTTTACCATTTTCTCTAAATTATAAATCTTCTTTAGTTAGTGCTTTTCATTTTAGAGAAAAAGACCAAATTAAAATGCCAGAGGCAAAAAGCAATAGTATACTGTTTGGAAAATCATGTCACTCATTAAAATCTATAAAAGAGGCAGAGGATGAAGGATTAGACTATGTATTTTTTTCACCTATTTTTGCGACCCCAACTCATCCAGAAGCAAAAGGTATTGGTCTAGATATGCTCACTAAAGCTTGCAAATCAACACAAATGAAAGTTTTTGCTCTTGGGGGAATTAACGAAAAAAATTATCAAAAATGTCTTGATGCTGGTGCGTCTGGTGTTGCAGCAATTAGTATGTTTAAAAAATAAAATATTTTTCCTTGATGCCTTTTTCTTAGCGCTATTAGCATTTGCATAGCCCCAGCAGAGATTACCCTTCCAGTGCTTGTTAGAGCGGTACGTCTCATCCACATACAGCACAAGAGAAGCCGCCGAGTCAACGTGTGAATCAAGGCTGTACCATTAGTAGTTTTATCTTCAAGCTTCGATGTAGATGAAATAATTGTGCAGAAGGAAACTAGGAATATCGGTTACTTCTTCGATACTTGTAATGGGGGTAATGGTGCAGTAGAAGCCATTTTCACAGATTTTCCCAAGTTTGCAGCCGCAGCTTATGCTTTAGCTAGTGAATGTGGTTGTGACATGGGTTGTCCAAGATGCTTACATTCAACTGCTTGTCCTGGGCAAAATGAACCACTGCTCAAGGATGTAGGTTTGTTCTTGTTAGAGGTTATTAGCCAAGCTACACTCAATTCTTAAAATTCAAGTTCAATTTTTGGTGGTTAATTCATGCTAAATACCAGAGGCAGCACTTGCTCAGAATGCAACAACCTGCGACCCTATGTCACAAACCTGGATGTCACGACGAGAGACAATTTGCAACTCGTGAGGGTAACGCGGACGCGGATCGTTCACCAACCAGATTGGAGGAACCATCGTGGTTTCATAGTAATCAATCTGATGCAAAACCCCAGGATTATTTTTGAGTTCTACCACTGTCCCCGGCAGATACTCAAATATTTCATCCCAATCAATAGCCGAATCGACGTTCATCACACTCAACCTGTTTAATACCTGAATTACTTACTTACCCATACCAGCCAGACCTTGACCATTTTTTGAATTCAAAATTCAAAATTCAAAATGTACGCATTAAGAAGAAGATTTATTTTGAATTGATCAATTCTGGGTACAAGCCCCCACTGAACGAAGTTCAGTGGTCTTCAATCAGTGGTGGGTTCAAGCCCCAAAAGAATTGCAATTTTGAATTGATAATTTTGAATTTTGAATTGTTTTGACCTTGCATTGTTAACCTGGCAAATAAAACATTAGCGAAATAGCTGGTGGGTATATCAACCGTGCTTTTAATTAGCAATAGAAATCACTCCGATCAAGTACCACTTCACCGTAACCTGGCACCCAGGCAACCCAGGTCACTGGGGATTCCTGGCAGAGCAACTTGGCTTCCTCAAAAGCATAGTCACTGGGTGGTTGGAGCAACTTTACCTAGGTATCTCGGTTGTACGTGATGTGGCAGACGGGGTTCCAACCTGAAGTGATCTGGTTTGCCAGAGTCGGGGCGGTCGAATTAACCGAAACTGTTTGATGGGACATAGGCTTTCTGTGTCTGTAATCTATTAAAACTTGCAAGCATTACTCTCTTCAACTAGACCAGAAAGAGTAAAATAAATAATTTCTGTATCTATATTTACAAAATTGGGGGTAAATAGCTCAATCACCTTGAATAAATTAACAAATCCTGACATAAGAGATAATAAATCCTGATTTATTGCTTCTGATGCTGTTCAAAATTCTGGTTATCCTGCATACTCTGGAAGCTACCATCTGGACGGGTGGGCATTTGCTGCTTGCCGTTAAGTCCTATACTGGCAGTCAGTAACAAATAATTTACTGCTAGCAGAAACATAAATTTGTGACTGATAACAAACCAACCGATTACGCCGCAATTATCCGTGCCGCCAACCAAACTGTTCCAGAACCCCCGGAATGGCTAAGTGCAGGTAAATACGTTTACTCGCCGGAATATGGAGTTGGCGAGGTAATGGCAGTATTAGGAAAACGGTTGATTGTTAAGTTCGTTGAAGAGGTTAAGCCAACTCAATTTGGGGATTGGGAAGAAGCGATCGCTTTGGGATCAATTAAAACAAGTAACGCCAACTTAGTTTCTTCCACAACATTCCTTGAAGAGAACAACGCCGCAATCACAACAACTGCGGAGCAGATTCAACAAATCCCCCAGGTAGTATTTCAGTCTTTTTGACAGTTGTGAAGGAGGGAATGGGGCAGCAGAAGCTATTTTCTCCGACTTCACAAAATTTGCTGCTGTATCTTATGCTTTAGCAGCCGAATGTGATTGTGAAACTGGTTGTCCAAGATGCTTACATTCAACGGCTTGTCCACAGCATAATGAACCATTGCATAAAGATGTGGGTTTGTTTTTACTGGATGCAATTAGCCCTTAGCGGTGCAGAATACCGAAAACCCATATTGAACTAGGCACAAAGCTTCTTGAATTCTCTTTGCTTAAATAATACCAACCTCATCAGTTTCCGTATAATACATGGGAACTCTCTACAAGAACCGGGATCACCCTTGGTATGTTGAAAGCAATCGCACTAACGACCTCTATGAAAAATCTAGCTCTACTATCTGCTACAGCCCTCACTACCACGTTTGGCTTAGTTTTTGGAACAATGCAAACCGCCTCTGCTTTAGATTGGAACTGGAATTATTCTGGTACTGGTATAGAAGCGAACGGAACTTTCACTACTAATGACACCCCTAACGAATTAGGTTATTACTTAATTTCTGGAATTACTGGGATACGTAATGGTGAAACAATTACTGGTTTACAACCCGCAGGGACTCCAATCCCAGGAAACGAACCTTTTAATGTTGATAATTTAATTAGTCTTAATAGTCAACAGTTAACGGGTGATGGTTTTGGTTATTCCACATCAGCAGGAAACTTTGTGAGTCCTTTTTTTGCTACTTTCTTGCCGACACCGGGTTATTTAGAGGTTTTTTCTGCACCACCGTTGACACCAGGTTTTGAAAATTTGGGAACAGAAGATAGTGAATTACCCATTAGGTTTTCTGCAACTATAATCAGTGTCCCTGAACCCACATCTATTGTGAGTTTACTTGCTCTCGGCACTTTTAGCACACATTTAGTATTGAAACGTAAAAAGCTATCTAAATTAACTGATAATAAGCTCGAAAAAGTTTCCTAAAACCATCAGCGAACGCAGAAAAGATGGCAATAAGTTAACACAAGCAACCTTAAGGAATACTTGTCAAAGCTAAATATGGGCATAAACTGGCGTACAGTCCAGAATTTTCTCAAATAATTCCTGCCAATACTGTTTAGCAACTTCTGGTTTGTTTTCTAACCCCTTGAGAATCGAAGTACCTGAACCGAATGGCACGAAGATTCATGTGAAACCTTGTCAGGGCATGGTGTAGGCTGAGTGTGTTTCAGACAATTGAATGCGAGTGCATCAAGGAGTTCAACATCTTCTTAATTCCCCAATACCTGCAACCCCACATTCTTTCATCTAGGAATACCAGGGATTTAGGCATCACCATGCCATTCGGCCATGCCCATAGAAAGCTATCTCAATCAATCATTGGAGGTAAATGAAGTTTCAGACTATGCAGCAGGTTGTTCTAAATTAAGCTTGACAACTTTGTTCTTTTCTTGCTCAGTTTTTGGCAGTGTCAGATTCAAGATACCGTCTTTATAATCTGCGGTGACATTGGTATTTTGAATCCGAGCAGATAGAGGAATTACACGTTTGAACTTACCGTAGTAGAATTCACTTTTTGTAGTGCCATTGTTTTCGGTTTGAGTTTGGGACTTGCGCTCACCACTGATGTGAACAGCATCTTGGGTGACTTGAATATCTAAGTCTTTAGTTTCAAGTCCTAGCAGTTCTAGTTTGAGATGAATCGCATCATCAGTGTCTTGCAACTCAGCAGTCGGAACTCTGATAAAGCCTTTTTCAAGCCGTGCAGATAGTACTCTGGTATCTCCAAATAAGCCGTTGATGTGACGTTCTAAAGCGTTCAATTATTGCCAGGGGTTGTAACGAACTACTGTCATAACTCTTTCTCAGAAAAATTCAGTTCTTGTTTAATTGGTTTTTGCACTTGGTTGTGTGCTTATGTATTTATAATAAGTATGGTTAAAACTAGTGTAAATTCGGCTATCACCAAGTAATTGATGATTACCGTACAAAATTAAGCAGTAAAAAAGATTACGGTTTACTCGAATTTTGAGGTTCGGTAAACCCGAATAATAACTATTAATACCAATAATAATCAACTAATTATTCTGCTGTTGAAGGGGATAGTGCAGTCAGGCGTTGCTTATATTTCCAAAACAACAATCACACTCGCTTTACTCGCTTCGCCGTCGCACTATTCAATAAGTATTTCGATTTAGTCATCGGGAAACTGCCAAGATGAAATACTTTCTACATCTTTGCTACTGCATTGAATACAAGTAACATCAAATGCTGAATCCATCCACTCATAATCGCAAGCACGACAATGACAAAAAATATTATTACGGTTGGCATCTTTTATACCCTGATGCCATTGATATAGTTGGTCAGGATTTTGAAAAGGTAAATTATCAGACATTTTAATCACCACTAAACACCCTACTTAAACGGCTGCCCCCACCGCTCCCAATTTTCCTTGTTGAACGGCGATCGCCACTTCTGAATCATTGCCTGTTCTAAAGTTTGCCGTGTGCGTCGGTCTACCGGAGCATCCCACCAAAAACCAATATTAACCGCCGTCTCTATCTGATAGCGATAATGTAAGTCTCGGTAACTGCTGATGTAATCTTTACCTAGCGTGGCAAAACTTACTAGAGAAGAGTAGAAATCCTGTAATCTTGACCTTGTAGCGAAATAATGGTGCAAAAACTTGGCAAGAAAAAGTCTAAAACCAGAGGCAACATCGTTTGAAGTATTCGATTGTGTTCAAAAAAAATGCCCTTCGTGCGGTCAAGCAATGTGGAATGAATATAATAATCCTCGACATATAAGAACATTAAATGGGGTAGTAGAACTACAGCTAAAAATTCGTCGATGTCAAAATAAGTCATGTCTGCGGTACAAAAAAGCATATCGACCAGAGCAAGAAGGTTCCCTAGCTCTACCACAAAACGAATTTGGTTTGGATGTGATTGCTTATATAGGAGCATTACGCTACCAGGAACATAGAAGTGTTCCCCAAATACACACTCACCTTGAATTAAAGGGTATATGTATAAGTCAACGAACGGTCACGCACCTAATTGACAGATATGATGAGTTACTTTCTTTGTGGCTAAAAGACCATAAAAGGTTAAAAGCAATATTTAAAAATCAAGGACGGGTGATATTAGCTATTGATGGGATGCAGCCCGAAATTGGACATGAGGTATTATGGGTAATTCGAGATTGCTTATCAGGAGAAATAATACTAGCTAAAACCTTATTATCATCAAGGAATGAAGATTTAGCGGCATTATTATTAGAAGTAACTAATACCCTAAATGTACCAATTGATGGAGTTGTTAGTGATGGACAACAATCAATTCGCAAAGCTGTTGGGTTAGCATTACCTAGTATTGCTCATGGTTTATGTCATTACCATTACCTGAAAGAAGCAATTAAACCCATATATGAGGCGGATAGACATGCAAAAAAGGAATTGAAAAAAAAAGTTAGAGGATTACGAGACATTGAACGTAGTGTTGTCAATGAAGATAAGGATTTGGCAACTATTATTGAAGATTATTGCTCGGCAGTGCGTAGTTCTATAACCAATGATGGTCATCCACCGTTAGAGGCATCTGGATTAAAGTTACAAGAAAATTTGACGTTGATAGAGCAAAGCTTAGAGCGGATGGAAAAAAAAGTGCTTTACCACCACCTTTAGTCAACCTAAAACACCTGATAGCTAAGGGGTTATCTGCAACGGCATCTTTATTTTCACCTGTTAGAGTTGCATATCAGTGGGTTGATAAAGCTAGTAATATTCTCAATAATAAAATAGGTCTTGATGCTGGTTAAGTCAAACAAAGTTATCAGCAACTGTTAACAGAAATGTCCCAACAAAAGCAGAAAGCTGGGACACTTAATACCGCAATCGATAACTTTATAAAAACCACTCATAACTACTGGTCTGGACTTTTTCATTGTTATGAAATTGAAGATTTTCCCAGAACTAATAATGACTTAGAACATGCTTTTGGTATGCTACGTCATCATCAACGTCGTTGTACCGGTCGTAAGGTTGCCCCCTCATCCCTCGTTATTCGTGGTTCTGTCAAACTTGCCTGTGCGATAGCTACTAAGCTTCATTCTTTTACCGCATCTGATTTAGCACAAGTTGATATTCATACTTGGCTCGAATTACGCTCTCAATTGCAAAAACATCACAAAGCCAGAATTGAACAATATCGATTTCGCAGAGACCCCAAGGGTTACTTGGCTAATTTAGAGAGTCGTCTTCTCTAGTAAGTTTTACCACACTAGGATAAATTAACTTTTATTTCCTCTCCTCTAAATGTTTGTAATAATTACTATAAATACTATAGGACTAATATTTGATTTCTGAAAAAACTAGAAATGGTAGTATCTGGTGGAGGAGTTACCAATTCTCCAAAACTCAGAGCTAAATTAGCAGCTTGTACGCGATGATTACTGATCAGCAGTGTTGTTAGTGCTGTGGCAGACAGGAGTATTAACTTTATCCGTTTCATTGCCATAGTTTCTACAAAAGCAATAGTTAAAGTTATTTCGTAACAAGCTCTAAAGCACAGATTAAGTTTTGCCGCTCTAAATAATCATGATTGTAACTTTGATTTCTAACTTCGATAATACACTTATCAGCTTGATAAATCAAGTATTATGCCGTATTTTTACTTATAAAATTAAAATTAAATATACATCATAGTAAGATCAGAAAAGAAATGATTTATCTTTTGATCCGATTGAATTTTTATTCGGACATTTTAACCTTACTGAAAACCTTAACTTTTCATACGTGCAAGTTATTCTTTGCTCTCAAGTTTCCTGTTTCATAACTGCGACCTTGCAACAATCGCCTCATGTGACCATTTTTCAGCGTTGGTGACAGGCACGGCGGAACTTTCACCCTCGTGATCCGCTTTCATTTCTACACCTGAAACTGAATTTTCAACTAACAACGAAGTGGGATTACCCTGTTCTACCTGCCCCTGTGTTTGATTAGCGATCGCAGAATTTAAAGAAAATTCATTTTTAGCGACGGACGCGGCGGAAAAAGTGCCTTCATGACAGTCCCTCTGTTGAACGCCACAGTCCTGGTTTTCAGCCAACAACAAAGCAGATTCACCCTGTACACCATCTACAAGCGCCAGCGTCGTGCAGTCCATTGCCATAGGCAAGTCTTTCTCCTTCTCTGACACGCCTCGAACAATCCGAGGCGACGCGACCTCCAAGGGAGCGATCGCCGTTTCCCCCTCACGCGAATTTCCTGTAAGCGTGTCAGAGACACAGTTCACGAACTCAAATGATGAGTTCGTGAACTGTTCTTGAGCAGTTCGTGAGGTTTCCTGAAACCCTTGCTCTGTATGATTTTCACCTGAAATAGATGCTTTATACAAAGCACCCATTTCTTCACAGCCAGCATCTTTCTCTGAATCCCCAGCATTTGGTTCTTGTTTTTCAGCATTGGCTTTTTCCCAAAATTCCTTCATCCGGCTACCATGCAAATTCTTCACCATCCAGCTAGCCGTTTCCCTGCCATCTTGAATCGACTTGTCGGGTTTGAAAATGAACAGACCACTGTCAGAGAGAATTTTCTTCGCAGAGATAAAAGTACTGTACCCCAAAGCAGGAGTCAAAGGCATCCACCGAGAACCATAAGGATCAGCCGTCCAGCACTCCTGCCATAGCTGATTAATGGAGGGTTTTTGCTGGGAAGCCCACAACATATCTTCAATTGGAATAATCACATGAAGTCTTTTGTATGGTGACTGTGGTTTAGTGGCAGCAGCCTTTTTGGGCTTGGGTCTTGTAATAGTTGTGGTCATTTTACAATCTCCTGTTTATGTTGACGCACGGAAATTTCCCTCGCTGCGATGCGGGGCTTGGTTTGATATTTATCGGTCTAAAAAGTTATCAGTACATTTAGCAGTACAACTAGCTACATTGTTATAATCGTGCTGTTGTCTACCGTTTGCGGCGGAGGCACTTTTCATAGGGTGATTGCACAGTTTTTAACTAAGCAATCGCTCTAATCAACAACTTCACCTACTTTTTTTCCGGTTGCCAGAATCGCAACTCATCTCGGAAATACCTATCAGTTTTTTTCGATTGCTCCTTCCAACAATCCCAGGCCACCACCAGTTCTTCTCCCAAATCCTCTACCACCTCACCCCTCTCTACATACAAAGTGCGGTAGGGGTCAGCATGAGACACGATAGAACCAACACTAATGGTGTCTGGTTGAGAGGATGCATTCTGGAGGGCAGCAATTAAATTAGTCTCTTGGGTAGTCAATTCCGCCCAATAGTCTTGTTTGATTACCTCATACTCTTGGGCAACATTCCAAAACTCCTGCCAAGTACACCCAGGCTGTGCAAGCACCCGCCGAATATCACTAACTGCTTGGGGCAACATTTCCAATTGCTCGGCTCGATATGCGATCGCAACTGGTGTAGGTTCACTCCCCAGAATGATTGCCGCAGCTTCCAAGGCTTGGGTGTTGTTCATCGCACTGGCAAGGTTTTTCAACGCCATACCCATCAGCCGCAGACATTCTTGGGCATTTTCTTTGGGTGGTTCTTGGGCTAGCGATCGCAGGTCAATGGTTTTCTCTAATGCCTGTTTTACCTGCTTGTTCAACGCTTTGGTCGCTTGCTGGGTCATGGTATTTCCCCACTGTTGAGAAGGGCGCTGCTCAACCGCGTTTTCCAAATCTTGAATACGCTGCTTGAGTTGCTGATTCTCAGCCTCCAGCTTTCTCAACCCCTCCATTTCATCCAGCCGTTGCTGTAACTGGATGTTTTGTTCTTTCTGCTGCTTGTACAGGTTTTGCAAAGATTGGATTTGCTCATGTACCTGGGCTTCAGCTTTAGCAGTGGCTTCTGACTGTAGCCCAATTCTCAATTCTTGTTGTAAGCGCTCTAACTCAAGCTTGTGTTGCTCTTTGAGTGCAGCGATCGCCTCAGAGTATTGTGGTGGATAACTTGGCTCTGTAGGGAATGGGACACTGTGGGCATCTAAATCAGCATTGTTGATCAACAACCTCTCCCCATCAGCAAAGGTGACAATCTGCTGCCAGTGATTTGGAGCCGAAGCCTCAATGGTTCCCTCTTCTCCATACCTTGGATGTGACTGTTGTGAAACTGTGACAATGGCTTTTTGAGGAACCACTGGTTCCTGAATTTTGGGAACCATTGGTTCCTGAATAGATTGCTTTTTGCGTGGAAGTTGAGGAACCACAATATTTGCAGCAGCTGCAAAGTCTGATTCACCAGGGGAGGGGTTATCTTTCAGAGCCAGAGATACAGCAGCTTTAAGCTTTTCTGGTTCCTTGACTAAGCGAAGTAAAGGACGAGCCTGACGCTCGTTTTTAATATGTCCCCCCAATTCGCCAACTGTGTCTATGACCTTTTTGCCTCCTAGCAGTTGGTTGATTCGTCGGTATCCACCCCAGGCGTATAATTCACGCTGGCAGTATTCTGAAAAGTTTTTATATCCAGCTTGCAGGTAAAGCTGCTGTTCTCTCATCTGGAGGATTTCATCTAGCGCTTGCCATTCAAATCGGTCGATGGCGGTAAAGGTTTCCTGGATGCTGGTGTTGAGATTGCTGTAATCGAGTGTGCATAGTGCAGAAAGATTTGATATTGTTTGTGTAGTCATGAACTTACAAAATGGTTCGTGAAACTACCCTCCCCAGCGATTGTTTTCGACGCACGCGCTGGGGGGTTTTATTTTGTCATGACATTTAGACTAACATAGTATGTACGAGATGAATTACAAAAAACTAAACCCGCCTAATTGTCGGCGGGCTTTTCTTTGATGCTGTCTAAAATACGATCGCGCATTTGCCTGAGAGACTCGTTTTCCTCTCTCAGGCGGCCAATTCCCCCAAGAGTTGCTGCTTGAGTAAAGCAATCTCACCTCCGAGTTCTTTCTTCAGTTCTGCTTTGAGTTCTTCTCTTAGCCCCTTTCTTAGCTCTTCTAACTCATCATTTCGGGCTAGTACTCCCAAGTAACTGTCAATCAAATCCAAAAGTACCTCAGAGGCGTTTTTCCCCTCCTCCTTGACTTTATTCATAAAAGCTTCTTTCTTGTCAGTGCTAATTCGTACCATTATTCGATTGTCTGCACTCATATATTATCCCTATTAATACATTCACCATCCTCAAGCTATCAGTCTCCTCAAGTCATGACAAGTGTACTAACAATATAGCCTTGTGACTGCAATTTCTTAACTGTTTTTGTTAACACAAGTGTATTGACAATGTGCATCAAATTGTTTATACTTAGTTTAGACACAAAAACAAAAGACGACCGCCCCAGTCTCGCAAACCAAGCGATCGCCCTTTGACCCTTTACAGGAATCTATATTATGACGCAATCCGTTTGCACACATCAAGCACCTTCAAGCTTTAAGCTTAATCAAATAGTCACATTTGCAGATGCTCCTTCCAAAGATGAGCAAGCCCTCGCCCAAGCAGAACTGTACAGCCACCTCGAAACTCAAGCCGAAGCTGTAGCCCCAACCCAAGACCCTCTGACATCTCGCGATCGCCGCATCATTGGCGAGATTATTCAGGTGAAACCCGAATCAGTTCGCACCATCTGGATCGAAGGCGGAATCACAGTATGGGTGCAGTTTGTGGAAGGCGGACGATTAGCCTTTGACCGGGACTGGTTCACAAAAAGAGTTGCAGAAGTGAAAGCGACTCTACCAGAAACCCCACGGGAACGGAATCGGCGACTGGAAACTGAACTCAAAGATGCAAGACTCTTTTCGGTTTGTACCACGGGGAAATTGATTATTTGGTATTCGGCACGAAAGTCTACCGAAATAGGCATTTTGTAGGCAACGTTTGGTGTGACGGACAAGAGTGGTATTCCAACCCCAGGAAGTATGGTTTGGATCGGGTTGCTCAAACGGCAGTTGGAGCGATAGCACTTTTAGGAGTTCGACCAGCAGTAGCTTAGTTGTTGCAAGTGAGAAAGGCGATTGCACACCAAAAGAATCGCAATCGCCAACGAGGTTAATCTCGAATAAACACAATCATGACACAAAGTACAGCAAGTAACCCTGCACTTCTTGATCCGGGTTTAGGTGACTGCCTAGAAAAAATTCTCTTACCTCCAACCGACCCCAACGCAGAGGTCATGAGAATTTCTGGCTACAAACTGGTTTACGTTAATGGAGCTTGCCCCAGAAATTATCGAGTATACAAAGCTGATTCAATGATTGGGGTGATATTTCAGCATATTACCCACTGGTCTAACGGTGTGGATTCTCTTCGATACGCCGAGCCGGTTGATGCAGCAGTTGGGTTGGATGAATTTATGAAGGTGGCAAGGATATCAAAAGCAACTACAGAACAGCAACCCTCAGAAGAAGAGTTATTGGATAAAGAATTTGATTCGCTGACAATTGAGGATTGGGAGCGGTTAAAGAGATACATTCCACAAGTGAAAGGTTTGGTTGCAGTGTGAGGAAACGGGTGGGCAGGAAGACCCACCTATGTAGGAAGGAGCAAACTTAAATTTTATCCAAATAGAACAACATAACTCATCGAATATACCAATGTCACCCATAGAAATCCTACAAGAATTCAACTCGTGCTACTTGAAGATTCAGGTAATCGCCCAAAACGAAAATTGGCTTTTGCTGATTGCTGATAAAAAGATTGACCCAGAAGCTGCAACTCATGTAGGCGATGTTCTCCATTACTTGGGTGAGGCAATGGGGTGTGTAGAAGAAATCGTTGAGGTCAAGTTTAATCAGGAGACAGAGTAATGAAACTCTATGCAACAAGTATTCCTCCAGCTTTGCCAACTTGGGCAACTGTTATATCGAATAATGCAGGTTTGATTGAAGTTGAAATCAATGATGAATCCCCTGACTTTCATTCAATCATTGAAGAATTCTCTACTGAAATTGAACCGGGAATTGTTGGTGTAAAGGCTGAGGAGCTATGTAATCAACTCAGCATTGAAATGGTTGATACTAGCGAAGAAAATTGACAACCAAAATTTAGTAAACCCAAACAAAATGAAATTCACCACTGTATCTGTTAGTTACTCCAGAAAATTCAATCTTGGTGATTACGAATCACTAGAAGTAGGCTGCTCTCTCTGGGCGCAAGTCGAAGATGGGGAAGACGCTGATGGAGTGACACAATTTCTCTATCTGCAAGCCAAAGCTTCAGTTAAACTTGCCGCAATGCCTGTTTTGAAAGCTTCAGAGTTTCAGATAAATAAAGCTAAGTCTAGCAAAAAAGTATCTGGTGATATTAATGAAAGTGATTGGTAAAGTGAGAGGAGGCAGACAATGCAAGAACTGATCAAAGCTTTAATCAAGGCAAAGGCAGAGTTTAATCCGATTCAAAAAGACGGGACTAATCCTCACTACAAGCGCAAATATGCAACCTTAGATGCTGTATTAGATGCTGTCACTCCTGCGCTTGGTAAACATGGATTAGTAATAATTCAAACCACCGAAATCTTTGAAGGTAAAACCGTGCTACGGACTCATATTTTTCATGAATCTGGGGAGAGTATCACCAGCACATATCCTTTGCCTGAGATTAGTGATTCCCAGAAATTGGGTGCAGCTTTGACCTACGCGCGTCGTTATGCAGTCTGTGCAATTTTATCAGTTACAGCAGATGAAGATGATGATGCTGAAGGCGCTGGTACTCCTAAAAAAACTGAGCAACCGCAGAATAATATTAGACCTCGCAAAGAGAATCAACAGTACAGAATTCAGCCAACAAAACAAGCTGTAACTCCGCCATCAATCAACCCAAAAGATTTGCGAGTCAAAGAAGTTCGCACACTTTTAAATTATCCGTTGGACTTGGTGAAAGAATGGCTGCATTCTCGAAATGTTACGAGTCCGAGTGAGCTTGATTCTCTTCAGATTGACGAATTAGTAAAGACCATGTGTTTGGCTTGGGCTGGTAATAAGTTTAGACACCCGAATCATGCTGTTAACTCTTATCAGAAGCATGTAGTTGACGCTGTAGCGCGAGGGGTAGATGAAACAACAGCAATCAGCGACTGGATGGAGGGAGCGCTTGCACAATTGCCTGAACTGAATTGAAGCAATCATATCTTCTCATAACACCAATAGGAAAAATATCATGCCGAAGAAAAAATCCACTTACCCCGCCCCTGCTGACCATTCCTCATTGTGCCTACAGTATCTCCGCCGTTGCGGTGGCAGCGCTCGATTATGCACTATAAATTTTAGTCTGGGGGTGATTCAAACGTTAGTTAATCGTAAGCTGGTAAAAGTGACAAATACAGGTGCAGGATTTTTTGTGGAGTTAGACGAAGCAAAATGAAAACCCATAAAATGACTCATAAATCATCTTTGCCTTCAAACACTTGTAATAAATTAGTTCTTCGTCGGACTCGAAAAAGATTTAGCCCCAAAATTTTTATCGATCGCACCATAGAAACAACTGCAATTGTCTCTGTGCTGATTACTGGGTTTTCGGGAGTTGGAGCAATGGGGTGCTGGGGAATGGAGATTATCGAGACTAATAATCCCAACATAATCATCTCTGGTTGGCAGCAACAGAAAAATATTTGCCTGGGTGCAATGCTGGTAAGCTTTTCCGCTTTCTTGGGCAGTTCTCTAGTCGGAGCAAGTTTCAGTATTCAACGAGATAAATTTTAGGGAGAGAAACAGTAATGGAAATCAAGTTAACCACATCAGAGATTCGGACTATCTTGCAAGGTTGTCAATATACGTTGCAGCTTGTGGGGAGCAGTAAGGATTATCGCAGGCTTCAGTCGTCCTCCTTCCTTTTCTACATCAAATGATGTGGTGCTAAATGATGCGTTCAATGTTTTAGAAGAAATAGTGGATGCAATTGATGGTGTACAACAGGCAACTCAACAGTAAACAGAAAGAATTTAAATTAAGAGGAGAAAAAAATGACATTAACTTTAGATAACCAGTCTCAAATCAGAGAATCTTCCTTAACTCAAGCATTACGGCAAATACAGCAGTTGAATTCCAAGATTCAGGAGTTAGAGCAACAGCATCAAGATTACGTGCGTTCGCAACAGAATTTGATTCCAGCCATCGCCGAAATCTGTGTTTCTCCAATGCAGGAAATAGAGGCGCTGCGAATTCTGATTTATCGGGGAGAAGCAGCTTGTCGGCGGTACTTGCGCTCGGTGCTTGTCAAACAAAGAGAAGGCTTCTTGAAGATATGAATTCAGGAGTCAGGTGACATCTAAAAGTCTGTTTCAATAAACTTTTTAGGTGAAGCTCGCGCATTCTTGAAAAAAAGGCTGTTTAAAGTTGAGAGGCAACAGGATATGATAGTACATATATATTACTGCATCTCACTAAAGACAATTTATCAAACAGAATTCAGGAGTCAGGAGTCAGAATTCATTCTGAATTCTGACCGAAAAAGCGGATGAATAACCGGCGTTTTTGCACCCCCACAAAACAAGAAAATTTGGTGGTCAACAATAAAGTCGCGGGTCTGAATCCCCGACTAATAGCGCCGGCGGCAAGCGAGTCAGACGCTCAAGGATTCGCTTGCCGCCGGCGCTATCGAGCGTCTTGATTCTGACTTCTGAATTCTTCTTCAATTCCAGTAATTTGAAAAATGATTAAAATTTATGACTCGATTTATTCATGACCAATTTGCGAAGGATTATTTGGAAGAATTACTGAAACCTTATGGAGAAGTGCAAGCTCCAAGTCGTGTAGCAGGAGAAGTTCGACAAATTGATGTTTTATTTTCTCCTTCAGTAGGACAAAACACTAATTTAGAAGTTTTAGGGCTTCTAGGAAGGTTTGCAGAAACACCCGCAATATTAGAACCATATCGAAATGCTGCATCAAGTGATGAAATTTGTGATTGTCTGTTAAAACTTTTAGAAGTCAGGGGTAGATTACAACGAGAAGCAAACCGAAATGAGACTTTTGTTCAAGAGTCAGAAATTCCTAAACTATGGATTTTGACTCCCACTGCATCTGCAAACTTATTATCTAGTTTTAGGGCAATACCAACAAATGATTGGTTGCCGGGAGTACATTTTCTGGCAGATGCTCTCAGGACAGCTATCGTCGCTATCCATCAGCTACCAGTTATTCCTGAAACTTTGTGGTTAAGAATACTGGGTAGAGGGAAAGTACAAGGGCAAGCAATTGATGAGCTACAAGTAATGCCAGCAAATCATCCCTTTCGGAAAGCAACGCTAGAATTAGTCTACAATCTCCGCCAGAATTTAAGAGTCAATCAAAATTTAGAACCAGATGATCAGGAGTTAATTATGCGATTGGAACCACTTTATCAGCAAGACCGTGAAAGAGCTGTACAGGAAGGACAGACACAAGGAATCAAGCAAGGGGAACAGCGTTTAGTTATACGATTATTAAATCGCCGCTTTGGTGAGATAGACTTATCATTAATTGAACGTGTTCAAGAATTACCTGTTGAACAAATAGAAGGTTTGGCAGAGGCATTATTAGATTTCTCGTCCTTGACTGATTTAGAAACTTGGTTAAACCAACAATAAGGATAAAACCAATTCGCAATGGCCAACTCTTGGAGACGCTAAAAGCGAACGCCCCTCTGCGAATTGGTTTAACCTTTTTCCTAAACCAAATTCTGAGTTCAAAATGCAAAACCCGAGCAGTATTGGAATCTGATTTGATTATGTAATTTTTTTCACAACCGTTTTGCTCTATTTATCTATCTAAGTTTTATCCAAGTATGGAGCAAAAATATATGATATATATATTTTCAGCAAAATGCCCCCAGTGGTTACAACACCGGAGGACTACTCCCACCATAGACTTTACCTAAAGTAGGAGCGATCGCATCATGACACAAAAGATTGGCATTGAACCAATGCATCCAAAAGAATTCAAAAAAATTTATGATGTCCCAATATATTTGATGCATAAACTCACTGGATATCCAGAGCAAACGATTACTCATTGGTTGGCAGATGAAAGGAGCTCAAGATATCAAAAACCAAAACCTGCTGTTCTTAACCATTTTGGAGCTATCCATAAAATATTATCAGCTAACTAATGTCAGGGTGACATAAAAACGTCACACAGACACTACCCGTCCTTGCACGGGTTTTTTATTATTAAATTATCGATGTCAATTCACAGCCAAATAACAGACTACAAACTGTCAGAGTTAAATCAATACGGTTGAAGCTAGTGCCTAAATTTGGTAGGTCTTAATTAAAAATCTATTAACTACTATTTAGCAATGGACTAATGATGAAGGAGTGGAGAAATAGACTGTTTGATTCCCAAAAACGAGAAACCGATTCACATCTAATTGAATTACCGCTATCTGTGGCCGAGGGAACGCGGATTTTGGGAATATGTCATCGCACTTGGAAACGATGGCATGAATTAGCAATGTCTGTACCTGAATATAAACAGCAGCATATAGAAATGGTTGAAAAAATATCTGACGCTAATTCAGCACCACCTATAGTTCGCTATCAGGTTTGGGTAACAGGAAAGATCGGTGAAATTTTCACTAATCTACCTCATGGCATTACTAAAAAATGGATAGTTCAAGACTGCTTACAAAAGACTCTCAAAGAGTTCACTGTTGAACAATATCAACGAGAGCAGTCACAAGTTCCTAAGTCTGAATAAATACATAGAGTCTTAGTACAGTAAAAAGGAGAAGAGGGATTTATTGCTCTAAAAAAGTGAACTGCTGATTTTTTAACTCTTACAGGCTACTACATCGACAACATAAGCAAAAATAGCTTTTCGCCCTCAATGACAAACTACATTTGTTCTGCCGACTTTTCTTGAAAAGAGCTGAAATAGCCGCCTAGTAACCCCATCACAAATCATCAATTGGAGTAATACTAGAATAATACAAGTCTCAAATAGTTACAGCATAAGAATTCGGCAAAACGTTAGCAAATAAAATGAACCAAGTTTAGCTTCCAGACCCCGGATTTTCATACACACTTTTTTCAATGGGGGAGCAAGTGTAGTACCAATCAAATAGCTACAAGTGTCCATATATACGGAGAAGAGATAATGTGTACAGGAAAGAGACTCATACAAAAACAACTCTTGATGGTGCAACTGAAACAATAGAAAGAGAAGAAAGAAATTCGTCTGGTTTGTTAGAATTTTGTGCAGCTATCATCACAATTACTCTTTCAATAATTACAGCCACGTTAGTTTTACAAACTTTAAACCATGACAGTAGTACTAGAGGATTGGATAAGCCAATCAATCAATCTCAAAACTCAATGTGAAAAGATACGGGGAGCAACTATAAGTGACCGCACTTGGCGCAATTGGGAGCGCCTTGCTGGTGCAGTTTATCCGCAGGGAAAGAAGGTGAGCGATCGCTCATACACATCGGAACAATCACAGTTGTTGTTGTGCTTGGCGTGGTATCGCAAGGGAGCGCCCCGTGAGAAAATCACATATCGGAGTTTAAGAAACTACTGGCAAAGTAACGAGTACAAAGTAGAAGAGGTATTTAATGCTTTTTGTGAAACAATAAATTCTCCCCAAGATAAACAACCCGACATACCAGCCCCTAAACTCATAGCGTTATCAAGCGTGAAAAGGTCATGTGACGAAATTATGAACCGTTGCATTTCTAGAAATTGTTGGGCTTCATGGAAACAGTTTTTGGGGATACCGAAGTATGAACGTTATGTCGAAGAGGGTAAGGCATCAATACTGGTGTATATGGCCTGTTGGCGGCATGATCACCCAACCCAAAGGTTTCCAAGCATTCGGGAACTAATGGTGATGATGAGAACTTGGACACGACGAGCAATGAATTTGGAGACAGCTTCAAGTTCTAAGATGTGGCACGCTTGGCGGATGCGGGGATGTATAGGACGCGACTTACCGAAATATCTAGCGGCTTATGGTTATAAGGTTTCACCCCGGACTCTATATAAGTGGGGAGGATTCAGTAAACGAAGGCACTACTCGGTTTCGGAATTATCAAATTGGACTAAATTAGCGCAAAAGAAATATGGCACGTAAAAGTACAGACTTAACAGTCCCCTCCACAGAATCCGCATCAATAGAGCCTCAAACAAGAAGCATAGTCAGAGGTAAGAATGAACAAACTATTTCTGTGACCACAGCCTTTGCCGTTGTACTTGAGAGTTTAGAGATTGCTTTTGATGATGATTTGCGACTAGCGATTTTTGAGCGGCTAGTACGTGATCACAAACTAATTCAATCTCAGGCATCAGAGGAGTTACAAATTGCCCAAGCAATGGAGCAAACTCGCCTTGAGGCTATGGAAAAGGCTAGAGAGCAGGGGAAACAAATTGCAAGATCCCAAATGGCAGAGAAGAAAAAGAAACAATTGGCTCTTATTCAAAAGCAGTTCATTGATGTGGAACTCTCACAGTTATTAGATAGTTGTGACTACCTGGGGTATGAAGCCATGAAACAGACTGTTAATACTTTTGCCAATCGTGTTGGTGTTTCATTAGAGTGGAGGGATTTGGAAGATGGACGATTCGAGTGCATACCCTACATCGCCTGAAGTTCAAGATTTTATTAATTCAGTAAATAAGGGGCGAGGATTTACTGACATTACCAAAATCATTAGTGAGGAAGTACAACGCCAACTCGAAAACCAACTGGTGGAATTCGAGCAAGCGATCGCACAATCGAACCTGGCTGCAATAGAGGTGATGTCCCAGGAATTGCAGAGGATAAAGGAGGAATCAGCGACACTAAGTGGAGTGATGGAGAGATTAACTAAAGCCGTCGCTCCTGACATTCCTTTCTCCGAAGATGAAGTTGTCAGTTTTCAACAAGCGATTAACAATCTAGAAAAGTACGGCAGTATTATCCCATCTAGTGCTGATATTGCTGCTGCCCGGTTGAGACTACAAAACAACCATGCTTGGTCGTTGGTTTGGCAGTCTGTCGCCAAAATGCTCATTAAAAAATTGGAGAAAAAGTTTTGCAAACAGCCCACTTCCACCGCGCCTACTGGTGCTACGAAAAGGACTTAGGAATCGCCAAGATTCATTATCAGCCACTAGGAATACTCGCACTGTTATTTGAAAACGGGATACCTCAAGTTAATGTCAATTTCCTAGACAAGAAAGAATTCTCTTATTACTGGCAGAAGTACAAAAAAGCCGGAGTCACTTTGAATCTAGGAGTACAAATTGACCGTGATGTTGAACTAACTAGGGTAATTGAGAAGGAGAATGTTTTTAAGTTTCCTGAGATTAATCTGGAAATCAAGCTAGAGAATAATGTACGCTTCTTCCGTCCTCTAAATGCTGAGTGGCAAGAATTTGAAGATGATGTGTTTGTAGAGTATCAACCTTGTAATTCATTAATTGATGTTAGATAATCATGGTCAAACCAACAACCTCAAAACCAGAACCAGCAAAAAATACTGGGCTAAACCTTTCAGACTTAAACGGCGACATCAGCAAAGCCCTAATCCCAAGAGATTCTCATTTTGGTTTGGATTCCGCGATTTGGGAAAATGCCCAACGCATTGCTGATATGTTGCCTGTTAATTTCAAGGTATTTGGCGACCTCACCGAAGAAGACGTAGCTTCCGCCCTTGAAAAAGCCAAGGGTGCAGAGTTCCAAGCTAAAAACTGGGCAGAATATTCAACAGCTATTAGTCGCTACCTCAAATCCTTTTACAAGGTAACAGAAAAGCAGGCTGAAGTTAGTGAGAATGTAGGCGAGTCCAGAGTCGCTCATGCTGAACTGGAAAAAAACCTCTCCACTAATCTAGCCAATCTGGAGTCGAAATTCCGAGAGATAGTTGGTGGAAGTCGTTCATCTATTGCATCAGCACAGGACGATTTAGGAATCAGCCTGGGGCGAATTGCGTCACAGTATTCAGAAACACTTGCTAAAAAGCAAGCGAAGCTGACGGCTGAAACTACTAAGAAAGAGCCTACACCCTATGAAGAACAAACTACATCTTTGGTTGATAAATTCCGTCAACTGAGGGAAGCGCGTTATTCTGGTACTCCACTTGGAATTACACAGCGTATTAAATCAGCAAACAGCTAACAGGAGGGAACAATGTCACAAGTCTGCAAACTCCTGATCTGGATATGCGGCTTTTTAATTGCTAGTGCAGCAGCACAATTAATTAGTCTACTGCCCTGGTCTTTCCTAGTTATTGGTGTGGCATCAGTAATTACTTATACCTTGGGTAAAGCTGATAACTCCATGCTCTTACAAATCATCGCTGTTGGGTTAACTTTTGGGTGGTGCAAATGCTATTTCATTGGCTAAAAATTGGGGGTAGCGGGTTAGCGGCTCTAGTCTTAACTTCTTGTGTTAATCCCAAGGACTTAAAGTTTTTCATCTCTGGTAATATTAGTGCGATCGCGCTTGCTTCTTTTGCTGGTGTTGAACTGCGAAAACTAGAAAAATTCTACTCGGACAAAGAGCGCGAAGAAGATATGCTTGCTGCCATGAAAGATACTCAAGCCGAGGAGCAATTGCAATTCCTCTCCTCTGCTGCCGAAAGGAAACGCTCTTTTGAAGAGGCGGATAAGCAAACCGAAAGACAACTCAAACTCTTGCAACAAACAGCACCGTTATTCAGCGATGTTCTTAATGTTACCGGACGCAACGGTGCTGTCGAACGCATGGCTTTAGGTATGTTGCAAAATGGAGAATCTCTGGGGAACGTGTTGTTAGCTACCAGTGAAGCAGAAATGCAACTTGAAACTGCCAAACTCGCTGCTCAATTCAATACAAGACAATTAGAACTGCAAACACAATTGGGGGTAGATCTGGCGAAGCTGTCACCAAGTGCAAACTAAACCGTTTAGTTTAAAAACAGAGCATAACTATATACGTTTTTCTTTGAGTCAGGTGATCATTATCGCTTCTTGTGCGATCGTGTTAAGA
>NZ_JAIVFQ010000239.1 GCF_020829495.1 Nostoc favosum CHAB5714 | reverse complement strand
CTCTAGGGTTTTTTGACATCTGGTAAACCATATATATTCATGTTTTGACACAATTTTCAAAGTTTAACTTGAGTTAAATAGTTTATAATTGAAAAATACAAGTTTCAGAATATTTATCTCCCTTATGTTTAAAGGAGAAGTAGGGTATGGTCCGTCCACACCTCACAGTTGTCTATTGCAATGAACCTCCCGCCAGACCAATTTCTTTTTCTGAGAAGCTTGCAGACCATTGCGCTATTTTGCAGGGATATCTGGACACGCACATCACGCGTAACCATAGTGATACCACTGTTTATAAAGAAGAGCATTTCCTTCAAGGATGGTTTGAAGGGGTAATGGTACAAGATGAACTTCACCCCAACGGGGAACGGCAACTGTTAATTTGGGAAGCGATGATGCCAATCTTGGGACGACAACGTATCGTCGAATTTAGCAAAGGACTGATCATCAGTGGATTAAAACCACGTACAGTTGCCAGCCATTTGGGTTCACTACGTCGATTATTTCAGTATGTTTTGGAATGGCCGTACATAAAAGGCTCTTCAATACAGTCGATTTCTGTTAAATACGGTCGCATTGAACAGCCCGTACTTTTGTACGATTACCCAGTACACGCGATTGACCATGATGATGAAGGCTTTGTTTTAACAGGTGAAAGGCTTAACGATTTTTATACCTTCATTTGGGAAAAGTATATTGCCCACAACCAGAAAAAACTGACAGCTTCACGGGACTACACAATGATTTTACTTGCTGGAGAAAGTGGCCTACGTGCTGACGAAATTCGCAACCTCGATGCCCTAGCTCCACATCGTGACCTTTTCTACGAACAAGGTTGTATTCAAACAAGGTTTGGTAAAGCAGTCAAAGGTTCAGGAAAACGCATACGAAAAACAGATTTTACTCAACTAGCTCAAGAAACAATGCGTGTTTATGAAGAGTATATTAGACCCAAATTTCCTAATGCCAAAACGAACCCTGCATTGTGGTTGACAGAAAGTGGTGAGCGAATCTCTTACAAAACAATGTGGCGTAATTTGCATGTTATTGGTATTGAAGCGAGAAAAGCAGGCTTAAATCTCCCCCCAAGTTTTGGCTGGCACAGTTTACGTAAATCCTTTGCTACCAACTACATGGAACAACATCCCGAAAAAGTCTGGGAACTGATGCACAAGATGGGGCATATAAATTTAAGCACCCTCCATCGCTACGTAAAATTTAATAGAGATTATTTCGACAGATGTACCAACCGCATTGTTAGTGAAATAATGTCTTCGGACATTGAAAAAAACCATATTGAGAAATAATTATGCCGATTGTGTGGAATCTGAAGAAGTGGCTGGCTGTTGAACGTGACATTTATCGACCCTCTGAATTACAAGCATTACTGGTTGAGAAAGTAGGCGTGCAGCTTTCACTTCAAGCGATTTCTTCATTAATTAATGGTAAACCAAGTGCGCTGAGACTCCAGACAATTCAAGCTTTATGCAATGCTCTCGATTGTCAACTCAGCGATTTTTGTGAGGTACTGCCTGACACACATAAAGAACAACTTCAAAAACGCTCTGAGTCGAATAATAATCCCAAGCGTCTGTATGGAGATAAACAGATAACTACTGACCAAGAAAACTTATTTCCCGACCCGCGCAAATACAAAAGTCATGAAGGATAAAAGTGAAAGATTAATCAACATTGAAACCCAAATGGACACAGCATACTACGTTTATTTAGTTTGCTGTGCCAATGGCACTCTCTACGTTGGATATACAAAAAATGTAGAACAGCGTATCGCTTTACATAATGCTGGACGAGGAGGTCGTTATACCCGTAGCAACCGACCCGTTGAACTAATTTGTAGCTGGTCTTTCAACAGTAAAATCGAGGCACAGCAAGCTGAACGTAATCTGAAGAAAAAGTCACCCGCACAAAAACTAGCATTTTGTCAAACAGCATCTCTGCATACTGGAGATTTCCCATGAATACCGATATAGATGACAAACAGCAGATTATTTGTATATTTTGCGGTTCGTTGCGTCCAATTTACCTGAAAACCATCAATATATGTCAGACTTGTTATCGAAAACAGTCTAGCACCAGATGTAATCGTTGTGGACGGGTGACACACTATAT
>NZ_JAIVFQ010000238.1 GCF_020829495.1 Nostoc favosum CHAB5714 | reverse complement strand
TCTAAGAGTTGCCATTCCCATAGTTCAGCCCCACTTTTGATATTTACAACTTGTTCGGGAATCATTAATCCTGGATTATTGGGAATAGTACCTTCCCAATGTGCTGCTGGAATTTGGCAGAAAGTACTACTTAAGCGTTCCCAACCTTTCTTCCAAAGGCTTTGTTCTGGCAGCACTAGCTGCATATTCAATGATTCAGTAACATCTAAAACCAGTGATAGAGGCTTTTGGCGACGACTAATTATTTTACGGCTATTACCAAAACGACGCTGTTTAGGAGTTAAAACCTGAATTAGACTGTTCCAATCCCTCAAGAAAAAATTGTTTGGTAAGTAATAGTTTCTCAGCAGCTTTTCGCGCTCATTGTCATCTTTCAGCGCTTCCGGTAATGTTCCTTGACGTTCAAGTTCAACAGCAATAATAGCAATACCTTGAAGTAACTGCCCGGAGATTGGTTCAACTTCCTCGTTTTCTTTCTGCGGGCAACTAGCTTTGAGAAAATGAATTAGAGTAGCCCATTGAGGATGCTTTTCTTGACAAAAATCAAACAGTTCTTCAGAAATATCTTCACATGAGCTATGGGCAATTTCCCACCATCCATATTCATTTGAGAATTCCTGAACTAACTGAGCAAAATGATTGAGGTTTTGTTGAGGAATACCACTTTGCAGCCATAAGGTTGATACATAGGGATATCCTCCTTTAGCTTTGACAAGACCAAGTAGGTCAAACCCTTCACCAACAATCCGACGTAGTGTCTTCTCTAAACTTTGATTACACGAAAGTTTTAACCTTTGACAAAAACCATACCAAAATTTTTCTTCAACGCTTGAATAATAATATGCATACTCAGATAGAGCAAAAGTTAGAATTTTCAGCCAGTTATGCTCAGGTTCATCGAATCTTTCATATAACTTATTATAAGTAACTGTACTTAGGTTGCTCAAGTTATAGCCTACAACATCTAAAACTTGGTCTGTGGCTTTTTGACTAATCTGAATGCTACCCAAAAATCGCTGCTTATTTGGACGATTATAATGAGACCAATGTGACGAGACTTTCTGCCAAAGATGTTGCGTTTGTCTTGGTATAGAGAAGTTAAAAGTAGTCATTGTTTAGTAGATAACTAACTTAGTTAAATTACTTACTTGAATATGTGAAGAAGGCAGAAGGATGTAATATCGTGGGGCTTCAAACCCCAACCAATTGCAGTCCACCAAATCTTTGATTTTGGTGGGGCACTAAAACCCGTGACTCGCTCCGGCTGCCCAGACGGTGACGCTCCTGTGTCGCTAACGTTGGGCTATCGGGCAATTGGAGAAGGGATTTATCCCTTCTGCCTTTTTCCCTCTACTTTCTTGTTCAATTTTTACTAACCAGACAACCAACAAAGTTCGGTTGCTGCCCTGACAAAAAAGTATCTTTATACTTAAGATTCCCTGAAAAGGTTTTTAAGTAACTATTTTGACACTATAACTACAATTTACGCGGAAAATTATCTATTTAAGATATCGGTTTAGTACTTCTGCCGTTTGAGTGCAATGTAGCCTGAATCCCTTGATTTACCTTGTATAAACTGCATAGTAGCAAAATGTATTTCAATAAATCCATTAAATCCGAGTATTTATTTGATTATTTAAAATTACCTAAAAAGCAAGACTAGTAGAGCTTTGAGAGGTTAATTTAAGTACTAGTTGAATATTTTCTTTTACTTGACAGGTTAAAATGTCCAAGAAGTCTATTGCTCATCTTTATACTGACCTCCAGGCGTTTGAACGGTTGATGTTACTGATTGCGACTTTTGTGCGTTATCCCGGAGTGGGCGGCAGTGATTTTAATGATTCAATCGATACAAAATCTGGGGGTTATCATGATGCACTTACTGAGGTGTCGGTGCGTTTGCAGGAAGTTGCTCGTGGCTGCGGTATTGATTTGCCAGCTTACTCACTACACACGCTGCGAAAAGATTTGCGGACATTGCGTCACTACAATATCCTAGACAACCGCATGTATCGTTGGGGTTATTATCTGGGGACTGGTGCAATGAGTCTGGTCGAATTACAGGTTGCGTTCAATGCCTTAACCTCTCAAGCAAAATATCAACAAGATCCGCAAGTTAACAAAATTTATCAAATATTGATGCGACGATTGCGGGGACTGAACTTAGCAGACCAATTTGCCTATCCAGTGCGGGCGCAAATCAATCGAGCAA
>NZ_JAIVFQ010000237.1 GCF_020829495.1 Nostoc favosum CHAB5714 | reverse complement strand
GATACCGTTGGCGAAACATTACTTAACATAAAAACGCCGATTGTACCGCGTATTACATGGAGAGGAGAAACCTCCCTTCCCGTGTATTACACGGGAAGAAAAAAATTAAGTTAACTGCCTCAATAATCAATAAACTAGAAGAAATACTTGTGGAGGCAGTATATGTGCTTACATCCTGAAGAAATTCCTCCTATTCCCGATGAAACGGTACGTGTAGCCAAGGCCGCATTTCCAAAAGGTAATTTATATATGCGACTGCGTGATGAACTTGGAGTCTTTTATCAGGATGAAGATTTTGCATCACTTTATCCACAACGGGGTCAGCCAGCACAAGCACCTTGGCGTTTAGCAATGATACTGGTGATGCAATATTTAGAAAATCTTTCTGATAGACAAGCTGCTTCTTCAGTTCAAGGACGGATTGACTGGAAATATGCTTTATCGTTGGAGTTAACAGATCCAGGTTTTGACTTTACTGTTTTAAGCGAATTCCGCGACCGATTAATAACAGGTGGTGTCGAGCGGCAAATACTAGACTTGATGCTGTCGAAATTTCAGGAACTCAAACTACTGTCAGCAAGGGGAAAACAGCGTACTGACTCGACCCATATACTAGCTGTAGTTAGGGAGTTAAGCAGACTGGAACATCTAGGGGAAACACTGCGGTATGCCTTAAATGCTGTGGCTGAAGTTGCACCCATTTGGCTGAAGTCATTAGCTCCGGCCGAGTGGTATGACCGCTATAGCAAACGCCTTGAAGATTCTCGACTCCCTAAAACACCTGCCGACAGGGAAGCGTTAGCCGAGATCATAGGTGCGGATGGTTTTCATTTACTCGATAACATCTATTCTCAAACTTCCCCCATTGAGCTGCGACAACTGCCAGCCGTAGAAGTTTTGCGTCAAGTTTGGTTACAGCAATACTATGCACCAACAGACAAGATTCAGTTACGCAGTGACAAAGATGGGCCACCTTCTGCGGTGCGAATTCGCTCTGCCTATGACTTAGAAGCGCGTAACAGCACCAAACGCACTACTAACTGGACAGGGTACAAAGTGCATTTGACAGAAAGTTGTGATGAAGATTCGCCTCACATTATCACTCATGTAGAGACAACTGTTGCTACAACACAAGACCAAACTGTTGTGCCTTCAATTCACCAATCCTTAGCCCAAAAAAACCTTTTACCTCAACAACATTTAGTTGATCAGGGATACACCTCCTCTCAATTGCTTTCTAGTTCCGAGCGCGACTATGACATTGACCTGTTCGGCCCAGTTGCAGTTAATGGTGCATGGCAAGCAAAAGCAGGACTGGGATTTGATGTATCTCACTTTCGAGTCAACTGGAAGCGAAAAGTAGTGTATTGTCCCCAAGGTAAGCGCAGCAGTCGGTGGAAACACACTCAAGATGCCTACGGCCACCCAGTAATTCACGTTAACTTCCGCACAAAAGACTGCAAAAATTGTGCGGTTCGCTCTCAGTGTACCCGTGCTGCTAACGACCCACGAGCTTTAACTATACAGGCACAACCCGATTACGAAGCCCTTCAAAAAGGCAGAGAGCGACAAAAAACTGAGGAATTCCAAAAGCAGTATGCACTACGCTCCGGCATTGAAGGAACTATCTCTCAAGGAATTCGAGCTTTTGAATTGCGCGATTGTCGTTATATTGGGCTAGCTAAAACTCATCTACAGCATATCCTGACGGCTGCCGCTATCAATTTAAGTCGAGTTTTCGCTTGGTTGGAGGAGATCCCACGGGCTAAAACTCGCTGCTCACACTTTGCAAAACTTGCGGACGCTACTGTGTGCTAGAAAATATCCGTTTTGCTTGTTGCTAAAACGTCAAGAAAATTTGGTTTATTACCGTGTAATACATGGCAGAGCATCGTCATTCCAGGTTAAACTTGCGATGTAATACACGGTAGGTTCTATGTTGAAACGGGATATTCAGGGAAAGTTTGCGCTCAAGAATGATGACTATCGTGAAGTACGTTCTTTGCGATTAACAGATGATACTTGGAAGGCTCTTGGTATTGCTTCGGAATGCTTAGGCTTAACCCGTGCTGATTATTTAGAACACATTGTTAGGCATAACAATAACCCTTGTATTACACGGGAAGACTCAGATTTTTTAGCTCCCATTCAACCAAGTATTACACGGCAGAGTGAGTCACATCAGATATCTAATACCACAAGCGCTAAACAACCTGTCGGTTTGCCACCGACTTCAGAACTTGAAATTTTACGCGATCGCATTTTGTCCCAACTGAAGTTAGGTAAG
>NZ_JAIVFQ010000235.1 GCF_020829495.1 Nostoc favosum CHAB5714 | reverse complement strand
AATCAAAGTTTTATCACAAGAGTTAGAACAGTACCAAACTCTATGGCAGCCTTCTGAAACATTACCCAAATGGGATATTACTATTGTGCCTGTTTAACTGGTATTTTATTTTCTTGCAAGTCCCTAACTAATTGAGAAATGATATGACCAAGGTTGCAAGCCCCGTTTCTACTGGAGGTGGTGGAAGTGACTACGAAAAGCGTGTTGGGGCCATATCCGGTTCTTTCGGCACTAATGGCTCTCGAAGTATGGATGGAGAGACAAATTGAAGCCGGCAGAAATGTAGAAGAACTTTTCGAGAAGATTTTACTTGGTAGTAACTGCGTAGCTGTCTTGGGTATTTGTCTTGCTATTACTCTGGCTTACCCAGATAAATGCCTGAGAGCAGCAATACCAATTATTAGTTCCCCCGCTGTCTGGGAAATGGACATAAGCCGATGGGTTAATGACCATAGTAATCCGTGGAAAATTTTACCAGAATTTGAGCGTCCTTCAGTTAAATGGATTTACGAATTGATTGAGAAACGTAATAAAAGACCGCAGCGAGCTTTAGAAGCTAGACATCTTGCACAACTTTATATTCTTTCTAACGATGAAAGCTTAAGATTTACGGTTGAGGAAGCAATCGCCAAATTCACAGAAAATCTTCCTTTTTGTTACCAACATGAAACAGAAAATGCAGAAGCTATTGCCATTATTAGAGAGCGGATGGAGAATTATCAGGCTTATGGTAATCGGGCAAATTACAGGATAAAAGACGTAGGAGATAAACAGATCATATGGGTTGAGCCTCCTGAAGATATCAGAAAGCGTAATGAAGTTGAGCTTAACCCTATCTCCAAGTTACAAAGCTGGCTCGGTTTATGTATGTGGGCACAAAAAACAATTGAACAAGGAACAGCCACAGATGATATGACGATTGAGCAAGCAGTAGCATCTGTCAAAGAACTTCAACAAGCTGAAGATTTCTCCCTATCATATGAAAATACTGAGCAGATTACTAGACGTTTAGAAGCAATAGCTAGTGTTGCAGCAGCTATTTTAATTGCTGATTTTGAATGGGCACAAACACAAAATTTAGTTACTTGTTGAGTGGAATTATTCCTTCCTCAGATGGGCATCATACCTAATGCGATCGCTTAGTTATGAAGAAGCATGTCAACATATCCTTAACCCCGTCCGAAATTGCTGGTCAAAAGCACCACGTATAACAAAAGACCTTTTAGATGGTTACATCGAATACCACATTGCATATTTAGAACCGCTGACAACTGAAGCAATATCAGGATGGAGAGAAATATGTAATTGGGTACTTGATAGTTCAGAGGTTGTGGAGGAGTCTAAACATAATTACCTCAGCAACGAAATATCTGATATTTTATCACGCATCCTCTTTGTTCAACTTGGCAAGTGTTGGTTCAAAGAAGAATGGTCTCATGCTGCTCTATTCTCCGACATTATAGAGAAGTGGGTAGAAGTTATTGGACATAACCCCGAGGCTTTCAGCTACCTGATAACAATGTTGAGCAGTTCGGGATGGCAATTTGCACCAGAACCTACACTGGGATGGCTAACTCAATGTGTAAACGCAAGTACTCATCCACTTTGGCAAGAACGAGATAACGGCGAGAGAACAGCCGAATTGCTGCAACGGATATGGAACAATTTTGAAAAACAAATTAGGGATCGCACAGCTACTTTGCAACATTACTCTGACCTAGTGTATCGGCTAGTAGATGCAGGTGTACCCTTGGCTGGTTTGCTACGGCAAAAATTAGAGCAACGATCAAAGTAGGCTGAATTAAAACGATTACGGATTAACCCAGAGCCTTGTTTGGGGGTAACAAGAGATAGTAGGCAAATGTTCAGGATGCGTAAACACGTAGCAGCTTAGCGCAGATATCGCTCGTGTGAAGGAAGTTGTGCAGGAGGGGTGGTGTGATAATCCCACGGGATTGTTTATCAATGGCAGCCGCAGTGGGGCTAAGGGTAAGAACGTGGTAACAACCCAAGTGAGCGCTTGGTTTGAGTGGGTGCGGAAGCAGAGGATTGCGATCGCTATAACCAAGCATTTAATCAATTACGGCTAGAAAAGAAAGGAGATGCCAATAGTTCAAAGATAACGAGCAAGCAATTCCTGAGCAGCTTGCTTGTGTTTTTCCACCAATTCCTTGGGTGTAAGGAATTGAGCGCTACCCATAAAGCGATAAACCCAACGGCTAAATTCCGTCAGCGATCGCGATGGAAGTTTGAGTCTGTAATCTAGGTAGCTTGGTTTTCCATCTGGAGTTTTCGCTCCAAAAGAAATTTTCTGGCTTTTATGGCGTTTTTCGCCTTCTTGAATAAACACCATAACATCAGGAAAGAA
>NZ_JAIVFQ010000234.1 GCF_020829495.1 Nostoc favosum CHAB5714 | reverse complement strand
ATCAAGGCTGTCAGCACCGGCGCAGCGGCGTGACGGTATGGAATTTTCCGGGCTAGACGCCCCCCAAACCGTGTCCTAGGTTGGCTTGCAGCAAATCCGCAGGGACGGCCTTCCATGCGCATACTACAGTATCTCATTGCAGCAGCTCTTATCTTTGCGGTTTCATCGCCAGCAAGAGCAGTATGGGTCCGAGAGTATCCTGTACACGGCAATTGGATGGCAGGAGTCTACGCATATGACGACACAAAGCGATTTAGTCATTGCTCTGCTTCTGCCAGCTATAAGAATGGCACGATTGTTTATGTTTCGATAGATGAGAATTATTCCTGGTATTTAGGGTTCTCGAATGACTCGTGGCGGTTAGAGCCCAACAGGAAGATTCTTGTTTCTTACCGTTTTGATCGCGGCGTTTGGTTCGATGCTATCGGCGAATTTAAGGACAGAGGTTTCTTCGTAATAACAATGCCCTCCGACGGAACACTCATTGATCTCTTCCGACGCGGCCGTCAAATGGACTTGAAACTTTCAGAAGGCAGCTATGAGTTTTGGCTCGAGGGCACATTTCGCCTTACAGCTTCGCTCGCGAGGTGTGTTACCGAAGCCAAAGGTGGAGCAGACAAACGAACAGTAGAAGTACAGCCTCCGAACAATTCTGGCACCGAACAACCCGTAAGTCGGGACGCTCCGGAGAAGAGTTCTCCGAAAAGTGGGACAGGCATAGTGCTCTCCACAAACGGACGCGTCCTCACAAACAACCACGTCGTCGACCAGTGTAGCAAAATAATGGTCTTGCGATCGGGAGATACTCCCAGTGAAGCTCAACTTCTGAGAGCAGACCCGCAAAACGACTTGGCCGTGATCAAGGTAGATACGGAATACCCAATTGAAGACCTCGCCGTGTTCAGGAGTGGGAAGTCGGTAAAGGCTGGCGAGACTGTTTCAGTTTTCGGGTTTCCGCTGGCGGGTACGCTGAGTATTGCGGGGAATATTTCATCTGGAAACGTGACTGCATTATCTGGAATTGGCGATGACGTTCGATATCTGCAGATTTCCGCCCCTGTTCAACCGGGCAACAGTGGAGGGCCCTTGATTGATACCGGTGGCTTGGTCGCCGGAGTAGTGACCGCTCGCCTCAGCGATGGTGCAACGATTGCTTCGTCGGGTGCGATTCCTCAGAACGTGAACTTTGCGCTAAAGGGTTCGGTTGCTACGAGCTTCTTAGAGGCCCATTCACTGATTTTCATAGAGGACATGCCACGCAAGGAATTATCACTTGTTGAAGTGGCCGAAAGAGCTAAGAAATTTAGTGTGTTAATTGTGTGCAAATAGGAGGGCACGATTTATCCGTCGCCCACCGCATGCCTCTATTGTTAGATGGATCGGCGGCGAAGAAGCGCCCAGCGCATGCCCACCATCAGCACTCAAATTGCTCCCTGATGTTCCTCTCTGATATCCGCTGTAGTGTATTCAGGCGAATAAGATTCGCGCAACGCCGAGGTCAGCGGCGTACCAGTATGAATGTTCTCAGGTTTGAACGGTTTTGGTGAAACATCCTGGAGGACAATTCATCCGAGCAAGGCCGCAACTTTACATGCGCCAAATCCGATATTAGAGAACCGCACCAATCCTTGCCGGTTCGGCGCATTGTGATTTTATGTCTGAAAGTATGAGGCTACGGTATTCCGCAGCTTCCAGAAACCTGGAGCGGGCGAAGGGATTCGAACCCTCGACCCCAACCTTGGCAAGGTTGTGCTCTACCCCTGAGCTACGCCCGCATTAGGTAAGGCGCCAGGGTTTGTTCCCGGCGCGGGCGTCTTATTGCCTATGCTCCGCGCAAATGCAATAGGAACCTCACATTGTTCGTAAAAGCTTCATTGAGAAGGTGAAAATGCCTGCCAGCCGCGCCGATCTGATGGCCCGATTCTCGTCCCTGGGCATCGAAACCGAGACCCGCGACCACGCCCCAGCCTTCACCGTCGACGAGGCGCGCGACCTGCGCGGAGTGATTCCCGGCGGCCATTGCAAGAATTTGTTCCTGAAAGACGAGAAGGGCGCCGTCTGGCTGATCGTCTGTCTGGAGGACGCCCGCATCGACCTCAAGGCCGCCCCGGCCAGGATCGGCTCGAAACGGCTGACCTTCGGCAAGCCGGAGCTGCTGATGGAGCTTTTGGGCGTCGAGCCGGGCTCGGTCACCCCCTTCGGCCTCATCAACGATACGGGAAACCGCATCACCGTCATCCTCGAGGAGCGTATGATGCGGGAAAACCTGCTCAATTATCACCCGCTCAGCAACGACGCGACGACCACCATCGGGTCGCAAGACCTCCTCGCCTTCATCCGCTCCTGCGGGCACGAGCCCCGCATCGTGGCCCTGGCAGCCCCTTAAGGAACGGGAACCGGCCGGGT
>NZ_JAIVFQ010000233.1 GCF_020829495.1 Nostoc favosum CHAB5714 | reverse complement strand
CACCTAAATATTCCTGATGGACTCTCGGAATCGGCAATCAAGCAGCACATCACAGACCTCTACAACAGTGGTGAAATGCTGATTGATTTGAATATTGCTCAGGTGGAGTTTGAATCTATCAGCGCTCAAATTGTCAAAGAATATTCTGATGCTAAATCTGCATAAATATGGGAGGTAATCAAATGAACACAAAATGGACTGATGAAGAACTCGCAATTATTGAAGAAATGGCTTGTCTCTACACTGTTAAACAAATAGCATATCGCCTCAAAATCAGAGGATACACACGCTCAACATCAGCTATTCAAAAGAAACTGCGCTTTTTAGGATACTCCGCACGTCCAATTCTTGATAACTACAACTGCTGCGAAATTGCCAGAGTTCTGCAACTCAATTCGGCTACCGTTTGGAGTTGGGTTAAAAAGGGTTGGATACGTACAACCCGGCGGTCTGGTAGATATCACCAAATCAAGAGCAAAGACTTAAAACGATTTCTTCAAAACCCACCCCAACGTATTAAAAACCGCATTGCTGCCATTGATAAAGATGCTATCGAATATTTAGTAGGGAAACTCGCATGATTGACCACATTAACGCGCTTCAAACGAGTTGGTATCTCTCCCCTCCTTGGGGTCGAACAATTCCACCTGTTGCAGTCAATTTACTGGAGAGAGTTTTCCTACGAACCACAAGAAGATTCGGCTATTGCTGCGGTATGCAATGGAAACACGAATGTTGGCTATATTCAATTGATTGCGGTAATGAAATTGTCCACACTACACAAAACCAAATCATCGGGACTGGAGAATTAGAAGCCATCAGAGTGCAAAAACCTGCTTTCGTTTTGGGCGAAAGAGTGATGCTCTGTTCTCACGATAAAGGAACAAAACAACGGCTGATTTTGGGGATTGCGCTGGTGAATAATTCTTGGTTTTACATTGTTGAATTGGTATCGCCAACCTTAACTCAATCACGGACTATATCTAATCGCTTCTCACTAATTGGTGAAAAAAGTTTGGTGCGAGTAAATACCTGAATCAATTATTTGTTCAATAACCAGGGAATGAATCATGTTGACACATTTTTGGCACGAATCAGAAATTAACCAAATGCCCCAAGATGGGGAAATAGGTAAATATGCTGTACCCAAGGGCTATGTGAATGCAAGTCAGATGTGCAAAGCTAACGGGAAATTCTTAGCTGATTACACGAAGCTCAAGTCTACAAAGCAGTATTTGCAAGCACTTTCTAACGATATGAAGATCCTCATATCGTTATTGGTGATAGATATCCAGGGTTACGGAAGCGAACAAAGCACTTGGATTCACCCAGAAATCGCCATTGATTTAGCGGGCGTGGGTTTCTGTCGAATTCCGCATCTGGGCCAACAGAACCTTAATGAAAGTTATGCTCTCAACCCAAGTAGAGCCAGTAAAACAGCAAGAACCACCACATACATTAGCCCCATCCCACGAAGCCGCACAGTTGGCAATGATGTTAGGGGAATTTGCCGGATTAGAAAAATCTCTCACCGCCCAGTTAGCAGTCAATGCCGCCACCAAAGTTAACCCCGCACTCAAACCCGCAGCAGATGAACTAAAAACTGCGATCGCTTCCACTAATACCGCAGAGGACGCATTTCTCAATCCAACACAAATTGGTGAGGTAGTAGGAATGTCTGCACGGGCTGTTAACCACTGCTTACTAAATTATGGACTGCAATACAGAACTGATGACAAGAAAATTCCCTATCGTCCTACTGAATCTGGTAAGCAATGGGGGCGGATGGTTCCCGCAGTCGCCAAATCTTCAAACCAAACTGTTTTTCAACTGCGGTGGTTGCCCGACATAGTAAAAGTCATCTCTCAATAATTCCCTACGTAACTCAACAACAATTATGAACACTCTACGAAAAATCTTGGCAGAAAAATATGGTCTTGTTGCTGATATCATGCACGATGATTATTTTTTTGTTCAACTACCAGAAAACGAAGATCATTCACTCAAGTTTTTAGAGAGCAATTTCCCAGAGTGTATTCGGGTTGAACTTGCAGAATGTTTTGCTGGTAGTGTTATTGCGGCTTGGGAAGTTCCGTTATTTTTACTCCCTCAAGTGTTACAGCAAGCGCATGATTTTGTTACTGAGTATTGGGAGCAAGTTTCTCAAGAAACATGAAGTCTTCTCCATCAACCAAAACTAACAGCAATTCCTTCATTTACACATTCAATAGTAGGAGAAAACTATCATGCAACAACTCAATTTGTTTCAGGAATCAACCCCAGTTTTACCCATCACTTACTATCCCGATTTCTTAACTCTAGAACAAGCAAACGAACTCTACCAACACTGCTTGAAACTGGAGTGGCAGCAGAATCAAATCAGAATGTTGGGTAAAACAATGGCTGTTCCCCGCCTCGAATGTATTTATGGTGATGCCGGATGTGATTACCTCTACTCCAACAGCGTGTTCTTAAAACCCTTGACTTGGACAGACAATCTGGCCAAGTTACGCGACTCTATCACTGCTTTGACTGGCTACAAGTTCCGCATTGTCATCGGCAATCAATACCGCAGTGGCCAGGACTCAATCGGTTGGGTGTGATTTGTTGGATAGAAACTAGAACCTGTAAAGGTCTTGGAGGATTATCCTAGAGATTTTATCTCTAAACTGAATGACTTTGTAGGTGTAAATCCTACCCCTCAAGTGC
>NZ_JAIVFQ010000232.1 GCF_020829495.1 Nostoc favosum CHAB5714 | reverse complement strand
TCGGCGTTTTTTTGTGAGTTTTTTACCGATTCTCAATTAATCTTAGCGATCGCTTCCGCCTGCCCACTTGAGTAAATTCATATATAGCAACCTTTTTGGGCTTTCCTATCCGTCGAACTCACGTTAAGTAAAGTCAGTGGTCTAAAGCGAACTACTGAGGTTATAGAACACCGCTCAGGTGGCGACTTTAGTACTGTTTATAAGTCTCCAGGACAAAGCAAGTACGATCCCATCACCTTAGAACGAGGTGTTAGTAGCAAAAATTCTGATTTTGAACAATGGGCAAATCTGGTCTGGAAGCTTGGTGATACTACAGAAATGTCTCTAGCAGATTTTCGTAAAAATATCACTATTGAGGTTCGTGATGAAGCTGGGAAGCCAGCGGCTTCATATACAGTTTTCAGTTGCTGGGTTTCAGAATATCAAGCTTTACCAGACCTTGATGCTAGTGCTAATGCTGTCGCTATCGAGTACATAAAGATAGAAAATGAAGGTTGGGAAAAAGCTTCATGATTAACTAGGCTTAGTTAATCAGATTTAATTGTTCAACCAGCAGGGAAATAGACTATGCGATCGCTATCAACCTCAGAACTGTTAAATATCTGGGAATGGGGACGTAATCAGCCATCTTGGTCTAAAGCAATCAAGCTACTAACTGGTGCTTGTCCTGATACCTCCATAGATACGCTTACTCAACTTAGTCTCGGTCAGCGTGATGCTATGCTGCTGACATTGCGAGAGTGGACATTTGGTTCGCAACTGGTTAGTCAAGTGACTTGTCCAACCTGTGGTGAAGTCTTGGAACTTAATTTTGATGTTGCAGATATGCGTGTAGCATCACTGTCACTTGAACTAGTTGAAAAATATTGTCTTGAGCTTGCTGATTATCAGGTGAGTTTTCGTCTGCCAAACAGTTTAGATATGATAGCGATCGCTGAACACAAACAGCCAGAGATGGCCCAAGAGATTTTATTAGAACGCTGTATTTTGCAAGCAGTGTGTAATGGTGAATATCTACCGTTTCAGCAATTACCATCTCATGTGAGAGATGCAATTATTGCCCAAATGGCTCAAGCAGATCCTCAAGCAAATGTACCAATTGATGTTTCTTGTTGCGCTTGCAACCACCAATGGCGATCGCTATTTGACATTGTGTCGTTCTTCTGGGCTGAGATTAACCCTTGGGCGTTTCGAGTTTTGCGAGAGGTGCATACTTTGGCAGTTGTTTACGGTTGGCGTGAAGCTGATATTTTGGCTATGAGTCCCAGACGGCGGCAATTGTATTTAGAGATGGTGGTGAACTAATGAGTAATTATCTCTTTGATTTGATAGCTAAAAGCTTTAACTTAATCGATACAGTTCAACCTCTTGTATTATCAGTCTTTGAACCGTTACCGGAGGCTAACCTTGACTGGGAACCATCGATTACCACAGAATCAACTGAGTTGGAAACAACATCTGAACCAGAGAAATTTACATTTGATACTGTGCAGTTGTTGGAGAAGCGATCGCTTGCAACAAATTTGCAAATATCTGAAGAGATAACTAACCCGTTTTTAACTAATTTTTCTTCAACGCCTGTTCAAGCTTCCCAACATATAGCATACAAGCCTGACTTAGAATTATCCTCTAATTGGCCTTTTTCAGAGTCAGTACTGACTCAAATCAGTACTAATAATCAGCAATTGACTTCAAATACAGAACCAAAAACCGGCATTACTCCACCAACTTTTGCTCATACTCTATCAGAGAGACAACTAACTAAAAATAATCCTGTTGTTTATTTTGTCCAATCTTCAAACATTAATAATCAGGAATTAGCTTCAAACACAGACAAAAAAACAAGCACTAATCCACTAATTTTTGCTCCTAGTCTATCACAAAAGCAACTAACTAAAATTAATCCTCTTATTTCTTATGTCAAACCTTCAAATGTAGCTAATTGGAAATCATTTCTCACTCACCCTTTTCTAGAATCATAAATACTTTCAACGACTGTAAATCAAATAATACCTTATTCCAAAACAGACCTATTGAAGTCTGCACTTGTATCACAAATAAAGACTTTTCTATCGAATCACCTCATTCCTGTACAGACTCCAGAATCAAATACTTCTCTCTCTAACCCAATCTCTAAAAAGAGCCAGCTTACACCTAAATTTTTACCCCAGCAACCAATTGGCATTAATCATCTGAGTTTATCTTTGCAATTACCTAGAAAGTCAGATTTACAAATACCTTTCAACGAAAACTCAACAAAGTCAGTAATATTTACATTTGCTCCTCAAGAGAAAACATTTTCGCACCCAAGTCTGAATACCACAATTTTAAGGACTGTGATCGCAAATAAAAATAATGCTCCTGTCTCAAAGTTAGTCGTAGAGAAATCAGGAGAACTGAAAACTCAATTATTAAATAACAAATCGATTGAAATTAATCGATCAGTTTCTCTTGATCCCTTAGCAAAAGTATTAAATATCAAACAAACTCTTTCGCAAATACAACTAGAAACTAGCACTATCTTATCAATCCCTAGCGTTATACAACCGGGAAAATCTGTAACTGAAAACTTACATAAGCAACCTACAGTAGTAACCGTTCAGGGGGTACGCCTGCGGCGCACCACCTAACATAAACGTTGTAGCTATTTGACTATAAGAAGTGTAAGCACAAAGATGCAAACCTAAAAAAAAGAAATTTGATTGAATTTTTGATTGA
>NZ_JAIVFQ010000231.1 GCF_020829495.1 Nostoc favosum CHAB5714 | reverse complement strand
ATCCATCTCGACGACCTTGCCGTCCCTGATCCGGGCGCCGACCGAATGTTCCTCGTCCCAGTCCGTCTGATAGACGACCTCGAATTCTTCGGCGCCGATCGCGACGCCGACGAGCCGGACCTTCTCCCACAAGGATGAATCGTTGCCGAACTTGGGGAATGGCTCTCCGGCCAGATAGTCACCGGCCTCATGGGCTTGCAGATAAGGCTCATAATGCTCGAAGAGCCCCGTCTGGATGTCGGGAATGAGAGAGCCATATTGCGCCGGCACCAGCCGCGCGAGTGTCAAAGCACGCGCATCCGGCTGCTTCCGGCCGCCGGACAAGGCGACCGGTGTCGGACCTCTTCCCGGCAAGGTGACCGTGCCTCGCCATTTGCCACGCGCGCGCGTGAACGTGCCCAGTTCCGCATCCGTATAGGGATCTGACTTGAAGAGACCAAACATGGAGTTTTCCCCATCCAGGTAAAGCCTCATGTTGCGCGTCAGCCACTACATTCCGGTTGATGTTTCGTGTAAAATTCTCTAGAAGCCTCGCATGATCGACCATGTGACTTTCGCCGTCAGCGACATAACGAAAAGCAGGCAGTTTTACGAGAAGGCCTTCGCGCCTTTGGGCTACCGCATCGCCTTCGGCGATGAGGGCCGCTTCTGGGCCTTCGATATCGGCGACGGCCTGTTCGAGATCATGCAGGCGGAGGAGAAGGGTCCCCTCACCCGCGTCCATGTCGCCTTCCGGGTGAAGAGCAAGGCCCTGGTCCGGGAATTCTACGAGGCCGCCTTGGCCGCCGGTGCGGAGGACAACGGCGCGCCGGGTCCCAGGCCCCAATATACGCCCGATTATTACGCCTGCTTCGTCCTCGATCCCGACGGCTACAATATCGAGGCGATGATCGACCAGCCGGATGCCGGCCAGTCCTGATTAAAAGCCTAAACTCATCCACAGTTTAGGTCCGTATTTGGCTGGACACTTAGGAATCGCTTTGCTAGAGAGCAGCCCGCGAGACGGTCTTCTGGCCCCTCCGGCACTTCCTTGATGGTCGGGCGCATAGCTCAGGTGGTAGAGCAGCTGACTCTTAATCAGCGGGTCGTAGGTTCGAGTCCTACTGCGCCCACCAAGGAAAAGCAGGCTGGACACTCACAGAGTTTTTTTATACCGCCTTGCGTCGGCGGATTCATCCAAACACGCTAGCTTTTTTCAGGCCCTCCGATACTGAGATTGCGGCAGGCTCATCGCGCTCTATTGACGAATCCATCTTGTTCCCTTATTGTTCTCATAAGGTCTATTTAACGCCCTGCGATTAAATTAAATCCAGATGTCAGCGGGGATAATGATGGCTGAGTATTCCAAGATCGAATGGACCGATCATACCTTCAATCCGTGGACCGGTTGTACCAACGTTAGCCCTGGCTGTGACCACTGCTATGCTGAAGCTTGGTCAAAGCGATCAGGCCACGTAAAATGGGGAAAGCATCCAAGGAAGAGAACAACCGAGCACTACTGGAAGGCTCCTCACATTTGGCAGTCTAGATCGAGGGAATTTCACGCTCGAGAAGGACGCCGACAACGAATATTCTGTGCTTCGTTGGCCGACGTCTTTGACAATAAGGCTCCATCCAGTTGGAGAGACGATCTGTTTCAGGTCATCCGCGAATGTCCTTCTTTAGACTGGCTGTTGCTCACGAAGCGCCCTCAAAACATTAAGAAGATGCTGCCCAAAGATTGGGGAGATGGTTATCCGAATGTCTGGCTAGGAATGACTGCGGAAGACCAAGAACGCTACGACCAGCGGTGGCGCCACCTAGCAACAGCTCCGGCTGCAATCAGGTTTGTCTCCTACGAGCCCGCCATCGGGCCACTGCGCATTCCAGCTGAGAAGACTTTGCCCAATTGGATAATTGTGGGTGGCGAAAGCGGGAGTGGTGCCCGTGAGATGGACCCCCACTGGGCTAGAGAGGTCGTTGCGGACTGTCAACGTCTTGGTATTGCACCATTTTTCAAACAGTGGGGAAGCTATAAGAACAATCCACTGGTTCTTCAGGACCACTTGGCAGAAGACGTCGCAAAGAAGCTCGATCCCTACGGGAAAGGCGGCGGTCTATTGGACGGCAAGATTGTTCGCTGCTTTCCGGAGCCGAAATTAGATTACGTTGTTGCAGCATAACCCCTTGACCTAGGGACACCATCTGCGCTCCATATTCGTATGAGCGAACAACTCCCGCTATTTACCGATCTTCCCAAGATCGAGAACGCAATCATCGAGTTCGGCGAGATACGTTCACCAGTCTGGACGGCAAACAAAGCGCAGTTGGTAGCGAAGTATCTGTTTTACTTTGTCATGATCACTAAGCACGGAGCCTATATTGATGGTTTCGCCGCTCCGAAAGATCGGCAAAACCTAAAAGGTTGGGCAGCAGACCTTGTCCTAAATCAGGAACCCAAATTCCTGAAGGAGTTTTACCTTTGCGACATAAAGAGGGAGGGGGTACGGATACTAGAGAAATTGAAGGCCGACCACCCACCTAGGCCAAAGAGGCACATCGAAGTTCACCACGGAGACTTCAACGCAAGAGTCTACGATATCCTGAAGTCGGACCGCTTAAAGGAATCTACGGCAACGTTCTGTCTGCTCGATCAATTTTCTTTTGAATGTCACTGGAGCACTGTAAAGGCACTCGCCGCCCACAAAAAATCCGGTAACAAGATCGAGCTCTTCTATTTTCTTTGCACCGGGTGGCTCAATCGCGGCTTGAAAGCATTTAAGAAACTTGAAAAGCCCGAGCATTGGTGGGGCAATGCCGATTGGAAGTCACTGACGGCGATGACCTCCA
>NZ_JAIVFQ010000230.1 GCF_020829495.1 Nostoc favosum CHAB5714 | reverse complement strand
GTGGTAACTCAGTTTCTGTCTCGTAACCCAAATGTACAATTTCATTTCCAGCCTTGATTAACTGTCTACGCACGAATTTGTCCATTACCAACTCGGCTAAGGTGTCGATGTTGACAGCTGACACTGTACGGTCTACCAAAGTTGCTAATTTATTTCTCCCGCCGATACGGACTAGTAAATCGTGGTCAGTAAGCCAAGCTGTAACTGTGAGTAAATCAGTGGGTTTACCAGAGCAATTAAGGCGCTGCACGGCTTGATAGATATCTTTATGGGCGCTAATGTAAAAGGCTTCGGGAATTAGGCGTTGTTTACCGCCGTAGGCATCGCTCATCCTACCGATTGCTTCTGGATCAAGCATGATACCGCCTAAAATCGCCTCTTCCGCTTCGATGTTTTGGGGTGGTAGTTTATCAATCACGTTACACCTCCATTAGTGCGATTGTGATTTTGGCTTTGCGACTCTTCCCAAGCTCTTTGAGCCTGTCGCTGCCGTTCTTCAAGTTCTCGACGGAATTCATCTCGAGCATTTTTTGTTTCAGTTTTTTTGGCTTGTACCTGTTTTGAAGCCAGATATTTTTCGTAATAAACCTCCCAGCGATTTCTTCCGGCTTTGTTCTTGTGACCTAACCAAGCCTCAATGTCATTCACTGGCTGGCTAAGATTTTTGGTTTTTTCCTCACAAAATTTCCAAAAATTCGCTCGCTCCTCTTCCGAGAGAGTCTTAATAAAGTCTGAATAAGTCTTATAAGTCTTAGGACTTGAAGATTGGCTCTGGGTAGGACTTTCGGAACTCGGTTGTTGCGTAGCGATCGCGCTTGTTGCGTCATGATCACGCTTGTTGCGTAGCGATCGCGCTTGTTGCGGTGAGGCAACAGTGTTGCCTACAGACAACACTGTTGTCTCATCGCAACAATGAAGCCCCCCAGCTAAAATTTTGACTTGGACTTTCAGTAGTTCAAGGTCAATGAATCCCTTGTCATCTAAGGCTTTAAGAGCGCGGCTAACTGTAGAGCGATGTACTTCTTTATTCTCTGTTGATAGTTGCCTAGCTATCCCGGAAACAGACAACTCAACCCCGTCGCCATAAGGGTCGAGAGTGCGAATGTAGTACAGCACATCTTTCTGTGCTGGCGTTAATTCTCGGCAGGCTTTCAGCCATTCCTCGTGCTGGAGTGGGTAAAACTTACCTTGAATTTTTGAACTGTTCTGTGTCATAATCACCTTAATAAGCAAGAAAAATTTCCAGCCCCTGTCCCCCCAGACAAGGGCTAACTTTTTAAATACCAGCCATTTGACACACAGCAATAGAGAGCAAAGCGATTAGCAACTTCAGGCGTTACTTGATGTATGCCGAAATTCTCTTAACTTGCGCCCTCAAAAGTGTCGCCAAAGCAAGTATTAGCCGAAGTTCTGCTCTACTGAAGAAAAGCTGATCTTATGTTTTCAGTCAGAACTGCTGTTGGCTTAATTTGAAAAGAGTAAGTCCCTTGTTATCATTGAATTATCCATAACTTTAAAAATCCTAATAGAGTTTTCTCTAAATATCGCATACTATAACAACTAACTAATCCTATAATTAGCTAGCAATGCAAAATTTTGTAACAGAGGAAACTTCTCTTTACCAGCAACTATTTGACGAGATGTTCGATAGATACAACCTTTCGGCAAAGGTTGTAGCCAAGCAAGCTGGAGTTTCAGAGGTGTTAATTTCCAGATTTCGTAAGGGAAAAGCTGACTTGGGAACTAGAAAGTTTCTAGCATTGTTAGGGGCTGTTCCCATAGAAGCACGGGAGTGGTATTTGTCTCAGCTGCTTGGGGCAAAGCCAGGTGTAAGCCTGCAAAAGCTTGTATCTGCTGCCTCTGCTGTAGAAAGAGTTGAAATCATCAATTTAATTGCCCATTCTTTCCTAGAAGAGCGAAAAACTACTGGGACAGGTGAATTGATATCATCAGCAGTATGATCCATAGCAATCCCATGATATGAGTGAACATAAGGGATATTATGTGGACTTGTTGCTTGCTCACATCCAATTTTAAAGCGATGTGATTGGATAATCTCCATGTTCGTCAGTCCAAAATACTTGCATCGTAAGGATTTTGTGTGGAGATAGTCAAGTGCTTTGAGGTATAAACTCATGATGATCTACTAATCAACGAATTGCACAACTTTATTTAAGTTGGTAATTGCTGTATCCCTGATAACTTTGTGAAAATTTTAGAGATGCTCAGTTGGAAGTGCAGTCTGGGGTCTGGCAAGCCTGGTATATCCTAATCTACTTTACCCTTTGAGAAGCCGTCCTCTGGGTATTTACGGATACGATACATCAACGCTAACGCCTTTTTGTATGTAAGAATATTTACCCGTAGTTGGTTGAGAGTATGGATGCTGTGACTTAGGCGATCGCTCTTTTTGCCCTAAAAACCTCTTCGTTGTAGTTGTCAAATAATTTATATTGCCGATATCAAGGTCTTTCTTAATACTCCCGGTTCGCTCATTTTTTTTGGAGTTCGAGAAATTGCCGAAAAACAGAAAATCTAGGTGTAGTAATGGTTTTAGCCATTCCCCTAAATTTACCTTGAACTACCACCCTGCTCTAAAAACTAAAAACTCTATTTTTATGCGATCGCGCAAAGTCGGAAGTATAGTACATTTGTATTGTAAACAAGAACCCCTACTAAATCGTTCAGCTTTTTTCTAACTCAATTTAAAGTGGGCGAACCGGCATTGGTGTCAAGTTAAGGCATCAGCCCAGATGTCAAGAGAGCGAGCAGCCGTTCGTCGGTGACGTTGACGGACGGCTTTAACCAAGCCCATCGAACGATAATGTTCGACAAGCCAAGGAATAAG
>NZ_JAIVFQ010000022.1 GCF_020829495.1 Nostoc favosum CHAB5714 | reverse complement strand
CAAATCCAATTTCGACATACTGATATTATCTCATGGCTTACTATTTTTTTGGCAGCGAATAAATTCGCCTGCGCCTTGCCCCCATAAATAGAATTTAGGGGCTTCCACGGCGCGAGGAATTTGGTGAGGTTCTTTTATTATTACCACTACTCAAAGCCGGTTAACAATTCAAAATTCACGCATTCAAAATTCAAACATTTTAGACATTTCAGACGGGGATTTAAACCCCGACTGAAATAGATGCTACATGTAATGGTTGGGGTCTTAAACCCTTTAATTTATGATAATTTGGGCAGATTACAGGCGGCGTTATACATTAATAAGTGTATCTGCAATACCGGACTTGTTCTGGCTTAGTCTCAATAGCAAAGGTTTGGAGATGTTTACTTTATCAGAAACTTCTATCCTGGGGACAATCCTACTGGTAGCTTTAAGCATTTTGGGCTGGGGCTTTTATCGCGCCAGACCTTTTGGTAAACTGGGAATCTTAGCCTGGTTACAGTCGGTGGTGTTGATGACTCCCTGGCTCCTGTTTTTTGGATTGTTTGCCGCAGGGATTTACATCAATATAGCGGGTATATTGTTCTTAGTGGTAACTTCCGCCGGATTGTACGTCTACTTGGGCAGACAGTTACGCGCAGCTGGGCAAGATGCCATCCTCAAGCAACGCGCCACAGAAAGACTCGCTGCTGCTTCCTCACTTGAAGCAAATTCCCCACAACCAAAAGTAGCAGAACTGAAACCGGAGATCCCACCGATACCAGAAGAAGACTTGAATGCAGTTAAAGGTATTTTCGGTATCGATACGTTTTTTGCTACAGAAACCATCGCTTACCAAGATGGAGCCATTTTCAAAGGCAATTTGCGGGGAGAACCAGAAGAGACTCACAACCGTCTAACTGCAAGTTTACGGCAACGCCTTGGCGATCAATATCGCCTGTTTTTAGTGGAAAATACAGACGGCAAACCAGTGGTAATCGTTTTACCCAGCCGCAATGATCCCCGGCCGATGTTGTTATCGCAAAAAGCTTTTGCAGGTATTCTGTTGATAGCGACCATTGCCACAAGTTTAGAAGCTGCGGGTTTACTGCTGAATTTTGATTTCTTTGGCAATCCAGAGCGGTTTCAAGAAGCTTTGCCCATAGGCGCTGGGATATTTACAATTTTAGTAGCTCACGAAATCGGTCATTGGTTACTTGCTCGCCGTCACCAAATCCGCCTCAGCTGGCCTTTCTTTCTGCCGGCTGTGCAAATTGGTTCCTTTGGTGCAATTACCCGCTTTGAATCTCTATTGCCCAACCGCAAGGTATTATTTGATATCGCCTTGGCAGGGCCAGCCGCAGGTGGTATTGTTTCTTTGTTAATGCTGGTGATGGGCTTGGTGCTTTCCCGCCCAGGTAGTTTATTTCAATTACCAAATCAGTTTTTCCAAGGGTCGATTTTGGTGGGAAGTTTGGCGCGAGTTGTCCTTGGTTCGGCTTTGCAGTCATCCCTGGTAAGTGTTCATCCCTTAGTGATAATTGGTTGGTTGGGGTTAGTTATCACCGCTTTGAACTTAATGCCAGCCGGACAACTCGATGGTGGGCGCATTGTTCAGGCGATTTATGGACGCAAAACCGCAGGACGGGCAACAGTAGCAACTTTAATTTTACTGGCGTTAGTGTCTCTCGGTAATACTCTTGCCATGTACTGGGCGATCGTGATTTTCTTTTTGCAACGGGATCAAGAACGCCCCAGTTTGAATGAAGTCACTGAACCTGATGATGCTAGAGCCGCTTTGGGGCTTTTGGCTCTATTCTTGATGATTACTACGCTTCTACCCCTAACTCCGGGCTTGGCTGGGCGTTTGGGAATAGGATAGTGCCTATGGAGCCAACACCCGAACAAGCACATAAAGGAGGATATGGAACCAACACCACAGCAGCTAAGAACGGTGTATATAGCCTGCTACTGGCTAACAAAAATGTATTTACCCGTCTATCTTGTAACGCTTGATTCTAGAAACGCGAGAATAGTAATCATTGCGGGTGAAGAGTCAGTAATTGTCATTAATAAGCAAGGAGAATTGAGCTATGACCAGCCCGAATTATGAAGCAATGACCACAAAGGAGTTGCGGACTTATGTTTTAGCGCACCGAGATGACCAAAACGCCATCAACGCTCTAGCAAACCGAGTTGAAACAAATGGAGTAAAGTTAGATTCTCCAGAACAACTGCCAGATGTAATACGTAGACAGCAAGAACAGCAAGAGTAAAACTAAATTCAAATCTTTGATAAAGTGTTGTGCTGCAAACACAACGCTTTTATTTTGCCCTAACATCGGTATCTACTGAGACTTCACACAATTCTTATATCATGTCCGCATAAATAGTTATGCTAACCACGATCATTACACCCCACCCCCAACCCCTAAGAGCCTGCGGGGAGGGGAGACAAAGCACAGCTTTGGCGGGGTGGGGTTCTTCGGGTTAATAAGTAATCAAGCGGACATGATATTACTCAGTAATAAATACTTGAACAATGTAGTTATTTAAACTTCGGGGGTGTGAATAATGAGCTAGATAACAAAGCAAGATTTATTTATGTTTAAAACTATCTCTGTGGCTTTGACATTGTTGGTGACTCAAGTCTCAGTATTAGCTGCTACGCCGTATCCTATTTACCCAACGGAAGCTCAATATATTAAGTACGAAATTGAGCTAGAGCAATTTTTCTCACTGCGGGCTATTGCTCCTGATGCTGGCAAATATTTCAGAACTATTTTTAAGTGATTGTCGGTGAAGGTTCACTTAAATTAAGCGATGTGTTCACCGACAGTTTATGAGGAAAATTAACTGAACGGTTTCCAGCCTGCTAGCAGATTAGGGTAAGCCGTTGGTGTGGGGAAAATTTTCTGGAAGGCAGTTTGACGCTCTTGAGGCTTTTCTTTGCTCATGTTCCAGAGGGTTTCATAGAAAAAGAAAGAGACTCCGGCAAAGTTGCGATCGCGTACTTTTTGCACTTGTGTCTGAATCTGCTGCATTGGCACAGAGCGGTTTTTCAACCCAGCCAAAATGCCCACACTCACTGGAATATGCCTCTTTGCCGCTTTCACTTCTGGATACTCTAATTCGCTGATAAAAACATTCAAGTCATCACGATATATCTGCAAAACTAAGTCTTCAATAATTCCCATCCTTTCCCATTTCTGCCAGTCTGCTAAAAAGAAATCGTAGGAAAAACGTTGAGGATTAGGAGCAACAGAAACCAGGCAATTTTTTTTAGTAGCTTTAATGGCTGTAAATACCCGTTTCATAAACTCGGTGATTTTGTTAGCTCTCCAGCGTACCCATTCTGGATCTTTGAAGTTTTTGGAGGGAGCTTTACCACGGTGTTCTTTCTTGTAAAGTGCCACTGTATAAGCATCGTATCCTAATTCTGATGGTAAGCCAAAATGGTCATCAAATTGAATACCATCAATATTGTAGTTTCTAACAATTTCAACGATTAAATCTTGGATAAACTGTTGTACTTCTGGGCGAAAGGGATTTAGCCAAACGCGATTATGTTTCCCTTCTTTGACAATCCGAGTTCCATCACTGCGACTGGTGAGCCATTGGGGACGATTTTTAGCTAATAGAGAATCTGCTGGTGCCATGAAGCCAAATTCAAACCAGGGAATCACTGTTAAGCCTTTTTGATGTCCCACATCCACAATTTCTTTGAGGATATCTCGTCCTTTGAGTCCGGGTGTGGGATCGAGCGATCGCCCGATAACTTTTTGGGCAACTTTGCTAGGATACAATGTATATCCCCAATTCCAAACCGCCGGATATATGGTGTTAAAATTGAGTTCGTCAAGGCGTTGCAAAGATCCTTTGAGGCGATCGCGCTCAAATAACACATCACTGTCAATATTTGTTAACCACACTCCCCTTAACTCAGATGCTGGCGTTGGCGGCAGATTGATTTGAGCATTTAAGGGGAACGATAGCATCACCGTAGCAACTAGACTCAAGCTAGCTATAACGGCAAAAAAAAGAGACTTTCTGCTTTGGCGAATATTCAACCAAGAAGGAAACTCAACACACCACTTTACAAACCTTTTCATCATTTGGTTACAGACATGATCAAATTAAGTAGGTCGGCGTAAATAATTATCGTTAGGCATTGGGCATTGGGCATTGGGCATTGGGCATTGGGCATTGGGCATTGGGCATTCGCCTTGTCTTCCTCATCTCCCTCATCCTCCTGCCCTAAAAGCGATGGGATATTTTTTGATTTAAAAGTCCCTTATTACTGGGCGCTGGCTATGAGATCATTCCAGGCTTTGACTGCTGCTTGTAAATTCTTTGGCAGGTTATTTCGAGAAATATCGTTGTACTGAACCGTACCTTCTTGACTGGTAAGAGTGTAGGTGATAAAATCAGCAGCACCACTGGGGGCTGGGTAACTCAGATTTTTGAATTTACTAAATTTAGAACGTTCTAGCGATCGCACAAATTGTTGTACCTGTTGCACAGAAACGCGGCGAACACTACGCTCAGAATCATTCGCATCACCAATCCGCACCCGAATCAATTGTCCATCTTTGAGTAAAACAGTCTCGTAAGTTATGCCAGCAAAACCCCCACTGGAAATTTGCCGAAATACTACATATCCAGCTAATGGTGGTGGTAACTCGCTGACTGGAATTTGCACAGGGGCCAGTGGAGTTGAGCTAGCTTTTTCATTCAGCCTGAGTGCGGAACCTGTTTGATTGGTATGATAAACCAAGGTTTGTTCACCAATGCCTACAACCACCCGCCAACCTGGTACTAAAGCTTGGGTACAGAATTCATCAGCATTAGCTAATTCTAAACAGCCATCTCTCCAAGTTTGCTGTTGAAACTCAATGATTCTTAGCTGAGAAATTGGCTGTTGCAAACGTTTGGAGGCGGCTTGCAAAACAGCGTTTTTTACAGATGCGGGTAATTTATTTTGCAGATTCTTTGAGGGAGTGTTTGCCGAAGCTTTGAGAACTTCATTGCTTGTTTCTAGCGATAACTTTGCAGTAGCGCTCGTAGCACCTTTGATAAATGTTAAACCGCTAGCAACAGACAAAATTCCAGTCAAAATCAAAACAGTGAAAATTCGCCCTTGATTCGGGTTCAAGTAGTCTTTCAACATGATTTTCATCATAATATAGGGATGTTAGTCAAGAGTTATAAAACTCATAAATAGTATCCAGCCAATAATAATAAAGTATATAATTCCAGAACTTCACTGCTTTAAATTAATTTAGGATCTCTGTTCTGAAACAGATATAAAGACAGACGCTGATGTACTGATTGTTTGTTCCTTATAGCAATTCTCATTTGAATGGGTAGCGGCTAGGGACACGCCATTGCTCATTGGTGTCAACTTAAGGTGAAAGCCGTTTATTGGATAAGAGAATCCACATCGCTGTCTGGGGAAATAGCTTGCGAGAAAAGCTTGCAATACTTTTAGGAGTTACGCACTGTACAAATGCATCGTGATGTGCATTACCTATCTTGAGGAAGTTTTCAGGCTTTTCTTAATTATTCTGCGATCGGAAATAGACCATGCTGTAGGGGCACAGCAATGCTTAGCCCTTACGAAAGATATAGTTTTTAACGTTGATCCATATTTAATATTTCTTGTCAATGCGTAAGTCCTAACTTTTTGCCTCACCTTCGTAAGCGAGAGTTCAATAAAAGTAATTTTAGAAAAGAATCCTACAGAACCGTAGCAGAGGTTTTGCTCGGCTTAACCTAGTAGAGTACGGCGGTAAATAAACCACCCATAGGACTTACGCACTGTACAAATGTATCGTGATGTCCATTACCTATCTTGAGGAAGTTTTCAGGCTTTTCTTAATTATTCTGCGATCGGAAATAGACCATGCTGTAGGGGCACAGCGTTGCTTAGCCCTTACAAAAGATATGGTTTTTAACCTTAATCCATATTTGGTATTCATTGTCAATGCGTAAGTCCTACACCCATTCCAAATCGCCAAAAAGTCTGCCTTATAAGCTTTTTGACTTTTGACTTTTGACACTTCGACTCCTTTCGACTGCGCTCAAGGCAAGTCGCTCAGTGTTAACTTTTGACTTCCGCCATGTGGTACTAGCGTATACAAGATTTTGCAAGTAATTTCAGCCAAGATTAAGCGCTGATGGCTTGTTGTTCAGCTTCAACGAACTGATTCTGAGGTACATCAAATCTAATAGTACTGGCTGCCCAGTCTTTGAAATCGGGTGCTAACCAGACTAGCTTGCACAGAATTTCATCATTAACCCATAATACCAACGGGAACCGGAACTTTTTCCGAAACTCATTTCGCATGATGTTGGTACTAATTATTAATTGGTTAATTTCCACTACAGATTCTAAACCCCGTACCATCAAAGCTTCGGGTTGAGTAGTACCAATCGCACTTGTAATAGCTGTATACAATGTGTCTGTTGCAGGTGAGAGCAGGATTTCGTCGATGTCTGCTGATGAAAATTCTGTTAACACATTCAGTACTTGCTGCTGCCTTTCAACAGAGTTACAACAAGCTAATATCAGTGAGAATTCCCCACCAGAAACCATCATCGCCCTTGCCAGCCTCTTAGTGGCTGCTGTGCTGTTAGCTGTGCCGTTTTCCGAATTACTTAAGCTGATCATTAAAAAATCCTGCTTTGAATTTTAAAAATATCTGAGCAATATTCAGTTATTCTACCCTATGAATTTTTATTCAAAAGTGTTATGCGGGTAATTTGGATGAGGTTTTTTCTCTAATACCAAGCATAATACTACCCATTGTCTAACGAAAGAGGATACTGTGTATTATTCCACACTTACAATTAAAGGATAATGTAAAGATTGTATCAAAATCATGTAAGTAAAAGATAATGCAAGCATAAGGTAGCAGTTGACGAATTAGCAATTGAATTATTACTGTATTTTCATAGATTTTGGCATTTACCAATCGTTAAGTAATTGTTTTACAGTATTATGTAAAAAAAATACTCAGTGCAATTTTAACAATAAACATTGGGAATTGGGAGAAAAGTTAACTGGCAATTGGTTTACTGTCGCTTACCCTAAGCTTTTTCCCTTGTCAAAACATTTTGGGGCGAGTGTAGAGTGTGGAGTGGTGAAATGGGATCAGCCCAAGATGCGAAAATCTCCCTCCATAAAAATTAACTCATCCGTTTGATAGAACTGTAGATCGGAGATGTCGCCTCATTAGTCAGAGGACACGGAATTTTTAGCTTTCTAAGATCAGTTCAGAATATCTAAAAATATAACAAGTCACGCATTAAGACAAATCTGGAGGGAAAATGCAACACGATGAGTTTATTGGACAGGTGCAAAATCGCGCCCTTGCCAATACCGTTCGGTTAAGGAATTTCTTGGTTGAGGCAGGCAGCCAAGGGCGAATGCGTGTAAATACTTAATTTTTTTGTAAACTAATCAGGAGTGTCACACCATGCGATTCAAAGACCGGAGGTTTGCGGGTCAAGTTTTGGCTAAAGAGTTAGCTGCTTATACTAACCGCCCAGATGTTCTGGTATTAGGGCTACCAAGGGGTGGCGTACCCGTTGCCTTTGAGGTTGCCAAAGCATTAAATGCTCCCTTAGATATTTTGGTGGTACGTAAATTGGGTGTGCCTGATCAAGAAGAACTAGCTATGGGAGCGATCGCTTCTGGTGGTGTGCGGATAGTTAATGAATATATTATCAGTCTGGTGAAGATATCCGATGAAGTAATTGCTAAAGTGGCCGTGCAAGAAGAACGGGAGTTAGAGCGACGAGAACGGCTTTATCGCCCAAATAGCGCTTTTCCAGATTTACAAGGACGCACGGTCATCTTGGTAGATGATGGTTTAGCTACGGGTGCAACTATGTGGGCTGCTGTTGTGGCTGTGCGAAAACACCAACCCGCTCAAATTGTGATTGCTGTGCCTGTCGCCGCACCTGAAACTTGTCATGAGTTGGAAGCTGAGGTAGACAAAATTGTTTGTGTCTCGACACCTAGCCCTTTCCAAAGTGTTGGTCTTTGGTACGAAAACTTTCCCCAAACTACGGATGAAGAAGTCTGCGACTTACTCGCAAAAACGGCAAAGAACGGTGAAGCAATATCTCTCGGCATGTAGATAAGCTTTGATGTTTAGGAATGGGGAATGAAGAGTAGGGCGCTCTTTTAAGTTCACAGTTTGTGTTAAATGAAGGCTTTGAGGTAGAGCGTAGACGCGCAATAACTTGTCATTAGCAACATCTTTATAAATCTTCCGCTTCGTTGCCATCCCGCCTGGGAATAAATTCCCAGGCTAATAGCTAAAGTCCTCTTCAGAGGACTAAATAGAAGATTTTTTGAAGCGATGTAGATAGCTATACTCTTAGGACTATAGCAATCCTAAATCATTTATGAGAAAACACCATACTCATTGAGCTTAGGAAAGTCAAAAATTTGACAATGAATTGATAGCTCAAATAACGCCTTGACTACAGTAAAAGAATGACAGAAAAAATAAAACTCTTCTTACAAATCCTTATTCACTTCTATAAATGAGAATTGAGTCGCTCTAGACGTTGACGCTGTTTCGACCACTGCTGACAAACTTCTGTAGCCAAATGTTTTTCCTCTGGTGTTAGGAGTTCATCAGGTTTGCCAGAAGCCAATATTTTAGCTGCTTTTGCAGCCAAGTTATAGTTCACACCGTGTTTGACTAATTGTGTGTGAAAAAATTCTTCCAATTCTTGGACTGACATAAAAAATTCTCCTTTAATCAAGTTGTTATATTCAGCTATTACAGCGCCACGTAAATCAAGCTACCATTTTAAAACTTGCAAAAACCTTGATATACATAACTTTTGAATGCGTGAATGCGTAATTTTTGACTTCCGCCTTGCAGTACTAGGGCATTAAAATTTCATGAATAAAATTATGTAACCGCAATTACTGGGAATTATTACAAATATTTCAACTGACTGGCTTCCCTCGGAAGATGCATGAGTAATTATACCTTTTATATTTTCTCTCAAATCCCAGGAGAGGGAAAGTCACAAATCCTGCTGCCGGGGAAGGGCGTAGGCACAGACATCGCCAAGGAACCGGAATCTGGATGACTTGCCTCTGGAGCGTATCGCAACAATTACAAATGCATCAAGAGCGATGCCTGCGGCGGGCTATGCCTACGCTTGTCTGTGGCACTGCAACAATGCATAAATTTACTTGGCTTGTTGCTACTTAACAGTTCCGTAACTCTAAATTAAATTCTTTTTATTGGTTTTATTTTATGGTAAAAAATTGGTTGTGACAAAATCTAGTTAATATTAATTAGTTTGACTATAGCGGTTCTCATTCAGATGCAGTACAACATTATATCGCAAGGTGTAAGGGCACGGCGCTGCCGTGCCCCTTCGGATGTTCACGTAAATGATATAACGGCTATAAAATTATCTTGTTAGAATCCTAATGCATTATTCTCACCGTTTGCGACTGCCATCAAAATATTTCAATATTCTCATTGCAGTACTAACTTTTGTTGTGTGTCTTTGGTTAACTCCTGTCGTTGCTCAAGCATTAACTAAAGCTCCGGTTATTTTGGATGGGCAAGAGCTTTTTAAGATCAGCGATTCTGGTCAGTATAGCGCTCAAGAACGGACAAATTTAATCAACTCACAACTAAAAAATGCGATTCAAACTTCTGAATCTATTCAAGTTAAAATTGAAAAACGCAATCAACTACCTACTATTTTGCTAAATGATGGCTATCTGTTAACAGTTACAGAACAAGATACTGTTCCAGGTAGCACAGTTGATGAGCAGGCAAAGATTTGGGGGCAGCAAATTGAAGAAGCGTTACAGCAAGCTCGCTTAGAGCGAACTAGAACCTATCTGCAACAAACAACTTTTGTAGCAGTAGCAATTTTACTCATAACTGCTGGATTGACTTGGCTATTAGGATGGATTAAGCATCACTTTTTCCGAATAGCTTCACAACGCTTAACTACTACTAACAATGAGATACCTAATTCGGAATTACTAAAAGTATTGGAATTATTTTTCAAATTAGTGTTGGCGAGTATGCGTATTGCACTTTGGATAAGTGCGATTCTGTATATCACTAATCTCTTTCCTTTCACTCGTCAATGGAGCTACCAAATTTCAAATATCCTGATTACCAGTTTCACCTCACCTATTCTGACATTAGGCAAGAATCCTTACTCTCTTACTGAATTAATAATTTTGATTGGTTTGTTGTTCGGCTTAGTTATCTTTGCTGGAACTTTAACCAATTTTTTACGTTCTCGCATTCTATCTTTTACTGGAATCAATCGTGGCGCTCAAGAAGCGATTGTAATACTTTTCAAATATGGTCTGATTTTTATTGGCACACTGGTACTGCTACAAATCTGGGGGCTTGACATTAGCTCTTTGACAATCTTAGCAAGTGCTTTAAGCGTTGGAATTGGCTTTGGCTTACAGGATATTGCTAAGAATTTTGGCAGTGGTTTAGTACTAGTATTTGAGCGCCCGATTCAGATTGGAGATTTTGTAGAAGTTGGGGAATATACAGGTACTGTCGAGCGAATAGGTGCCAGAAGTACCGAGATTCGTACTCTTGACCACATTTCAATCATTGTACCAAACTCTCGCTTCTTGGAAAAAGAAGTAATCAACTGGAGCCACCGCAACCCGATTTCTCGCCTTCATCTCCCCCTTGGCGTTGCTTATAGTTCAGATCCCAAAGTTGTCCAAGCTGCTCTGTTAGAGGCAGCCTCTAAGCATCCCAATGTATTACAGGCTCCTTCTCCTCTAGTATTATTTAAAGAGTTTGGCGACAACAGCTTAAATTTTGAGTTATTAGTATGGACTGCGGAACCTAATAAACAATTCTTGCTCAAAAGTGATTTATACTACAATATCTACGAATCACTACAGCAAAGACAAATTGAGATCCCCTTCCCTCAGTTAGATTTACATCTGCGTTCTGGCACGTTGGAATTTACGCCAGAAATGCAGTTAGCCTTAATACAAATGTTTGAACGATTGTCAAACAATCAACAACGCATAGATCCAATCAAGCCAAGTCAAAATCAAACGTAAATTCGGATGGTTGGCTTGCTCTAAGAAAGTTGTTTGTGTCATAATTACTAATTACTTAAATTCGAGCGAGTTTAAGTAGTATTTCAAAAAACACCAAAAGACCTGAGTTTGAGGTCAGATGCTGAGGAAGAAAAGAAAGTAGGATTTAGGCTACAAGTAGTTGCGATCGCTTAACTCCGATGGAAGCATCTCAAGTTTGCAGGAACATCAATTTTTCGCAGGATGGGATTCAGTAGTAAAGTGAGTTTTAAAGAAGTATTTATGTCACAGTTGGAGCAAGCAGTGCCAGACACCTTTGTAGCCAAAGGCTTAGAAACTCTCCCCAATAATATATTCGACCAGGTTGAGGCTCTGGCCAAGGACTTTGCCACCCGTGCAGGGGCACATGACAAAGACGGTTCCTTTCCCTTCGAGAATTTTACAGCTTTGCATGAGGCAGGATTACTCAGCCTCACCATTCCACGAGAATTAGGTGGACAGGGTTTGGGGCTAGCAACTATCTGCCGAGTGATTGAAGGGATAGCGCGTGGCGATGCTTCGACGGCGCTAGTACTGACAATGCACTATCTCCAACATGCCCATGCAGCCCGTAGCCGTCGCTGGCATCCAGAAGTATATAAACGGCTGTGTCGTGAATCGATTGAAGGTATTGCCCTGCTCAATGCTGCCCGTGTCGAACCTGAGTTAGGAACGCCAGCTAGAGGCGGATTACCTGCCACAATTGCCGAACGGACAACAGAGGGTTGGCGTTTAACAGGCCATAAGCAATATACCACGGGTAGTCCCATCCTCAGTTACTTTATTGTTTGGGCACGGACAACTGAGGATGAACCACAAGTTGGGAGTTTTCTGGTTCCGCGCGATCTGCCCGGTTTGCAAATTGTCGAAACCTGGGATCACTTGGGGATGAGAGCTACAGGCAGCCACGATCTCATTTTGGAGAATGTATTAATCCCAAAAGAGTATGCTTTGAATATTAGCCCCATATCTGCTGCGCCATCCTTTGATCCTCTGATTTCCACTTGGGGCAGTTTGACAGTGAGTGCTTTATATCTAGGTGTTGCTACTAGTGCGCGAGACTGGCTTGTAAAATATCTTTGGGAGCGATCGCCTTCTAATCTCAAAGAGCCACTGGCAACTTTGCCACGCTTCCAAACTGCTGTGGGTGAGATAGAAGCACTGCTGTTTGCTAACAATAGATTGATTTATAGCTTGGCTCAAGATATTGATCGGGGCGAGTATGAGCCTAACGTAGGATTACAGGCACAAGCTGTTAAATATCTCACCACAACTAACTCGATTCGTGCTGTAGAGATTGCCTTGGAACTGACTGGTAATCCTGGTCTGTTAAAAAGGAATCCTTTAGAGCGACACTACCGGGACGTTCTGTGCAGCCGTATCCATACACCGCAAAATGATGTTATTTGCCAGTCTTTAGGGAAGTCTGTATTGAAAGTAAAGTGAGTGGGGAGTGGGGAGTGGGGATGAGGGAGCAGGGGGAGCAGGGGGAGCAGGGGAGGCAGGGGGAGAAGAACTATTTATTGATTATTGACTAATGACTAATGACTAATGACTAATGACTAATGACTAATGACTAATGACTAATGACTAATGACTAATGACTAATACCCAATACCCAATACCCAATATCGGCCAATATGTACTAAAATCAATGACTTGAGTCACAAAGAGAGCAATCATGGCATCCATCCGCGAGTTGCACCAACAGCTGGTTAAGAAAGAACGTTCTGCCGTTGAAATTACCCAAGAAGCTTTAGAGCGCATTCAAGCGTTAGAGCCGAAATTGCACAGCTTTTTATGTATTACCGCAGAACGGGCATTAGAGCAGGCAGGTGCTGTGGATGCGAAAATTGCTGCGGGAGAAGAAATTGGGCTGCTAGCAGGCATTCCTGTTGGGATCAAGGACAATTTATGTACTAAGGGAATTCCTACCACCTGCGCCTCCCGAATTTTGGAAAATTTCGTGCCGCCTTATGAATCAACAGCTACGCAAAAACTGGCAGATGCCGGGGCGGTAATGGTAGGCAAAACCAACTTGGATGAGTTTGCGATGGGTAGTTCCACAGAAAACTCTGCCTACCAAGTCACGGCTAATCCTTGGGATTTGTCACGAGTTCCTGGTGGTTCTTCGGGGGGTTCTGCTGCGGCGGTGGCGGCTCAAGAATGTGTGGTTGCTCTCGGTTCTGATACTGGCGGTTCGATTCGGCAACCTGCATCTTTTTGCGGTGTGGTAGGAATGAAACCCACTTATGGTTTGGTTTCCCGTTATGGTCTGGTGGCTTACGCTTCCTCTTTGGATCAAATTGGGCCATTTGGAAACACAGTGGAAGATGCGGCAATATTATTAAGTGCGATCGCAGGTCATGATCCCAAAGACTCTACCAGCCTCAAAGTTGCCATTCCCAACTACGGCGACAGCTTAAAACCAGACTTCAAACCCAGAGGTCAGCTAAGAATTGGGATCATCAAAGAAACTTTTGGTGAAGGTTTAGACTCTGTAGTGGAAGAAGCTGTTACCAAAGCAGTAGATCAACTACAAAGTTTGGGAGCGGAAATTCATATAATTTCCTGTCCCACCTTTCGCTATGGCTTACCCACCTACTACATCATCGCCCCATCAGAAGCGTCAGCAAACCTAGCTCGTTACGATGGCGTTAAATATGGTTACCGCGCCCCTGATGCGGATAATCTGCTATCAATGTACACTCGTACCCGTGCCACTGGTTTTGGTACAGAAGTCAAACGCCGGATTATGATCGGCACTTACGCACTTTCGGCTGGCTATTACGATGCTTACTACCTGAAAGCGCAAAAAGTCCGCACCCTGATTAAGCAAGACTTTGAAAAGGCTTTTGGCTTAGTTGATGTGTTAGTTTGTCCTACATCTCCCACTACAGCATTCAAAGCAGGGGAAAAAACTACTGACCCCTTGAGCATGTATTTAACTGACTTGATGACTATTCCTGTGAATCTTGCTGGTTTACCTAGTTTAAGTTTGCCATGTGGTTTTGATGATCAGGGGCTACCGATAGGATTACAGCTAATTGGCAATGTCCTGCGAGAAGACCTACTGTTTCAAGTCGCTTATGCTTATGAGCAATCTACTAGTTGGCATCTGCGTAAACCGCAAATATCTTGAAAATGGGAATTGGGAATTGGGCATTGGGCATTGGGCATTGGGCATTGGGCATTGGGCATTGGGCATTGGGCATTGGGCATTGGGCATGGTTCAGTAATCAGTACTTCTTATTCTGCCTCCCCTGCTCCCCCTGCTCCCTCATCCCCCCACTCCCCACTCCCCACTCCCTACTCACTGATTACTAACCATTGACTGTTGACTATTGACTTCTGGAGTCGGGGATTCAGATGTAATTTGTGGTGGATTAAGTGTATATAAAAGACCAGCAGATGCAACGACTAATAAGAGAATGTAGGTAACAACAAGAGGTATATACGTATTTGATTTGTTGTCTGAATTCTTATGATCATTCTTGGAGTCTTGGCAGACTACATTACTTATAAGAGTATGTGATAAAGCATTTCCATCCAGTCCTAAAGCATCTCCATAGCGACGGATGAATCCTTGAACAAAAATAGGTTCAGGCAATTGTTCAAATCGTTCTTCTTCTAAAGCTTGCAAAACACCTGCTCTAATGAGTGTTCTTGCAGCTATTTCTTCTATGCATATAGATTTTTGTTGTCTTACTTGTCGCAAGTGTGTAGTTATTTCCTTTAGCTGCTCTACTTGAGCTTGGTTTAAGAGTGTCACTGTCTTCTCCTGTATGGGCTAATTCTACTATTCATATAGTTAGAAGAGTTAAATACGCATACGTATTTTTACTGGATAATTGATTTTTAGGAGAAATTTTTTAAGAATGTTACAGAAAGTCCGATTTAACGCCCTAAAAAAAACATTCATCTGTTCTACAGTGGTAAAAAGAAACAGCATACGCTGAAGTCACAAGTAGTGGTAGACCAAGCGAATGGTCAAATCATCTGCACCGCTCATGGGAAAGGTAGAGAGCATGATTTTCGTATATTGAAAAATAGTAAAGTTAGTTTAAAAAAGATATAAAGTGCTTAGGAGATAAAGGTTATCAAGGTATTCAAAAACTGCATAGCAATAGTCAGATTCCTAAAAAGAAACCCTCATAGTGGTAAGTTGAGTGATGAGGATAAAAAAATGAATCAAGAGTTAGCCAAAGTTCGAGTTATAGGTAAACTCAAGGTATTTAAAATACTGTCACTTACTTATATAAATCGTCGAAAAAGATTTAGTTTGAGGTTTAATCTGATCGCCGCTCTGTACAATTACGAGCTTCGCCTCCCTCAAACGGAATCTTCCTAAACGACTTTTGCAAGAGGTCTAATAAACTACAATTAATAATATAAGTATTTTTTTATGGCTACTCTGGGGCGGGATAATTGCAGCGATCGCTGTTACCAAAAGAGAGAGTGGGGAAGAAGCAGGGAGCAGAGGGAACAGGGGGAGATGAGGGGGATAAGGAAGACAAGGGGACAAAAAGAATAACCATGCCCAATGCCCACTTCCTATTCAATGTGCCATCTGTCTATTTATTATGGATATTCTCTAGCGTTAGAATGGGCTTGCCGAAAACTCCGATGCGGCCACTGCTGCCTATCAGGTGGGTTATGAGAGCCAATCACAGTTCAGCCGCGAATATTCCCGCATGTTTGGTGCGCCGCCGATCAGGGATATTGAACGTTTACGCACAGCCTAAGGGACTTCCAACTAAAAAAATATCCTATCGCGGTGTAGGCAGGGGGCAGGGAGTAGGGGGCAGGGGGAGAAAGAAAAATATTATCTGAGTAAATTGGATGATTTCTTTTCTGGAAGTCCCTAAGCGTAGACTATCTGAGCCTTGATCGTTTGCTTTGGCGCAGCCCGCCGCAGGCATCGCTTGTAATGTTAGCAAAATTGCTTACTTCAAAAATCTTCATCAAAATTCTATTCCGATATATCGTGATATATTCCGATATATCGTATAGTAGAGAAAGTTGATTTGAGATTCATTTATGTTTAGACACTTTCGGTCACGTTTTGGCGCACCTGCATGGGCAGGAGTTAACGAAGATGATTCATTGCTTGTCAGGTCTTGGTTTGGGCATGGCAAGCATCATGGTAGAGATCATGACAAACACTTTGGCAATGAAATGTTTGGTCGTGGTTGGGGAGATGAATATCGGACTCGTCGGGGTGACATCAAGTTCATCCTGCTGGAATTGTTATCCGAGCATCCTAGTCATGGTTACGACCTAATTAAAGATGCGGAAACTCGCTATGGTGGTTTCCGTCGCCTCAGTCCTGGCTCAGTATATCCAACACTCCAATTGCTGGAGGAAGGTGGTTATCTCAAGAGCGCACAGGAAGGTGGCAAGCGGATTTACACGATCACCGATGAAGGTAGACAATTATTGGCAGAGCGTGCCCAACAAGAAACTTTAGACTCTCCTTGGGATACCTTCAAAAGTTTCGTGAAAGGTAAGCCTCAAGAGTTTATTGAGTTGCGGAATGCTGCAACAGAATTAGCTGCTGTTGTGGTGCAGGTTGCTCGTAGTGGCAATATGGAGCGTATAAATCGGGTGCGTGAGCTTCTAGAGCAAGTTAAACGGGAAATTTACGCGATTCTTGCGGAAAAATAAGTAGAGACGAGTTAGCAAATTCGCGTCTCTACTCTTGATGTTCTAAGATTTTGCGCTTATAAGTTAGAAGCGATCGCACTTAAATCTGGCTCGATGAGTGAGTTGAGCAATGTCCACAACTGTAAATCAGTAAAATCTGGAATTGCTATAAATGCGCCGACTTCCTGTAATACTTGCGGATCATGGGTGGAGGCGATGCCAATAGTGCGGATATCTGCGCTCACCGCCGAATGAATACCAGAGGGAGAGTCTTCTAAAGCGATCGCTTCCTCTGCTGTAATCCCCAACTTATTCAGGGCGACTTGGTAGGGTGCAGGGTCAGGTTTACCTGCAATACAATCATCCGCTAAAACAACTGTATGGAAAGCTTCTTTTATTCCTAAAACCTCTAGCATAAATTCTGCATTTAATCTAGGGGCATTAGTTACTAATGCCCGCTTTAACTGATGTGTCTCTGTCCATGCAAGTAGTTCAGAAAATCCACTCAACGGTTTTAGATGCGGGGCGAGTTTGCGGAAAAGCGCCTCTTTTTCATCTGCAAATTTTAGCCCTTCTGCTGTTGATAATTGTGGCAGAATATCCTTAACGATTTCTGGATTTAGCCGCCCACTAATTCGGGATTTATAAAATGTTTCGTCAATTTCTATGCTGTAATTTAACAGCATTTCCCGCCAAGCTCGGTAGTGTATAGGGTCAGTGTTGACAATAGTGCCGTCTAGGTCAAAGAGAATTGCAGCCAGCATGATTTTTGGGTAAAATGTAAATAATTGTTAACTTAATTTAAATAGTTTACATCGTTTTTTTGCCCTTATAGGAATTACGCGGTGAAAACTTGAAACCTTGATCCCCCCTAACCCACGCCAGTCGCTCCACTTGGGGAGACCCCAAGACCGTGCTGGCTCCCCTTAAAAAGGGGGAAACTAAAAGCCCCTTTTTAAGCTGACTTTTCACGGTATCTGAAAAACCTCACTTCTATTTCTCTCTTCCTTTAAGGAGAGAGACTTTGAATTTTCCCCCTTCCCGTTTCGGGAAGGGGGTTAGGGGGTTAGGTTTTCGTGGACTTTTTCACATAACGTGAAAAATCAGCTTTTTAAGGGGGTTGGGGGATCTCTTGTCCTTAGTGATTGTTCCTTCGTCAATACAGGGCAAAAAGTCGCGCTAAATTCTAAAATCTATACTAGATAGGACATATAAGGGCAGACAGGTAGAGCTTCTTAAGAAACTACCGTATAATTGATAACCTTCTGTGTAAGCAAAATGCTAGCCGCTACAAACTTTTTTCGCGTTGATGATTTACTAGTGCAGATTTACAACTCTGAAGTCGAAATGGCCCAGGATGTTGCCGAAATCGCGCAAAAGCATTTACAGTCAGTTCTCAAGCAACAGGAGACAGTATCTGTATTGTTAGCAACAGGTAACTCCCAACTCAAATTTCTCGATGCTTTGATTGCATTGGGTGGTGTAGATTGGTCAAGAATTATTCTGTTCCATCTAGATGAATATTTGGGAATTACTGCTGACCATTCTGCGAGTTTCCGGCGCTATATGCGAGAACGTGTAGAGAAGCGGGTTGTTCCTAAAGTATTTCACTATATAGAAGGTGATACATTGCAACCAGTGGCAGAGTGCGATCGCTACACTAAACTACTCCTTGCACAACCAATTGACTTATGCTGTCTTGGTGTTGGCGAAAATGGACATTTGGCTTTTAACGATCCAGCAGTAGCAAATTTTCAAGATCCTTACAGTGTGAAACTTGCGAAACTGGATACAGTGAACCGTCAGCAACAAGTAAGCACAGGTCACTTTCCAAATCTAGAAACTGTCCCACAATATGCTTTTACTGTCACCATCCCAACGATTTGTTCAGCTAAAAAAATTCTTTGTCTGGCTCCAGAAACACGTAAAGCGAATGTGGTAAAAGAGATGTTGGAAGTAGCTATAAGTACAGACTGTCCTGCTTCTATTCTCCGTCAACAATCCCAAGCGACATTATTTTTAGACGTAAATTCTGCTAGTTTACTGTCGTGAAGAAGGACTGGGATTGGGGACTCTAATTCAAGGAATTACGCAAATGATGAGTTACAGGAGCTTGTAAGCTTAATTGTTTTAGCCACAAGCAGTAGTTTGCAGCGAATTGAATGGGGTGAAATGCTGCCTCGCCTTTGGCAGGTGCGGATTGAAAAAGCTCTAACTACAAATGCTATTATATATGGCGCCCAAGAAATAGTCTTGATTACGGGATGTAGTTCCGCTACTGCTAGGCAATGGATCAATAGTTTGCCTAGAGTGTTGCCGATACCACTTTATAAACATCAAGCTCAACGCCTTGTGCGTGAGTTAACAAAAATACAAGTTTTAGCAAATGTAATCTTCATTGGGCAAGGCAGTAGCTCGACTTGAGCGAACTGGTGTGCGATTGCAAGGGCGCAATATCAATATTCAATATATTGTGCCCCTACACATGTCCTCAAACCACTGTAATAGCCAATAGCCTGAAGTTGAAACAAATAACAGTTGTACGGCTCTTACAGTGTGGTGAATACTATCTAGAACGAGTACCTGTTACTTCATTAGGATCGCTATAAGCCCGGACTTTTTCCCGATTACGAGCCAGACCTGCTAAACCAGCTAGACCAAGTAAACCTAGCCAACCCCAATCGAAACCGCGATCGCTAGTTCTTTCGGAAGCTGCGACGCCTATATTCCTATTAGTACCTGTAGTGTCAGTACCTGTAGTGTCAGTACCTGTAGTTCCAGTGCCTGTAGTGCCACTACCTGTTGTATCACTACCTGTAGTGCCAGTGCCTGTAGTGCCAGTACCTGTAGTTCCAGTACCTGTAGTTCCAGTGCCTATACCACCACCTGTTGTATCACTACCTGTAGTGCCAGTGCCTGTAGTTCCAGTGCCTGTAGTGCCACTACCTATACCACCGCCTGTTGTATCACTACCTGTAGTGCCAGTACCTGTAGTGCCAGTACCTGTAGTTCCAGTGCCTGTAGTTCCAGTACCTGTAGTGCCACTACCTATACCACCGCCTGTTGTATCACTACCTGTAGTGCCAGTACCTGTAGTTCCAGTGCCTGTTGTACCACTACCTGTAGTTCCAGTGCCTGTAGTGCCAGTACCTGTAGTTCCAGTGCCTGTTGTACCACTGCCTGTAGTTCCAGTGCCTGTTGTACCACTGCCTGTTGTACCACCGCTGCCTGTAGTGCCAGTACCTGTACCACTTGAGCTACTACCAGCACTGGAGCCTCCACTGCCGGAGCTTCCGCTTTGGGCAGAAACAGAAGGAGATAAGGATAAAGAAGCGAAACTGATGGCAAAGACAGTAGCCAAAACAGTTTTAGATAAATCAAAAGGCTTCATAGTTATGGTTCCTATTATGTTCTAGATTTCTGTCGTTGATTTTCAAAACCGATATTGTCTACTCAATCCACTGCTAAATTAGGGAAATTTTCACAAGACAGATTGAGGAGTCTTTAACCTAATTTATTTTGGAAATTTGAAAGCATTTTAAGCTCTCACATACAACAACTTAACTATTCGTCAGATTCAAACTAATTCATAATCAGTAATTACTAATTCCTGATATAGTTGTGAACCCAGCAACAAAGTCGTTTGTTCACAACGACAAGGAATAACAATATTTTTTTTTAATAAAATTACATTCACTTGCATCATAATTTTTAATTACTTATTGTGAGTTATTTTGTTATTCTTATTCAGGATAGCTGCTAGTTTTTTGCCTGACTTCTACCATAAGAGTAAAATCAATTCTATCGCAGGAATTAATTTGGCATTAAAGTTAGTTTATGAATGTGAAGATAATGAAACTTTTTGGAGCTTGCAATCAGACAAGCAGGCTTCAAGATAAGCACAATCCTCACACTGGGAATTTTGCCCAGGATTGGCACATCCGCAGGGAGGGTTCACAAAGCATTCAGAAGGATCTTTATGTGGCCCGTATTTTTTGGATATAAAGTATAAAGCTGCTTCTTGTAGACAAAAAACAAAATCTTTAACCATAAAATTTCGTACCAATCATAATGAATTCAATGATTTGTTAGCTACTTTACAATCCTATTTCACCTGAGAATTTATAAGTTCATACTTCAGGTGTGTCTTACATTAGACTTAAGGAATATTTTTATTGTCAGTTAGTTTGTTATCTCATCTCACTTAATGACTGATACAAATTCTTTCCCTTCTGCTTCTCTACTGGCTGTACGAACATTAAACTAAAATGGTATTCCCAAAGATATATTCAGAATATACTAGCGTTTAGTTCTCATACATTTGGTATATCACGAAACTTCTTTGACCAGAGAAGCATCTAGCATCTTCCAAATGGCTCAGGCGAACTGCAATATCTAAAATTTTGTTGTCGTGAGCGATCGTTATTGGACTTTGGACAAATAAAAAGTGTTAGCGTAAATTTATGCTAACACTAGAAATACTCTTAGACGAGCGCCCATATCTTCAGTAACCTGGTGTATTTATTTATGTTTAGATAGTTAGTTTTCCGCGCCGATTTACTTAGATTAATATTTGAACACAATACGCTTGGGTTAAGGCTAAAAAATAAAACTAGTGTAAGTTGGGTTGAGGAACGAAACCCAATATGATCAAGCCTTTGTTGGGTAACACGAATGTTCAACCCAACGTAGCATTCTTCTTAACCCAAGCGTATTGTATTTGAACATCCTTGGCAAAATTCCTGAGTTCATTTGGTCATTGTCTGTAGTGACCCCCAAGAGAAGGAGATTCGTCAGCGTGCCACTAAGTCAAAAGTAGCTATCACCGTATGGTGTGAATCATGGGGAACCGAACTTTTATAATTTTTACGTAGTATACAGAAATTTGAAAGCTATTAAACCGAAAATATACTTAAAAATTCAGTACTAGTTATTTTATATGAGCGAAATATTACTGTGTTTTTTTAAAGGCATTTATATATATAAAGAATTCATTTCAGAGAATCTACGGTAACAAAAATCAAAGCGATCGCGGTACTTTTATTTCAATAAACCTTACATTATCAGCTTAAAAAGCTCAGAAAGGATGACAGATAAAGGATGTAGAAGCCGCAACTGCTATTCTGTACTAGCCTAATGCCAGTACGGGAAAGCTCTGACAAACGCCGAACGTGTTTTTTTTTAGAGTATCAGAAGCCACTCTCTAGGCATCTGCACGTCTACAGAGGTCTTAGGCTCAAAACCTCTTCCTTCAGACTTCGGGCTTTGGTGAAGACTTGTGCTGTGTATTAAGTTTTTATGATGGAATTTTTAAATAATTTTTTCTCTACTAGCCAGTTTATTCCTCACGGACATTGCTACCTCTGGAAGCCAGGATTGGTATGGTTGCATCTGGTTTCAGATGTGTTAACTGGACTTGCTTATTATTCAATTCCAGTAATGTTGATTTATTTTGTCCGTAAACGGCGAGATGTGCCTTTCGGCTGGATGTTCCTGATGTTTGGCATATTTATCGTTGCTTGTGGCACAACCCATTTAATGGATGTGTGGACGCTTTGGTACCCTACCTATTGGCTATCAGGATTAATTAAAGCTATCACCGCTTTTATCTCAGTATTGACAGCCATAGAACTTGTGCCATTAATACCCCAGGCACTGGGTCTACTGAGTCATACCCAACTAGAGGCTGCAAACTCCCAACTAGCAAAGGAGATTGCTGAACGCATACGGACTGAGGAGGTGTTGAGGGAAAGTGAACAACGTTGGCAATTAGCTTTGCGCGGCAATAATGATGGAATTTGGGACTGGAATGTTAAAACCAATGAAGTGTTCTTCTCGGTTCGCTGGAAGGAAATGCTCGGTTACGAAGAGCAGGAAATTTCTAACTATTTAGATGAATGCCTGACACGAGTGCATCCTGATGATCTTGACTGGGTGACACAAGCAGTTCAAGAGCATTTTGCTCAGAAAACACCGTTTTACACTATCGAGTATCGATTTTTATGTAAAGATGGCACTTACAAATGGATTTTGGATCGAGGTCAAGCACTGTGGGATGAAGATGGTAACGTAGTGCGGATGGTAGGCTCACATACTGACATCACTGAGCGCAAGCAAGCAGAGGAGGTACTAAATAGCCTACTTAACCAACTAGAAAGCAAGGTTGAGCTACGCACAGCAGAGCTAACAAGAATTAATCAATCACTACAGGCAGAAATTACTGAGCGCCAGCGAATAGAAGAAGCATTGCGAGAAAGCGAACAGCGATTCCGTGCTGCATTCCATCAAGCTGCTGTTGGCATCGCCCATGTAGCTATAGATGGAAGGTGGTTGTTAGTTAACCAGAGGCTTTGCGATATTGTCGGTTATACACCCGAAGAACTACAGTTGCTAACTTTCCAAGATATTACTCACCCAGATGATCTTAACGCCGACCTGAAATATGTTGAGCAGATTTTAGCAAATAATATTCAAACTTATTCGATAGAAAAGCGCTATTTCTGCAAAGATAGCTCCATAGTTTGGGTTAATCTCACCGTATCTTTAATGCGCGAATCTACTGGGGAGCCAAAGTATTTTATTTCTGTGGTCGAAGACATTAGCGAACGAATTGCCGCGCAGCGCGATCGCAAGCAGTGGGAGGAGCAAATCCAAGCATCACTTTTAGAAAAAGAGGTGTTATTAAAAGAAATTTATCATCGGGTCAAAAATAATTTACAGGTTATTTCTAGTCTGTTAAGCTTGCAATCTGCTTATATCAAAGATAAGGACGATTTGGTAATATTCAAACAAAGCCAGCAGCGAATTGCATCAATGGCTTTAGTTCACGAAAAATTGTATCAGTCTCAAGACTTAGCAAGGATTAATTTTGGTGAATATATTCGAGATTTGGTAGCAAGTTTATTTAGTGCTTATGAAGTTAACGGAGATGCGATCGCTCTGAGAATAAATATAGATGAGCAAGTATTTCTCGGTTTGGATACAGCAATTCCTTGTAGCTTAATTATCCATGAGCTTGTATCTAATTCTTTAAAATATGCATTTCCAGTAGGTAGAAATGGTACGATTTATATCGAAATGAGCAAAAATACTGACCATCAGGTTACACTTATAGTTAGTGATGATGGAATTGGTTTACCATCAAATTTCAGTTTTAAAAATATGGCCTCATTAGGCTGGCAGTTAGTAGATGCTTTAACCAATCAAATTGCAGGGGATATCGATATCCAAGGTTCTATTGGAGTAGAGTGCCAGGTGAAATTTACATTAATATGAAATAACTAAAATATGACAAAGGCAAAAATTTTAGTTGTAGAAGATGAAGCTATTGTTGCCAAAGATTTGCAGCATCGACTTATAAAATTCGGTTACACGGTTCCTGCTATCGCTTCTTCAGGAGAAGAAGCGATTAATAAAGCAGTAGAAATATCCCCCGATTTAGTGCTAATGGATATTAAACTAAAAGGCTCAATAGACGGGATAGAAGCTGCCCAAGAAATCTATAAGCGTTTGGATATTCCAGTAATTTATTTGACTGCTTATGCGGATGAAAACACATTGGAACGAGCTAAGATAACCGAGCCTTTTGCTTACCTAATCAAACCTTTTAAAGAAAGAGAACTACAAACAAATATTGAAATAAGTCTGACTAAACATGGTTTAGAAAGGCAATTAAAGGTAAATAAAAAATGGCTGGATGCACTTTTAAGAAGTATCAGCGATGGTGTGATTGCTAGCGATATGCAAGAATTGATAACTTTTATGAATCCGGTTGCTGAAAATCTAACCGGATGGAAACAGGATGAAGCTCGTGGCAGAAATTCATCAGAAATATTTAATATTGCTAATGCAGAAACTCATAACTCTATTGAAAGCCCGATCATAAAAGTCCTTCAAGATGGTATTATTGTCAGTCTCCCAGCAGAAACTATTCTGATTACTAAAGACGGTGGAGAAATACCAATTGATGACAGTGTTGCACCAATTAAAGATGATCAAGATAATATTACAGGTGCTGTGTTAGTTTTTCGAGATATTACTGAGCGCAAACGAGCGATTGAGGCGCGTCAAAAGCAAATTGAGCAAGAGCAACTTCTGGTGCAATGGGAGGAAATAAATCAACTCAAAAATGACTTTTTGAATTTAGTTTCCCATGAACTGCGATCGCCTCTGAGTAATATAAAGTTAATGATTCAAATGATACAATTATCTCCTGGTACTGAGGAAGCTCAACACTATCTACAGTTGATGGAAGGCGAGTGCGATCGCGAGCTAGGATTAATTAACGATCTACTAGACTTACAACGGCTGGAAAGCTCATCCTATCCAGTTATGACACCTGATTCCTTGCTCTTACAACAGTGGTTACCTTGGGTTATTGAGCCGTTTCAAATCCGTGTTCAAGAACATCAGCAAACTCTACAGATAAATCTCGCTTCAAATCTCCCGTCGCTGTTCTCAGATGGTATTAGCTTGGAACGAATCTTAGTAGAATTGCTCAATAATGCCTGTAAATACACACCAGCAGGTGGTGAAATTGTCTTAAGTGTACGTCACAATTACTTGGAAGCGCCTGCAAAAACAATTATTACTATCAGTAATTCAGCAGAAATTTTGCTAACAGAGTTACCACGAATCTTTGAAAAATTTTATCGCGTTCCCAATGCAGATATCTGGAATCAAGGTGGTTCGGGATTAGGTTTACCTATAGTACAGAAATTAGTCGAACAACTGCAAGGAAACATTCAAGTAGAAAGCAGTAACGGATGGACAACATTTACTGTCACATTAACTGATTTATAGGTTTTTAGCTTCTATTAAAATTTTATAAAATTTCTGCTACAGATACGTTTCTAGAGGCACATATAGGAATCGTATTTGATTTTTGAAATTATCTACGTGGTGCAATACAGTTCAGTTAAGCTTTTTTTCTCCCCCTGCTTCCTCTGCCTCCCCTGCTCCCCCTGCCTGCCTTAACAGATAAATTTGCTTAACTGAACCGTATTGCGCTCAGGACAGGCTCAAGGCAAGTCGCTCAGTGTTAACTTTTGACTTCCGTCTCGCGGTACTAGCTCCTGACACCTAACATTTGTCTCCTAACAAGAGCATGGCCAGATTGAACATCAAACCAGTGAATATCCTCAGGGGGCAATGCTAATGTAATATCCTCGCCACTCCAATTTTGGTCTGTTGGCAACAAAGCACGTACCGTAATTGCTCCGGTTTGTGAACCCTCAATCCTGACACTGACTAAATAGTGCATACCCAAGTTTTCCACTAAAAATACTCGCCCTTGGATAGTTTGGGTATCACCTGGTTGAGCAATGCGGACATCTTCTGGGCGGATTCCCAGAACAATCTGCGGTGGTACTGTTGGTATATCTGGAAGAAGCACTTGGAAGTTACCCACGATCGCATATTGTCCCTTACAAGGTAAAGTTAGCAAATTCATTTGCGGACTACCAACAAATCCAGCCACAAATAGATTAGCTGGATGGTTATAGATGCACTCAGGTGGGTCAAGTTGCTGGACATATCCATCGTTGAGCAATGCAACTTTCGTGGAGAGCGTCATCGCTTCGGTTTGGTCGTGGGTGACGTAGACAACTGGCACTTTTTGTGCTGCAAAAATTTGCTTGATATCGGCTCGGACTCTTTCCCGCAGTAGTGCATCCAGGTTACTTAAAGGTTCATCCAGCAGGTATACATCAGCATTACGCACCAAAGCACGACCGACAGCAACCCGTTGCCGTTGACCTCCAGACATTTGACCAGGCTTGCGGTTCATTAACTCTGCTAATCCTAAAATTTCTGCCACTTCTGCCACTCGCTGTTTAATTTCTGTAGGTGGTACTTTTTTCAGCTTGAGTCCAGAAGCGAGGTTTTCGTACACTGTCATGTGAGGATAGAGTGCATAGCTTTGAAATACCATTGCAATGTTGCGATCGCTTGCTCGTTTATAGGTGACATCCACCTCCCCAATCTTGATCTGACCGCGAGTAGGTTCTTCAAGACCCGCAATCATTCTTAGGACGGTAGATTTGCCACAGCCGGAAGGGCCAAGTAAAGTGAGAAACTCATGGTTATCTACAGTTAAACTAACGTCTTTGACAGGGATGACTTTAGGATTATAGGTTTTATTCAAGTTTTTGAGTTCGAGTTTAGCCATTTTGATTTCTATCCTTTTACAGCACCAGCGGTAAGACCTTGGACAATCCGGCGCTGGAAAAACAAAACTAGTAAAATTAAGGGTAATGTCCCAACGACAGTAGCAGCAGCGATCGGCCCGTAGGGAATTTCATATATTGTCGCACCACCCAACTGAGCAGCAGCAACGGGAATTGTCTTCAACTCTTCACGGGTCATAAACGTTAGAGCGAAAATAAACTCGTTCCAAGCAAAAATAAATGTGAGGATTCCAGTAGTCACTAAGGCGGGAAGGGTCATGGGCAGCACGATTTGCCATAGTAGTTGAAAGGTGTTATAGCCATCGACCCTAGCGGAATCTTCCAAGTCTTTTGGCAATTGTTGAAAAAAGCTTCTAAGTACTAAAATTGTTAGCGGCAAATTGATGGCAGTATAGGGTATAATCAGCGCCAGATAATTGTTGCCGAGTTTAAGCGCTTGGATAATTTCTAACAATCCTAAGAACAAAAGAATTCCAGGAAATAAGGTAACAATTAGAACGCCGCCGAGGATAACTCGTTCACCCCAAGGGCGTAACCGTGCGAGGGCATAAGCCGCAGGTGCGCCGATCGCTAAAGATACAGCTGTGGAAGTAATCGATACAAAGGCACTGTTGAAGATGTAGCGCCAAAATGGGCGACGGGTGAATAACTCAATGTAGTGATTGAAAGTGAATCGCGTGGGAAAATAGACAGTAGGAACGGCGGCAATATCCTCATTGACTTTAAACGAGGTCAGCAATTGCCATAAGGCTGGCGCTAGGCTGAATATCACCACTAATACAACTATTATGGGCAGCAAGATTTTTTTCAGAGAAAACTTGGTTTCTCCTTTTCGTTTTGGAGTCGTTGGAACTGCTTGTGGAGTTACACTCATGAGTTAAATGGCTCCTGATGTTTTGGCACGGTATTTGTTAAGCAAGAAACTAGCGATCGCCACCGCCGCAATCAATATTAAAAATGTCACCACTACAAGGGCTGCTCCATAACCAAAATCTAAGTAGCGCATCACCGTGGAGTAAATGTATAATGACACCACTTCCGTAGCGCCACCAGGGCCACCCCCGGTCATCACAGCAATCAAGTCGAAAATCCCAAAAGCTTGAGCAAACCGAAATAGCACTGCAATTAAGATTTGCGGCAGCAGCAGTGGCAAAGTAATATTGCGGAAGCTTTGCCAAGCAGTTGCCCCATCGACTGAGTAAGCTTCATAGAGGTCTTGTGATATCGACTGCAAACCAGCTAGCAACAGAATACTGATAAACGGCGTAGTTTTCCAAACATCAGCAAAAACCACTGCTATCATCGCCAGCGTTGGATCTCCTAACCAGTTAATCCCAGTTTCAATCAGCCCCAACCGCTGCAGAATATCGTTGACAACCCCAAACTGGTCGTTAAAAATCCAAGCCCACGCCAGACCAATCAGAGAAGTAGGCAAAGCCCAAGGTATAATCGCCGTTGTACGCACTATGCCCCGCCCAAAAAACGCCTGGTTGAGAACTAGGGCAACCCCCAGTCCTAGCAGTAGTTCTGAGATTACGGATGCTGTTGTGAACACCGTTGTCGTCCACAAACTCTGCCAAAAACGACCATCCCCCGCCATCCGCACATAATTTTCCAAACCAGAGAATACAGGTTGTAGCTCTGTTCCCAGATTTCTAGTAAATACGCTTAACCAAAATGCTCGTAAAATTGGGTAGGCAAATACAAACAACAGTAGCAGCAATGCGGGTGTTAATAAGATCCAGGCTGTCTGTTGTTCTCGACTTCTGAGTGGATGTAAATTTGTCATTAGTCATTAGTCATTAGTCATTTGTCATTGGTCATTGGTCATTGGTCATAAGGCATTGAGAATTGGGCATTGGGGATTTTGAACTCTGTTAATGAGTCTTTGAACTCCGTTAATGAGTCTTTGAGGTGGATGAATGAGCCTTTGAACTCCATTAATGAGTCTTTGAGGTGGATTAATGAGCCTTTGAACTCCATTAATGAGTCTTTGAGGTGGATGAATGAGTCTTTGAACTCCGTTAATGAGTCTTTGAGGTGGATGAATGAGTCTTTGAACTCCGTTAATGAGTCTTTGAGGTGGATGAATGAGTATCCGAGGTGGATGAACAAGTCTTTAAGCCAATGCTTTAACTTCTAACTCCCCCTGCCCCCTGCCCCCTGGTCACTGAGCGCAGCCGAAGTGTGCCCCCTGCCCCCAGCAGTCGCCGCGTTTCAGCAGCAGCAGCTTGCATTGCTCGTTCAGGATTCATCCGACCGGATAATGCGGCGCTGAGATAACGCTGCAAAATATCTGATGTCTGAGCATATTGCGCGATCGGCGGACGTAAAACTGCATTGTCCACGACCTCAAATAACTGCGGATAGTGGGGGTATTTAGCAACAATCTCTGGGTCTGTAAACAAATCCCGGCGACTTGGCACATAGCCTGCACTGAAAATAAATCGGCGCTGTGCTTCTCGACTGGTAAAATACTGAATTGCTTTCCAAGCTTCTTCAGGATGTTGAGAAGATTTAGCAATCCCTAAACCCCAGCCCCCTAAACAAGCCGCTCCCGTCTTACCAGGAGCATGAACCATCGGTTTAATCGCAATTTTGCCCCGGATTGGCGAATTTTCTGCCTGGGCTAAAGGCCACGCATAGGGCCAACTGCGTAAAAATGCTACTTGACCACTTTGAAACAAGCGCCGGGTATCTTCTTCTTGGTAGGTTGTGACTCCAGGAGGAGAAACGCCCTCCCTAACGGTACTACGCAGAAACTCAATAGCTCGTAATGTTTCTGGTCGATCTAGTCCAACTTCGAGGGTGTCGGGATTAACCCAGAAGCCACCAAAGCCATCGAGAACTTCTGCAAACATCGCCACAAGTCCTTCATATTGGCGACCCTGCCAAACATAGCCCCAATTCACCTGCTTTTTCTTTTGCAAGACTTGGGAAATTCGGATCAAATCATCAAAGGTTTCTGGCGGTTTCAATCCTGCTTGTTTGATTAAATCTTCTCGGTAGTAGAGCATTCCCACGTCGGAACGCACTGGAATGCGGTACAGTTTGTCTTGGTAACGTCCCCCTTCTACATCCTGGGATGAAAATGCTCCTAACTCCTCTTTAGAAATGCGATCGCCTAAAGGTAGCAACCATCCAGCAGCAGCAAACTTGGATGTCCAAATGACATCCATATTAATCAGGTCATAAGGGGATTCACCCAAGATAAAAGATGAGGTGTACAGGTCTTCGAGCAAATTTGTGGCATTCGGCCCTTCAACTAGGTTAATGCGAATACCTGGGTTCTCGACCTCGAAGTCTCTAATTAAACCCTGCCTCCAAGGTTCGGCATCAGGGGCAGTCATTAACAGATTGAGGATAACTGGTTGCTGCGAGAGTGCTACCCAACTGAACAATATGATGCTCAACAGAGTTGCCAGGAAAACCCCTATATGTAAATAACTCTGTTTTTGGATGAATTTTTGCAACTTGTTTATTGGCTTTCGGTACAACATTATTAATGTAGCGATCGCTAGTGGTAATTATTAAAAAATCAAAACAGAAAATCTCTGAAAAAATTTAATTATTTTATATTATTTTTTTATCAGAATCCTATGATTAATAAACAAGCAAGTCAATAAACTTAACACCAAGTTGGCTTCAAAATAAACAATTTGATTGTAAATAAGCGTAACTTTTGCTAACAACCCGTAAATATACAGTAGCCCATTTAAGGAAAAAAACTGTTTAATTAGACAGTTAAAGACTACCACTATAGATGTAAATTAGTTTCTTTTTAATTGATTAAGCAACCTTCTAAAGGTAGAGTTAGTTAGAAGAGGAAGAGAGAGCAATGCCAGGGCAGACGCATCTAAATATTGAAAAAGAGACAAGGTAGCTCTTAGCAAAAAATAACTGAGGGTGAAGTTATTGCTATAGATGGAAAAACCTTATCTTATGTGGTTATTATGATACAACTAGCAACCAAAGTGAAATCCAAATGGTAAGTGCCTGGGCAACTAGAAATAGATTGGTGCTGGGACAGGTGAAAGCGAATGAAAATCGAATGAAATAACAGCGATTCCAGAAATTTTATAGGTATTAAAGTTCTCTGTAATTATGGTAATAATTAATACTGTATTTTATTAATTTACGTAAATAATATTAGTCTTCATCTAGAGATGGATAAATGGCGCAGTTACATCAAGAACTAAAAGTAAGTTCCCACTTAGCAATTGCTTTGCCAAAAAAGTTGACGTAAGTAGTTGTTTTGTAATATACTATATTACATATAGAATGAGTTAGATTAAAAAGGTTTCCTAGCCAGTACAGCACGGTGAAAATAAAATTACCATTTGTACGCAATTAGTTAATATTATGAGAACAATTTTTCAAAATCTCATAGTTAACACAAAATAACTCGATTAACGCTGTATAACTAAACAAATATGGATTTTGACTATTTTAGAAGTAATGAAGGTACTCCTACAAATAATACCCGCCAGAGCTTGCTTGCTAGCGGTTGGCGACCGTTTAACCGAGAATTAGACTGGGGGTTTTTGTGGCAACTGTTGTATAGTGACTCCCGCGAATTAACTCAAAAAAGTTTGAATTTAGCGAGTAATGTTGCTGATGTTTTGGGACGAAATAATTATGCTTGGTGGGCTAATTTACTAAATGTTGTATCTGATAATACCCGCTACGAAGTTGAAAAGTTTTGGAATTACATCACGCCAGATCCTCAATCACCAGATCATCGCTACAAAGATGTTTTGAGTACGGAAACGCCCATCGTCCAATTTGTCAGTCGTAGTAGCATTCCCATTGATTATGTTCTTAATCGACTGCAAGAAATTACTGTATTGCGAGTTTTAGGAGTGTTGGGTAATCCCGACATTATTACCCAGTATTACTCAGAAAGAGATTTTTATTTTCCTATAGATAAATTTGTTAGCTGGGAACGTTTAGACGTGATCAATACTGTTTATGCTTACTGGGCGAAGCATGACGTTTGGTTACAAATTGATCCCTACGATCGCGGGCGACGACAATATACTTTAATGGCGAAAAATATCGCGCCACTAATTAACAAAGCTACTTACGACTTAGCAGTTATGCTGAGTGGATATCAAAGTCGTGTAGGCAAAGTTCACAGTCAATTTAACATTCGCACATTTCCAGCAGATATCCAAAACTTTACTGATTCTGTACAACAAGCGATTCTGAATCAAAACCAGTTAGCGGTTGTTGTACATGGGCAACCAGGTACAGGTAAAACAGTTTGGACACAGGCAGTAGCAAAAGAAATTCTTGTACCTTTAGGGTATGTAATTTTTATTTTAGATCATGATGCGATCGCTAACTTTGTCCCACCAACTTACATAGAACGTATCTGTATCGTTATTAACGAAGCTGATAATCTAGCGCAAAATCGTGCTTCCGAGGTAGCGCAATACAATAACAAAACCGAACACATTCTGAGTTTGCTGGATGGCACTTTGTATCAGAGTGTAATTGATGAGTCTGGTATTCAGATGCAGCAACGCTTAGTTGTCTTGATGACTTGCAACACTACTGAAAGATTAGACCCAGCCATGTTACGTAAGGGCAGGGTGGATTTAATATATGAGTTTACGCAACTATTTGTTTGAAGACGGTAGCATGAATACTGCCCACTGTCCCCTGCCTTTCTTGTTGAACTACACTACTCGCCACTCCCGTTCGGCTACGCTCACGGCAAGCCCACTCCCTACTCCCCGTCTTAGTCATAATCTAAATACCTAAAAATTGCTGTATTTATGCTTTCAGCAATTTTGCCAAAGTTTTACTTGTTTTTGTGACACAAGTTGATGCTCTTTGCGCCAAGCCTGGGGAGGTAAACCGTGATGTTGGCGAAACTGGCGGGAGAAATGAGACACATCTTGATAGCCCAATGCTTTCGCTATCTTCTCGACTGTCTGATCATTATTTTGGAGTAGAAAACGAGCTCCCGCCATCCGGCGTTTGACAATCCAGCAGTTTACAGTCTCGCCTGTCTGCTTTGCTACTCGGTTAGTTAAGTAAGCAGGTGAGTAACCAACAGCAACAGCCACATCACACAAAGTAATTCCTTGATGATAATGGGCTTCGATAAAGTCGAAAACTTCTTTTAATTGGGGAATGTAGGGAAAAATTGACTTATGAGGCATCATGATTTCTGTATCAGGGGCTTCTCTACCAGAGGCTGACGCTCCTAACGTCGCTACCGCTTTGCTATCACCAACGCCAACGCCAACGCTAACACCTTCAGCGATCGCTGTAGTATTATCTGCAAATACTGATTGTGGAGCTTTCTCCAATTTCATAGCCCACCAGTATTGAAGAGTAGCTTGCTTTTGCAAGCGAATAGCGATCGCTCTGAGTAATTCATCTAGTGTAGAGGGTTTGGTAAGATAGTCGTCTGCTCCTAATTCCATAGCTTTGCGAACATCTGCTTTGGTACTACTGCCAGTCAGAAAAATGAAAGGAATAATTGCTGTAACAGGATCTTGGCGTAGCGTAGTTAAAACGCTATAACCATCCATATCAGGCATTGTGATATCGCAAATTACTAAATCGGGTATATGCTCTTGTGCTTGTTGGATACCAGCAAGACCGTTGTCAGCACCTATCGTATCAAAACCTTTAGCCTCAAGACCCTTTAAGTAAAGATTGCGGGTAACGTTATCATCTTCAATAACGAGAATTTTCTTTGGTGATTCATGCATAATTTTTATGACCATAACTTTTTACAGAAGCTGCTTACTATACTCTTTGGTGAGTATATAAATAGGCATGAGATTAATTGCTTTCTTCCGAGAGTTATGATTGTTAAGCTGTTAATTAAGAATTCTCCTAATTTCAACATTCATAACTCGGAACGACTAAACTCTGATTTGATTAATGGCAACATCACAGTAAATGTAGTGCCCACATCAACTTGACTTTCTACAGAGACTTGACCGTGATGTAAATCTACAAGAGTTTTAAGAATTGATAGCCCTAATCCAGTACCAGGTATACTATCAATATTAGTACCACGGTAAAATGGCTCAAATATTCGTTGTTGATCTGTTACTGGAATACCGATTCCTCTATCTTTGACCTGAAAAATTACTTTCTCATTTTTGCAAGAAAGTTTCAAATCAATTGCAATGTGCGAGGGAGAATACTTTATTGCATTGTCGAGTAAATTTTTCAAAATCGGCTCTAACAGTTTTTTATCTATGCAGGCTGTTAAAGAGTTATGTTGACTTACAAAATTAATCGGAATTTGGCTAACGCTCATCTGCATTTGGGCAACTAAATCATTACAGAACCCAACTAACTCCAGTGGTTTTGGTTCACAGTTTATTTTTGCTGCTTCTGCCTTAGAAAAGAACAAAATATCATCCAACATCTGACTGAGTTGTTCGGTAGCTTTTTCAATGTGATCTAGTAGTGGTTGTATTTTCTTCTGTGTACGTTTGTCTACTTCTTCCTTTAGTAAGCTGTTAGAAAATGAAACAATATTCAGTGGTGTACGGAATTGATGGCAAACCATAGAAAGAAAACGCGCTCTCAGTTCGCTAAGTTGTTTTGCTTGTTCTAAAGCTTGGTTAAGACCTAATTCTGCATATTTGTAATCGGTAATATCGATGCCTGCAATCATTTCTACTGGTTTTCCACCAAAATCCAGCCCTCCATCCAGCATTGCAACCGCGCAAGCTAGCCAGCGCTCCGTACCGTTTTTTGTCAGAATATTCATTTCCTGATATTCAAAGTTAGCTGCTTCACCCTGCTTACGTATCTGCCTGCCTTTTTTGCTTTTAATCAGTCTGCGAATATCAAAGCCTGTTAGCAGTTCTTCTTTTGTGTAGCCAGTGAGTTCCTCTACTGCTGGATTTATATAGCAAAGCCGCGCACCTTGAATCAGAAAAGTGCTAGTATCTGTTGTTTCTGCTAAAGTCCGAAATCTAGCTGCATTCAGCCGTAATGCTTCTTCAGTTCGTTTCGATTCAGTAATGTCCCAAATACTCCACACTCTACCAATAATTTTGCTATCGAGCCACTGAGGTTTAGAGTAGTGTGCAAAAACTCTTCCATCGTTCAATTCCAGAATGTCGTAGCTCTCGAAATCAGATTGGCTAGATACTTCCCAAATCAGCCGACTAAAGGCTTGGGGATCTTTAAGTTGATTCTCAAAAAAGTCTTTGCATCGAGGACATTTCTTAGATAGTATTAGGGACTCTGGGATCTGCCACATGTCCACAAATTTCTGATTCAAGCTCAGAATATCTCCCTCAAAGTTAACTGCAACAATACCAATGGCAGTAGATTCGAGAGTAGAACGAAGTAAAGAAAGAGATGTTTCTAGTTCTACTTCTTTTGCCTTGAGTTGAGAAAATTCCTGTTGCAAATTGTCTTTGGCATCCCTTAATTCATCAGTCCACTTTTGCACGCTCAGTTCTACTATTTCATCACTTATCTCACGAGCAAAAGCACAGCCAAATTCCATATTTTGTTGTTTTACATGGCTAATGGATATTTCTACCAGAAATATCCGACCTCTTTTTGTCCGGTAGCGAGATTTAAAGGTAAGGGAATTCTGGGAGCTAATATCTGACCAATTGTGCAGAGAAAAATCTACATCTATATCATGCAACCTCATGGAAAGTAATTCCTCACGGGAATACTCAGTCATTCGGCAAGTGGCATCGTTGACGTAGAGAAACTGTGCGTTTTCTCCTAAACAGAACGCAGCATCTACAGCGTGATTTATTAGGAAGTGAGCAAACTTCATCTCTACTTCTGGTTGTAGCACCCATTGATTGTTTGATCTAGCTAATGTATAATCGCCAGAATTCATATTCCTACTTCCTCCTGGTAATCAATCAGTACCATAGCCATTAATGAGTTAATAGTCATAACTTACTAAAATCTTTGGCGCACCGCTAGGCTGTTCAAAAATAAGATTAGTTAGTAAATTAAAAAATATTACTAATCCTGTTAATAAAACTTATCATACCAATAAAAAATGAATTATTAAACCAAATCTCACTAAAAAAAACTAAATATTTTAAAGTTTATTCTTGCTGTCCCAAGCAGCTTTTTATAGTTACACAAAATATAGACGAATCAAGTCCAGATTAGTCAATAAAGCTTATTAGATAAGAGTTGAAAACTCCTAATCAATCTATAAGTAGAAAAAATAAATATTTGACATTTAAACTAGCCCTGCACCACAGCCAACTTAGATTTATGGTTCACCAACCAAGCGCTTTGACGAACTATTGGTGTAGAGTCGTTTGATTCTCAACATAAATGAATTTGCAGTGTTGGGCTTGGCTTCAATGAAAAAATTTTACTCCTCAACTTATTTTTCTTAAATTATCTTAACTTACTCTTTCAGGGATTTAACTACAAAAGAATATACTTAGTCATCCGTCCTCAGAAATACATTTGTATTAGAGAGATCACAGTTACTTTACGTGTATTTCGGCTTTATTTGTTATATATAAAACATTTTTATTCATAGTGTACGGTATTTATGCTAAAGTATACGTCAGAAATAATCAGTTTTATCAAAAAATCACCTACTTAATATTTAGCCATCTCTCTAAGGAAAGACAAAAGTTAAATAATTATGTATTTTTCGTTACAAAGAATTGCATCAATAAGTTCTTAGTGGCAATATAAAGACCGCCAAACTCTTGTAATTATGCTCGTGCTTTAATTCGGATAATTTGTAACGGCGAGTTCAATAGTGAATAATCGAGCTTTATTCTCGACTGTTGACTGCTTCCGGGTGAGACTGGAAAACTAGGATTTACGCACAAGATATCCCCCAAACCCTTTCAAAACAGGACTTTTAAGGTTCTCCCGGTTGTAGAAAGTGGCGTAGGTTACGGGAAATCTAGAAGCAAAAGAATTGACAACCAGATCAAAAGATTTTCTATTGTAAATTTGGAAATGTGTTTTTACAGCGATGCCTACGGCGGGCTACGCCTACGCAATGTATCAATCTTTCTGAATGACTAACTTGGAAATGTCGCAATTACGATAAAAGCGAAAGAATTGACAGCCTCATCAAAAGATTTTTCATTGCAAATAGGTTTTGATCATAGTATCCATCACCCAGTAAGCACATCCCCAAGAGGCTGATTAATTAGAGCAGCGTTATTAAACTTAACTATATTGAGTTTTGTAAAGTTTATGATAAGCGCTTGAATTAAGGTTATTTGCTGGTTTATAGCCCTTTATATGGTTTAGTTTTTCCCCGCCAACCTAGTTAAGCACTGTAATCATGATAGTAAAAACGAAAGATTTGACACCCTCATCAAAGAATATTTGATTGCACAACAGTCTTTATGTCCCTTATTCTGGTCACAAGAAGCACAGTATTGATTGCTGTATGCTTTTGGTAAAAATTTTTGGTAGTGCGATCACTTGCATCAATCAGCAGCGATTAACCGTTTCTATGAACGACCAAGCTAGGTCATAGCTGTGAAAGCAACAAAGTCGTTTGTATTAAATATTGCCATCACTGTGATTGTAAACTAGAAAGCCTTTGTGTAATTTTATGTAATTGCGTGAAACTAATGAGTCAAAACTATACTGGTTCAAACTCTCCTCTCATCACTACTGAGCCATACAAGGAATTTCCAGCAAACAGATATGTAGAATCTGTGTCTGACATTTCTCGTCAGGTTGATGAATCGGAGAATAACGGTGGAATTGAGCCTTTTTTAAACGACGAAACACCCCCAACGCTCTCAGTTGCCGATGCGATCGCTCAGATGTTGGTAAATTTGGGAGTAAGCTACGCTTTTGGTGTCGCAGGTGGTGCGATGGCAAGCCTTTGGGGTGCGCTGTCAAATAGCAGCATCGACGTGTTGAACTTCCGCCATGAAGCAGGAGCAGCATTTGCAGCGACCGAAGCATACTTTGCCAATAACCGCCCTACTGTAGTTTTTACCACAGCAGGGCCGGGGATCACAAATGCCCTCACCGGGTTATTTGCGGCTCGTGGTGAAGGTGCAAAGGTGATTTTGCTGTCGGCTTGCACCTCAGCACCGCAGCGTGGACGTTGGGCAATTCAAGAAACCAGCACTTACACATTGCCCAGTGGGGGAATTTTTACCCCAGGAGCCTTATTCAACTATGCAATCACTATTGAATCTGCGGCTCAACTACCGCAGATTTTCCGCAAACTTGCTTTGGCTATGGCGCAACCAGGCGGATTTGTCGCTCATTTGAGCATTCCCACCGCAGTGCAGACAAGTTTAGTTGAGAATATATCCTTGCCTCAACTAGATGTTACTCCGTTTCCGATGACTGCTTCAAAACAAGCGATCGCTAAATCTGTAGAGTTATTATCATCTGGCCCTTTTGCCATCTGGGTTGGTTTCGGTGCGCGTGATGCAGCAGAGGAAATCATTGAACTCGCTGAAAGAACGGGAGCAGCCGTCATGTGCTCACCCCGTGCTAAAGGTATCTTCCCTGAAGATCATCCCCAGTTTGTGGGTGTCACAGGTTTAGGTGGTCATGCTTCCGTCTTAACTTATATGGAACAGCAACCTCCACTACGCACACTCGTATTAGGAACCCGCCTTGGTGAACCGACTTCCTTCTGGAGTTCGGCGCTAGTTCCAAAAGGAGGTTTTGTCCATGTAGATATTGATCCCGAAGTACCGGGTGTAGCCTATCCACACGTTGAAACTTTCGGAGTTCGGTCTGACATCAAAGCTTTTGTGGAAGAGTTGTTGCAGCAATTACCAGATGCTCCTGATTCCACAACTTTGTCCCTACCTCGTCCAGAACACAAAGCAATTGAACCTGCACCAGAGGTAGATTATCCAGTGCGGCCAGAAGTATTGATGGCAGCAATTCAAAAGATAATTGTTGAAGATACCGATGCCGTAGTAATGGCGGAATGTGGTAACTCGTTTACTTGGTCAACTCATCTACTCCAATTTTCCGAAGCCAATCGTTACCGAGTCAGCACCGGAGTTGGCGCAATGGGTCACGCCGTCACAGGAGTATTGGGTGCAGCGCTGGCGAACAATAGCAAGGCTGTAGGGATTGTTGGCGATGGAGCAATGCTGATGAATAACGAAATCAGCACAGCCGTGAAATACAAAATTCCCGCAATCTGGATTGTACTCAACGATGCGCGTTACAACATGTGCCATCAAGGGATGAAAATCTTGGGATTAAAGGGCGCAGATGCAACACTTCCACCAACAAACTTCGCCATGATTGCTCGTGGTATGGGAGCAGAAGCGGTTGTAGTCCTCAGAGAATCAGATATCGAATCAGCATTAAAACAAGCGATCGCATCAAATGTTCCCTTTCTAATCGATGTAGTGATTGACGCTGATCGACCAGCACCCTCTGGTGGACGTAATAAAAGTTTAGCAGCACAAGGAGTTAAATCAAGTTCGGCTAAAAATCCAGCCAAACAAGTTTCATTTCCAATGGTTTAACTTTAAAACCTGACAATTTCTTTCAATTGTTATAGACACTAAAACATCTCAACTATTCAGCAAAAGACAAAGGATGAATTTAAAAGTGGTAAAAACTTTATTCCAGCCAAAAAACTATACCCAATCAACTGGAATTTTTGCTTTTTAGAACATTACGCTTCTTTACTTCATCCTATCTTAATATTCCAGAGCGTTTTTGTGTCTATATCTTTACATTTTGTAATGCAAATTACTTTCTCTAACCAATTCCAAACAATATCGAGAGGTGAAAATGCTGCTATTTGAAACTGTTAGAGAAATGGGTCACGAACAAGTTCTCTTCTGTCATGGTAAAAATCCCGAAATTAAGGCGATTATTGCTATCCATGACACGACCTTGGGCCCAGCGATGGGAGCTACAAGACTCTTGCCTTATGTCAACGAAGAAGCTGCTTTAAAAGATGCACTTCGTCTGAGTCGTGGGATGACATATAAAGCTGCATGTGCCAACATCCCGGCTGGTGGCGGGAAAGCAGTCATTATCGCTAATCCTGAAAATAAAACAGATGATCTGTTAAGAGCTTACGGACGTTTTGTTGATAGTTTGAATGGGCGTTTTATTACCGGACAAGATGTCAATATTACCCCCGGCGATGTGCGGACAATCAGCCAAGAAACAAAACATGTTGTTGGGGTATCAGAAAAATCTGGTGGCCCTGCTCCCATAACATCACTAGGAGTTTTTCTAGGAATTAAAGCTGCTGTAGAGTCTCGTTGGCAAAGCAAAAGACTTGATGGCATGAAAGTTGCAGTTCAAGGTTTAGGAAATGTAGGTAAAAACCTCTGCCGCCACTTACATGAGCATGATGTCAAACTTTTTGTTAGCGATGTAGATCCAGTAAAAGCGGAAGAAGCAAAACGGCTTTTTGGCGCAACTATTGTCGAACCCGCCGAAATTTACTCTCTTGATGTAGACATATTTGCTCCCTGCGCTTTAGGAGGAATTCTTAATAGTCATACAATTCCTTTCTTAAAAGCTTCCATTATTGCTGGTGCAGCTAATAATCAATTGGAGAATGAGCAACTACATAGTCAAATGCTTGCCAAAAAAGGGATTCTTTACAGCCCTGATTATGTAATTAATGCTGGAGGGTTAATCAACGTTTACAACGAAATGATTGGCTATGACGAAGAAAAAGCTTTTAAGCAAGTGCATAACATTTATGACACACTACTAGCAATTTTTGATATTTCTAAACAGCAGGGAGTTACTACCAACGATGCTGCTAAACGATTGGCAGAAGACCGGATTCAGAGCGGTAAACGAAACAGGACTAAAGCGATCGCAGCTTAATTGTTATTATCTTAAGGAGTAAAAAGTGGAAAAGAATACCTTTGCAACATCAGCTTACATTGCTACTTCACCAGAGAGCGCCTTTGAGTATCTTTGTAGTTTAAAAAACTTAGACGAATGGACGCTTTATAGCCGGATGAAAGAGCAAATTGACGAAGATACCTGGCTCGGAACTGCGTCTGGTTATCACAAAAACCTCTATTATCATGTTAAAAAATTAGAAAATCCGCTTTTCTACGGCATTGAGTGGCACTGCGGATTAGAGTATCAGAAATATTTTCAGGTTTACCCTGTTTTGTTATTTCCCACCGACTACATCGAGCCGGGAACAGATGAAAAAGGCGTATACTTTCATTGGTTGAGCTTTGTCGATCCAAAACGGCAAACTCAGATGATTATGCAGGGAATTCACACGGTACATACTTCGGAGTGTCGTTCTCTCAAAGGTAATTTGGAACGCAAGGCTGGTCTGACCTCAGCAGCCAAAGGTAGCCACTTTATCGATACTGACACAATCTATGTTGATGCCCCAATTGAAATCGGCATTGAATACTTAAAAGACTTAAAAAACGTAGATGAGTGGGCACATCTACTGCGACCAAATGGTGATATTACCTCTGATTCCGGTGAATTCAAAGATGAATATGACCAGAAAGTAAAAGTTTCCGTCCGGGTTCATAGTCTGAGCAAATACTACTTGCTTGAACAAGAACATTTTTATCCAGACTACGAATATTATCAGCGTTCTGTAGCGTTACTCATCCCAACCGCTTATGCATTCGCTGACCCCGAAGCTTCAGGTTTCATCCTGCATCGAATCACATTCTGGAAAACAGATGGAACCGTCACCCACGGCAAACTTCAAATTGAAGACTTTGGCGCTGAGAGCATGAACATCAAACGTTTACTCGAAGCCAAAGCTGGAAACCTCAAATCATTTGACCGGGGAATGAGCTATCTACCAAAAACTCCAGAATCACTAGCCATTGGTCATTAGTCATTGGTCATTGGTCATTGGTCAACTAACAAATGACAAATGACAAATGACAATGGACAAAATATGAAACTGAAACAACTTACCATTACTATCCTCACTTTTTGTGTTGCCGCTTTTTCTGGAATCAAAGCTGCCTCAGCTGCATCCTTTTCAGTAATCGCCGACGGTCTATATAACGCCGGAGGTCTGAGCTTTAGCCCTGATGGTAATCTCTATGTTACAGAGGCGGGAATAGGGGGAAGTGGAGGTTGTGTTCCACCAGCAAGCGGTCAAGGTGATTCCTTATGCTATGGCACAAGTGGGGCAGTTACCAAAATTGAGAATGGTAAAACCGAACGCATACTTACAGGACTTTCTTCCTTAGCATTACCAGATGGTACTGGAGCCGCCGGGCCTCGTGATATCAAATTTGATGCTCAAGGTAAACCTTATATTCTAATTGGGTATGGCGCTAATCCAGCCTTTCGCGATCGCAATTTAGGTAACACTGACCTCGGTAAAATCATCGCTCCCGACTTTAATACCAATTCCTGGGCGAGTATTGCCGATTTAGCTAACTATGAACTCGCCAATAATCCCGATAGTGGTGATGTCGGTAGCAATCCCTTGGGTTTTGTCATAGATGGCAACAATTTAGTTGCAGTTGATGCCGGTGCAAACGACTTACTCAGTGTTAATACTGGTGGCAGTAATTTGCAGGCGATAGTTGCGTTTCCCCAAGACATATTAGCTAATCCCGTCTTTCCACCCTCCGGTACACCATCTAATGAACCAGCACAGGTTCCATCTCAAGGTGAAGTGGTGCGATCGCAGTTTGCAACTCAACCAGTACCTTCCAGTGTGACCAAAGGCCCTGATGGCGCTTATTATGTCAGCCAATTTACTGGTTTTCCTTTCCCTGAAGGTGGGGCAAAAATCTATCGAGTCGGCGCTGATGGAAAACCAACAGTCTATGCAGATGGTTTTACCCAACTCACAGACTTGGAATTTGATACTGAGGGCAATTTATATGCTTTGCAGTACGCCAATCAGTCAGCCTGGAAGGGTGATTTTGATGGTTCTGTCATCAAAATAGCTACCGATGGGACACGCACAACTCTTATCAGTGGGAATGGATTAGAGTCGCCTAGCGCCTTGACTATTGGTGCTGATGGTGCAGTATACGTCACAAACCGAGGCGATCGCCCTGGACTTGGACAAGTTCTCAGAATTGAAAATATCAAATCTGTCCCTGAACCGAGTTCTGCTTTAGGCATATTAGCGATCGGTGCATTGGGCGTTGCTTGGTTGCACAAGAAGAGAGCTACCCAACCACTCATAGATAAAGTTGTGGCGCTCAAGTAAAGAGTTTCAAACCAATATCAGTAAACCAAAAAGTTTTTAGAAGGCAAGACAAGCGGACATTTCAGTTAAATGCAGGGATACCACAAAACAACCGATTAGTGAGCATTTCAGCTGATGCCACTAGCAACATACAGGTGATAGCTGTTAAACCAATGCTTTTTACCTGCTTCTTTATAAGGGCTGGAATTTTTATTTTTACGTTCGTTTTTAAAGTTTGTGGTTTACTGAATATCAGTGCCTCTCAAAAAGGGGATTTCCCCTGCATTTCTTAAAGACTGAGATTCGTTGTCTTTAAAGCCATAAAAATTTCCACTTATTTAATTCTCAATCTCCAAAGGTATGAAACTCAAGTCATTTGCTCTTACATCTGTTACATTTTGTTTTGCTGCTATTTGTGGAATACCATCTGTACAAGCTGCAACGCTAACGACAATTGTCGATGGAGTCAGTAATGCACGGGCTGTTAGCTTTGGCCCTGACGGCAGTCTCTACGTAGCAGAGCCAGGTATCGGAGGAAATGGAAATTGCCAACCATCTCCGAGTACCCTGTTTCAGCCTATCTGTGCTGGTAATAGTGGTTCGCTGGTCAAAGTTGCATCAGATGGCACCAAACAGCGTCTATTCAATAACTTTGAATCTATAGCAGAGCAACCTACTGGCAACCAAGGGGCTGGTATTCAAGACATACAATTCGACTCTCAGGGGAATGCTTATCTTCTAACTGGGTTTGCTGGTTATCCAGGAAATCGTGATCTAGAATCACTTAACCTTGGTGCTAATTTCCCGATCCCAGACCAGCAACTTATTACTTTCCCGCCATCTACACCCGATAAAGTACTGAATACCCCGCTTTTAGCACAGCTTTTCAAAGCTGACTTGAATACCGGAAAGCTGGAAAGTATTTTCGACTTCGGCAAATATGAAATCACTAATAACCCAGACGGTGGGGATGTAGTTACCAACCCCTTTGATTTGACCGTTAGTGGCGATACTGCTTATGTCGTTGACGGTGGTGGAAACGCCGCCTACAAAATCAAACTTGACGGAAGTGAGTTTGAGGCAATTGGAATTCCCAAGAAAGTCCTTAGTGCTTCAAAATTGCCACCTTTACCACCAGGGCAAGAATTGCCTCCAGGGTTAATAGATATACTTCCAGGAGGAAACATAGCAATTCAAGCAGTACCTACAGGTGGCACAATTGGCCCCGATGGAGCCTTGTACGTTGCCGAATATTCAGGTTTTCCATATCCAGAAAATGAATCGCGGATCTTCCGCATCGGCGAGGATGGGAACCCAGAAGTTTTTCTGGATGGGTTTACGCAAATCACTGACTTAACCTTTGATGATCAAGGCAATTTGCTGGTGTTACAGTTCGGCGACGACTCCCAGTTGAAGGGTGACTTGCGGTTCCTTCCTGGTTCTCTAATCAAAGTTGCTCCTGATCTAACTCGTACAATCCTGGTTGCTGCGGGTGAAGGGCTGGAATCGTCTGCTGGAATCGATATTGGCCCTGACGGGCAAATATACATCACCAAACGCGGTGTTGGGCCAGAACTAGGGTCGGTTGTTCGGGTGGATGGTATCGTTACAGAAAGAGTCCCCGAACCTACTTCAATACTTGGCTTATTAGCACTTGCTAGTGTAGGCGCAACTGGTGCGATCGCCAAGCGCAAACGCCAAGACAAGTTGGGTGAAGAGTTACTACCTAAAGCAGAGATAGTTTAATTCCTCATTACCTGGTGTCAGGTAATAGTTAGAGAATAGGCTGCTGCCTCACACAGAAAGTTGCATTTCAAACAGGAGGCAGCAGCCCGAATATTAGGGTTCCCGAACTGGGACTGGGAACAAAATTAGTCTAGGAAAGAGTATACACTCATATAACCAGGACTTCAAACTCATGGGATTATTCAAAAATTTGTCAATCGGCATTCTCGGTACTGGATTCATGGTGCTGGCAACAGCAGCCCAAGCCAAGGCTGTAACATTAACTTACGACAGAAGTATCGGCGAACCTGGCTTCGGCCCTGGGCAGCTTTTTGTCCCCCAAGGTATAGCGGTGGATAGCCAAGGGAATACCCTCATAGCTAACGGACGCGGTATTAACCCGGCGGATGGTACTCCTAACTACAACCTCGGTAACAAAATTGAAATATTTAATCCTAGCGGTCAGTATATTGGAGCAATTGGCTCCGGCGGCACAGGACCCGGACAGTTTGACGAGCCAACAACTGTAGACTTTAATCCCGTAACAGGGGATCTGTATTCAGGTGATGTTTACAACAACCGTATCAATCAATTCGATCCTCAGGGTAACTTTATTAGATCCTTTGCAAACGGAGATTTTACCCCTCGCGTAAATGATAGGATTTTCTTTGGCCCATCTGGTCTAACATTTGACAAAACTGGCAACGTTTACGTAGGTGATTTTAACGGCGAAAGGATCCTTAAATTCACACCAGACGGACAGCCAATTGGTGTCATTGGTGGTACTATTGGCACTGCACCTGGGGAATTCCAAGGTGTAGCAGGTGTAAGAATTTCCCCAGTTAGTGGAAATATCTTTGTCGCTGACCAGTATAACAACCGCGTTCAAGTACTCGATCCAAATGGTAACCCTCTGTTGGCATTTGGTTCAGCAGGTAGCGAACCTGGACAGTTTCTTCAGCCAATTGGCATCGAAGTGGACGAAGAAGAGAATATTTATGTAGCGGATTCTATCAACAGCCGCGTACAGGTGTTTGATAAAAACGGTAACTTCTTGACTTCCTTCGGTCAACCAGCCCTAGATGCATCAGGTAACCCTGTACCGCCTCCAGCATTAACTGGCCCTCCTTTTGGCAACCCCCTCGACCTCACTCCCGGCAGATTTAACTGGACGGGTGGCACAACCCTCAAAGATGGCAAGCTTTATGTGGGCGATTTCTTCCAAGGTCGCGTTCAAGTGTTAAATGTAGAGGGTAGAAAGCAAGTGCCAGAACCTAGTTCAGCATTGGGTTTAGCATTGCTCGGATTTGGGGCTGCTACTTTCACATTGCGGAAACGTGGACAACAAAAGCCAGTCTTCAGTTTAGAGAAAACGTTGTAAAAACAGTGCTGAGTCAAGACGGTTAGGTTAAGATCCCCCCGCCTACGGCGACCCCCTTAAAAAGGGGGTAAATAGGAGGAAAAGCCCCCCTTTTTAAGGGGGGTTGGGGGGATCTTCGAGAGCCAAATATACTAACCGAACCGTATTGAGTGCTGAGTTCTCATGCTTGAGTAGCAGTAAAGTGACCGAATCCGAGTTCAGAGGTCAAAGTTCCGAGTTCAGAGGTCGAAGTTCCGAGTTCAGAGGCTGAAGTTCCGAGTTCAGAGGTCGAAGTTCCGAGTTCAGAGGTCGAAGTTCCGAGTTCAGAGGTCGAAGTTCCGAGTTCAAAGGTCGAAGTTCCGAGTTCAGAGGTCGAAGTTCCGAGTTCAGAGGTCGAAGTTCCGAGTTCAAAGGCTGAAGTTCCGAGTTCAGAGGTCGAAGTTCCGAGTTCAGAGGCTGAAGTTCCGAGTTCAGAGGTCGAAGTTCCGAGTTCAGAGGTCGAAGTTCCGAGTTCAGAGGCTGAAGTTCCGAGTTCAAAGGCTGAAGTTCCGAGTTCAAAGGCTGAAGTGGATTAAACAAAATCTAAAACTTCTGTTTCGTGGGTGCGTTATGCCCTTGGCTAACGCACCATCTCAATAAATTCGGTGCTATACTCTCGGCGGTAACACATCCTACAAACTTTTCTACGAAAATTTCAGGTTATTAAATCCGGAACAAGGGAGATAAAAACTGGATAACACTAAATAAAGCCAACATTATCAAGGTGCTTTCAGGACATTAAGAGTTCATGCAAATTCTGATTTATTCATACAATTATTATCCAGAGCCAATTGGTATTGCACCTTTGATGACTGAACTAGCAGAAGGGCTGGTGAAGCGAGGGCATCAAGTGCGAGTAATCACAGGTATGCCTAACTATCCTCAGCGTCAGATTTACGATGGGTATCGAGGGAAGTTATACGTTACTGAACATAAAAATGGTGTCAAAATTCAGCGTAGTTACCTGCGAATTAAGTCTAAACCTAACCTTGTAGACAGGCTACTGCTAGAGTTGAGCTTTGTTTTTACGAGTTTGCCACAAGCGCTTAAGGGCGAACGACCTGATGTAATTCTTTTAACAGTGCCGCCGCTACTAGTTTGCTTACCTGCAACCTTAATAGCTTGGCTATACAACTGCCCAGTAGTGCTGAACGTGCAAGATATCCTGCCGGAAGCTGCTGTGCGTGTTGGGTTAATTAAGAATAAGTTGATGATTAATGCTCTGGAAGTTTTAGAAAAATTTGCCTACCGAACTGCACATACCATTAGCGTAATTGCCGACGGCTTTGTAGATAATCTAATAAATAAAGGTGTATCGGCTAAAAAAATTGCCTGCATTCCAAATTGGGTAAATCTAAATTTTATCCGCCCTTTACCGAAGGAGAATAACTCCTGGAGAGCTACCCATCAACTCGATGGTAAATTTGTAGTGCTTTATTCAGGTAATATTGCTCTGACGCAAGGTTTGGAGACAGTAATAGAAGCAGCATCTCGCTTGCGTCATATTAATGATATTGTCTTTGCGATCGCAGGTGAATCTCAAGCTCTCGAAAGGTTGCAAAAACATTGTCTTGCTTGTGGTGCAGATAACGTTTTGCTGCTACCCTTGCAACCGCGAGAAAAACTACCGCAAATGTTAGCAGCCGCAGATGTCGGGTTGATTGTACAAAAGCGCAATGTGATTTCCTTCAATATGCCTTCTAAAATACCACTGCTGTTAGCCAGTGGCCGCCCAATTGTCGGTTCAGTCCCAGCTGCGGGGACTGCTGCCAAAGCTATCAAAGAAAGTGGTGGCGGCATTATCGTTGAGCCAGAATCAGCAGATGCTTTAGCTGGGGCGGTGCTGGATTTATATAATCAGCCGGAATTAGCAGCACAATTAGGGCGCAAAGGGAGAAAGTTTGCCGTAGAAAACTATTCCTTTGAGCAAGCGCTAGATCGGTATGAAGACTTATTTTCGGATGCGATCGCCAAAAAAGCAACAAATTTGGATCTCTTGCCCGAATTGAGTTCTAAGGAATCACTTGTTGATCAAGATTTTTTAGTACATACCTCGCCCCATCTGCGCGTGGTATCTCAAAGACTAATGACTAATGACTAATAACTAATGACTAATGACAAATTTAGATCAGCTTAAAAAAACTGACCAAAGCTTGATCGCCCTACTTAGCGATCGCATATCATTATTAGCAGCATCAGAGCAACCTTCTTTAGATGAACAACTGGCTGATGTGGCTCCCCTACTCGCTCAAGCTGGTATTCCTGAGTCTGTTTGGGCAAGTCTAGTAAATAGTTGCTATGCTACTCTGATTCCTAAATCTGCAACAAATCATGTCAGTTCCCGACAAATTACCATCATCGGTGGACGCGGCAGGATGGGAAGATTATTTAAAGAGCAGCTTTCGCTTGTAGGTCACAATGTTAGCATTCTCGAACATGAAGATTGGGAATACGCAGATAAACTGTTAAGTCAGGCAGAATTAGTATTAGTAAGCGTTCCTATTGAACATACAGTTGATGTTATCAAGCGTGCAGCGAAATACCTTGGCTCAAATACAGCTTTGTGTGACATCACGAGCGTAAAAACTCAGCCAACTCAGGCGATGCTCGAACACCATTCCGGCCCAGTCATGGGTTTACATCCAATGTTTGGGCCAAATATCAAATCGTTTTTGGGACAAAAGGTGGTAGTGTGCCCAGGTCGAAATGATGATTCATTTCAGTGGTTATTAGACTTTCTCAAAAGTCAAGGTGGAGAATTAATTGTTTGCACGCCTGAAGAACACGATCAAATGATGGTGATTATTCAAGCAACGCAGCATTTTTGTAGATTTAGTCTTGGTGTTTTCTTAGCACAAGTAAAAGTGGATATAGAGCATAGCTTAACAATGTCAACACCTAACTATCGTCAAGAAATTGACATTGTTAAACGTTTGTTTTCCCAAAATCCTAATTTATGTGTTGATATTATGCTAGCTACAGAAGAACGGTGTAATGCAATTAGCTTTTTAGCTAAGACTTACAGCCGTTTAGCAAGACTGGTAGCAAGGAAAGATAGAGACGCACTAATTCAGGAATTTGAAATTACTCAAAGCTTTTTTGAAGAAAAAATCAACGTTTTTCTACAGCCTTTAAATACAACCGATCTCCAACGAGATTTTAAACCACAAATGCAAACAAATATTAGCATTTGAATAACAAAAACTATGCTGATAGACATCTTTCACGATCCCGTTTGTCCCTGGTGCAGAATTGGTAAAAAGCATCTGTTTGATGCATTGGCAAAATGGCAAGAAGAAGAAGTAGATATCCGGTGGCATCCCTTTATTCTCGACAATACCATTCCTGATGAAGGGTACGAATTTCGTAGCTTTATGCAAAAATAAAGTAAAAATAAATGGTTCTCACTCAGTAGAAATGTTCCTTCAAGCTTTCAATCGTGCCACACTTGTAAATATATCAGCAAAAACATGGTAATTGACATTAAGCAAAAAAGTAAATTCAATCTGCAACCAATTCATCAACGTGTTTCGGTTACTTTCAACTATGAGGTTTACTTCACCAAAAATTTATTTGAGTTGAAAAACCCTACCTTAGCCCAAGTAATTACAGGAGATGGGGAGACAAAGCCGAAGAAAGTTGTAGCGATAGTAGACGCAGGAATATTGCAACATCAACCGGAATTGGTTAAGCAATTAGTAGCGTATACCAAGTTTTATGCAGAGATAGTAGCGATCGCAGCCGAACCGATGATAATTTCGGGAGGAGAAGCTGCTAAAAACGATCGCAATTTAGTAGATAAAATCCACCAACAGATTGAAGCAGCCGGATTATGTCGCCATTGTTACGTGTTAGCGATCGGGGGCGGGGCTGTATTGGATTTGGTAGGATATGCAGCCGCAACTGCTCACCGGGGTATTCGTCTAATTCGGATTCCGACGACGGTGTTAGCACAAAATGATTCCGGGGTTGGGGTAAAAAACGGCATCAACGCTTTTGGTAAAAAGAACTTTCTCGGCACATTTGCGCCACCTTATGCAGTTATAAATGATTCTGCCTTTTTGACAACCTTAGACGATCGCGATTGGCGTTCTGGAATCGCAGAAGCAGTCAAAGTGGCGCTGATTAAGGATGCTAGCTTTTTTGATTATATCCACTCTCACAGCGCAGCCCTTGCACGGCGAGACATGGATACTATGCAACAAGTTATCTATCGTTGCGCCCAGTTACACCTAGAACATATTGCCAATAGCGGCGATCCTTTTGAAATGGGTTCGTCTCGTCCCCTGGATTTTGGACATTGGGCGGCTCATAAACTGGAGCATTTGACAAATTATCGCTTGCGTCATGGCGAAGCAGTTGCGATCGGTATTGCTTTGGATAGCACCTATTCCTATTTGGTAGGATTGCTGGATTGTTCAGAGTGGCAAAAGATATTAAGTACTTTATCGGCGTTGGGTTTCACGTTGTATGTGCCAGAACTGGTTGAGAAGTTATCACAATTGGAACATCCTCATTGTCTGTTTCGGGGTTTAACTGAGTTCCGCGAACATTTGGGGGGAGAGTTGACTTTGATGCTGTTACAACGAATTGGAAAAGGAATTGAGGTTCATGAGGTGGATTTGTTTTTGTATAGGCAGGCAATATCGCTGTTGAGGGAGTTTTAGGGTTAAGTTTTAAACGCTCCAGGTAGCTGAGGGAAGCGCAGAGTAACGCTGAGGTTGTAAGCTGATATACTACTTTTGAGGGAGGCGGTTATGTTTAAATATGGCTATTAAAAAATGTACTAGAAAAGCAGTATTAAAAGCGAATAAATTGACACCTAATCGAAAAATTATTCAATGTCTTACCTGCTTGATATCTAGTATTCTTAAATAAGAAGCAAAAAGTTTTTCATTACATCTTTTAAAAGAATACGCAGGTTTGGATAGTTTGAATTAAATTGACATCGGATTATCTGGATTTGTTTTTAATTTGAAGATAGTTATCAATAATGATTAATGGCTTTTGACTAATAACTCTTCCAGAGAGATTCTCTATGATTTTTGATTCCCGTTCCTACAAAACCCTTGGCGGTGTACTTGTTTCTCGCTCCATCACAGAAGTTAAGATGGACACTGCTCTCGAAGACATTCTATTCCACTTAAATTCTCAGCGTGGAGGTTTGTTAAGGAGCAGTTACGAATATCCAGGCAGATACAAAAGATGGGCGATCGGATTTGTCAATCCACCATTGGAATTGACTACACAGGACAATGCTTTTACTTTGATAGCGTTAAATGAACGCGGTCGGGTGCTTTTGCCATTACTCTTAGAGCGCTTATCCAGCTCAATACAACTTGAGAAAGTTACCCTAGATAATAACAATCTTGTAGGCTTTGTTAAACCTACCAAAAAACTATTTGCTGAAGAAGAACGCAGTAAACAACCTTCAGCATTTACAGTTGTCCGCGAAATTCTATATACTTTTTCTAGCCAAGAAGACGAGCATTTAGGATTGTATGGTGCATTTGGTTATGACTTAGTTTTTCAGTTTGAACCAATTAAACAACGTTTGGAACGTCCTACAGATCAACGGGATTTAGTGCTTTATCTGCCTGATGACTTGATAGTTGTTGACTACTATCAGCAACGCGCATTTCGTTTACAATATGAATTTGAAACAGCGCATGGCAGCACTAATGATCTTCCTCGAACAGGTGAGTCTGTAGATTATCGCGGAAAACATCTTCTCCCAAATCAAACTGCTGACCATAAAGTAGGCGAGTATGCCAAAAAAGTTGAGGGTGCGCTCGATTATTTCCGGCGAGGCGATTTATTTGAAGTAGTTCCTAGTCAAAACTTTTTCGAGGGCTATGAAGATGAACCCAGTAAACTATTTGAAACTTTAAAAGATATAAATCCTAGTCCTTATGGGTTTATTTTCAATCTAGGTGGAGAATATCTGATTGGCGCATCTCCAGAAATGTTTGTGCGGGTTGAAGGTAGACGGGTAGAAACCTGTCCCATTAGTGGCACTATTAGCCGGGGACAAGATGCTCTTGACGATGCCGTGCAAATTCGTCAGTTACTCAACTCCCACAAAGATGAAGCGGAGTTGACCATGTGTACTGATGTCGATCGCAATGACAAATCCCGAATCTGCGAACCAGGTTCAGTACAAGTGATTGGTCGTCGCCAAATTGAATTATACAGCCACCTGATTCATACAGTAGATCACGTTGAAGGGACACTGCGATCGCAATTTGATGCCTTAGATGCCTTTCTCTCGCATACATGGGCAGTTACAGTCACCGGCGCACCCAAAAGAGCCGCAATAGATTTTATTGAACAGCATGAACGTAGCGCCCGACGTTGGTATGGTGGAGCAGTTGGCTATTTAAATTTCAATGGGAATTTAAATACTGGATTAATTCTGCGGACAATCCGGTTAAAAGACTGCATCGCCGAAGTGCGAGTTGGTGCTACTGTCCTTTATGACTCCATACCTCAAGCAGAAGAAGAAGAAACAATTACCAAAGCTGCTGCTTTATTTGAGACGATTCGCCGTGTAAAGCAAACGAGTCAGAAAATTGATGAATCCAGTTCCATAAAATCAACTAAAATCCTACCTTGTGCGGAAGTTGGCAAACGCATCTTACTAATAGACTATGAAGACTCATTTGTTCATACCCTAGCCAATTACATTCGCCAAACTGGTGCAAGTGTTACTACACTCCGTCATGGTTTCTCAGAATCTCTATTCGATACAGAACGCCCTGACTTAGTTGTTTTATCTCCTGGCCCTGGTAGACCAAGTGATTTTGGGGTTCCCCAGACAGTCGGTGCCCTTCTTCATCGCAAAATTCCTATTTTCGGAGTTTGTCTGGGATTGCAAGGCATTGTTGAAGCATTTGATGGAGAATTGGGAGTCCTCAACTATCCCCAACATGGTAAATCCTCACGGATTTTTGTCACCGATTCTAATTCCGTGACCTTCAAAAATTTACCACAATCTTTTCCAGTCGGTAGATACCACTCATTGTTTGCCCTACCGCAACGTTTGCCAAAAGAACTCAAGGTAACAGCGATTTCTGATGACGACGTAATTATGGGCATTGAACATCAGACACTTCCCATCGCCGCCGTTCAGTTTCATCCAGAATCAATCATGACTCTAGCGGGAGAAGTCGGTCTGGAAATCATTAAAAATGTAGTGCGTGCATATACGCAAACGAAAGAGCCATTGGTTAAAAGTTAGGAGTTAGGAGTTAGGAGTTAGGAGTTGAGAATATGGAATTTGGAGAACTGAAATTCTTAACTCAAAAACTCATAATTAATAACTCATAACTCCAAACTATTAACTCCTAACTCCTAACTATTAACTCCTAACTCTTAACTCCCCTAGCATTTTATGACTAACCAAGTTGCTCCTCCCCGCCATATTCTTGAAGAAATTGTGTTGCATAAAAGGCAAGAAGTTGCACAAATGCAGCAAGAACTGCCTTTAACCTCCTTGCGACAACAGTTAAATGCAGCCCCGACTGTGCGAAATTTCTTGAATGCTTTGCAAGAAAATCCTAACCAACCTAGCTTAATTGCCGAGGTAAAAAAGGCATCACCTAGCCGTGGGATTATCCGTGCAGATTTTGACCCCGTAGCTGTTGCTCAAGCTTATGAACGAGGTGGTGCAGCTTGTTTATCAGTCCTGACTGATCATAAGTTTTTTCAAGGCAGTTTTGATAATCTGCGGTCTGTACGATTACAAGTAGCATTACCCCTACTGTGCAAAGAGTTCATCATTGACCGCTATCAAATTTATTTAGCACGGACAGCAGGTGCAGATGCAGTCTTGCTGATTGCCGCCATTTTATCAGATCAAGAACTTCAGGCTTTTTTGCAACTAATTCATGATTTAGGCATGAATGCATTGGTAGAAGTCCATACCTTGGCTGAACTGGATCGAGTGCTAAAGCTTGACAACCTAAGTTTAGTAGGAATTAACAATCGTAATTTAGAAGATTTTACCCTTGATTTAAAAACAACACAGCAACTTTTAGCACAGCGTCAACAACAATTACAAAGTTTGGATATCACCGTCGTCAGCGAGTCTGGACTGTATACACCTGCTGATTTATCTCTTGTCGCTGAAGCTGGTGCGCGTGCGGTTTTGATCGGAGAGTCTTTAGTTAAACAAAGCGATGTCGAACAAGCTGTGCGTAGTTTGCTAAGACTTGATCCTCCCTAACCCTCCTTTTTAAGGAGGGAATTAGAGCAAGCCTTTTTAAGGCGGTTGGGTGGATCTTTGGGAAAATAGGTTTCTTGCGGAATCTGGGTAAAGGGGACATTTAAAGGGCAAAATTCCCTTTTCCCTTCCCCCTTAACCCTTTCTTTATTCCCTAAGGGAGCTAAAAGCCTCATTCACGAGTATCAAAGACTCGTTAATGGAGATAAAAGACTCATTCACGAGTATCAAAGACTCGTTAATGGAGATAAAAGACTCATTCACGAGTATCAAAGACTCGTTAATGGAGATAAAAGACTCATTCACGAGTATCAAAGACTCGTTAACGGAGATAAAAGCCTCGTTCACGAGTATCAAAGACTCGTTAACAAAAAATTTAGCGTGGGCATCGCTAATTGCTAAGTGTTGATTATTCTAGAACTATTAACCAATCATTAACTAATTTTCAGCATGACTTCTATCTCAGCTTCCTTTCAAACATTACGCGATCGCCAACAGTGTGCTTTAATCCCCTTTATCACAGCAGGCGATCCTAACTTAGAAACCACTGCCGAGGCAATACGTATCTTAGATCGCAATGGTGCTGACTTCATCGAGTTGGGCGTTCCCTACTCCGATCCTCTAGCAGATGGGCCTGTGATTCAAGCAGCAGCAACCCGCGCTTTGCAAAAAGGCACAAAATTAGAGCAAGTGCTAGAGATGTTGCACATAGTCATTCCTAGCCTAAAAGCGCCAATAATTCTATTTACTTATTACAATCCCATTTTGCACCGGGGTATTAAGTCGTTTTTGGCGCAAATTGCCACTGCTGGAGTGCAAGGGTTGGTAGTACCAGACTTACCCTTAGAAGAAGCAGAAGAATTAATCCAAACTGCTGCATCTTTCGGAATTGAAGTGATTTTACTCGTAGCTCCTACCAGTTCTAGAGATAGAATTGAAGCGATCGCTCATCAATCTCAGGGTTTTATCTACCTGGTGAGCGTTACAGGCGTTACAGGTATCCGCGCTCAAATTCAAGACCGCGTAAAATATTTATTAACAGATTTGCGAAGCGTCACCGATAAACCCATCGGCGTTGGTTTTGGCATCTCCGGGCCAGAACAAGCACATCAAGTAAAAGAATGGGGTGCAGATGCAGTGATTGTTGGTAGTGCCTTTGTTAAAAAATTAGCTGAAGGTAGCCCAACTGAAGGATTGCAAGCTGTAGAACAACTCTGCCGAGAACTTAAAACAGCCATTACAGAAAGTCGGCGCGAAACTCCATCTCTTCAAGGAGTGGGGAATAGGGGATAGGGAATAGGGAATAGGGAACCAGTATCAATTATCTCTCTCCTTCTCTTCCTTTGCGTCCTTTGCGTCCTTTGCGGTTCGTTAAAAAAATTGACTTTGACAAACAGTTAACCCTTAACCCAAGCATATTGCCCTCCGAAGTTCCGATGCCTTCTCTACGAGACGCTACGCAAACGCCCTCCTGCTTCCATTAAGACAATGAAACTCCTGCTGAAATCTGTCAAAATATTAATTTATAGCATACTTCTAGTTAGCGCCTGTGCTATTACAGTCTTCGCCCACGATCGCATTGACCACAAACAATACAAATACCATTGGAATCACAATGTTGGACAATACGCTCGCCTAGCTGTAAGAAAGAACGTAACTGACCTGACATCAGCAGAGAAAACAGCCTTCGTCAAGGCTATCAAAACCTTAAAAACTACAATTCCCGCAGGTAGCAAGCTCAGTATTTACGACCAATTCGTTGCCATACATATAGGGGCAACACGCTTGATTCATAACCATAAAGGACATTCCAATGGTTCCGTTCAAGAACTTGCTCATGAAAATGCCGCATTTTTCCCTTGGCATCGAGAATATATTCGCAGATTTGAACAAGCACTGCAAGCAGTAGACCCAAATGTTACTCTCCCATACTGGGATTGGACAGACGCCAAAGCACTTGATGTGATTTTTAACGATGACTTTCTTGGTTCTAACGGTCAAGGAGTAACCATCAAAATTCCAAATCAAGGAAATTTTACAGGCGGGCCTGTGCCTGGGGCTTTTTCTGCTGCAAATGGCTGGGTTATGAATCCAGCATTAAACATTGACCCAGATACCCAAACATCATTAGGTACATCACTTGTCCGCTTTCTAAGACTACCTCCTGCCACCGATTACCCTGTACCCAAAAAAGATATTGAGCGTGCCCTGGCTCTTAATAACTATTCTCTATTTCGCCCTGCCTTGGAAGGATTTATCTCTGTAGATGAGCAGGGTAAAGTTACCCCAGGAGGATTCATCCATAACTACATTCATGGTTTAGTTGGTGGGGTACAGATAGACGCAAGCACAAGACCCGTAAAGTTTAAGGGCTTGGGTACTATGAGCAATATACCAAGTTCGCCTTATGACCCAGTGTTTTGGTTGCATCATGCGAACGCAGACCGCCTCTGGGCTGAATGGCAAGAGAACGGTCATAAAGGTAGCGATTTTTATCCTGTTGGTGGTCAGCCTTACGGACACAACCTTAAAGACCTAATGTGGCCTTGGGACGGCGGTATGTCTACCCCCAAAGCTACGGCGTTAGGAGATTTACTATCTCTATTACCAAATTTTGACTCCGACGATTTGGTGCGCCCTATAGACGTTTTGAATCACAGGGAATTGGGCTATATCTACGAAACCCGTGCAAAGGAAACGCGAAAAGAATTTTATCTGTGGGATAAGTTCTAAAAAGTTAGAACGAAAGTAAAAAATACTTGAACATAAAGGATTTTCAACTGTGGTAAGCATCCAAGACATCAACGCTATAATTTCAACTACGCCTGTGCTACCTGACCTTTTAGGCAGGTTTGGAAAATTCGGCGGTAAGTACGTCCCCGAAACCTTAATGCCTGCATTAACTGAGTTAGAAGCGGCATTTAATCAATATTGCAATGAGCCGAGTTTCCAAGCAGAACTGCAAAACTTACTGCGCGATTATGTGGGACGACCCAGCCCATTATATTTTGCTGAACGCCTGACAACAAACTACGCTAGACCAGATGGCACGGGGCCGCAAATCTATTTAAAGCGCGAAGATTTAAATCATACAGGCGCTCACAAAATTAATAATGCTTTGGCTCAAGTGTTACTCGCTAAACGGATGGGTAAGCAACGGGTGATTGCAGAGACAGGTGCAGGACAACACGGCGTAGCGACTGCAACTGTATGTGCTAGGTTTGGTTTGAAATGTGTAATTTACATGGGCGTCCACGATATGGAACGCCAAGCCCTGAACGTGTTCCGCATGAAGTTAATGGGGGCAGAAGTTCGTCCAGTGGAGGCAGGTACAGGAACTCTCAAGGATGCAACTTCTGAAGCAATTCGAGATTGGGTGACGAATGTAGAAACAACCCATTACATCCTGGGTTCTGTTGCAGGCCCTCATCCCTACCCAATGATTGTCCGTGACTTCCACGCGATAATTGGTATAGAAACTCGCGCTCAATCCCAGGAGAAATGGGGAGGATTACCAGATATTCTACTGGCTTGCGTGGGTGGAGGTTCCAATGCGATCGGCTTGTTTCATGAGTTTATGCATGAACCTTCAGTGCGCCTAATCGGAGTGGAAGCGGCGGGTGAAGGTGTAGATACAGAAAAACACGCTGCTACCTTGACAAAAGGAAAAATAGGTGTATTGCACGGTGCAATGAGCTATTTATTGCAAGATGATGATGGTCAAGTCATCGAAGCCCATTCAATTAGTGCCGGATTAGATTATCCCGGCGTTGGGCCTGAGCATAGTTATTTAAAGGATCTTGGTCGCGCCGAATATTACAGTGTTACCGATAAACAAGCGTTAGATGCATTCCAAAGGCTTTCGCAACTAGAAGGTATTATCCCAGCCTTAGAAACTGCTCATGCGATCGCATATCTCGAAACCCTTTGTCCTCAGTTAGAAGGCAACCCCCGCATCGTCATCAACTGTTCCGGCAGAGGTGACAAGGATGTGCAAACCGTCGCCAAAGTCCTTATTCCTTAATTTTCTTTTCAAGGCATGAGGCAGACAACCATGCCCCATGCCCAATGCCCAATGCCCCATGCCCAATAAATATGATCGCTGTAACTCAAACTCCACTTGACAACATCCCCGTCACTTCTGAGTTATACAACTGGCCAGGATTATTGCAACAGTTGTTTGCTCGGCAATCGTTGACGGTTTCCCAAGCTGCGGATTTGATGCAAGGTTGGCTCACAGATGCCATTCCTGATGTCCTATCAGGAGCGATTTTAGCCGCAATCCAAGCTAAAGGCGTATCCGCCGAAGAATTAGTCGGGATGGCTAGCGTCTTACAATCCCAATCTTCTCCCCCTACTCCCGACTTTGTACAGACGCGATTAATCGCGTCTCTACCCACTCCCCTAATTGACACCTGTGGAACTGGTGGAGATGGCGCTTCAACCTTTAATATTTCCACTGCTGTCGCCTTTGTTGCCGCCGCCGCCGGGGTAAAAGTTGCCAAACATGGCAATCGTTCCGCATCTAGCAAGACTGGTTCGGCTGATGTGTTGGAAGCTTTGGGTATAAATCTCAACGCCACTCCTGAGAAAGTGCAAGCCGCAGTGGGTGAAGTCGGAATCACCTTTTTGTTCGCTCCAGGCTGGCATCCTGCACTGAAGGCGATCGCTACTTTGCGAAAAACTTTGAAGGTGCGGACTGTTTTTAACTTGCTCGGCCCGCTAGTAAATCCCATGCGGCCGACAGGGCAGATTATTGGTGTCAACGATCCGCTTTTATTAGAGGAGATTGTTCAAGCTTTATCCCAACTGGGATGTCAGCAAGCGATCGCACTCCACGGACGGGAACGTTTAGATGAAGCTGGTTTGGCAGATGTCACTGACTTAGCTGTACTCCAAGATAAAAAAGTGCGTTCTCTAACGCTCAATCCTCAAGAACTTGGTTTGAGTTTTGCACCGACTGCGGCGTTATGCGGTGGAGATGTTCAAGAAAATGCCGAAATCTTGAAGGCAGTTCTCCAAGGTAAAGGCACTCAAGCGCAGCAGGATGTAGTCGCTTTAAATACAGCCCTCGCACTGCAAGTTGGTGAAGCCATTCATGGGGAAACTGATGTTTTAGCAGGTTGTGTTAAAGGTATTACCCTTGCTAAGGAAATTCTGCAAAGCGGCGCTGCTTGGACAAAACTAGAACAACTTGCTGAATTTTTGCGCTAATCACCAAGGTAAGGGCACAGCAATGCTGTGCCCCTACGAACGAACTGTATTACACCCAAAAACTATACGGAAGGAAAAATAGATGATTATCATACTTAAGAACGGTACGCCTGTTGAGGAAATTACTCGCATCAGCCAAGAACTGAGCGACGTTTGGGGAGTCACGGTAGAAAAAAGCGTTGGCACTCATAAAGTTGTCTTAGGGCTAATTGGTGATACCACTAGCATCGATAAATTACAGGTTCAGGAATTCAGCCCTTGGATTGAGCAAGTATTACGAGTGCAACAACCTTTCAAGCGCGTAAGTCGAGAATTCCGACATGGAGAAGCCAGCGAGGTTGTTGTACCTACACCTAACGGTGATGTCTATTTCGGCGAACGTCATCCCATCGTAGTGGTAGCCGGGCCTTGTTCCGTTGAAAATGAAGCGATGATTGTCGAAACGGCAAAGCGCGTGAAGGCAGCAGGAGCGCAGTTTCTGCGTGGCGGAGCTTATAAACCTCGTACTTCACCTTATGCGTTTCAAGGTTATGGTGAAAGCGCTTTAGATTTATTAGCAGCAGCGCGGGAAGCTACTGGTTTAGGTATCGTCACAGAACTCATGGATGCTGCCGATTTATCAGCAGTGGCGAGAGTAGCTGACATAATCCAAATCGGAGCTAGGAATATGCACAACTTTTCGCTGCTCAAAAAGGTAGGCGCTCAAGATAAACCCGTGCTGCTGAAGCGGGGGATGTCTGCCACAATTGACGAGTGGCTGATGGCAGCAGAATATATTTTGGCATCTGGAAATCCAAATGTGATTCTTTGTGAACGGGGAATCAGAACTTTTGATGGCAAATATGCCCGGAATACTTTAGATTTATCAGTGCTTCCGGTGTTGCGATCGCTCACCCACTTACCGATTATGATTGATCCCAGTCATGGTACTGGTAGGTCTGAATATGTTCCATCAATGGCAATGGCTGCGATCGCAGCTGGTACAGATGCCTTAATGATTGAAGTTCACCCCAATCCCGCCAAAGCTTTATCCGATGGGCCCCAATCTCTCACCCCTGATAAATTTGACCGCTTAGTTCAAGAAATGTCAATTCTGGGTAAAGTAGTCGATCGCTGGTCTACACCTGCATTTGGTAGGGTTGGTGAAAGCCGCATTCTCTTCACACCAGAACTATCAAAGTAAATAGATCGTAATTTGAGACGATTTTTTGCAAACGGCTAAACCCGATCAACAACTTTTTTAGACGAAAGAATCTGTTGGTTGGGTTTTCATAAACTACCCGCGCTTTAAATTCTTTATTAAGGAACGCGATGTGCAACTTTTTCTTAAAACCCCGTTTCCATTCCTCTCCCTGAAAAGTTGAGAGGCTTTGAAATCCCCATTCCCTACTAGGGAATGGGGGCTAGATTTCTGAGGATTTGATGTTAATAAAAATACTTTTCAAACATCGTCTAAATCTCTTCAGAAATTTAGAAATGTAATTAATAGCCCTCGATAGTATAACCAGCAGATTGGACTATCTGTTTAATTGTCTCTTCAGAAGCGGCAGTTTCTACAGCTACGGTTTTTGCATTAACGTCTACATCTACTTTGGCATCAGATTCCATAGTCTGAATAGATTTAGTTATTTTCTTGGCGCACTCATCACCTTTGATATCTGGAACTTTCAATTTAATTGCCATTACTTACCTCTTTAGGTCAACTGGAATTTCTATTTAATAAATATAATAAAGGTTGAGATAGTGAACGCACATCTTACTAAGGTGAGGAGATTAGGAATCCTAAAGATAGTAATAAATAATAGCTATCCTTAAATAGTTTTTGAGAGAATTTGTACATAAAAAAACTCAATTGAATACCAAATATATAAAGTGATTTATGAAAATTCACTTAGTATAACTCACTTCTAAAAACCCGCTTTTTTGTTTGTTCTGAAGACTCCACGAGAGATTGCAGATTATCTTATGGGCGTTCTTATTCGACATAGTTGTTCAGGCAGCACTGCCTAAACATACAAACGTTTCTACGTAAGTCACAAAACCTTTTTATCTATAGTTTTTAATTATTTTTATACTCCGGGTACTTCTGCCCAACTTTAACTGCATATATATATCCAAAAAGCAGCTATCTTGTGGCATATATTTATTATGAGCTTCATAACAAAAACCTTCAGTAACGCAGTTGTGGCAGGAGTGTGGCTGATCCCTATGGTTTTTGATGGATGCTATTGTCCACCTCCTGATACCAATTCTGTATGAAGATGCGCCAAACTATATGAGGAACGTAGACGCAAACGCGAGTGCGTCTCCAAAAGTTGGGGCTTGCCGCAGGCTACAGCATACTCCTAGGTCGAAGCAAGCTACGCGCAACGTCTCGTAAGAGTTGGGCGCATAGACACGTTCGCCCTGGTCTCCAAGAGTAGGGGCTTCCCGCAGGGTAGGACATAAAGAAGAAAGAAAATTTGGCGCAACCTCACAAAGAAATGGTATGACTCCACTTTGTTGCGTTGAGAAAAGGACTCCGCAATTTAGTTGAAAATAGAGCGGTTGCAGAGAAAGCAGGATCATTTAGCAACTTCTAAAATTACCCCCTGCTCCCCTTGCCGCAAGACTACCTATTTTTTTTGAGTTCGTGCATACTTCTTACAACCTTTGTTACTAAATTTCTGGGTGTAAATCTGACGCTTTCAGTCAATAGCTTATTTCTCATACCAGGAACGACAACGGTTTTATTTGTCATTAAGCCCCGATAACCAATTCTAGCAACGGTTTCTGTCTCCATCATTCTCTTAAGGCGAGCAATCTTTGAATCTTTCATTGCAGCTGTTTGTTGAAATTTCGATGCTGGTGGCCCTGGACAAAGAACAGTCACGCTGACACCTGTGCCCTCTAATTCATTAGCGATCGCTTCGGAAAATGATAATACATAGGCTTCAGTAGCAAAATAAACTGCCATTAGAGGCCCTGGTTGAAAAGCAGCAGCTGAGGCCACATTTAATATTTTTCCATAGTTTTGCTCGACCATATCCTTAAGGAATAACTTAGTTAAATGAGTCAGACTCACTATATTTACCTGGAGCATTTTCAGTTCAATGGTGAGGTCTGTTTCGTTAAATGCTCCATAAGTACCAAAGCCAGCATTGTTAATCAGCACATCAATTTTTATAGATGCTTGCTGTAGTTCTGTGAAAATTTCTTCTGGAGATGTTGGGATGGATAAATCCTGAGCAAAAATTTTCACAAAAATGCCAAACTTTTGCGGAAATTCATCTAGAATTTCAATAAGTTTTTGTTCATTATTATCCACTAACACAAGATTATAACTATGACGAGCAAAAATCTGGGTTAATTGATAGCCTATTCCACTAGCTGCTCCTGTAATTAGAGCAGTTTTTTTTTGCCGACTTTCAGATATTTTATTCATGCTAAAAACATGGCAAACGTGAGTTAATTAATTTAGGTTTTATAAAAATAACTACAGTAATATATAATATTTACTGGAGCTATTTTTAGGCAGAAAATAAATGATGCTATCCACCTGAAATGAGTATGCTTCAATCAAGCATATTTGACACAAATATAAAAATCTGTATCTATATAAACAAGAGCCAAAATATTTAATATCGACATCAATGCCACAACATAATTCCGTTACTATAACTGACGTGCAAGCAGCACAACACCGAATTATGGGGATTGCCCATCGTACACCTGTGCTGACTTCTAGAATTGTTAACGATCGCACCAATAGCCAAGTATTCTTTAAGTGCGAAAATTTTCAACGCACGGGGGCATTTAAATTTAGAGGTGCGTACAATGCCCTAGCCCAACTATCGGCAGCACAAAAACAAACAGGCGTTATCACCTATTCATCGGGAAATCATGCCCAAGCGATCGCTTTAGCTGGACAACTACTAAACATTCCCGCCACTATTGTCATGCCTGATGATGCACCCGTTGTGAAACAAACTGCTACTCGTGGCTATGGTGCAGAGATAATTTTATACAATCGCCAAGAAACAAATCGGGAAGAATTAGCTCAAGATTTAGCAGATAATCGTTCTCTCACTCTGATTCCCCCTTACGATCATCCCCATGTAGTCGCCGGACAGGGTACAACTGCTTTAGAACTGATTCAAGAAGTTGGTGAATTGGACTTATTATTAGTTTGTTGTGGCGGTGGCGGATTACTTTCAGGGTGTGCGATCGCAGCCAAAGCACTTTTACCAAATTGTAAAGTAATCGGGGTAGAACCAGCGCTTGCCGACGATGCTACCCGCTCCTTTCACACCAAAACCCTGCAAACAGTCAAAAATCCTGATACCATCGCCGATGGTGCGCGGACTCCCAGCCTGGGTAAAATTACTTTTCCCTTAGTGCTGCATTACGTAGATGATATGGTGACGGTATCGGAAGAAGCGATTCTTCGCACCATGTTTTTCTTATGGGAACGTCTGAAAATTGTCGTTGAACCCACTGGAGTACTTGCAGCAGCAGCCTTACTCGAAGGTGTGGTGACAGCACCAGAGGCGAGGGTTGGTGTCATCATTAGCGGTGGAAATGTAGATTTAGCGCAAGTTGGTAAATTGTTTTCTGTAGGATTGGATTGAAAACTTAAATTCCCAGCAAAGTTTCTATGCAAATTGGGCATTTATTCAGTTAAACGGCTATTGGATCGGCTGATACAGTAAAATTATAGTGATAGGCTATAGTAACTTTATTGAAGCTAAACTCACTATATGTTGGAATTGAGGTAAAAATGGAAACTACAACGAGAAAACAAGCTTTAATCAAAGCTATTTATGAGCGATTAGAACAAGCTTATGAAGATACTTTAGAGGATGTCATAGAACTTTTAGACATTCGTAAAGCAGAAGACCAAGAGGATATTAAAGCTTTACATGAAGGACGGGAAGATATTAAGAAAAATGGCACTATTCCTTGGGAGCAAGTTAAACGAGAATTAGCCAGTGAATCAATATAAAATTGAATTTTCTAATGCTGCATTTAAAGAACTTAAAAAATTACCTATAAAAGTACGGACAAGGATACAAACAAAAATTGACGATCTAGCTGATAATCCCCGCCCTAACGGGGTTGTTAAGCTAGAAGATTCGGACAATGGTTATCGAATCCGAGTCGGCAGTTACCGAGTTATATACGATATTTTTGATGATGTATTACTAGTTAGTGTTGTGAAAGTAGGGCATCGTAAAGAGGTTTACCGCGACGAGTAAGACAGCAACACTAATAGCAGGATAAAAGCTTTATATTCATACTCTCATATCGCACTTTTGCTAATGGGGCTGATGTGAGCGATCGCCTCCGGTTAGTGTTTGCATAATCGCCCTACAAGCTCTATTCTGTCAGACCATCAAGTTTAGCCAGTATTCTTAAGCCTTCTTCTGGGTTGCCAGTTGCAGCCATTGCTTTAAATCTTGTATGGGCATCAAATTCTGCTAGAGCTATGGTAGAAAGTTCTTCAATCAATTTATTAACACTGATGCCTTTGGCTTGAGCCAGTTCTTTCAATCTATTATGCTTATCGTCTGGTAAACGAATAGTTAAAGTTGCCATTTTTGTTTAACTCCTAATAATTTCTTCAGGTTTTAATATTGATAAGTTAGGAAATAACAATTCAGCATTTTGGAAATCTTTGACATTGTGAGTAGCAATGATTTGAGCATTTCCGGCAACTGCTAATTCAATTAAGTGATTATCAGCTTCGTCCTTTAAATTAGGTCGTCATAAATAATAGAAGTGGCGTTGTGTTAGGTGCATATTTCAGGAGAATTTATCAATAAAAACATAATCTAATATCATGTCCGCTTGATTGCTTATTAAACCCGAAGAACCCCACCCCGCCAAAGCTGTGCTTTGTCTCCCCTCCCCGCAGGCGGGGAGGGGTTGGGGGTGGGGTTCTTTTATTATGGATAATTTGGCGGACATGATATAAGCGCCTAATGCACCATCTTATGAGCCGATGCATTAGGCTAAAGCCGTAACACACGCTATGCTTTTACTACGCTTTTACTTTGCCATTGCTATTCACACCAACAATCATTGACGGTAGCTCATTACTAACAATTGGCGATTCACCTCGCAATCCCTTGCGGCGTTGGTTTTTAGGAACTCCTCCCGCCATACCATACTCTACACTGCTTTTGCCATATTTAGCCCCAATGCCCATGAGTATGTGTTCTGTCATGTCTGCCAACTGCTGCTCTGTTTCTAACATTTCACGGTATATCTTATCTAGGTTAGAAAGCGCAGTGTTGTAAGTATTTTCTTTATTTCGCATTGTCTCAATTAGGCTTGAGTACGCAAATAAAGTGAGTCCATTACTCACATCTAAGTTTGGATCAATTGAACTGATACTGGCTGCACGACGTGCTGCTTTTTCTAGCACTTGGGAAGTTCTTTTTAGTCTAGCCATAAAATGTACCTTTTAATGCGGTTATTTATTTGATTATCAGTTCTCGAATTCACTGATTTAAGCTTCTTTACTTTAAAAAACTTCCGTATTGATCAGCCTGAGGAAATTCCTGCAAATCTCTATTAACTTTTATTACACTGTAAATTGCTAATAAATCAGTAAATTACGCAAAAAAGAACCCAAACCCCAGTTTGAGAACTCAATATTAGCTTTTGTGTACTAAATATACTTAAATGAGAACTCAAACCCCAGTTTGAGAACTCAATATTAGCTTTTGTGTACTAAATATACTCAAATGAGAACTCAAACCCCAGTTTGAGAACGCAATATTAGCTTTCGCGTACTAAATATACTCAAATGAGAACTCAAACCCCAGTTTGAGAACGCAAATCGCGTTATGAGAAGTTTTCAATTTATTACCCCTCGCGGGGATGGAAAAATTGAGCGCAGTTGGCAGTGCGATCGCACTTGTGATGATGCGGTGGATGTGGGCGATGTCTACAACGGGCTATTCGGCGATCGCACTTTTGATGATGGAGTTGATGTGGCGACGATCACCAGTCGAATATCAATCAAACTGAGAAATAACAACCTCTTGATCGGGAAAACGCGCTATGATTGTCAAGCTTCCGCCAAGAGATTTAATGTATCGAGAGAGCGTAGATATTTGAATATCTTCTTGATGCTCAATTTTTGAAAGCGCCGATTGTACCACTCCCATATTTTTCGCAACATCGCTTTGAGTATGTCCAAGGGACTCTCGAAGTTCAGAAAGTGTCAATTTGAGCAATGCAAGGTTTGCTTGCATCTCACTTTCTACTTTTTGTTCAGGAGTCATTTTTTTGCGAAGTTCATTAAATGGCTTGGTCTTCATAGGAACCCTTCTGTTTTTAATTCCTCTAAATGTTCGTCATACAACGTATCTGCTTTTGTCACATTCTCCTCGTACCAGCGATCGTCTCCTCCCTTGTTTCCTCCAATAAGAAGAATGGCCACTCTCCTTGGATCAAAGGCATAGAGTATTCGGTACGGTTCTCCTCTGTGCTGCACCCTCAATTCTCTCATGTGGGAATGACGTGAGCCGTTTATTTTTGAACTGTAGGGAAAAGGAAGTTCTGGCCCCCGCGCCTCAAGTAGTCGCACTAATGCATCGATTGCAACCTGGGTGCTGTCATCTAACTCAACCCACTACATTTCAAACTCGTTTGTAAATTCTACCTCCCATGTCATTATTACTTACACATATTTTCACGAGAATATCACCTCTAACTCATATTATGACTATATCTGTGTAGAAGCAAGTAAAGAAAGAATATTCTTAAACTTAGCGATGTCTACGACGGGCTACACCTACGCTCTGATTTATTGCGGATACGAATTATTCATAGTTAATGGTGTAGCATGAAAGCATAACCTAACTTAATAGACTTCTTGAATTTTTAAGATGACTTATGGAGTTAAAGCAGAATATTAGAGCAGTCATTCATCCAGGTGAACAGCACGGATACATAGCAGAATGTCTAGAAGTTTCTGTAGTAACTCAGGGAGAGACTCTGGATGAAGTTGTTCATAACCTTCGTGAAGCAGTTGCTTTGCATTTAGAAGACGAAGATCCAACTCAATTTGGCTTAGTAGATAAACCTTCTCTAATGGTAACTTTTGAACTCCAACTAGAATATGCCTAGACTCAAAAGATTATCAGGTGCTGAGATTGTTGATATTTTGGGTGAGTTTGGCTTTGAAGTACACAGCCAAAAGGGCAGTCATATTAAGTTGCGTCGTTCTGGTGTAGAACAAAAAGAGACTTTAACAATACCTAATCATCGGCAGTTAGATACAGGAACTTGCAAAGCTATTTTTAGACAGGCAAGTAAATACATTCCTGAAGAACAACTTTTTCCATTCTTTTACGAATAAAGTAAGTAGCCAACTCTCGCAAATAAGCGATAACCGAAGTTTAATGCCTTCTCCTTTGGAGACGCTAGCGCGAACGGTATATCGCCAACAATAAAACCTATCCTACCTATCACTGCCAATTTATGCGATCGCACTCTTAGCAATTGTGTCAAATCAGCGATGTCTACGACGGGCTATTCGGCGATCGCACTCTTAGCAACTGTGTCAAATTAGTTATGTCTGGCGACAAGAAACGTAGCTCTCTACGCAAGTCAAATAAATAGCTTAGTGGCATGAGGATGAACAGTAAACCTAAGAATACTGACCTGCCCAAATCAATCTGTCCCGTTCTTCTAACCGCTCTGATTGATTAAATTGGAGAATTGCAACAGTTACACGCCCAACTGCTGTTAATGGTGCAATCTCTGCTCCATTCAGCTGAAAGTGATCGCTCCATTTTTGAGTCCTTGGATTGAAAAAGGGTGTTAGTTTCCCCGTTTCAGGATCGAGTGACCCCAAATCAGTACCCTTTGCACGATTACAATATGGACAGGCGAGAGCTAGATTTTCTGCTTCAGTAGTGCCACGATGTTTTTCGGCAATAATATGTTCCATCTCAAAGCTAAATAGTGCTGCACTTTGAGGAAATAAGCAGTACTCACACCTTTGGTTCGCTCTTTCAATTACGAGTTTCCGTAATTGGGCTGATACATAAGTCATGGGTTTTGGCGTAATTGCTCGAAGGTATGAGCTTTTGCCATACGGACAAGATGTTCTATAGTCAGATAGCGTTCTAGTTCCGCTTCACCTTTGGCTGAAAGTGTTCCTGCTTTACTTTGTGCTAGCAAATCACTGACACGAGCCTGGAATTCTGGTGAGGGTCGGATTGCTAGAATTTGTTCTGGTGTAGGCTGACTGGCCAACAACCCAATAATCTGTTTCTCATCGAGAAAATTGCCAGACTGTTCGCTCAATAACTCTTTTAGACCGCGTTCTACTATCTCTTGTAAACGGTCTTGGAACTGCTGTAATTGCTGTCCTAGCTCCTCAGATACCTCAACAGTGATTTGCATCATCTAGCTTTGTTATTTTTTAAATCTATCTATTAGCTATAAGTCTAGCTATAAATCAATCTATTAGTTTAATTTTATCAGTATCTGGTATAACTAGTTACTGCAATCGCACTTGTGGTTATGGGGTTAATGTAGGCGATGTCTACGACGGGCTACGCCTACGCACTCTGAGCAACTGTGTAAAATGAGCGATGTCTACGACGGGCGTAGCTGCGGCACTTTTGGTGATGAGGTTAATGTGGGCGATGTCTACGACGGGCTACGCCTACGCACTCTGAGCAATTGTGTCAAATGAGCGATGTCTACGACGGGCGTAGCTGCGGCACTTCTGATGATGGGGTGATGTGGGCGATCGCTCTAATCCAAATTGTAGTTATTTGAGCAAGTAGAGGTTTGTTGAGGCAAATAGAATAAAATAAAAACAACACACTAAACTTAATTTTATGGATTTGCAATCCCGAATTGTTATAGATCCTAATGTCCTTGTCGGCAAACCAATTATTAAAGGTACTCGTCTTTCTGTTGAGTTTATCATTGACCTTCTTGCTCAAGGCTGGACAAATGACGAAATTCTCCGCAACTACCCTGGTATTACCCTCGAAGATATTCAAGCTTGTTTAGGCTATGCTAGTGCCAGCCTTAAAGCTGAAAAAGTCTACGCTTTTCCTGGGTAATTATGCGCTTTCTAGCCAACGAAAATTTCCCAGGAGATGCCATAGAAGCACTTCGCTGCGGAGGTCACGATGTTACATGGATTCGCACTGATGCTCCTGGGATTGCTGATGCCGAAGTTTTAAACCGCGCTCAACGTGACGAGCGCATTCTCCTCACCTTTGATAAAGACTTTGGTGAACTCGCCTTTCGTTCACATTTGCCTGCAACTTGTGGGATTATCTTATTTCGGATTAAAGCACCTTCCGGTATAGTTGTTGCTCAAAAAGTGGCGACTGCCATAGCATCTCGCCCTGACTGGGCAGGACATTTCAGTGTGGTTGAAGACGAGCGTATCCGAATGCGAGTCCTCTGAAAAGATTGTTAATAATATTCTTAAATATAATAAAAAACACAAGGGGTAGTAGGCGATCGCCATCAGCTATCACTATGCCAAAGAAATAGGTTTAAAACTGAGTACAATCTGCAAACGCTATATCTTCAATAATACAATCTACACAATACCTTCCACAGCCACCAAAGCCAAGAGTGCCGATCGCTGCGCTGCTGTTAACCCAGTTACACCTGCAATATTCATACTTTTATAAAGGCGAACGCATTCTTACCAAGAGTCTTAAAGAAGCGATCGCACTTTTGGTGATGGGGTTGATTTGGGCGATGTCTACGACGGGCTACGCCTACGCACTTCTGGTGATGGGGTTGATTTAGGCGATCGCACTCTGAGCAACTGTGTCAAATCAGCGATGTCTGGCGACAAGAAGCAGAGCTTCTACGCGCCTTTGATGATGGGGTGGATGTGAGCGATCGCTCTTGTTTATTTACAAAAGCCTTAAGTTGAAATTAACTTGCTAAAGTTGCTTGGTGTAAGTAAGGGAAAACACGCAAAGTGTAGAAGAAATCTTTAAATCCACTAAAGAGCTAATGAGACCAAGAATTACTGAGCCCCCTATTATTGCTTCTATAATTGCAGCTATTACAGCTATCTTGGTAGCTATAATTAATAAATTGCCCTTGAGTCAGGCTGTCATACTTGTAGTGGTTTTTGCCCTTATTGGATTTTCTATAATATTTTTTATAATACAGATATACAAGAATAGTTCGTCCTCTACTAATGATATTTCCAATCTGGAAGCATTGGTGGATAAAGTTAAGTCTTTATGGATAAATAATGAGTCACTACCAACAGATAACAATTTTATCAATCTTAAGTTTGAAGATCGTTCACAAGGTAATCAGCGTCGAATACTAGAAGGTGAAAGTATCACTGATATATTCAACCAGGTGGTAATAAGAGAGTTTGGAAAAGAAAAATCCGCAAGAACTCTATTGATTTTAGGTGAAATGGGATCTGGTAAGACTCTGACACTACGGCAGATACTGAAAGACTTGCTTCTTGCTAATCAAGAACTAGAAAACAATATACCAGTTCCAGTAGTTTTTAACTTATCATCTTGGAAAAATATAGGACAAGGCGAAAGTTCTATTGTGAAGTGGCTAGTTGAAGAGCTAGCCAAGAGCAGTTTATATGGTATTTCAGAAGCTGTGGGTAAAAAGTGGGTCGAAAACGAAAAATTAGTATTATTGATAGATGGATTAAATGAACTTAAAACTGAGCTTAGACAAGATTGTGTTAAATCTCTGAACAAATTTATTGAAAAGTATAGCAAGACGGATATTGTTGTATGTAGTCGCATTGAAGAATACAATGAACTTAATGAACTTTCTGTTACCTTGAAATTTAAGAAAAAAATTTATATTCAACCCCTTGATAATCAGCAAATCACAAATTATCTAATAAAGACAAATAGCCAACTAGCAGCAGAAGTAAATAATTTACTTGAAAGGTTATATAGTGAAAATTTTAAACTTGCAAAGACACCTTTGTTGCTTAGTCTTATACGTTCCACTATTGAAAATAAATTGCCTATAAACAAAAAATTAATAGAGATAATAGTTCCGTCGTTAAGTAGAAAAAACATAAATTTGCAAGAAATTTCTAAAGACTTATTCAACAATTATATACAACAAATGTTTAATATTCATCAATTAAATATAAAATATCAAGAATCTGATGTAAGGCGTTGGTTAATTTGGTTAGCCAAAAAATTGAGAAATAACTCTCAACCATATTTTTATATAGAGGATATGCAGCCTGGATGGTTGGCTGAAGAAAAAGCTGAAGAAAAAGCTAAAAAACAAGCTGAAGAACAAAAAAAAATTTATCAAAAGCTAAGTATATTTGGTGTAGGCATACTTTCGGGTGTCCCATTGGGGGGAATTATTGGAGCTATTATTGATTGTTGGATTTCAGCTTTTTCACTAAATACAAAAGGTAATATCGTATGGTTAGTTGGTTTAGGACTAATCGTTGGACTGATTATTGGGCCATTTGTTTCATATTCTCAAAAAAAGCATGAAAAAGATATAAAAGCACATAAGCAAGTCAAATTTTCTTTTAAAGAAGCTCAGAAAAATTTAAAATACAGCTTAATAATTGGGATAAAATTAGGGTTAGCTATACTATTTTTTTGTTTAATCTTTATGTCATTAATTTACAAAAGCTGGCAAATAGGCTTTATTGCTGGATTGACTGCTGGAGGTTTTTTTGGGTTAGTTGTTACGATAAGCTCAGCAATAGGTGATAGCCTAACAGATGAACCTGTAGAAAAAACTGTAAAGCCCAATCAAGGTATTTGGAATTCATGTTACCAAGCTGTGATTATTTTTATAATTAGCAGTTTTACTTTTATAATAATTTATGCATTATTTATATTTACTGTTAATAAAACAAATATTTTTATGTTGAGTATTGGATTATGTTTTGCGATAATAACAGGGATAGTTACTGTAATGGCCCATAGTAGCGGTACATCCATTAGTCAGCATTTTATCTTGCGAATTGTTCTTGAAAAATACAATTTTATTCCCAAGGATTATGCAGGTTTCCTTAATGAAGCCACTAATCTTGGGTTTTTACAAAAAGTTGGTGGCGGTTATTCTTTTAGGCATGAGTTACTACGAGATGAATTTGCACAGTTAAAGCTAGATGAGAGTCAACAAGGTGACAAAACTATATGGAAAGTTTTAGTTAGTTATTTAAAAGGCTGAAACTAAGTAGTTATGCAAAGGAAAGCACGAATTCATAACTCTCGTAGAGGCAATCTCTGGGGACAAGAAGCAGAGCTTCTACGCGCTTATGGTGACAGATTTAAAAAAAGCGTTCGCTCTCTTACCAACCGGATCAAAAAAGCGATCGCAAACAGTAAAACTGACACCTGTCAGCAAGTAGAAAGTGGGGAGTGGGAGTTTGGGTATTTCGGATTCCTGTGTCATTAATTTCTTGACAAACCTGTTCAAACCATCGCTGTCTAGTATATTCCATGACCACTGGTAGCAGGAAAAAATGTTCACCGCTTTTTTCAATTAATGACCTTTGCAATAAGGATTTAATTGCTAAAGGTACCAGACGCTTGAAAGAATATGTCACTATATCAGCAGCTAACTTGGTAAGGGATACTGGTTCTCGATTAATTGCCAGCCGATACATCACCTCTTGTTCTAGCGACGACAAACGCTGGAACTGCCGTTCTAATAAGTCACAGATGTCATCAAAAATTAGTATCCCCTGTTGCATATACTCCAAAACAGGAGCAATTTTACCGTCGAAAAGCTCTTGGGTTCCGGCTGCTACCATTTTGAGCGCTAAGGGATTACCCCCATAATGCTCGATGAGTACTTGCCATTCTCGTTCTGAACCCGTGAATTGTCCTTTTTGCTGGAATAACTGTTGTCCCTCGGTAGAATTTAATCCCTTTAATGGGAGCGATCGCACTTCTGTTTTGTCTCCTTCTAACGGTACAATTTCTCTGGGTTTTTCTCTAGAAGTGAACAGAACGCAACTAATATGAGGTACTTCGCCAAGGCGCTTCAGTAATTGACCATATCCCTCGTAACCAGGACGACATTGCCCTGCTTGGCCACCAGAGAGAATTGTCTCAACATTGTCTAAAATTAGCAGACATCGGTTTAATTGCAAACATTCCATCAGCTTTGCTAGTTTGCCATCAAAGCTTTCGGGTACTACCATCTCCTTTCGCAACGCCCACAGCAAAAATTGCAGTATGTTGGTTAATTGCTCCTCTACTGGTGGTGCATTTAGTAGGCTTCGCCACACCATTACCTCAAATTCGCTTTGAATTTGCAGCCCCAACTTCACCGCTAAAGTGCTTTTGCCAATACCACCAATTCCCAGCAGTCCAACTAAACGACATCGTTCTTCTAATATCCACTGTCGTAGCTGCAATAATTCTTCACTGCGACCATAAAACACAGATACATCCGGGGCTTCTCCCCAGTCATACTGTGGATTTGTGCGTCGGATTTCTAAATCCCCAGATGGGGGGCTAGGTCGGGTATAATCTTCTTTACACAACTCCAAATTAAAGGCCGCGAAGGCAAACTGCAAGGAACTTTTATCTACAGGTTCCAAACGTGCCAAAATTCTAGATATAGTGTGTAGAGCTAGACGGGTGCGATCGCTCAGTTCTTCTAAAGAAAAGCTATCTCCACCATTTTCATCAAATTCGACTTGAGTTTTGGCATCTCGAAATTTATCCCAGCCTTTTAGGGTAAGGATTACACCCCGTCTGCGTTTGCTTGGTTGTTTCATCAACATCACCTAAAATCGAGTAGATGCATCTCCATAGAAGAAATTATCAAAGGTAAATAGAAGATAGTTGTGGAACAATAATTCCAGATTGACAAATTAAATAAAATATGAAATGAATCATACTTTATTCGAGCTAACTTTTTTATTTAACGCGATCGGCATCTCCAAAAAATGCCAATACCTCTCAATAACTGGCTTTCAAAAGGCAATATTGCTTTATGGAAAAATTAGCCAGTTTCACCGCTAAATCAGGTATTGATACAGTTATTGTTGATAATAAGGCAAAACTAAGTATCTGTAAACGTAAATTTTATCCCTGGTCAAACCGAGCTATCTTATATTTAGTAAAACTGTGGCATGGCTTTTTACATCTATCCAAACCTCTTCTCGTGTAGGGTAGAAGCTTTGAAACCCAGTTTTAGTTTTTCTCTGCTTGTATGAAATAACCCTGCCATTTCCTTGCAGGGAAAGTTTGCTCGGTGGGTTAGATTTCTGAGGTTTTAATGTTAGTAATAATACTTTTCAAACATCTTCTTAGACATCTTCAGAAATTACAGCATTTTTCATTTATTTAAACCACATCTGTTGTCGTAGGGAACAATGTTCCCTACTGCGTAGTCTATTTAATTAATAAAGTGCTATAAGTGACATTTATGTTATTAAGGTTGTGTTGATAATGAAGTAGCGATCGCTTATTTATCTGGAATATTTAGCTGAAAAATCAGGAATATCAGGGTTTTGATCAATAATATTTACATATGTTAACATTGTTTGGTTTAAGTACGGATATTCAGTATGGTTCCCATAAAGACTTTTCCCCAAGATTCAGAGCAAGCCACTCGGTTGTTTTCTCATCTGGAATTTGATGGAAAAAAGCTCAATCATCAACCGGGTAGTGTATTGGGGAGTACTGCATTAATTGCGGGAACCACCGTTGGGGCTGGGATTCTCGCTCTACCAGCCGTTACTCTGCCGTCTGGTATAGTGCCATCCACATCTGGGCTGATTGCTGTTTGGCTCTACGCTTTAGTTTCAGGGTTACTGGTTGCAGAGGTAACCTTAAACACAATGCGAACAGAAGGGCATCCGAGTATAGGTTTTTTGGCAGTTGTTGAGAAGATCCTTGGTAAGGTGGGAGGGCGACTTGCAGGTGGGGCATATTTATTCATGCACTATGCTCTCTTGGTGGCATACATCGCCCAAGGTGGCGAGATTTTAGGAGCTGCGACGGCAAAAATCTGGAGTGTGCAGATATTGCCTACGTGGGTGGGCACAACGACTTTCACGCTCTTATTTGGTGGCATTATGTATCTTGGGCGAGAAAAGTTTATTGAGAAATTAAACAGCGCCTTTGTCGGAATTGTCATCGTTTCCTTCTTGGGACTATTGTTGTTGGCAGGAGGACACATTCAGAGTACTCAACTGTTATTTCAAAACTGGAGTGCCCTTGGTAGTGCGATTTCAGTGATGTCTGTGGCGCTATTTTTCCAAAACGTTGTGCCGTTGGTTGTGACGCAACTCGAAGGAGATGCCCGCAAAATTCGTCAGTCCATCTTTATTGGTTCTGTAATTCCTCTAATTATGTTCTTAGCGTGGAATGCCGTAATTTTAGGAAGCATCAGTCCCGATATGCTACATGGCACATCTAACGGTAAAAGTGTTTTTGACCCACTGCAAATTCTCCGAGCAGGTGGTGCGGGGGAATGGTTAGCAGTGCTAGTATCCATTTTTTCAGAGTTTGCGATCGCTACATCATTCATTGGATTTGTGTACGGATTGCTGGATTTGTTCAAAGATATTTTCCTAATTGCACAGGGCAAACTTTTTAGTCGCCTACCCCTCTATTCGCTAGTTCTTTTCCCTCCGATGACTCTTGGAACGCTCAATCCCAGCATCTTTTTTACTGCCCTAGATTACACTGGAACATTTAGTATTTCAGTTCTAGGTGGAATTATTCCGGCATTAATGAGTTGGAAGCAACGTCAAGAACAAGAAAACTCAGATAGTATAAATCAACCACTCGTTCCTGGTGGAAAGGTGACACTCATTGTCATGGTTGGAGTGGCATTAGCCATGATAGGAAGACAAATTCGGTCAATTTACATACAGTAAAATCATCAATTAAAGTTTTGATGTAACATTATAAATATATAACTGTAGTATAAACTGTGCCAACCACAATCAAATGAGTGATTCTCGCCTCGTCAAAATCAGCAAATATCTCAGCAAATATTTGCGGCACACACCGGATGCAATTGGAATTCAACTTGCTCCTAGTGGCTGGGTAGCTGTTGATGAACTACTTACTGCTTGTGCTAAAAACAAGTTTCTGATTACCCGTCAGGAATTAGAGGCGGTAGTTGAATCCAACGATAAACAACGCTTTTCTTTTGATTCTACAGGTACTCTGATTCGTGCTAATCAAGGACATAGTGTAAAAGTCGATTTACAATTAGAAGCTGTTGTTCCCCCAGATCAGCTTTATCATGGCACGGGGCACAAATCTGTAGAGTCAATTCTGCAAACCGGACTTTGCAAAATGTCACGCCATCATGTCCATTTATCGAAGGATATTGCAACAGCAAAAACTGTTGGTGCAAGATATGGAAAAGCAGTAGTTTTTTCTGTACATGCTGCCACAATGCATCAGGCGGGTTACATCTTCTATTGTTCTGCTAATGGTGTTTGGTTAGTGGATCATGTGCCACCTGAATATCTACAAAAAATTTGAATTTTAATAGGTTGTTAAGATTTATTTCTAAATCCTAAAAAAAGAACCGTTGCATTGTTTTGAGTATTTGATAGCATTGGGTCTACGCGCAGGTTCTGCCAGCATTTATTTGTGCTTGGCACGATCAGTCTCAGCTAATATCCCAAAAGGCAGCTTAATCTACTGATAAGCTGATATGCGTCTAAATTATATAAACATTCTTTATAATCGTTGACGGTTGACGGTTATCGGTCATCAGTCAACGGTCAACCGTCATCAGGTAAATGTACTAGTTTTATGCGTAACAGCTTATATCCCAATCTTAAAATTCTTTAGCAAAAGTATTGTTTAAACCAGGGATATCAATTTCTTAATAATGCCGTGATACTTGTATGAATTGAATCTGTTAGCCACACCTAATTAAGCTTTTGGATTAATGAACATTCACCTGCTAGCCCAGCGATCGCTTAAAACCGCTAGAGTTTCTACCACAGAAGCTTTATTCTACATCTTGCTACTTAATTTAGTTGCTCTGGTTGCCTTGCTGCTTGGAGCTAAACCACTTATCATCTCCAGTGCTGTCCAATAAAAGCTCAAGCTTCAAGTTTGTGAGAAAATGCAACTTTAATTCCTTAAACAAAATTAGTTCGCAAAACAAGTGTACAGAAGGAATAGTTTTCTGTATAAAATCGTGAGTGATTTCCGTGTTTAAGGGTGATCGCCTCAGTCCACCCGATCAATTGACCTAAAATTCGCAGCTTTTACGGAGATTTATATGGCATTATTTTTCTCAGAATACATTGAGGGCAGCAGCAACAATAAAGCCCTAGAAATTTTCAACGGCACGGGTGCAGCGATCGATTTAACTGCTGGAAATTATGTGGTTCAGTTTTACTTCAATGGCAACACCAGCCCTACAACTTTCAGCCTGACGGGTACGGTGGCAGCTGGGGATGTGTTTGTCTTCGCCCCAAGTAACGCCAATTCAACCATTCTTGCCCAGGCTGATCAAACAAGCGGTGCTGCTTTCTTTAACGGAGATGATGCGATCGTATTGCGACAGGGCGGCGCTAGTGGGACGATCCTTGATTCAATTGGTCAGATTGGCGTTGACCCAGGTACTGAATGGGGAACTGGTCTGACCAGCACAGCAGACAATACCTTGCGTCGCAAAAGTATTATCACCAGTGGCGATACCAATCCCAACGATGCCTTTGATCCGAGTGTGCAGTGGGACGGCTTTGCTACTGATACCTTTGACGGGTTGGGAAGCTATACTGCTAATCCGGGAACTGGAGCGGGAGTAATAATCACCCAATCTGGTAACAGTACCGATGTAAATGAGGAGGGTGAAACAACTGATACCTACACGATCGCCCTCAACACCACACCAACGGGTGCTGTAAATGTAGCGATCGCCGCAGATGCCGAAACTCAACTGAGTACTGATGGAACAAAGTTTTTTAACTCCGTCACCCTAAGCTTGACGGATACTAATCCTAAAACGATTACTGTCAAAGCAGTAAACGACTTGGATGTAGAAGGATCTCCTCACACAGGAGTAATTACGCATTCGATCACCAGCAGTGCTGACCCGGCGTACTCTAACACGCTCACGGCGATTCCTAACCTCAACGTCAATATAATTGACAATGATGTTGCTCTCAAAGAGGTTTACGAAATTCAGGGGAGTGGTGCAGCCAGTCCCCTCGTCGGGCAGACAGTAACAATTGAAGCAGTTGTGGTTGGCGACTTTCAAGACAGCAGTCGCCTAAATGGATTTTTCGTGCAGGAGGCAGTTGGAGATGGCAATGCTGCAACCTCAGACGGTATTTTTATCTTTGCGCCTAACAGCACAGACGTGAGTGTAGGTCAAACGGTGCGGTTGACTGGAACAGTTGGAGAAAACTTTAATCAAACTCAACTCAGCAATATTAGTGGACTGAGTGTGGTGGGTTCAGGAGCGATCGCCCCCATAGCTGTTGATCTGCCCGTGACCGCAACGACCGACCTGGAGCGCTATGAGGGAATGTTAGTCACATTCCCCGAAACCTTGACGGTCACTGAAAACTTTAACCTCGGTCGGTTTGGTGAGGTGTTGCTGTCTTCAGAGGGACGCTTGTTTAACCCCACAAACTTCATTGACCCGACTGATATTCCGACTACTGAAACCGAAAACGACGAAAACAACGTCGCCGCAGTCACAGCAGAGCAGAACGCAAACAACCTGCGCCAAATTTTACTTGACGATGGCAGCAACATCCAAAATCCCGCTACAGTTCCCTTTTTGAATGAAGACGGCACACTGCGTGTAGGTAGCACGGTTGCATCTCTTACAGGTGTTCTGGGCTTTGGGTTTGATAGCTACCGACTGCAACCCACCGCGACACCTAATTTTGTTGATTCTAATCCCCGGACAGCTGCACCCGAAGAGGTGGGCGGCAACGTTAAGGTTGCTAGCTTTAACGTACTGAACTACTTCAATGGCGACGGTGTGGGTGGCGGCTTCCCGACGTCGCGGGGAGCAGATAATGTCGTAGAGTTTGAGCGGCAAAGTGCCAAAATTGTCAGCGCGATCGCAGCCCTCGATGCCGATGTGGTGGGTCTGATTGAACTTGAGAATGATGGCGATGGTTCTGAGTCGGCGATCGCAGAACTGGTAGATCGGCTAAATACATTTGTAGGCACAGAAATTTATGACTACATTCGTGATCCTGCCACGGGGGTAGGAACTGATGAAATTAAAGTTGCCTTCATCTACAAGCCAGAAACAGTCACCCCAGTTGGTGCTTCCCTCAGTGATCCTGACGCTGTTTACAATCGTCAACCCGTCGCTCAAACCTTTGTACTAAACTCCAACGGCGAAACTTTTACCCCTGTGATTAACCATTTCAAGTCAAAGAGTGGTACAGGCACAGGTGCAGACGCAGACCAGGGTGATGGACAAGGAGCTTTTAACTTTACGCGGGTTCAGCAGGCAGAAGCCTTGCTTGGCTTTGTTAATGAGTTGAAGACCACCACAGGCGATAGCGATGTATTAGTCCTTGGGGATTTAAATGCCTATGGCGAAGAAGATCCTATTGATGTGTTGCGAAATGGTGGATTGGTAGATGAACTCGGCAGATATATCGAAGACCCCTATTCCTTTGTCTTTGATGGGCAATCTGGACGATTGGATCATGCCCTAAGTACACGTCATCATAAAAAAGGTGCGGAAATTAAGCTGCGATCGCAAGGTCTATTTGGGTCGTAAAATTCTCATCTGGAATTTGGCACTTTGTGATAACTTTCAAGATTGACTTTTCACTCCAAGCAAAAGGATGTGCTTTCGTATTCCACTCAGAAATAAAAGTTTGTAAACGTTCACTTAAAACTTTTTTATCAGCAAAATCAGAGATTTTCAGACGTTTACGTTGCAAAATACTAAACCATTGTTCAACCTGGTTCATCCATGAACAATGGACGGGAGGATGATGAAAGACAAAACGATGGTGTTTGGCTAACCAAGCTTGGACTTTTTTACCTTTGTGTACGCTCAAATTATCTAATACTACGTGGATTGTTGTAATTGACAGGGGAATCTCTTTGTCTAAATATTCAAGGAATGCAATAAATTCTTCTTGACGTTTACGCTCATAAGTCTGTCCCCATACTCTACCACTGCGAGTATCAAATGCAGCGAACAAATTAAGTGCCCCCTTACGTTCATATTCATGTTCAACTCTTACAGGTAGTTCTGGTTTAGCTGGGAGAGTTTTGGATTTACGTGGTCGGGGTTGTAAGTTGGTTTTCTCGTCAACGCACAACACCATTTCATCCGGATTTAATGGTCGAGTGTATAAAGAACTAATTTCTTTTATGCTTTTAACAAACGCTTCATCTCTTGGGGCTTTTGGTGATAACCACAAATGATGTCGCCAGGGTTTTAATTTATGACTATTTAAAATTCGTCGAACAGTAGACGCAGAAATGCTGCCTGTTATTTTTGCTGCTATGACTTGATGCGCTAATTCTGTACAATCCCACTGCGACAAGGAACGCTCCATCATATCGGGTCGCTCACAAGCAATTTTTACTAGATACAATGCGACTTGAGGGGGAAAAAACCGGGGGTCTTCCCGGTCGTTTAGTATCATATAATCCTTCGATTCCTTGGTCTATAAACCGTCTTGCCCACTTTCTCAAGTGACGTTCTCCTATATCAACATACTGACTGGTTTTACTGAAACTTTCTCCTGATGCCAACATTAATATTGCACGGGCACGTTTTGCCAAACCCAATGGGGTTGTTGACTTACGCAACCAACTGTTTAGTACATCTTGCTGCTCACCAGTCATTTCCACCCGGATACTTGAGATACGTCCTTGCATGTCTGATTTTTATGCCGCCCTACAAAAAATATCCTCCTCTATTTCCGGCCCTTTTTTATGGTGATGTGTACTAAGGCGACTTTGCCACGGAGTTGCAAATCCATAATCTTGATTCTTCTTGTTTACAGCAATTTGAAGCCAAGGTGATTGAGAACTTCACGCAAGCGATCGCGTCCTCTCAGTGATTCTACGGTTGCGATCCTTTGGGCTGAGTGTTCTGACCAATCGCCCGGGACATTCATCTTTTGTTCAGTATAGAATTCTTTGATGATCTCGTTGTAATGAGCGATCGCTTCTTCTTGATCTGCCAATTTATAAGTTTCGCGGTGCAGCACAGCTGATTGTGGTAACCGTGGCTTAATCGCGGCTTCTATTTCAGGATTCGGATAGCCTACACACAGCCCAAATACAGCATACACAGAGGAGGGCAAATTCAATATCTCTGCTACCTGTTGCGGGTGGTTGCGGATTCCACCGATATATACTGTTCCTAAACCGAGTGACTCGGCTGCTACTGTTGCGTTTTGTGCCGCCAAAGTTGCATCAATTGTTGCCATCACAAACATTTCCAAGTATTCCAGTGCATCATGAGATATGCCGCGACTGTCAGCAACGTAACTTAGACGCGCCAAATCTGCTAACCAAACCAAGAATAAAGGAACCTGCTTAATATGTGCTTGGTTTCCCGCTAGTTTAGATAACTCCTCTTTGCGTTCTTGATCTTCGACTGCTACCACACTCCAGGTTTGCAAATTAGAGGAAGTAGATGCAGATTGGGCGGCTGCAATTAGTAACTCCAGAGTTCCCGGCGGTAGAGGATCAGATAGATAAGACCGGATTGAACGGTGAGATAGTAGTGCTGTCAGGGAATCATTCCATTCAATTTCGGGATTGAAGGGAATTTCACCGTAGCGCGATCGCAATAGTTCTGTAGGATTAGTCATAATCAATTCCAAGATTCCAAAATTGCCAGTTGTTTTGCCACTAATACCAATTCCATTTGTAAGGGCATACATTTGTCATAGGTGTCAACTTAACGTAAAAGTGGTGTCCCGCAAGGAACTGAAGTTCAAGGCGGGTGAGGAAGCCAACAGTTAAGCTATTTTTAGCTTAAGTTGACACCAATGTACATCTGTACACCCCTACAGCCGATTCATTGAACTAGTTTAAATTTTTGGTGAAAATGCAGCGTATTGTTCTTTTGTCAACACTGCATCCTTCACACTTACCTTTTTGGGCGGCAAATAGCAAGCTCAAACACAGCCCTGTAACAAAAGCCCCCACTATTGGCAAAACAGAAGAAGAGAAGAATAATTTCTGTTGGTTGTTAAATGGGATATTCCTGAATTTTATCAACGATATCCACTTGGTAATTAGGCCGCGAAAGATTTGGTTAATCATCAAAATGATTTCTCCGAACTATATAAATACTATAAACTTATAGGCTTACCGGAGTATATAAATTAATTCAGGTTAAATTGACATAAAAATAGCGGGAAGTGGGGTAAATTGATACTTCCCCGCCTATTATTCTAGTGCCCAAAAACACAGCACTAATTTAGCAAATCAGGTTCTTCGCGCACAATCCTGTCGTAAAGTGGTTGGAAGCTGAACCACCCACTTGTATGTGATCCCACTTGAGTTTGTGTTAAACGGGCTGTTTCGTGTTTGATAGTAGTAGGTCTACCCGCAGCTTCTGCCAGTAGTTGGGCTTGGCACGATCGCTCTAAGTTAATGTACCAAAAGGCAGCTTCATCTACCGTATGTCCCACAGTTAAAATGCTGTGGTTACGCAGGATTATGGCTTTGTTTGACCCCAAGGCTTGCGCCAGTCGCTGACCTTCAGAAGTTTCTAAAACCACACCTGTGAAGTCATCAAATAGCGCATGGTCTTCGTAAAAAGCACAAGAATCTTGAGTCAAGGGGTCAAGAAGACGCCCCAAACTAGACCAGGCTTTACCATAAAGTGAATGGGCGTGAGCCGCCGCAATTACATCAGGTCGAGCTTCATGAATCTGAGAATGGATAGCGAAAGCAGCTCGATTCACTTCAGCATCGCCTTTAACCACCTCACCTTCTCTGTTAACTAACAGCAGGTCAGAAACTCGGATGTGACCGAAGTATGTTCCTAATGGATTGACCCAAAAATGGTCTGTAAATTCTGGGTCACGAGCCGTAATATGGCCTGCGATTCCCTCGCTGAAACCAAATTTACCAAACAGGCGAAAGGCAGCCGCTAGGCGTTGTTTGCGGTGCAGGCGTTCGTCTTCGACTCGCTCGAATACGGGGGGTTGTGGTCTAGCGTAGGGCATGTTCTTTTTCTTCTTCCTCTTTACAAGGAGCGTTGGAATATCCAGAGCGAAAGGATTTGACGCTGTGAGATTCTGGGATGAACTGGTGACGCAAGATGCAACCAGTATCATTACCCAGAATATGGATGGATACAGATGCGCTTTGGGATGTAGTTTTGACGGCGTGGATATCACCATCTGGGGGTAACAGACGGTAGATATCTCCTGTTTGAAGCCTACGCACTTCAGTTATTTGTAATTGTGCGTGTCCTTCAGCATCACCGTTATCTACACGGCGATAGACTGTTTCTTCTTGATTGCCTTTGTATAAACCAATCAATCCCCACGCCAAATGGTCATGGACGGGAGTCGTTGAACCTGGGGGAATCACCAAACTGAAGATTGACAGAGAACGGTCTTTGGCGCGATAAAGTAGCCACTGACCAATACCGCCGCCCATCCTGCTTTCGGGATTGACTTGGGCAAACTTTTGGGGTAGCCATTCTTGTTGGGCAAGCAGCTCTTGAAAATAGGGTTCTAGTCTACCGAGAGTTTGTGTGCGATCGTCAACAGTGTTAGCGCTAATTTCACGCACTGTTGCGACAAAGGATCGTAGTTCCTGGCTCTCAATAAACCATTCGTCTTCTGGCAATGGTTCTAAGATGCTGTGGTTTGTCATCTATATTCCTCCGTTTGGGAGGCGACTAAGATTAACTAATTACTCGTAGTTACGAATTACGAATTACGAATTACGAATTATTTTAATACCAGGGTGAATTTTGAAGCCAAGTTGCTCAAGTTTTACATGAGAAAGGGACTCCTTCAGAATTATAGTAAAGGGATATCGCTGAAATACAGTAGCTTTACCTTGTGACAATAGCAGCCTAGCACGGCTGATACGTACTGGATATAACGGTTGTTGGTTGGCATTAAGAATGAATACTTTGGTCATATAATTTTGAATTGTGGGACAAATAGTAACAGCAACATCTATCTTGTTCGGTAGAATCTTTTGCTCCAGCATCCAGTCAGCAGTCTTTTGGATTTTGGCAACATCATCAGCACTAGTGCAGCGGGCGCGGAAATAAACATACCATTTCAAAATTTCAAATAGCGCAAGAAGCTCGGAATACAATTATGCGTGAATGCGTGACTTCCGCCTTGCAGTACTAGTGGTCTGTCAAGTCAACAATGCTTAGTAAACCAAGTTTTAGAATCTTTCTCTCTTTCTCTCTGTGTTGCGCCAGTTGCTACAAGTCTCTTAACCGCAAGGGCGCACTGGCTTCTCTGTGCCTCTGCGGTTCGTTTTTTAATAAAAAAAGATAAGAATGAGAGTCTAGAGGTAAACTCCAGCACTCTTACCCCTACAGATCATTAGGGATTTCCTTGGATATTTTTTATTGGGAAGTCTCTTAGCTGTGATATCAATTTTTTTAAGTACGGTAAGTTGGTCGGATAACCGCTTAATAAACTACAAGCAGAAATTATCACATACAAATTTAAAAAGCAATAGGCTAACTGTTAGGGGAGGAGATTCAAGGAAGCCAGTGCGTTTCCTCATACCCAGGTGAGAGTTGAGCGTCAAAAGCGGGTAATTGATTCAATGCAGGGTTTTTCTGACTGCGGATGCTCGAAGCGAAGTTCCCTAGCGTGCAGATGTAAGCGACTGGTAACTGCACAGCATCCATAAAAGCGATCGCCTAAAATAGTTACCGCAAGTCCTCGCGCATCAGCAGCATGAACCCTCAACTGATGAGTGCGCCCTGCGAGCGGCGTAAATTCTACGCGGGTGTATAATCTTGTTCCCTCGCCATTACCTGGAAGTGTGTCAAACTGGGTTTACCGTGCTGCCAATCTACTTTTTGATCTTGTGAACCTGGCGTTGCTGAAACTGCTGGCTGAGTTACCGATGGGTTTGGCGATCGCGTGCCAACAGCTACGCCTACGGACTTCAGTTATTTGTAATTGTGCGTGTCCTTCAGCATAGCCATTATCTACACGGCGATAGACTGTTTCTTCTTGATTTCTGCCCTACACCAATCGTGACTTAACATCAAGGAAAAGCATTAAATTATAATGCTTATAGTCAGCAATTAACTGTACTAAAGAAAGACATTGAATAGCTCAATGTTGTAGATAAGTTTGCTCTCCATAACTCACTTAAGAATTTAAAAACAGCGTACAAAGACTTTTTCAATGACTTAAAAAACTCAGTGAAAAAGGTGTTGGTTTTCCTAAATTTAAAAAGACGTAGGGATGCAAACAGTGAAGCAGGAATCATGTCACTTGTAGTGGTGTGAGGTTTAATTTAATTACTAACTGGTTGACTTTTTGTGAATATATTTGTAAATTTAACAAACCAACACAAAATTACAAAGAAATAAAAAATACTATGCAACTGATAAAAGATGGTTTGTAAAAAGCAGAAACGATCTATTTACGTTAATACATAAGATGATGTATTTGTACAGTACGTAAATCTTAGTATTTAAAACTTTTTCAAATCAACTGATTGGTAGAGAGCCATTCAGGCCAATTTCGCAATACACCAATAAAGAAATTAAAGTGATAAAAATAACTAGACGAGAAGCCCTGAAGCTAGGAACGATTACAGGTGGTTCTTTGCTACTTCCTATAACCTTGCTGTCTCGTGGACAAGCAGCTACTGCTGGTAGTCCTCAGCCTACTCGTTTTAGTGTCAAACTTCCCATACCGCCAGTACTTAAACCAGTGCGGAGTGATGTGACCACAGATTACTACGAGATTACGATGAAAAAAGCTCAGGTTAATATTTTGCCTGGGCTAACAACGCAGATATGGGGTTATAACGGTATTGCTCCTGGCCCCACAATTAAGCAACGTCAAGGGCGACAATCAATTATTCGCTTTATCAATAACAGTGTTGATACACCAACATCAGTTCACTTGCATGGGATGGCATCGTTACCGCAGTACGATGGCTATGCTGAAGATTTGACACCACCTGGTTTCTACAAAGATTACGTCTATCCGAACAAACGTGCGGCTACGTTATGGTATCACGACCACGGCATCCATAATACTGCACGTAATGTTTATATGGGTTTGGCTGGCATGTACCTTGTTCAAGATGACTTTGAGCTTGGACTACCTTTACCCAAGGGTAAATACGACGTACCACTGTTTATCCAAGATAAGCAGTTTACTAATACTGGTAAGTTAGTCTTCGATACCCAAGGTAAAATAAGCCAATATGGTGATGTCATTTTGGTCAATGGTGCGCCTTGGCCACGCATGGAGGTAGGTACTTGTAAGTACCGTTTCCGAGTTTTGAATGGTTCGATTTCGCGCTCTTATAATCTTGCCCTGAGCAACGGCGATGATTTTATTATGATTGGCACTGATGCCGGATTAATGAGCGCACCAGTTAAAGTCAAAAATTTCCGGTTGGGGATGGCAGAACGTTACGAATTTATTATTGACTTTTCTAAATACCCAGTCGGCTCTCAGGTAGTGCTGCGGAATCTCGGACTTCCTAACAACAAGAACTACGACGGTACGAATCAAATTATGCGCTTTGATGTTGTGCGGCGTGAACCAGATAATAGCTCTATTCCTTCCAGGTTACGTACAATCCAGCCTATCCCAGAATCTTCAGCAGTGCGAACCAGAGAATTTAGGTATCAGCGCTCTAATGGTCTGTGGGTGATCAATGGCAAAGTCTGGGATAATATGCGAATTGATGCTAATCCTCGATTAGGCGATGTTGAAATCTGGAAATTGTCTAACCCATCAGGTGCTGCGTTTCATCCTATCCACATGCACCTAATTGATTGCCTAATGCTTGACCGTAATGGTAAAGCACCTTTCCCTTACGAGCGTGGGTTGAAAGATGTCTTCTATGTTGGGGAAAACGAGACTATACGAGTAATTGGCAAGTTTGGCGCTAATACAGGTAAATATATGTCACACTGCCACAATGCGGTTCACGAAGACCACGATATGATGAATCAGTTTGAAGTAGGACGGGGCGGACGCTCACCTTTGGCAGTTGCAGCAAAGCCACTTCCAGCTCCACCTTTATAGACATTAACGCTAAGAGGATGTTTAGAGAGAAGGCAGGGGGCAGGGGGCAGGGGGCAGGGGGAGCAGGGGAGGCAGGGGAGACAAGGGGACAAGGGGACAAGAGGTGAGAACTTGAAACAAGTCTTTCCCCTTGTCCCCAATTCTCCTTGTCCCCAAGTTCTCTTACCTCTGCTCTTCGTTGAGCGTCAAAAAGGCGTAGTTGCTTGTAAATGCAGGGTTTTTTCTAACTGCGGATGCTCGAAGCGAAGTTCTCTGGCGTGCAGATGTAACCGACTGGTAACTGCACAGCATCCATAGAAGCGATCGCCTAAAATAGTTACCCCAAGTCCTCGCGCATCAGCCGCATGAACCCTTAATTGATGAGTGCGCCCTGTTAGCGGCGTAAATTCTACGCGGGTGTAATCTTGTTCTCTCGCCATTACCTGGAAGTGTGTCAAGCTGGGTTTGCCGTGCTGCCAATCAACTTTTTGATAAGGACGATTTTCAGGATCTCCCCACAGTGGCAGTTCAATTTTACCTTGCTCAACTGTCACAGCACCGGAAAGTATCGCTTCATAAACCTTGTGAACCTGGCGTTGCTGAAACTGCTGGCTAATTTGCCGATGGGTTTGACGATCGCGTGCCAACAACAAAATCCCAGAAGTTTCCTGATCTAGGCGATGCACAGATGCAAGCGCCATGCCATCCGGTAACAGATGACGTAAGCGACTCAAGACACTATCTTGGCGATCGCGATAACGACCAGGCACCGAAAGTAATCCAGCAGGTTTGTTCACAGCAATCAGCCATTCGTCTTCATAAATAATCGGGATCTCTTCCTTGATTGGGGAGAAACCTGGGAATTCATTGGACTCAAACACATCGGATTTACGCAAATGTGTTAATGTATTTAGTAAGAGTGGAGTTGTTATATAAAAATCCCTATTAGGGATTGAAATAGGTTTCAACCCTGAGAGCAAAAACCCCATCAATGGCTGACATCGCTCGGCACATGCTCCATAAAATTTTCCCTGGATTTTATCTTGATTTACGGAAGAGGTACCCCACCAAAATTCTGCCATTGCCAGGGGTTTGAGATTATGTGTTGCCGCATAATGGAGCAACTTTGGGGCACAACAGTCTCCTGTGCCAGTGGGCGAACCTCCGGGCATCAATTGCTGTAATGATAGCGATCGCCCGGAAAAATTAGTCAGGCTGTAGGTAGCCTGCATCTGAGCTTGTAATTGACGGGACAGTGTTTTACGCTGTTGTTTCAGTTCGTTAATTCGCGCATCCGTCGCTGCAATTAACTGTTGAAGAGGCTGTAATACCGCATTTTGCTGGCGTTTAAGTTGTCGCCGCTCAATTCCCTGCTGACGACTCTCTTCGTCGAGTTGTTCAAGGGCAATAGTGAGTGCTTCTTTTGTAAGTGTATTGCAGATTTGCTGACGTTTTTCCTGTCGTTGATGTTTGCAATGGCGATGGCTCATTGCTTGCAATTGCTGCTCAAATTCATCAGACAGGGTTTCATACTGCTGGCGTTCGGTTAGTTGCTTTAAGGTAAAGAGTTCTTGCTTAATCGCGTCCAACTGTGCCAAAGTGCGGGTTGACTCCAAAGCAACTTCGTCTCGTCCTGGAATTGGTGGAACCCAGCCCTCAAGCACACTGCAACCATTCAAAAGACCGGAGAAGGCTTTGAGTACCCTTTGTTCACCATTAGGCAGTTCAACTAATAGTATTCCATACATCTTGCCTTCACGAGAATAACAGTCATTTTTGGCAAGTTGTTGCATGAGTCCGTGAGCGATCGCTTCAGATATTGAGGTGCGGGGTAACTTCAGGCGATGTCTACGACGGGCTACGCCTACGCCACTTTGGAGACAAGTCCCTTCGTACCAATAACTCGGAGATAAGCTACTTATGGCAAAATCGCAGTCGATGAAATCTGAAAGTGCGTGCAGAACTACCATACAAAGTATGATTGCAAATCTAGTTGATCCTAATATTTTAGGACTTATGCCCTGTACAAATGCATCGTGATCTGAATTAACGATGCTCCCGGTTGTTTCAGTCTTTTCTTAAATAGACCATGCTGTAGGGGCACAGCAATGCTGTGCCCTTACGACAGATGTGGTTTTTAAACCCTACATATACTTAGGTTTTTTCAAGCAATCAAATCGGATTGCTATATATTAAATAATTCGTAATTTGTAATTCGTAATACTTCGGCTTACCTCGGCAACTCTTAGAGACGCTACGCGAACGCTCGACACAAGTCGCTCAGTACAAGTTCGTAATGGGCAACTCTTAGAGACGCTAAACGCGAACGCCCCGCAACGCTTTCGTAAATTTTGTTTTGTAATGGGGATTTAACCCCAACACAAAACAAAATTTTTATTGAACCGGGGGACTTAAACCCACGGAATTGAGTTAATTATGAATTATTTTGACTCTCTAGAATTTAGCCACCAGGAATCGATGAATCGTTCTTTGGTGGATTATCTTGTTCTGGTGGAAGCGGTTGTTCAGATGAATTATCTTCTGTGGATGTATATTCTGGCTCTTTTATCATACCATGCTGTTCTTGCCCTCTAAGCCCAAGATATGTTGCGGCACTGATTCCTTGTAGTGCAAGAAGTGTTTCATCAAATTCCGGCATTGCCAGATTTTTCAGGACTTCCCAAACAAAGAATAGTCCGAGCGCAACTGTCCAAATAAATGTTTGGAACCGATGAAAGTTGACTCCATTAATGTCCGATAATATATCATAGAAAAAACTTTCAGAAACGCGTTGACTACCTTTTCTCTTCTTCTCATTCCCCTGTCCATCAATCAAGGAAGTACCAAAGGTAGTTATAGAATTAATTCCCAATAATATTAGTGATTGTTGAGTCAAAATATTGGTATAATCTCCTGTTATACCGTAGATAATCAGGTAAGAACCAAAAATTAGAAATGTCCAAAAAGCAAGTTGAGATATCGATAGACTGAACGGGTTTCTATTTAATTTTTTCCTGCCAAGAAAAATTTGAGCAATTCGGCTTTTACGATATTCGTTTTTAAGGGCAGCCTTTTCTGTGATCAACAGTTCCTGTCCACCAATCACTTCTTTTTGAGAGTAAATCCCTTCTATTCCAGAGCTACGAAGAGTGTTTCTACAATACCTAATGAACATTAATATAATAGCCACAAGTAGCAACAGACATAGCCAAAATCGCCAGGAAAACAGAACTATGTTTAATTGAGGAGGTGAGAAACGATCGCTTACCGGAATTGCAAGCTTCTTGGGACAGCCTACTCCCGCTATCACGTTAATACTGTATCTGCTTCCTCTGCCAAGAAGGGCATTCCATGCAGCTTGAGACGAGTCGGTGCGTTCAAGTCGAAAGGCTAACCAATCATCATCAACAAATTTCCTTTGATCTTTACCCGGAACCATAACGGTGACTGGTTCTCCGTGGACATCCTCTAGTTCATAGCCATCCAGGTACAACACTAATTGTCGAGGATCAAATGAATTGGTGGCATTAGCCGTTGCACTTCTGGTCGCTGCTGATAATCCTTTAACTCTTATCCTGATGCGATCGCCCATTTTAACTTGGTTAAGACCATTGTCGGCAATGACTTGTTGAGTTGTCAGTCCAGGAGGCACTGAACATAGCTGAGACGATGGCAAATTTATAGAAGGGCCATCTGAACTATCTTGAGCAATTACTGCAAAGTTGATAGAAACAATCAACAGAAAAACCAACAGAAAAATAGCAGTCAATCTTTTAGCATTTCTATACATCACTCGGTATTCCACCAACATTAATTACTATGTCGGTAGTGTAACCATACTTGAGCCATTACGTATATTAAAAAACTTGTCTGAAAAACAATACCTCCGCCAAAAAGAGAGGATGAAGACAAAGGGTCTGTCGTCAGCAGAGATAGATGAAGTGCTTGTAATTATTTATGAGTGTCCAGAGGTGACTGCTATTCCTTTAACAGTTCGAGCTAATTGGCTGCGGAAAATTTATCCACAAATCCAGGTGATTGAAGCGTGGGATGGCCCACTTGAGGTTGGTTATAGCGGTTCCCATTCAGATGCGGTACAACATTATATCGCCAGGTGTAGGGGCACGGCACTGCCGTGCCCTTACCGATGTACCTCACATAAACGAGAACTCCTGAGATTAAAAAAAAGCACGAAGATTACATCCTTAAACAATTAGAATTAAAAAAAATTACTCACTTTTATTGTAGTGAATTTTACGGTAAACACGTAAGCCAGGCGCTGGGAGCAGTTAATCGGCTCGTAGATTGCGATCGCAAAACTTTTCCTATTTCAGGGACGCAAACAAGAAGAGACACTTACGCATTTCGGGAGTATTTACATCCTAATGTGTACCGCGATCTCATTACTAACGTTGTTTTTCTGGGCGCTCCTTCAACTGGTAAAACAACCATTGCATCACAATTAGCTAAAGAATACAACACTGTATGGATGCCGGAGTATGGGCGCGAGTATTGGGAAAAACCTTAAATTGTGTAGCGACTGTTTTAAAAGTCAAGCGACGCCGAATAGCCCGTCGTAGACATCGCTTTGTTTGTGGAGATTTATGAAAGCGATGCCGAAGGCGGGCTACGCGTTACTCTGCTTAGAAACACTTTCGTAGGGTGTGTTTCTAAGCAGCGTTTATTCTCTGTAAACCAGTGTAAATATTGAATCGTTCTCCGCGCAGGAATCCTATTAAGGTAATTCCGAATTCCTTGGCGACAGAAACCGCCAAACTACTGGGAGCAGAAACAGAACAGACAATAGGAATTCCAGCAGTTGTAGACTTTTGCAAAATCTCAAAACTAGAACGTCCGCTCACTAAAATAATACAATTATTTAAAGGCAACTCCTCACTGAACAAAGCTGTACCAATCAATTTATCCAAAGCATTGTGTCGTCCAACATCCTCATGCAGGTTTAACAGTTGTCCTTGAGCATTGAAGGTAGCCGCAGCGTGCAAACCCCCTGTAGCAGTGAAGATACCTTGAGCAGCCCGGAGCTTATCAGGTAGGCTGTAGATGATCTCAGGTGTTACAGTTGGGCCAGAAGGAATCACTGGACATCCCCGCAGACGCAAAGCCTCAAGGCTAGCTTTACCACACACCCCACAGGCGCTACTAGTGTAGAAATGACGCTCCAAAGGCTGTAAGTCTGGAATCAAACCATCCCGCAGTTCTACATTTACGATGTTATGGCGTTGCTCACCATCTACTAATTCATCCACACAGTAACTGATACGTCGGATATCTTCTCTGCGGCTAACGACTCCTTCACTGTAGAGGAAACCAGCAGCTAGTTCAAAATCTGCCCCTGGTGTCCGCATTGTTACAGCTACCGTCTTCTGGAAAGGGGCAAGGCGAATTTCTAAAGGTTCTTCGGTGGTGAGTTGGTCTAAACGCGATCGCATTTTACCATTTTCCACAACCCAAACTTGTGCTTTGGTTTTACTGCCAGTTTGTGTATTCATCACCTATAAATTTTAGGCATGATCAATTTTTGTGACATCACTCCGGGCTAAAGCCTCGGAGCTTCTAAGAATCACTTCTTAGCCTTCCTAGTTACTCCCTTGCGGGTTTTCGACTTTGACCTAGATTGAGTTTCCCCAACCCCCGGCAAACCGTCTG
>NZ_JAIVFQ010000229.1 GCF_020829495.1 Nostoc favosum CHAB5714 | reverse complement strand
GAGGCTCTCAAACAGGGTTTAAAAGATTTAGTCGAAGAAACTTCCAAATATAATAAAGAATAGTCAGTGGTTCGCGACAGACCATCGCGAACCACTTTTTCTTTTCCACATCCCGTGAAAAGTCAGAACCCCATTTGGGACAAAGTTGCAAAACGCTATCTAATTAAGCGTTATCATTCCCGAGTGGCGCTACGCTTACTCGACAAACTAAATCCGCTAATATTTTGGGAGTGGGTGAAACAGCATCCAGAGATTCCCATTATCTTATGCGAGGGTGAGAAGAAAGCCGCTTGCTTGCTGAGTCTGGGGTTTGTTGCGATCGCACTCCCTGGAATTTGGAACGGGCGCGTCGGCAAACAAGATTTTGATGAACGGTTGCATCCTGACTTAGTACCAATGGCTCAGGCGGGACGCAAGTTCATTATACTATTCGACTACGAAACCAAAGCCAACACCCGTTGGTCAGTTTTTCAAGCAACAATGCGGACTGGCAGAGCAATTGAATCGGCTGGGTGTGAATGTGTTGTTGCATTACTGCCAGGCCCAGAAAAGGGTGTTGATGATTTCGTGGTTGGTCGCGGCAAAGATGCTGATACCCTACTGACTGCAATCATAGATGATGCCAAATCACTTTTTGATTACCAACGTTCATATCGGGCTAAGAAATGGGGATTGAGCAAGTACCAGCCCGATGTCACAGTCAATGTGAAATATTTGACCCAAGCTCTGTTCATTCCTGACTTAGAGGAAAAATGCTCATCACAGCAACAACTTTATGATCTAGCACTTGAAAAATTGTTCACTCCAAATATTAGCCCTACGGGCTGGGTCAAGGTTAAAGGGTCAAGGGGAAATGTTGAGTTAATAGATTCTGACTCCCTTTCCCCCTTACCCCTTACCCCTTACCCAAAAAAGTCCTTCCGTTTTCCCGAACTCGGATTAGTCGTACTGTGGAGCGACATGGGCACTGGGAAAACCCAACTCATGCGCTGGTGGCGTGACCAAAACCCTGACGCGCGGTTCCTCAACAACGGGCATCGCGTTAATCTGCTCAAAAATCTTGCCCAACGACTCCAAACTGCCATGTACTCTGACTTGGGTTACACAGGTTTAGCCAAAGCCCAAGCTCTTAGTATTACTATTGACAGCTTGCATAAACTGAATACCCAGAGCAATAAGTACGGCTGCATCTTTATTGATGAAGCTTGCCAATACTTAGTTCATTTACTGCATAGTAATACTTGCAAGGAGCATCGCGCAGCCATACTCGAAGTCCTGGAATATATAGTATACAATGCGCCACTGGTTGTCATCGCCGATGCACACATGGATGATTTAACGGTGGACTTCTTTCGCTCCATGCGACCAGAGGGCGAAGTTCCTTACATCATTAAAAACGAATGGAGAAATGGAGATCGCACAATCTACTGGTACGAGGGGAATAATTCTTCTGCACTAGTTGCCCAAATCTCGGCAGCGTTGATGAGCGGACAGAAAATCATGGTGGTTTCTGACTCTAAGCGTTTTATTAAGAGACTTGAACAATCGCTGACTGTGCAAATATATGAAGAGTTGCCGGAGCCAGGCTACGGGGAAAAAGTCACACATTCTCAAAACAGCACTGACATTGGTATACATCCGCCAAAACTACGCATCTGGTCTGTTCACTCTGACAATTCAGGCAGTGATGAAAACGTCGCTTTCATCAAAGATATCACCAACGCCGTCAAAAACCTCGATGCTTTGTTCACCTCTCCCAGTCTAGGAACTGGTGTAGATATTTCGGAGTATCATTTTGATTTGGTGTTCGGTGTGTTTCATGGAGTTTCCCAAACTGCTACTGAATGCGCCCAGCAACTTTACCGCTATCGCCATAAAGTTCCCTTTCACGTTTGGGTAGCCCCGCGTCCTCCCTTTGGTTATGCCGAAACTAATGCTACCAAGATTAAAGAACGACTCCTGCAATCGAACGAAATGACGGCTTTTCTAATTCGCATTCACCGCCAAACGGGTAAGCGGGGAGCTGAAAAAGATTGGGCGCTAGAGGCTTATTGTCAGATTCTAGCTAACCGTAACTATTCTCTCAATAATCTGCGTGATGATTTGCGATCGCTCCTCACCGAAATGGGTAATACTTTTATCTCAGTGGGCAGTGACGATGATGACCAATCTACTGAACGGATGAAAAATGCGGCTGCGGCTTTGTCCACTGCCCATTATTCGGCTGTTGCCAAGGCGGGGGATATTACAGCGAGTGAGTATCGCGCCCGTAGGAGTAAAGATTACCTCACTCCCAAAGAAGTAAATGAGAACGAGAAATTTCGGATCTCTGACTCTTACGGCATCGACGTTACCCCGGAACTAGTCGAACTCGATAATGGCGGTCGATTAATCAAAGCCTTAGCTTCCCTTGAAGCCATTTTATCAAAGCCAGAGGGAGTAATTATTGATGATCTTCGGGGCAGAGAATACCCAGAACCTCCAAAACTTGTTACGGATAAAGATCGTGCTGAACGAGAAAAGCTTGCTCTCTGTATGGACTGGGGGAATTACTCGGCACGGTGGCTGGCACGGTTCAACTTGGGGTTACATCAGATCCTTGAGCGCCTAGTTGCCGGTGGCGAAGTTAATGCCAGCGACCCAGACTTAATAAATATGACGGCGATCGCTAAGAATTGTGCAGCTCACGTTAAAGCAATTCTTGGGTTTACTGTCCCCAGTGAGTGTAAACCCATTTGGTTGCTAGGCACTCTTATAGAACAGCTGGGGCTAAAGTTGACCTCCCGCAAACAGGGCAAGCGTGGTGAACAGGTGAAAATTTAAGTAGGTGGGTGGAAAAATTTATAAGTATGTAACAAAAATTTAACCTGAAGAATTGGAGTTGAATTTGATACGCTCCGTACTGTAGTTTCCTTTTTTTCCCCTAGCTTGAATACCATCAATTACA
>NZ_JAIVFQ010000228.1 GCF_020829495.1 Nostoc favosum CHAB5714 | reverse complement strand
TATTTAATAACGTTCAAAAAATACAAAAGCAGCAAAAAGCACTAACCCCTGTATCTATCAGGCTTTTAGCCTCTTATACCACTTGACAGTAATTATTTAAAAGTGACAAATAATTCTTTAATGGACAAATGTACTTTGCAGTTGTCGCAGGAGAAGCATGGCCCAAATCTGCTTGCAAGTCAAAATCAGAAGCTCCATTTTTCTTAGCCAGCGTCGCATGAGTGTGGCGCAGAAAGTGGGCGCTGAACTTTATTCCCGCACTAGCAGAAATTTCCGCCATCATTAACCGCAATCCGCGATCGCTTAGAGGTTTACCCCTGTCTCGACGACTGGGACTAGGAAACACCGGCTCATCATTGCTGGCATCCCCACGGTAATCCAGTAGCACTGCACTCGTCTCCAGATCGAGACTAATGGTTCTGGTTTTATTTCGTTTCCCCGTCACAGTTAATAACAGACAATCTCCATCCTCCCGAAACTGCCGCCAAAATAACCCCGGCGTAACTATGCGCTTACCATAATCAGAAGTTTGCCGCGCAATTTCTCCCGCCCTCACCCCACTGTAAAAGACGAGAGTCAACAGCAGCCAATGCATCTTATTAGTGTTGTGTTGCAAATCTACTTCAATCGCCGCTTTTTCCAACTTAGCAATCTCGCGTTCCGACAGAATGCGCTCTGCGAGCTTATCGTCCCATTGGATACTTAAGTCCTTGCCCAAGTCGATAGCAAAATAACCAATAGAAGCTCTAGTACCCCACTCCCACAAACTTTTAATCGCCGCCGTGTATTTAGCTGCCGTATTTTTACTAATTCCATAAGTATTTTTCTGCCCCCGTACTGGCTTTTCATCCTTTAGCCAAGCCAGATAAGCGTGTAGGGGCCGAAATGTACAGACTTTCCCAAATTTCTTGATTGCGACAAATTTTAGTCCCCACTGTATTTCCTGCTGTTTTTTCCGATATCAAGTATTTACGGTAATAGTTACCCCACAGGTGTTGGAGAAAGTTTTCGGCGAATTCGTCAAAAGGAATAATCCAGTTATAGTCTTGGTCTAGGAATACCCGATAGGATGCAATTATGGGTAGTGCGAGGTCAGTTGGCGCACCAAACCCAAACGAGTACTTGCTGTCGGGGAGAAGGGTACTTTTGCGTGTATCAATTGATGCTAAGTCGTTGACACCCTTTCTTCTGGGGTTGCTGATATGTTCTTGGATGATTTCGTACAGTCTTTGCTCTATCCACAGAGCTTTGGGAAGTAGAGGCAATAGAAGAGTTAATCTTTCCCTCTCAGTGTCTGTGATTTGGCTTGGGGTGTTCGTACCTGTAGGGTGCTTGCTTCGTTTATTGCCGTCGGGATTGTATCTATTTCTGTCGAGGCAGTTGATCAGCTTGAACAAGTGGTTAACATTACACTGTGCATTTCTAGGAGCGCCGCTTTGGTTTTGGTAATAGGCTATTCTAAATTTTCTATCTTCTGCTCTTTCTAACTGGGCTAAATACTGCTTGATAAATTTGTAATCTCCCCTGGCGTTGACTTTGGAGCGAGAATCTACAGGAGAAGTGGTATTTGAGGCGAGGGCTATATCTTTAGCCTCCTCTTCCTGGAGGCCGATGTGGATGGTAACTTTGACTCTGGCAAGGCTGAGGTCATATTTGTAATTTTTAGCTTGCTCAAATGCTAAAACTGTGTGACCTCCATTGATAATGCCATCGCTACCCCCCTCGCTAGCTTCTAAGACTTCTAACTCCAGTTCGGTTTTGTTTTTGCTGGGCTTAACTTTATTCGCTGACAGAACGATTCCACTGTGACGAGAGAAAAATTTTTCTGGTTCGGTCGTCACAGAGTCAAAGATTTGTCGGTATGTCGCACTTTTGCGGTTTGGTTCCCGGATGTTGGGTTCTAGGGGTAGGTTTGTGGGAAACGTGTCCACATGGGCGGTGGCGATGATGCAATTGGGGTTTGCATGGAAATAGTTGTCTACTTTAATAATCCAGTTTTTCGGCATGGGTGGTTTCTGCATCAAAGCGATACATTCTCAATTATTCTTCTTGTGAGAAGAAGCGAACGCTTAAAGATTATATTTTGTAATTTATGTCTAAAGTTGTTGCAGTTGACTGGCAACGCCAATTCTTCGCCATCCTCAAATTTTAAATGGTTTTCTCAACTACTACATAAGTAGTAAATTTAACACGATATTTTCCGCGCTCTCTTGCTAAAAAGGTCATCCCGATGTCAAAAATCACTTGATAATGCAATCCGTCTTGTCGGTAGATTTCCAGAACGCGACCGTGAGGAATAAGGTGACTCCATTGTTTGAAATCAACTGAGCGTTTAACTCGAACCAACAAATTATTTTCATTCGGTTGGAGTTGAACAAATATTTTTTTAAGCTCTTTCTCTATGGTAAAAGCGTTCTTAGCATCCTTATCTTCAGTTGTGAGAATTTCGACATGAGATTGAGTATCAAATCCACCCCATTTTAATAATTCAACTAAAATGGAAGCCCCTTCTTCCCTGAGATAGCGATCGCGGTAGATAATCTTCGTCACCTCGCTTCCAGATAAAGCAGCCTCTAATCTTAGTTTATTTCTAAGTTCTGACATGCTGAAGTCGCCGCGCCATTCCTTCTCAGAAGGGTTTAAGAAGATTACAGTAGTGTTTATATCTTCTAACTCAGATGCTTGAACAAGTCTTGCTTCTTGGCGTAATGTTTCTAACCGACTAAAAACTGTTTTAACACCTTCTGGGCTTCGGGTTTGAAACCATGTTGGTGGTTCATTATTTGAGAATTGCTGCAATGACAGTGCAATACGATTACTTTGGTTGCTATTGAAACAGAGAGTTGGGACATCCTTATGTAAATTTTCAGGAAAATGTTCAGCACAAGCCTGGTAAAGCTTTACTAAACCTTGGTCTATCAACTGTTGTAAGCGTTTTCGCCAAACCTTGAGG
>NZ_JAIVFQ010000227.1 GCF_020829495.1 Nostoc favosum CHAB5714 | reverse complement strand
TGCCCCTGTTCGAAAAATATGCGGTGGGCTTGGAGAATTTCGCGCAATGGGCGACGGTCGAGGGCCTGGCGGAGGCGGAGATCCAGAACTGCTATACCGGCAAGTCGACGCCGGCCGAGGCCGTGGCCAATGTCGAGAAGATCGTCATCCACGAAGTCGGCCTCTGACGCCTGGAGCATCGGACCGAAAAGTGCGAAGCGGTTTTCGGATAATCCGATGCGAAGAACAATGAGATAGAGCGCCGGAGCGATTCTATGAGAGCGTCCGGCGCTCTAGAGTTCTAACAGAGGACATCTATTCAGGTGCGCGCTGGCCTGACTACTTTTGCTCCCGTTCGATTATGTCCGTTATTTCCGCAAAATAGGCGTTGAATTCATTTCTTACGCTCCTCTGGTTGGAGATGCGCTCTGGATGAATGAATAATATTACGTCGAACAAGAGTTCGCCCGGCGGAGTGCTCAGTCCGGCCTCTGGCAGGAAGATATAAACATGCGATGCGCGAAATCCCCGTCCTGCGTCATTTGGGATACGAGATAACAAGTCAAAAAACTTCTCTTTGTCGTGCACGTCGACAACTAGCTTGGCGGTAAAGATATTATTTGAATCTGTATCGAGTTCACGAAGCAAGCCACTCCAGACAAAACGTCGCTCCATCTTTGGTAAAATTTCAGGATTGCAGTTCACTGCACGTTTTAGAGTTAGGTATTCAAGGCGAATGATAGCGGCCACCATTGCATCAAATGAAGAAGCGGAAAGTTTCTTCTCTTCGTCCTCCAAGCTCTTGATTTCCTGTTTAGTTGCCCAATACTCCTCAAGATTAGATTCTGTGTCTCGCTTTGATCCATCGAGAAAGTTTGGCAGATACCGTGTATAGTAGTCATAATGATCTTTATCATAGTGATCAGAGTATTGGAGATAACGGACGAACTTTATATCCCATACGTAGAGTTGGCCATCTTCGAGCGCCCATCCGTCCCTCAAAATATCAAGCAGGGCAGCTCTCCCAATCGCGATTTTTTCTCTGTCTGGCCTTAGATAGTCGACATACCATGTGTAGCATCCGCCTTTATCATCGTACCAGACTGCACGAGGACGTATGAAATGGCCTTCTGGGAGTTTGATTGCATTCAACTCGTCGATTCTGTTGGCAACTGAAGACAAGTGATGGCCGACACGAGACCCGATGCGATTGGTGAGATGAAATACATACCCAGCATAGTGGGCAACAAAGTCATTTGGTGCTTGCGTCGCGTAGATGCGCCATTTGCCACAAGACTTAGGCATAAAGCGTTGTGCTATCGCCCATTGACTTGGCTGAGATAGCAGACGCTCGAGTATGACTGCATCCCAATAGGTTGCGGTAATCTTCGTATCGGAATTGCTGCTAATTCCATCCAATCTGTTGATCACGGCGCTGGAGGGCTGCGTTGAACACGCCAGAAGGTATCCGGACGCCTTGTGCTGAGAGCAGGATGAGACGATATCATCGAGATCTGCGATGCCTACACTTTCTTCGCTATGCGCTTTGTGCTTGCACTGTATTAGCCAAGTACGTGTCTGTGAAGCAAATATCCCCGTTAGTGTCTCTCGGCAGATGAGGTCGCGTCCGCCATCGGGTCCGCGTCCACTCCATTCAACGTAAAGCCCTTGACTGAACAAGAGTTCGCGGACGAGCTGTTCGAAAGCTTGGCCATTCGTTGGGAGCTCCTTGAAATCCATCAGAATCCTCGAAGTGTGTACGTGATTGCTATCCTATACGGGGAATCGAGGTCAATCGCTGTCAAGTCTAGCTTGTTAGTTGTGTGCAATTTCGTTGTTTGATAAACGAAAATGGATGAGCTGGAAGCGATTGCTACGGCTGAGTTGGCTTGGTATTTTTTTGTGTTAATCTCGCCCCTAGTAGGGTCCCTTGACTTGGGAGACCAAGTGGCAAATGGCCAAAAAATATCAAATGTTCATCTCATCCACCTTCGCTGATCTGGTTGGCGAGCGGCAGGCTGTCGTCAAAACCATTCTCGATCTAGAGCAAATACCGTCCGGGATGGAAGTGTTTCCGGCAGTTGATCAGGAGCAGTTTGAATACATTAAAAAGGTCATTGATGAATGCGATTATTATATTCTGATCATCGGCGCCCGCTATGGCTCGACAGATCAAAGTGGGGTTAGCTTTACCGAATTAGAGTACGACTATGCCGTTCAGCAACGAAAAACAGTTCTAGCTTTTCTGCACGGCGCACCCGAAACAATTCCCGTAAAGAATGTTGACCAGGATCCTCAACTAGCAGAGCGCTTAGCTCAGTTTCGTACGAAAGTCTCAAGGAATAGACTAGTCAAATACTGGACGACACCGGACAGCCTGCAACATGCGGTAGCGATCTCGATAGTCAAGGCAATAAGCTCGGCTCCAGCGATAGGGTGGATACGTGGAGATGCAGTGGCTAGCGAAGAGCTACTCAAGCAAATTAATCAGATCAGAATTGAAAGAGACGCACTGAAGGAAAGGGTCACTGAAGAGCCTGAGGAGACCGCAATTCCTGCTTTTTCTCTCGCTAGTTTAGATGACTTGTTTGAGATCCGCCTCATTATTGCGATGTCTTACGGAGTCGAAGAGACAGATAGTGTTGAAATGAGCTGGATTGAAATCTTTCGTGCAGTAGCACCCTCATTGGGGGGCGATTCCAGCATCCATAGTATGAGAGATGCACTAGAGATTTACATTAGAGAAAATAAACTCTTCAAGCATGGTGCCATTTACAAAACAGACTTCGATAAAATTAGAGTTCATCTTGAAGCCTTGGGCTTATTGGAGGTGAAGTTCTCGGAGGGGCTCAATCACGTTGTTCTTACTAAGAAAGGCAGGGCCACAATGCTGGATATTGTTCCAGCTCAAGTTATAAACTTCTGACTACAAAATTCCTGACCGTTTCTTTTTGGCGGTGCTTAGAATTTGTCGCTGGATTGGCCATATGGCCTAGAATA
>NZ_JAIVFQ010000226.1 GCF_020829495.1 Nostoc favosum CHAB5714 | reverse complement strand
GACATCACTGCTACAGGAGCAAGTTCTCAATTCAACGGTTCAGTAGAACTTAATACACCTGGTATCGATCCCAACAGTGGCTTAGTTGAGCTACCCACAATAGCTGTAGAAACTGAAGTCGCGCAAGTCTGCGATAGTCCAGGTTATGCTCAAAGCAGCTTTATTATCACCGGACGAGGCGGTTTACCTCCTAATCCCACTAAGGATGTTCTCCCGAACGGCACAGTAGAAGTCGGTTGGGTGGCGCTCAAACCTAGCAGCGATGCCAACTCTACCAGAGGCTTCTCTTTGAGAGACGCTAACGCCAACGTCAACGGCGGGCTACGCCGAAGCAGCAATTCACCTGTTACTACTAAGGCAGTTACCACCACACCAGAACGTATTGTAGAAGCAAATGGATGGGTGGTAAACAAAAACGGAGAGGTGGTACTTACAGCTAATCTACCTGCTGGGGGTCGTAGTTCATGGCACAAGGCTGTATCTTGCAGTGCAACTCATGCTCATCAGTAAATGGGCGTCAATAATTGCTTACTCAAACTTTAACAGCACTAAACAGCATGATTGGGTTATGTCTTATTATTAAGTAATAGACAGCGATTAACTTGATACTTGCTTAACTAAATATTAGTGTTGGTAATAGTTGTGGAGGCTTGTAATGTCTGGTAGTTGGCATTTAACTTATTGGGGTGCAGTGGTAGGTATTGCGATGAGTGTCAGCGTGTCTTTTAATTGTGCGATCGCTCAAATCAGCCCGGATGGCACTTTACCTATTAATTCCAACGTCACACAAGACGGTAACACCTTCAACATCACCGGGGGAACACAAGCTGGTGCTAACTTGTTCCACAGCTTTGGTGAGTTTTCTGTGCCTACTGGTAGCACTGCTTCCTTTAATAATGCTGTAAATATTCAAAATATCATTAGCCGAGTTACGGGTGGGTCAAGTTCTAAGATTGATGGAATAATTAGCACATTAGGTACAGCTAACCTGTTCCTGATAAATCCCAACGGCATTATTTTTGGTCAAAATGCTCAATTAAATATTAGTGGTTCTTTTGTAGCAACTACAGCGTCGGCAATTGGGTTTGGCAATCAAGGTTTTTTTAGTGCTTCTACTCCAAATAATCCTGAACTACTGGTGGTCAATCCTTCGGCTCTTCTATTCAATCAAATTGTTGCTGCGCCGATCGAAAATAACTCAGCTAGTTTAAGTGTTGATAATAATCGTAGTTTGCTGGCAGTAGGAGGGGATGTCAGCATAGATGGTGGCTCATTAAATGCCCTTGGTGGACGAGTGGAGTTAGGAGGTTTAGCAGCAGAGGGGACAGTTGCTCTTAATGCCAATAGCAACAATTTCAGCTTAAATTTTCCAGATAATGTAGCACGAGCAAATGTGTCGCTTACCAACGGCGCTGAAGTGAATGTCGCTTCTGGTGGTGGCGGTAGTATTGCCATTAATGCTCAGGATATAAATGTTTTAGGAAAAAGTAGCCTACGTGCTGGTATTAGCCCACTTGTAGGAGCCGATGACGCCCAAGCCGGAGATGTTACCCTCAGCGCCAAAGGAACAGTGAGAATCGAAAATAGCTTTATCTACAACGCCGTTTTTGGTTCTGGAAATGGTGGTTCTTTACGCGTGGATACAGGGAAATTGGTTATTCAAGATGGAGCAGTAGCGACTGCTACTATTTCTAGTGGTAAAGCTGGGGATCTGGTTGTGAACGCCTCTGACTCAATAGAACTAACTGGTAGTTCCTCTTCAAACGGCACGATTGACATTGACATCGATATTCCTATTCTTAATTTGTTCGGTTTACCTTCCAATTTTCCTGTTCCTTTTCCTATTGGCTTGTTTTCCGCTTCCCTTGATGTCAAGCCTCTTCTTCCCAAGAATCTTCGTGATAATCCTTTTTTAAGTTCTTTACCTATTGGAAGTGGAGATGCCGGAAACGTGACCATTGAAACTGGGCGGTTAATTGTCTCTAATGGGGCAGTGGTATCGGCAACTACAACAAGCACAGGAAAAGGAGGAGATTTAACCGTGAAGGCAGACTTGATAGAACTCAGTGGTACCTCAGCTAATGATTCTCCCTTATCTGTGTTCGCTACAACAAATAAGCTTCCTAGTTCATTGCGTAATGATACTGACGGTCTGGGATCAGGGGGTAACTTGACCATTGATACTAGACGGTTAATTGTCCGTGATGGTGCATGGGTGATAACTGGTACTGATAACAAGAACCCAGGAGGGGAATTGCCTGTGACAGCAGGGGAATTGACTGTGAACGCCTCTGAGTCTGTAGAACTTAGTGGCACCTCATCAGATAATATTCCTAGCGCTTTAGTTTCTGGAACACAGGGACCTGGAAATGGTAACAAATTGGTTATTAATACTAAGAGGCTGATAGTCAGCAATGGAGGAATTATCTCGGCGGGTACTTCCAGCTCTGGAAATGGAGGCGAATTGATCATTAATGCCACTGATTCAGTAGAACTTGTTGGCACCTCAAAACAAGGGTTGTCCGCCTCTCAAATAAAAGATTTGATTGGATTTGGTGGAGCTTCAGTCTTGAACTTCGTAGAAGATCGTCCATTTCCGAGCGGTGTAATTTCTGGGACTGCAAATACAGGAGATGCTGGAAACTTGACTATTGACACTGGACGGTTATTAATTCAGGGTGGAGCACAAGCATCGGTTTCTACAATTAATGCCGGAAATGCGGGTGAGTTAAATGTTCGCGCCTCTTCTATAGAACTGAGTGGGACTTCGCTTGAAAGCCCTAAACCCAGCGACATTGAAGGTCGAAGCCTGTTGACAACTGCTGTCAGTGAAGGCTCAACTGGAAAGGGTGGCAATATAACAGTTAGCACCAACTCCCTAACTATCACCGATGGTGCAGCACTTACAGCCAGTACTTCTGGGCAGAAGGATGCAGGTGACATCACTATTAGCGCTGAATCTATTAATCTCACTGGTAACGGCTCAGTGATTTCGGCTGAGACGACAGGACAAGGAGCAGGTGGTGACTTGACACTGACAACAGGAAACTTGGCAGTTGAAGATGGAGGTAAAATAACTGTAAGTAGTACAGGCTCAGGGGCTGCGGGTGATTTAAAACTTAACGCTAACTCGATATATCTCAATAACGCTGCCAAAATCACTGCTGACACTACAGGAGGTGGCGGAAATATCTTTGCGCGATCGCCTTTAATGTTACTACGCAATCAAAGTTCTATCACCACCAATGCCAAAGGCCTTGGTATTGGTGGCGGTA
>NZ_JAIVFQ010000225.1 GCF_020829495.1 Nostoc favosum CHAB5714 | reverse complement strand
CCCTCATCTCCCTCATCCCCCTCATCTCCCTCATCCCCCTCATCTCCCTCATCCCCCTCATCCCCCTCATCTCCCTCATCCCCCTCATCCCCCTCATCCCCCTCATCCCCCTCATCTCCCTCATCCCCCTCATCCCCCTCATCCCCCTCATCCCCTACTCCCCTCAATAATTAAAGGAGAAGATAATGGGAATTCAATCATTAGACATTTCGCCCGTTGGTAGAGTTGAAGGCGATTTAGATGTCCGAGTTGATATTGAACATGGAAGAGTAGTCAACGCCTGGACACACGCTGAACTATTTCGCGGATTTGAAGTTATCCTACGCGGTAAAGACCCCCAAGCCGGATTAATAGTTACACCTCGCATTTGCGGTATTTGCGGCGGTTCTCACCTGACTTGTGCATCTTGGGCATTAGATACAGCTTGGGAAACAGAAGTTCCTCGCAATGCAATTTTAGCTAGAAATCTTGGTCAAATTGTCGAGACAATTCAAAGCATCCCCCGCTACTTTTATGGATTGTTTGCTATTGATTTAACCAATAAAAAATACCGCCATAGTCGCTTTTATGAGGAAGCTACCAAACGCTTTGCTGCTTTCACAGGCAAATCTTATGAACTAGGCATAACAATTTCCGCTAAACCCGTAGAAATTTATGCACTCTTAGGCGGACAATGGCCACATTCTAGCTACATGGTTCCTGGTGGCGTGATGTGCGCCCCCACTTTAACAGACATTACTCGCGCTTGGGCGATTCTAGAATATTTCCGCACCAATTGGTTAGAACCAGTTTGGTTGGGTTGTTCTTTAGAACGCTACGAACAAATCCAAACTTATGATGACTTTAGAGATTGGTTGGATGAAGACCGAAATCATCGAGATTCCGACTTAGGTTTTTATTGGCGCATGGGTTTAGATATCGGTTTAGATAGATATGGCGTTGGTGTTGGTAAATATGTGACTTGGGGATATTTAGCCCATGAAGATAAATACCAAAAACCGACTATCGAAGGACGAAATGCGGCGATGATTATGAAAAGTGGAGTGTATGACAGCTTCGCACACACTCACACTTTAATGGATCAGTCATTTACCCGCGAGAATACAACTCACTCCTGGTACGATGAGGGGACAGAGGATATTCACCCTAGCGATCGCACCACTAAACCCACTGCAATTAATACAAAAGACTTCGATAACGCCTACTCTTGGTCGAGTGCAGTCCTTCACAAAGACTTCGGACGCTTGGAAACTGGCCCCTTAGCGCGTCAATTAGTAGCTGGTGGTAAACATGGCGAATCTTGGCAACACTACGACGGCTTTATTCTAGATGTATTCAAGGAGATGGGTGGTGCTAGTATTCATGTGCGTCAGTTGGCACGAGTTCACGAACTTGTCAAGTTATATCGGCAAGCTGAACACTGTTTACGCGAATTCAAATTAAACGACCCCTGGTATATCAAACCCACAGAAAAAGATGGACGCGGTTGGGGTGCAACGGAAGCAGCACGCGGTTCTTTGAGTCACTGGGTAGAAGTAGAGGGTGGTAAGATTAAAAATTACCAAGTGATTGCCCCAGGTACTTGGAATATCGGCCCTCGTGATGGTGAAGGAATCCGCGGCCCTATTGAAGAAGCTTTAATTGGCACACCCATTTACGATTCTAGCGACCCAGTGGAAGTTGGTCATGTGGCGCGATCGTTTGATTCATGTTTGGTGTGTACAGTTCACGCCCATGATGCTAAGACGGGTGAAGAGTTAGCGCGTTTTCGGACTGCTTAATTCTCAATTATCAGATCGTCTAGCACAACGCACATTGAGTTACAGTGGCTCTACAAGTGGTTGCAATTTTGCTAGACATACTTTGCATGGTTGAAATTATTCAGATACCTGTTGAACTGACTCACTTTCAACTTCCTGAAGCTGTCCAAGAGCGTATGCAATTTCTGCTAGATCGCCAAGATGCAGGCGAAGCGCTCCCTCTTGGAGAACGACGAGAAGCAGAAGGGTTGGTTGAGTTGGCAGAATTTTTATCTCTGCTGCACTTGCGTTCACAGGGTGTAATGCAGCAGGGATAAATGGTAACCATTTCAGCAGCTTTACGTCGATTGGTCATCCAAAGAGCAGCTGAAGGCTAGGTTACGCCTACTCATATCATGTCCGCTTGATTCCTTATTAAACCTGAAGAACCCCACCCCGCCAAAGCGTAGCTTTGTCTCCCCTCCCCGCTCTTCGGGAGGGGATTAAGGGGAGCCAGTGCGGTCTTGGGGTCTCCCCAAGTGGAGCATCTGGCGTGTGGGGTGCAATGACTGTGGGAATCATAACTAATTATGCGAACATGATATCATTTGCTATTTCGGCGACTACATTTGCTATTTCGGCGACTACATTTGCTACTTTGGCGACTACATTTGCTATTTCGGCGACTACATTTGCTACTTTGGCGATCGCATTTGCTATTTCGGCGACTACATTTGCTACTTCGGCGATTACATTGGACAACGCTTACTTACAGCTTACTGGATTGGTCATCTACCTGAGCGTAGGCGTAGACCGTTGTAGACATCGCCCTTGCACCACTATGGCAACCAGACTAAACTTAGTTTACAGACTTAGTTTAATCTTATGGAAACTGTAAATATTCATCAAGCTAAAACGAATCTCTCAAAGCTGTTGTCGCGCGTAGAACTTGGAGAAGAAATCATTATTTCCAACCGAGGTATTCCGATCGCCAAGTTAGTTCCGTTTCGTTCCTCATTAAATCGGCTCAATAGTTTAGGACAAGATAAAGGGCGTTTTGTAGTGCCAGATGATTTCAATGCCCCTTTGCCAGAAGAAATTTTGGCAGCATTTGAGGGCGGTGAGGAGTGAAACTTTTGCTAGATACGCAGTGCTGGTTATGGTGGTTTACCCGACCAGAGCTTTTGAATGAAGTAGCAATCGCCCATATTGCCGACGAAACGAATGAATTGTGGCTCTCAGTTGCCAGCATTTGGGAAATGGGGATAAAAGTTGCGATCGGAAAGTTACCACTGGCAGACCCCCTAGACAGTTATATTTCTAGTCGGATGGCAGTGTTAGCAGTGCAATCGCTAGAAATTACAGCTTCTCATGCTTTACAAGCGGCTGCATTGCCTTTGCATCACCGAGATCCTTTTGACCGAGTAAGTCGCGGCGTGCAAGCCCCTAAATTTATTTATGGGGGTAAGCCGTAGGCGAATTTATTCGCCGTCCAAATTCTTCCATTAACTCACTAGCACTTACTCCACGTCTTTGTGCTTCAT
>NZ_JAIVFQ010000224.1 GCF_020829495.1 Nostoc favosum CHAB5714 | reverse complement strand
AACTACACAGTGGACGCGAGCATCTTCCATGCAACCTTTTGGGGTTGTGTGGTGTAGATGATCTTAAAGATCATTAGTCAATTTTTTGACGATTCAACTCATGTGATTTCAAGTCTTTAAGAGCAAACGGTGGATGCCTTGGCATCTGGAGCCGAAGAAGGACGTAGCAATCTGCGATAAGCCTCGGGGAACTGATAAGCGAGTTTTGATCCGAGGGTGTCCGAATGGGGAAACCCCGCCAGGGCGCGTGCGTACCTGGTGACTCCCGCCTGAATATATAGGGCGGGTAGAGGGAACGTGGGGAAGTGAAACATCTCAGTACCCACAGGAAGAGAAAGCAACAGCGATTCCGTGAGTAGTGGCGAGCGAAACCGGAAGAGGCTAAACCTAGCGTGTGTGATAGCCGGCAGGCGTTGCATGTTGGGGGTTGTGGGACTTTTCTGATTGTTCTGCCGAGCAGTCGACGTGACAAGAGGGTATAGACGAACGGTTTTGAATGGCCGGTCATAGAGGGTGCGAACCCCGTAGTCGAAATGCCTTTTCTTGGCGTGAAGAGTATCCCAAGTAGCACGGGGCCCGAGAAATCCCGTGTGAATCTGTCAGGACCACCTGATAAGCCTAAATACTCCCAGATGACCGATAGCGGACAAGTACCGTGAGGGAAAGGTGAAAAGTACCCCGGGAGGGGAGTGAAATAGTACCTGAAACCGTTTGCTTACAAACCGTTGGAGCACCCCTGGTAGGTGTGACAGCGTGCCTTTTGAAGAATGAGCCTGCGAGTTAGCGATACGTGGCGAGGTTAACCCGTGTGGGGTAGCCGTAGCGAAAGCGAGTCTGAATAGGGCGATTCAGTCGCGTGTCCTAGACCCGAAGCGAAGTGATCTATCCATGGCCAGGTTGAAGCGACGGTAAGACGTCGTGGAGGACCGAACCCACTTAGGTTGAAAACTGAGGGGATGAGCTGTGGATAGGGGTGAAAGGCCAATCAAACTTCGTGATAGCTGGTTCTCTCCGAAATGCATTTAGGTGCAGCGTTGCGTGTTTCTTGCCGGAGGTAGAGCTACTGGATGGCCGATGGGCCCTACAAGGTTACTGACGTCAGCCAAACTCCGAATGCCGGTAAGTGAGAGCGCAGCAGTGAGACTGTGGGGGATAAGCTTCATAGTCGAGAGGGAAACAACCCAGACCACCATCTAAGGTCCCTAAGCGCGTGCTAAGTGGGAAAGGATGTGGAGTTGCTTAGACAACCAGGAGGTTGGCTTAGAAGCAGCCACCCTTGAAAGAGTGCGTAATAGCTCACTGGTCAAGTGATTCCGCGCCGACAATGTAACGGGGCTCAAGCACGCCACCGAAGTTGTGGCATTGACATTTTTGGTAGGCCTTCGTGGTCCAGCCGTGTTGATGGGTAGGAGAGCGTCGTGTCGCGAGTGAAGCGGCGGGGTGACCCAGCCGTGGACGCGACACGAGTGAGAATGCAGGCATGAGTAGCGAAAGACGTGTGAGAAACACGTCCTCCGAAAGACCAAGGGTTCCAGGGTCAAGCTAATCTTCCCTGGGTAAGTCGGGACCTAAGGCGAGGCCGACAGGCGTAGTCGATGGACAACGGGTTGATATTCCCGTACCGGCGAAGAACCGCCCAAGCTAATCCAGTGGTGCTAAGAGTCCTAGCTCAGAATTTTCCGGATCCCTTCGGGGTGATGGTTGTCTGTGTGAACGCTCGACCCCATGCTGGTGCGGCTAGCGTATTAACAGGTGTGACGCAGGAAGGTAGCCCAAGCCAGGCGATGGTTGTCCTGGTGCAAGTGCGTAGGCCGAGTGATAGGCAAATCCGTCACTCATACAGGCTGAGACACGATGCGGATGAAAAGTGGGTGATCCTATGCTGCCGAGAAAAGCATCGACGCGAGGTTCTAGCTGCCCGTACCCCAAACCGACTCAGGTGGTCAGGTAGAGAATACCAAGGAGATCGAGAGAATCGTGGTTAAGGAACTCGGCAAAATGCCCCCGTAACTTCGGGAGAAGGGGGGCCATCCACTTATTAGGACTTGCTCCGAAAGGGTGTGGTGGCCGCAGAGACTAGTGGGTAGCGACTGTTTACTAAAAACACAGGTCCGTGCCAAGTCGCAAGACGATGTATACGGACTGACGCCTGCCCGGTGCTGGAAGGTTAAGAGGACGGGTTAGCCGCAAGGCGAAGCTCAGAATTTAAGCCCCAGTAAACGGCGGTGGTAACTATAACCATCCTAAGGTAGCGAAATTCCTTGTCGGGTAAGTTCCGACCTGCACGAATGGCGTAACGACTTCCCAACTGTCTCAACCGCGAACTCGGCGAAATTGCATTACGAGTAAAGATGCTCGTTACGCGCAGCAGGACGGAAAGACCCCGTGACCTTTACTACAGCTTGGTATTGGTGTTCGGTGTGGCTTGTGTAGGATAGGTGGGAGACTGTGAAGCGGACACGCCAGTGTTCGTGGAGTCATTGTTGAAATACCACTCTGGTCACTCTGGATATCTAACTTAGGACCGTGATCCGGTTCAGGGACAGTGCCTGGTGGGTAGTTTAACTGGGGCGGTTGCCTCCCAAAATGTAACGGAGGCGCCCAAAGGTTCCCTCAACCTGGTTGGCAATCAGGTGGCGAGTGTAAGTGCACAAGGGAGCTTGACTGTGAGACTGACAGGTCGAGCAGGGACGAAAGTCGGGACTAGTGATCCGGCAGTGGCTTGTGGAAGCGCTGTCGCTCAACGGATAAAAGGTACCTCGGGGATAACAGGCTGATCTTGCCCAAGAGTCCATATCGACGGCATGGTTTGGCACCTCGATGTCGGCTCGTCGCATCCTGGGGCTGGAGTAGGTCCCAAGGGTTGGGCTGTTCGCCCATTAAAGCGGTACGCGAGCTGGGTTTAGAACGTCGTGAGACAGTTCGGTCCCTATCCGCTGCGCGCGTAGGAAGTTTGAGAGGATCTGACCCTAGTACGAGAGGACCGGGTTGGACGAACCTCTGGTGTGTCAGTTGTTCCGCCAGGAGCACCGCTGATTAGCTACGTTCGGGATGGATAACCGCTGAAAGCATCTAAGCGGGAAGCCGGCCTCAAGATGAGACTTCCATACCCCTTGTGGGTGAGAGGCTCCCAGCCAGACTACTGGGTTGATAGGCCGGATGTGGAAGCGTAGTAATACGTGAAGCTGACCGGTACTAATAAGCCGATGACTTGATAACACACCGTTTTTGGTGCTTGCGTCCACTGAGTGGTTCTCGATGTACGGTCGGGAACACAACAATGACATAATCGTTGT
>NZ_JAIVFQ010000223.1 GCF_020829495.1 Nostoc favosum CHAB5714 | reverse complement strand
GGCTGTTCTTGAGCAGGGGGAGAAGAGAAGCTGTTCTTGAGAGAAGAATTGCTGAACAATAACCTTCTTTCCTCAAGAGCCTCAAGAGCCTCAAGAGCCTCCCCTGCTTATCCGAACGGTATTGGGTTAGGGTGGGGTAAAACTAAAGCTAAAACCTTAGTAAATCAGGTTTGGGGTGAGGTTTTGAGAATTTATGCAATAAATATATTGATTTCGGGTGGTCATTTATTGAATTCGGGTGGTCGTTTATTAAATTCGGGTGGTCGTTTATTGAATTCGGGTGGTCGTTTATTGAATTCGGGTGGTCGTTTATTGAATTCGGGTGGTCATTTATTGAATTCGGGTGGTCGTTTATTGAATTCGGGTGGTCATTTATTGATTTCGGGTAGTCGTTTATTGAATTGGAGGTATCGTTCATTGAATTCAAGCAGTGGTTAGGGTGGAGTAAAACCCAGATTCAAAGAACAACTTCAGACTTGTGTGTACACCGTAGCCTTAATAAGGGGGGACGGCGTAGCCGGGGGGTAAATATATGCAGCTTTACAAAGAAACGGTAGAGGTAGATAAGCGCAAGGCTGACACAGGTACGACAGCCGCAACCGGACTAGAAGGGTTAACGGTATTGGCTCTCAAAAACCTGTGTGTGCAAGGAGTTTTACAGATGCTCATAAAAAATATGCAGGCTTTCTTAACTTTTGCCTTTTCTAAAGTAACCATCAAGTTTGACAACTTGTCTTTTGACAGCGATCGCAACTTCACTTACAGTTCCGCACTAGAGGAGTGCTGAGTACTAAGTAGAGAAGATATTACTTCTTCAAAATCTTTATTTTGACACTCAGCACTCATGACTCAGAACTCAGGGCTTTTTTTATGGTAGATTTGTTGCTGATTGCGATCGTGGGGTTCCTGGGGAGTTTTGGGCACTGCTTTGGGATGTGTGGCCCGCTAACAGTGGCGTTTTCCCTGTCTCATCAGCCGAAAGTTACACACACAGCTTCATTAGGACGGACATTAACCTTAGAAAAGTCCGACACTTGGCAACAGCAATTAAAATTTCATATCCTGCTAAACCTGGGGCGGATGTTGAGCTATGCTCTAGTCGGTGCTGGTATTGGGGCGCTAGGTTCAGTATTACTGCAAGGTGGACAGCTAGCGGGTGTTGGCAGCGACTTCCGCCGCTGGATGGCAATTCTAACTGGTGTAATGCTGATTTGGTTTGGCTTAGGACAAGTAAAACCCGATTTCCTGCCGCGCATTCCCGTGTTACACCCCTTATTACAAGGTAGTTTACACGATCGCCTCAGCACAAGAATGGTTAAGCTTTCCTTAAAAACCAAATGGTGGACGCCATTGCTTTTGGGAATGACTTGGGGTTTAATGCCCTGTGGTTTCCTGTATGCTGCCCAAATTAAAGCTGCTGAAACTGGCAATTTATGGATGGGTGGGGCAACTATGCTCGCTTTTGGCTTGGGAACTCTGCCCACCATGCTAGGTGTGGGCGTTTCCACATCATTGGTAAGTAAAGACAGGCGCAGTCAATTATTTCGATTAGGTGGTTGGGTAACACTCACCATTGGCGTGATTACCTTGCTGCGGACTGGTGACACAATGGTAGATTACACCGGACACGCCGCCTTAATCTGCTTAATTTTGGCTTTAATTGCGCGTCCTATTAGTGGCTTGTGGGCATCACCACTGCGTTACCGCCGGGGCTTGGGAGTGGGATCTTTTGTGCTTTCTGTGGTTCACACCGCCCACATGATAGAACACTCATTGCAATGGAATTTTGCCGCCTTTTCTTTCCTGCCGCCAGAATTTCAGTGGGGTATGGCTGCGGGTGCTGTAGCATTGTTATTAATGTCCCCCGCCGCTTTAACGAGTTGGGAATCGTTGCAGAAATCTTTGGGCAAGCGTTGGCGACAGATTCATCTATTGGGTGTGCCAGCCTTGCTCTTGAGTGCCATTCATGCTGTGTTGATTGGTTCCCATTACCTGGGTTCCTTGCAATCAACTTGGGGAAATAAATTAGCGGCAGTACTGATGGTAATTATTACCCTCGGTGTATTGATGGTGCGATCGCGCTTTTTTTGGTCAAAGTTAGCCGTAGAAAAGTTTTATGTCCCCCCAACCAAATCGCGGTAAATCATCCTTATTTTCTGGCTCCATCCCAACGAGTCAAAAACAAAGGCTTTACCCGCTCAAAGGCATTTCCTGGAATCAAGGAACAATCAAGTATTTATTATTCCTGAGTTGCTTAGTTATACCAATAACTAATCTTTACCCTGCTTTTGCTCATAAAGTGGAGATATCTGGAGATGTCGGCGGCACCCTCCACATTGAACCAAACGATAATCCTCGTGCTGGAGAACCAAGCCAAGCCTGGTTTGCACTTACCCGCAGAGGTGGAAGGGTGATTCCTCTGTCACAGTGTAATTGTCAGTTGGCTGTTTATGCCCAACCCTATGCAGCCGGAGAGCCACCACTCCTAGAACCACAGTTAGAACCTGTGGCAGCTGAGCGTTATCAAGGCATTCCAGGTGCGGAAGTTGTCTTTCCCAAGCCAGGTATTTATCAGTTGCAACTAAATGGGAAACCAGTTTCTGGAGCAAGATTCAAACCCTTTGAGTTCAAATTTGAAGTTACTGTGGCAGGTGGTTCTACACAAAATACACAAAACCTGCGAAATGTCAATGGTGATTCAGTAGAGGGTGAATCTCAGCAATTACCAATTTGGGCGATCGCACTTCCAATCCTCGGATTTATCGGCATCTTAGTTGTCGTACTGCGAAGCATGAGAGGAGGGAGGGAGTAGTTAAGAGTTAGGAGTTAAGAGTGAGGAGTTGAGAGTTATGAATTCAAGACTTAACTATTTTAGATTTTGAATTTTGGATTTTGGATTAAAGGAAAAATCTAAAATCTAAAATTTACTAACTCCAAACTCCAAACTCCAAACTCCAAACTCCAAACTCCTAACTCCAAACTCCAAACTCCAAACTCCAAACTCCTAACTCCTAACTCCTAACTCCAAACTCCAAACTCCAAACTCCAAACTCCAAACTCCAAACTCCAAACTCCAAACTCCTAACTCCAAACTCCAAACTCCAAACTCCTAACTCCAAACTCCAAACTCCAAACTCCAAACTCCAAACTCCAAACTCCTAACTCCTAACTCCTAACTCCAAACTCCAAACTCCAAACTCCAAACTCCAAACTCCAAACTCCAAACTCCAAACTCCAAACTCCAAACTCCAAACTCCAAACTCCAAACTCCTAACTCCTAACTCCAAACTCCAAACTCCAAACT
>NZ_JAIVFQ010000222.1 GCF_020829495.1 Nostoc favosum CHAB5714 | reverse complement strand
GTAACTAACAGCAAAGGCGGTATGACTCAATACCCCAAGCTTTGCATTGCTTCAAAATACTGGAGGGGATATGCGTATAATCGAATCTGATTCTCAAGCAAAACATTTAACCCAATGGCTCAACAGTGGAGTTGATGAAGAAATCTTTCATCTGAATGGGCGATCGCTCTTTGGGACGTTACCCTACGAATATCTGCTCTACAGTCCTAAAATCTCCCGTCGCAATGATGGACGATTGCGCGACCGCGACTTGAAGAAATACCAGCACATCGAACAAGGCGGCTGGTGGTGCAGTGGCATTGACCCCCTCAACAACTACGTCCTGATGATGTGGGGCTGTTTTAAACCAGACTTTCCCAGACGCGACCGCCAAAAAATTCACAAGTTCATCAAATATGAACACCCATACAGAGAAGAGACACGCGCTTTCTTCCTCTTAGTTCCGAATCGCATTTGGGTGAAAGTCTCCAACCGTAGCGGTATCCCTATTACTGAAGAGGATTTACAGCATCCCGGCGGTTTCTGGCACTGGGTTTGGAGGCATAATGTGCCAGTGACAATTGTCGAAGGTGTCAAGAAAGCGGGGGCGTTATTGACTGCGGGTTATGCAGCGATCGCTATCCCCGGTGTTAACGCTGGATACCGCACACCTACTGATGAGTACGGTACTGCCATCGGTAAGCCATCCCTCATCCCCGACTTGAAACATTTCGCAACAGAGGGAAGACAAGTAAATATCTGCTTTGACCAGGACAATAAACCTGAGACAGTCCAGCGAGTCAGAACCGCTATCAGTCGCATGGGACGGCTGCTGGTAAATGAGGGTTGTTCGCTGCGAGTCATTGATTTACCGTTAGGTGCAGAGAAAGGGGTTGATGATTTTATCGTTGCCAAGGGTCAGCCAGCATTTGACGCACTCTACAATACAGCCGTTGCACTGGAGTTATGGGAAATCAAGCTGTTTACCTTGCTGACTTACCCGCCGTCAATTGCACTCAACCAAAGATTCCTCGGTCATCTGCTTGTACCAGAGGGTGAAAAGCTGATTATCCTCAAGGCTCCCAAAGGCACTGGTAAAACCGAATGGTTGGCAACTGAGGTGGCAAAAGCACAGAGCAGAACTTGCTTTATCTGATTTTGGCTTTGCTCAATCCCTTTTTGAAATCCAATTCGCTCAACACTGGTAATGTACTGCATACGTTTAGACTCCTCAAAGTTACGAATTTCTTGCCAAAACTCTTGTTCTAACTCTATCGGTAAACTTAACATCCAGTCGATAAAGCCGAATAAGTTAATGATATCTTCTCGCTCAAATCCCTGTTCATACAGCCGACGCACCAAAACTAGTTTCTGTTGTTTACGCTCAAGTTTAATAAATAAAAATAATTGCATCAATCTTTAAATAAAACCGTTGATGTAATTGACATCTAAAGCATGTTTGTTGTTAACTTTAAGTACAAGAAAAATATTTTTGTTATATTTGGTGTATTTACAGTCATGCTTAGGAAACAAGATATTAAAATTCTAACAGAGCTTCTTGATTTAAAAGATGTGAAAGTTATATCACATCGTCTTCATGATGGGATAGGCATGATTTTACAAACCGAATCAACAAAATCATACAGTACTTGTCCTCGCTGTGGTATAAAAAGCCATAGATTACATCAAAATCATCGATACATTGTTAAAGACTTACCTTTTGGTGAGAAACCAGTATTTTTAGAAATAAATAGAAGACAATTCAAATGTGAAGAATGTAAAAAACCCTTTAGTGAAAAGCTAGATTTTGTGAGCAAGAAAAGAACTTATACAAAACGGCTGGCACACAACATAATACAAGAGGTAGTAGAAAACGATATCCACAGTGTAGCTGATAAAGGGATAGTCACAACAGAAGAAATAGAAAGAATGTTAAAAGATGCATCTGAAAAATTATCCGATTCAAAACCTGATTTTATAAAAAGACTTGGAATAGATGAAATAGCTTTAGTAAAAGGCAAGGGTAATTACTGTGCGGTATTAATAGATTTAGATACATCTAAACTAATAACTATATTAAATGCGCGCACCCAAGAGGTAGTAAAGAAAACCCTTATGGGGTGGGGAACTGAGGTCTTAGAACTTTCTTGAGGAAGTGAGTATAGATTTGTGGGTAGGTTACAAAAACGTAGTAATAGAATTAATGCCCAATGCTCAAGTAGTAGCAGATAGATTTCATGTGATGACACAGATCAATCAAGAACTAGATACACAAAGAAAACAAGAGAAACGGAATTTAGAAGAATTAGTTAAAAAAGCGCAATCATCATCAGAAAAAGATGACCACGAAAAAGTGTTAGCGGGATTAAAAAATAGTAAGTACGCTTTACTTAAAAATGAGTCAGACTTAAATAAGGAACAAATAAATAAACTCTTTGAAGTGAAAAGTGTATCTCCTATTTTAAGAGAAATGCATGAATTAAAAGAGAAAATTAGAAAAAATTTTAATAAGACAGATAACTGGTATCCGGGAGTTTTTAAACTGGGTATGTGGTTAGCGAAAGCTAAAAAATATTTTCCCAAAAGTAACAATACTATTATCCGTTGGTTTGATGAGATAATCGCTTACTTTGATAATGGGACAACTAGTGCTGCTGTGGAAGGCATTAATAACAAACTTAAGCTAATTAAACGTTCTGGCTATGGATTTAGAAACTTTGAAATTTTCCGAGTTAGATGCTTGTTGAGTTGGCATTTTAACTATTAGTTAAGCATATTATGTACTGAAGAACCATAAAATGCCAGTTCAAGCATTTGAGTCATAATTTTCTAGTCAAGAAATTAAGGATTTTTTAACTTACCTTTATATCTATTTCATTCAGCTATTTAATAATGCAAAATCTCTTGCTCAACCTGAACCTTTTATAAGAATGATTGATTCTAATTTTATTCTTTATGGATATTACAATAATGAATACTTCGAGGAAGGGTACGATGATGAAGAATCATATCAACAAGCAATTCAAAGATTTAGGTCGGTTGGACTTAATGCTTTTCAGCCACAAAATATAAATTCTCTGTTGCAAACGATTATTAGTGAAGTCGCTCAAAATTAGGAACAAGAATATATTATAAAATACGTAAAAATACAGTAGTCATAATGTTTATAATGTTTATTTTACTTATGTATGTTGTTTAACTCATCTTACGGAAAGATCCCAGGTGGAGGAACGGAACCTGGGGATGAAAGCATTAAAAATAGTTTTAAAAATGGCAATCCTACTTGGACTTGGGTCAATACGCTTGGGTTAAGGCTGAAAGTCGTGTAAATTAAGCATTGTCCCAAGAATGAAAATGAGCGTGTGGTGCATCTCAAAGATTTCTTATTGGTGTCTCCAGATATACAAAGTAGTGACGTACT
>NZ_JAIVFQ010000221.1 GCF_020829495.1 Nostoc favosum CHAB5714 | reverse complement strand
CAGTACGTCACTACTTTGTATATCTGGAGACACCAATAAGAAATCTTTGAGATGCACCACACGCTCATTTTCATTCTTGGGACAATGCTTAATTTACACGACTTTCAGCCTTAACCCAAGCGTATTGTATTGAAAACCCAAATGCCCAAGATTATTCCCCACTAGCAGGTGATCGTAGGCAAGTTGCGATGCGACAGATTAAAGTTCGACGTGGCCAACCTGCATTTAGACAAGCTTTACGAATGCGCTACGGCGACCAATGCATGATCACTGGTTGCAATCTAATAGATGTCATTGAAGCATCTCACATATCCCCATATCGTGGTCAAGAAGATAATCACCCAGATAATGGTCTTCTTTTACGGGCAGATTTGCATACCTTGTTTGACCTTGATCTCATTGGTATTCATCCAGAATCTTTACAAGTGCAGATGCATCCGCGAGTCTTGGGTGCTGGCTACCAAACTTTTGCAAATCAGTCATTACGATGTACTGATGGAAGACCAAGCAAAATAGCTCTTGAGTCTCGATGGACACTCTTTCAAATGCGCCTTCAAGCTTAATTTGAACTTTCAACGGAGAGGGGGAGATTCGAACTCCCGGAGGTTTTAGCCTCATCCGATTTCAAGTCGGACGCAATCGACCACTCTGCCACCTCTCCAGTAAATCTGTCAAACTTATGCTTACCCTACTTTCAGACCCTATTCAGGCGCTTTTGTTGGTTAGCACTAAAGCTGACAGATAATACTATATCGTATCATCTACGCAGATTGCACTACTGGATGGGAATGTCTACGACACAATAGGCGATCGCTCGTACAAAATTTCCTCTGAAGCCACCTGAAAGTCATTCCCAACCCAAACTAGGGAAACTTGCGAAACCACACCCGCCTCTAGGGTGACAATGGAAAAATTACGCAACTTCTCGCTGTCATTTTCCACAATCCTGGGGACACTAGCCGCATTTAAGTAAATTGTCCCCTCTGGACTTCTAAAGATGGGCTTGCGCTGCACCTTCTTGGTATGGCGTAAATCTCGGTGCATGTGACCAAAGGTCACCAGAGGAATAGTTTTACCAGCAGTCAAGGCTTGAGAAATCGCCTCGCCCAAATCTGGATCGCCAAAATCGCCGCCAATTGGGTGCCAGTCTTTGCCGCAAGGGTCTTCGGGGCGATCGCCTAACCCACTAGGCCCATTGTGACCCAAAAATATAATCGTCTCGTAAGCTGCACTTTTAACTGCTTTAACGATGCGATCGGCAGATTCTTCCAAACTCGTCACACCGTAACGTTCTTTACAGATTTCCGCGAATTTCCACTCTGGGCCACCCCAGGTAAAGGGACGACCCCCCACTACAGTTAAATTCCAAGCGGGAAAATCCAACTTACCGTAACCGACATGGGACGGGCCTAATAAATCGAGTTGTTCCTGTACCCAGTCTTCCTTAGAGCGGTCATAAGGAGCCTTTTTGCGTCCCCATTCGGTGGCGGTGTACCAGGCATCGTGGTTGCCCATCACGGCTGCTTTGGGAATATCGAGAGAAGCGATCGCTCTGACCACTTCCACCGACTCATTGCCAAAATCCCCGACAAACAGCACTAAGTCAACACCCAAATGCTTGAGTGCAACGCCATCTTCCACTTCCCATTGGTCGTGAATATCTCCAACTACAGCAATTTTGAGGTTTATCGATTGAGTTTTCTGACTGGTCATGCCACTTTCCTTGCCGTCTATCTCCAGGATATGAAACTCAGCCCGATTTGGACACAACCCCAAAATATCAACCGTCCACTATTTTTGGTAAAAACTACTATAATTGATTCCACAGGACATAAATTTGCAACTTAAAGCACCCCTTAACTGTGTTTACCACTGCACTAGCTCAACGAGAAAACACCCAACTGGGTGAACTACCACTAGATTTGTTTGCCGCGATTCAGAGTCTGAAAAAAGAACTCAACGCCGTTATCCTGGCGCATTATTATCAAGAGCCAGATATTCAGGATATTGCAGACTTTATTGGGGATTCATTACAACTAGCGAAAGCCGCAGAAAAAACCAATGCGGATGCGATCGTTTTTGCTGGTGTTCACTTCATGGCAGAAACAGCAAAGATACTTAATCCTGATAAATTAGTACTTTTACCAGATTTGGATGCTGGTTGTTCTTTAGCAGACAGTTGTCCACCAGAGGCGTTTACAGCTTTTAAAGCAGCGCATCCGAATCATTTGGTGGTGTCTTACATCAACTGTTCTGCTGATATCAAGGCGATGAGTGATATTATTTGTACTAGCTCCAACGCTGTCAAGATTGTAGAGCAGATACCGAAGGAACAGCCGATTATTTTTGCCCCCGATCGGAATTTGGGGCGGTATGTGATGGAACAGACAAGACGAGATTTGGTGCTATGGCAAGGTAGCTGTGTTGTCCATGAAACCTTTTCGGAAAAGAAAATTGTCCAGTTAAAAATTGCATACCCAGAAGCAGAGGCGATCGCACACCCAGAATGTGAAAGTAGTGTATTGCGCCACGCCAGCTTTATTGGCTCTACAGCCGCTTTACTCAAGTATTGTCAAAACAGCCCCACCAAGGAATTTATCGTTGCTACGGAGCCTGGAATCATTCATCAAATGCAAAAATTAGCTCCTGACAAGCACTTCATCCCTGCACCGCCGATGAATAACTGTGCTTGTAACGAATGTCCATTTATGCGATTAAACACCCTAGAAAAGCTCTACTGGGCAATGAAAAATCGCACTCCCGAAATTACCATGTCAGAGGATATCCGCCTTGCTGCACTGCGACCAATGCAACGAATGCTGGAAATGAGCCTGTAACCAGTATTTTTTATCCCGATGGTAGAGACGCAGTTTTGTTGCGATCTCTACCCACAAGTTATTTTTTCTAATCACTTGCTATTTATAAAACATGGTGCTAATATTTTAAATCGTGAGACAAATCGGGTCGGTGTCCGAGTGGTTAATGGAGACGGACTGTAAATCCGTTGGCTAGCGCCTACGCTGGTTCAAATCCAGCCCGGCCCACCACTTACGAAGTTATAAGTTATAATGACTGGGTTAAGAGCAAAGCTCCCAGCATTGTAACTTACAACTGAAAAACCAAAGTTATATTTTGCCCGTGTGGCTCAGTGGTAGAGCACACCCTTGGTAAGGGTGAGGTCACGAGTTCAATCCTCGTCACGGGCTTTTACAGAGACATTTACCAGTCCTAAACCACTCTAGCTTGTCCTAAATATGTCTTAAGCATAGGACAGTCTAGGGCGTGTTTTCAAACTCGTTGTATCCTAAAAAAATAGGCGATCGCTGTATAGTCATGATCAACCGAGGAGACTTAAGTAACGAACAGTGGGAGAGGTTAAAACCGTTACTACCACCACAAAAA
>NZ_JAIVFQ010000220.1 GCF_020829495.1 Nostoc favosum CHAB5714 | reverse complement strand
AACTGGTCGCCAGTCGCACCCAAGTATCGGCCGGTCGCCCGCCGTCCCTGCTTGGCTCGCCTTCCATCGAAATGGTGGACTTAACGCAACCGCGCACGATGGCTGAAGTCTTGCGGGACTGGCTTAAGGCCAATGGCTTTCTTGGAGCGCAAGGTCGTTAGGCTGGGATGCCAGAGAACAAGCTCCAACATTATGTCCCCAAGGTCTACCTCCGTGCGTTCTCCACGGTCGCGGGAGGCGCTGCGATCAACCTTCTCAACGTTGATCGAAACCAACCAATTCAGAATGCGCCGATCAAAGGTCAGTGCGCGCGAAACTACCTCTACGGCAGAGACGGAGAGCTAGAGAAGGCCCTTCAAGGACCGGAGGGGCTTTATGGTAGGCTTGCCGCAAAAGCCATTGCGAACCCTTCAGACCTCTCGGATGCGGAGTTGAACGAACTCCGCAATCTAATGCTGCTCCAAACATTCCGAAGCTACGGATACCTTGAGAAGCAGATTGCCATGTCGAACCAGCACGACGCGGATTTGCTGTCGGCGGCTGACGGAAAGCGCGACCAAGTCGAGCTACTCGATATGACAATCCCTATGGCCGTTGATATGGCGCTTGAACACTTCATGGAGATGAGGTGGCACATCGCTGACTTGGAGACGGTGATACTTGTCAACAATTCGCGGGTGGACTTTCTCACCTCGGATGACCCTGCGATTCACATAAATCGCTTCCACGTTCAACGCCGTTTGATCGGCGGGTATGGAATGGGGTCCTCGGGGTGCATCCTCCTGATGCCAATCGCGCCGAGGCTTCTGCTGATGGCCTTCGATCCCTACATCTACAAAGCCGATGGGCCAACAGGCAGCTTGGTCATTTGCAGAGAAGACCAAGACGTTGCCGACCTAAATGCACTCCAGTTGCTCCACGCTCGTCACAACGTCTATTTCGCGAGGTGGGAATCCGCCGAAAAGGTGCAGGCAGACTTCGCGAAGGCAAAGGACGGCCGCCCCAACACGTGGCACACGTTTAAGTACTTTAGGCCGGCCAAGCAGACGCCTCGCGGGACACAATACGTGGCGATAGACCGCCCGGCCGGTGGAGAAGAAGTGGTAGGAACCATCTCGATGTTTAGCCAGGTTCACGTCACGCCCAATCGTTGGCCCCGTTTCCTTCGTTACAGACTAAAGCCGAGCTTCGTAGACACAGGGACGGGGCAAGGAGTCGTCCGGCCGGGCCATCCATCGCTAAAGCGAGTCATGCGACGCGACCGATAGAGGAGGCTTTGGGTCATACTGGTGTGGCTCGACGCCGAAGCGACAGGTTTTTAGGCCCTCCTCAGCTCACAAGCAAGATTGGTCGTTGTGCGACCAACCGCGCGCTATAGGGGCCGTAATCCTTGAACGGTATGATAATACCGCGTCTTGGGCGCTCGCGACGCCTAGCTCGGTCCGAAAAAGTTCATAGCTGGAGCCAGATCGGGCTAAAGCCGCCCCTCATCGCACGCCACGGTCAGGAAGGACCCAAGCCCGCCCCGCCCACGCCCTCCAAAGCCGAGCGCGAGAACACCGGGACCATTCACGTGCTTAACAATCGCATCGTATCATCATGTCCATACAATCAATCGCACTCTATCATCCCTAGTATGGACATCATGCACTCCATGCCTATGCCCCTACCCCGTGTCCACAGTCGCCACACCATCCCCTCAGGGTCGGTTCTCATATAGACCACACAAGAATCTGAAACGTAATTTCACACTCTCTCATTACGCAATACTAAACCCTCTTTTACCGGCAGGAAGTATGGTTATCTAGCAGCATCTATGGCCACCAAGCGCCTCCCTCCTACTGTCCATACAATAAAACCTCACTCTATCATCACTAGCGTGGACACGGAGTACATTCTGCCCAATGCCAGCCCTGTCCATAGCATTAGCACCACCCCTCGTAACCCCACTCTCATATAGACCACACACGAATCTGAAACGTAAATTTCACACTCTCTCATTACGCAATAGCTATCTCCCTTTTAGCTGCTAGTGCCATGACCACCTGACTAATGCTGTGGACATAACACTTTCTTTTCTATTTACACTATGAAATGGAGGGCAATCTCGCTCAATCTCTGATTGTATTTCCGCGTTTGAAGATCAATAGTAGATGTTTATATCTGCAGCGAGCGACGCAGCGGCACTAAGGCAAATACCTTCGTATACAACGCGCGGTCGACCATCGATTGACAGTCGCCTCTTCATTACCCGAGCATCACGCAATGCTTCAAGCAGCTGTCGGGCAAACGCCTTTTGAGAACATGCTGCCTCCCCGTTGTATTTGCAGAAAGCACAAAACGCTTTAAATAGGTCGACCGTCTGAATGCATGCGAACTGCCTTAAAAGACACCACTCTCGCACGAATTTAACCACCGACGCCGACGGAGGCTGGAAGCCGGTCGGCCGTTTTCTAAGATTAGCTAGTGCATTCATCACCCGGTTAAGAACGAGCCGGTCAATGTAAACTTTGTTGCCGGTCTCAATATTTACTGCCGTGTCCATCCACCGCTGCAGGCGCGCCCTAACGGTGTCTCGTTCAATCGCTTTAATGCCGTTGCTGAACTCAGCCCAGTGCGCACCTACTAGAAATAAATGTGGGTGCACCGCTTCGAAATCTCGAGCAATCTCATTTGGATCTCGCTCGTTTAAGCACTGCCGGCCCTCTGCGGTTGCCTTGTTCAATCGCACCAATGCTTCGGCCTTCTTTCTCTCCACTTCCTTTGAACGATCAGTAGCCACAGACGCGCGTCTCACCCCGGCAGTGAACACCCGCCGACACTTCCAGGTTGAGAGTGCCTTGTTAAATAGTAAGTAACCAAGAGGTTCCTGATCCCGGAAATTAGCGGCAAGCCGAAGATTTGCTTCGTCTAAGAGCTCCATCCACCGCGACCGATCTCTGGAGAGTTCAAGAAGGGGACAAAAAATCTCATTGGTCGAATTAATCATGTCTAGTTTCACCAGGATTACGACCTCTGGCCGGAGACCTACTGCGGTCTTCCCCTCCCTCGGACAGGTAGTTTTCCTAATATTATAATGTGATTATCGATACAACAATCTAGTCGAGCAGTCGACAATAGCTGGCAGATAAGGGTTCTCGCCGGGTGACAAAATGGCGCCGCGCGTTGGAAGGTTGTGTCTTTCCCGCAGGGAATTGCGTTGCCGTTCACCTCATAGGTTTTCGACCGATCGTACGGTCCGTCGGTACTACTCGGCCTTCGGTGCTACACGGTTGCCACCGTCGCTGAGTTCCTCGGCCCAAGTCATCTTGACCCTCGAGGCGTCGATGTCCTGGCATGCCGTGGCTCCGGCGAGGCCTTGTGGACCTTAGCATGCGTGGCAAATGTCTCTAACAGCGTACGCCAACTCCGTGGGCCCAACCGCTGTCAAGTTCGAATAACTCGTAAGTGACCTTCG